>NZ_FUXU01000164.1 GCF_900167155.1 Enterovibrio nigricans DSM 22720 | reverse complement strand
GGTTCAGCGGCAATAACAATATCGAGATCGCTATAGTTATCCATCGAGTCGGAGGCGAAAGATCCGCTGGCACCAATGCCAACAATACGAGGATCAGCAGAAAAAACGCGGATAATGTCGTCCAATAGCTGCTTATGGGCTTGAGGAAGGGATTTTGGGTATTTCATATTTTACCTAATCAGTTATGACGAAAGCCGAAGTACGGCCCACTGCGGTAAAATCAGCGCAGCATTACAGAATGCCAGAGACACATTTACTAAGAAAGCAGAATTTGTAGTACCACGTTCAACGAGGTCCACTTATCTTTAACGCACTGTTTCTCAGCCATAATGTGTGGCTAATGCAGTAGACTTTGCTGATAAGAAATTGTCGGAAAATGGCAGAAAATAATAAAGGTTTAACGGAACGAGATGGCAAATTTAGCCCTGTTTGATTTTGACGGTACTATCACAAACGACGATTGTTTTACCGCGTTTGTGCTGTTTGCTACATCCAAAAAACGGAAGTGTTTGGGTTTTGCGCTTATTTGGCCTGTGGTTATGTTCCACAAATTAGGCTTATTGCCTGCAAGCCTGACTCGGCCAGTGGTGGCAAAGGCGGCGTTTTGGCGACGAAGTGTAAAGAGTGTGGATGCACAAGCGCAGCAGTTTGTTGATGAATATATCAGCGGAGTTATTCGTCCTGAGGCGGAAAGTACGTTGAAATGGCACAAAGCACAGGGAGACGTCATCTATCTCGTGTCTGCGTCGTTGAGCCCGTATTTAACCATTTGGTGCCGACAGCAAGGCGTACATTTGCTATGCAGTGATCTTGAAAAACGAGATGGCCGATACACGGGCCGCTACGTTTCAGGCGATTGCAGCAAAGAAAGAAAAGCGCTCAAGGTTAAAAACAGTATAGATTTATCGCAGTATTCTTCGATATACGCCTATGGTGATACCAAGGAAGATCTCGCGCTACTGGCGTTGGCCGACCATAAATACATGTGTTGGAAACTGATCGACTAGCCCTCTTTGAAAGCCAAGACACGTTTTCCTATCCAATGGAATCCACCACGATAGCCAACCAAAGCCGTCAGAATTAGCAAGCACCCCATTATTTTTTGTGGCGGCATAGGTTCGTTGTACCAGAGAACACTGAAGATCACGGTGAATATGGGCTCCAATATCATGATAAATGCTGCATTTGTTGCGGTTGTCCCTTTCTGACCGCGTGTTTGGCAGATGAACCGCAGACACGTTGCGAGGACGATACTCATGCTAAACCACGCCCAAATGGAAGGACTGATACTGGCTGGCATCTCTTCAAATAGAAGGGAAAGGCTAAGCCCAAGGATGCCGGTCACGAAAAGTTGAATACATGTGAGCAGGGTGGTCGGAAGGGTCTTAGCTATACGGCTCACAATGTTGAATTGAAACGCAAAGGTAAAGGCAGAAAGCAAAAACCAAAGTTGACTAGTTGCCAGTGCCCAGCCATTTGCGAGAGATAAAAAGCCAAGCCCAGAAAGTGCGATAGGTAGAGCGATCCAAAATGAAGAGCTGGGTGGTTGCTTGAAAAGGAGCCAACCGATAAGAGGCACAAAGAGCAAGGTTAAGCTCATGATAAACGCGCCTTCCCCCAACGTGTTGCTGATGGACAAGGAGTAAATCCAAAGCAATATTGCTGTTGCCAGTAATACGCCGCATCCGAGTGCTTTGCGCAGGTCATCGATAGACGCGGTAAGAAGGTCTTTATAGCAAAGAGGAAGAAGTAGTAAAGATGCGAGGAAAAAACGTGAGCCAAGAAATGCGAATGTGGGCATCTCGGCGAGGGATTCCTTACTGAAAATCCATCCGCCAGCGGCGAGTATCGTGGTGAGTACGAGTAATAGTTCCGCGCGTCTGTCAGTCATTCTATTCCTTGTATTTAAGTTGCTTTCCTAGTCCCCTGTGGTTAGGTCTAGTCTTACCAACCCTTGCATTGTTCCACTGGCTAGTAACACGTTCAACCTGTTAGTTTTGCGGTATTGCACAAGCCTGTAATGCAACCATGTAACAAAAGGCGGATGGTTCACAGTACCACGTGGCACACGGTATGTTTGTTAACAGCGGTAGATACGTTCTTAACTGTGTTTTATCAATGGAGGATAAGCAATGAAAATGACGGACATGCCTTTCAACGTTACTGATTGGGAAACCATTGAACCAACAAAGCATCACGGGGATTCGGGGTATGCACTGTGGCGAACCAAACACTTTGGTGATATCCGAGTCAGAATCGTGGAATATTCCCCCGGTTATTTGGCGGATCACTGGTGTTCTAAAGGCCATGTACTCTTTTGTCTTTCCGGTGAACTTTCTACCGAACTCGACGATGGCAGTATCCATGTACTGAAACCGGGCATGAGCTATCAAGTTGCGGATAACGCGGAAGCGCATCGTTCTTTTACCAAAGAAGGTGCGAAACTGTTTGTGGTTGATTAGAGGCTGACATGCTGTTGCCGTTCGCTTCATGGTTCTGTGAAGTGATCCTGAGATCGAACGCCTTGTTATTTTGGTTTAGTAAGTTAAATGGTTTACTTAGCTGGTGTGACAACGGGAGATGGCGATGAAGAGTTATTTTGAGCATGCAAATATACAAATTTCCGATCCAAAAGCATCGATTCACTTTTTGACTTCTGCGATACCAAACTGGTCAATACGAGGCCAAGGCGACCTTGATTGGTTTGGGAAACCTGTTGTTTGGTATCACGTGGGTGATGATGACTCGTATGTGACATTACAAAGTGGCGGTGAAGGTGAAATCGGTGACTGGAAAGAACACTGGGCGGGCGTGAAGCACCTAGGTATCGTGGTACCCAGCGTTGACGATGTTATCGAACGGTTAACCTCGGCTGGCTATGAAATCGATCATATGGGGGGTGAGCACCCGCATCGTAAGAGTGTCTATTACATTGATGGTAACAACCTAGAGTTTGAATTCATCGAATATCTTTCAACTAACCCCGCAAAGAGAAATGACTATCTGTTGTAATTCGATGGGTAAGGGCTGCCGTTGGTCAGAAAGGCTGGAATTTGCATGACGGAGCACGCAGTTCGATGATGTGTTGATAGTCATGTAAATTCCTTCAATTAGAATCCTCGCTTTCCCGATAAGGAAATAGGATGTCTAACGGAAAGCTTTCCATCGCGCTTTGTCAGTTTCACCCTTCTAAAGGCGATATGCTCGCCAACTTCGCCAAGCACAAAACCCTCATAGAACAAGCTGCCGAACAAGGCGCGAACTTGGTTGTTTTTCCGGAGTTATCGTTAACAGGTTATGAGCCTCAACTGCTTAAACTGAATGCAATTGTTGAGAGAGGCGAAATAGAAAACGCATTTGCTGAGTTAGCCAAAGAATGTGGTGTGACTATTATCGCAGGTGTGCCACTTCAAAGCGGTGCCAATAGGCTTTGTTGCTTAATTCGGTTGGAAGACATGGCAGCCTAAAGTTGTTCGGTTCTTAAGCAATATACTGAGTTTCAGGCATACCCAGTCC
>NZ_FUXU01000080.1 GCF_900167155.1 Enterovibrio nigricans DSM 22720 | reverse complement strand
AGGACACCCTCGCAATTTAGCAGTAGGTTGTCAAAAGCTCTACGGCTCCAACAAGAAGTGGAAAAAGCGGTATGGCTATCACAAGCGCTCACTATCAGAGACAGCAATGTACCGAGTAAAACAGCTGCTAGGTGGGAAATTAAGCCTAAGAAATTACAATGCTCAGGTTGGCGAGACTTACGCTATGATCAAAGCGCTGAACAAGCTTACAGGACTGGGTATGCCTGAAACTCAGTATATTGCTTAAGAACCGAACAACTTTAGGCTGCCATGTCTTCCAACCGAATTAAGCAACAAAGCCACGCGAAATTGCTGATAACGAATAGGAAAGTTGTATTTAATATAAAGAGCAAGTATGCATACTTGCTCTTTTATCGTCCCTTTGTCGCTTTTTCATTATCCCGTAATTGCAATTTTCTTTCCTTTATTTGTCTATTTTTTCATGAATCGGTTCTCAATACACTTTCCTCATCAACCGGAGACCTGCCTCTGTTGGCATTAATAATTTCCAAAAGGAATGTATAAATGAAAAAAGACGTGTTAACCGCCCAACAAGCTGCAACTCTTATTAACGATGGCGACAGAGTCATACTTGGCGGTTTTATCGGTGCCGTTGTACCTGAAGATATCGAAAAGGCAGTGGGAGAGCGTTTTTTATCAACAGGACATCCTCGCCAATTGGAGCTTTATTTTACGGCAGGACAAGGTGACGGCGTTGATCGTGCCACGAACCATCTTTCATACTCAGGCATGGTATCTAAAGCCATTGGCGGGCATTGGGGCCTGATTCCTCGCCTGCAACAGCTGGCAAATGAAAACAAAATTCAAGGCTATAACCTACCTCAAGGCGTCATTGCACAACTGCTTCGAGATTCTGCGGCGGGTAAACCCGGCACACTTTCTCATGTCGGATTAGGCACCTTTGTTGACCCACGTTTAGGCGGGGGGAAAATAAACACGTCGACAGAAGAAGATCGCGTCTCTTTGTTTGAAATCGATGGCGAGGAATTCCTTTTCTACAAACGCATCAATCCCAATGTCGCGTTGCTCAGAGGAACCACGGCAGACGAAAATGGCAATGTGACCATGGAAGACGAATGCCTCTTCTTAGAAAACCTCGCTGCGGCTCAGTTGGTCAGAAACATGGGCGGCACCGTCATTGTTCAGGTTAAACGTATCGTAAAAAATGGCGAACTCGACCCGCAGCAAGTGCGTATTCCCGGCATTTTTGTTGACGCTATCGTCATGGCTTCAGAAGCATCTATGCACATGCAAACTTTTGCTGAGCCCATGAATGAATCTTATTGCGGACGCGGAGAGCAAAATACAAAGTCCGTGACTCCTCGTCCGCTTGATGCAAAAAAAATCATTGCCCGCCGTGCTGCGATGGAGCTAAAACCAAATGCCATTTTGAACTACGGCATCGGCGTCCCTGAAGTCATTGCTCAAATCACTGACGAAGAAGGAGTCACCAACCAAATGATCGCCACCGTTGAACCTGGCGCCATAGGCGGAACACCAGCAGGCGGCTTGAGTTTTGGTGCATCCGCCTTCCCTGAAGCAGTCATTACACAAGATCAGATGTTCGATTTCTATGACGGCGGAGGCATCGACCAAGCATTCTTAGGACTGGCGGAATGCGACCGTTTTGGCAACCTAAACGTTTCAAAATTCGGCACTAAAATCGCAGGTTGCGGAGGGTTCATCAACATCACTCAAAATGCCAAGCAGGTCTTTTTCTGTGGCACCTTTACCGCAGGCAAGCTGGAAATCGAGACAGGTGATGGAAAATTAACCATCATCCAAGACGGACACATCAGCAAACTGATTAACGATGTCCAGCAAATCACCTTCTCCGCGGATGTGGCACGTCGCAACCACAAGCCAGTGCTATACATCACCGAGCGGGCTGTTTTCAAGCTGGGGGAAGAGACACTGGAGCTGATAGAAATCGCACCAGGCGTAAATTTACAACGCGACGTACTCGATAAAATGGCATTCAAACCACTGATCAGTGAACAACTTAAGCTGATGGATTCACGCATTTTCACAGACCGACCTATGGGATTGGTGTTAGGTGAAAAAGCCATAGACATTAAGGTTCAAGACGAAGCAGCCTAGCTTGTCGTATCTCCTCTTTTGCCAAAGAGGAGATAGCTTTGCCATGCATAGTTCGTGCTGTTCATTGCAAAGTTAAATTTTTTGAGATCAATCATCATGAGTTATTCAATCGATCAGCTCGTTATTGGACAAAAGGCACATTTTGAAAAGACCATCAGCGAGTCTGATATTCAAATGTTTTGCGGAATAAGCGGTGATATTAATCCTGTCCATGTGAGTAAGCTCGCTGGGGGAAAAAGCGTTTTTGGCGATCGGGTTGCTCATGGCATTCTGGTTTCGGGCCTGACGTCAGCTGTACTCGGCATGCAGTTACCTGGTCCAGGTACTATTTATCTTGGTCAAGAACTCAAATTTACTGCCCCAGTATATATCGACGATACGATACGCGCAGAAGTTGAAGTTGTTGAAATAGTGAAAGAGAAAAATATCGTTATACTCGCAACGCGAAGCACTAATCAAAACAACAAAACCGTCATTCAAGGGCAGGCAACCGTCATGCCACCAAAGCATTCGTTTTAAGGATTTAACATGATCATCAAACCCATCATTCAAGGTGTTGTTGCGCGTTCTGCACACCCTCTCGGTTGCCAGCAATCGGTTCTAAACCAAATTGAGTACGTAAAAAATGCGCCGCAGGTTGCCGATGGACCCAAAAAGGTTCTGGTTTTAGGCGCCTCTTCTGGCTTTGGATTAGCATCACGAATCAGCGTGGCATTTGGTGGATCACAAGCTGATACTATCGGCGTGTCGTTCGAACGAGGTCCAAGTGACAAAGGCGTTGGCACCGCGGGTTGGTACAACAATGTGTTCTTCCGCGAGGAGGCAGAAAAACAGGGGCTGATCGCGAAGAACTTTGTTGGCGATGCTTTCTCTCAGGACATGCGAGACCATGTGGTGGCGTATATCCAAAATGAATTTGGTGGCAGTGTGGATCTGGTCGTCTATAGCCTAGCAACGGGCGTGAGACCCAATCCAGAAACTGGCGAACTATGGCGTTCTTCCATTAAAACTGTCGGTGAACCTGTTTCTGGCCCAACCATCAATATTGAGCTCGATACGTTGGAATCAATGGACGTTGAAACCGCTTCAGAAGATGAGCTGGAAGCAACGGTAAAAGTTATGGGCGGTGAAGACTGGGAAAGTTGGATAACCATGCTCAGCAATGCGGGTGTGATGGCGAAAGGCTGTAAAACGGTTGCCTATTCGTATGTCGGCCCCGAAGTCACCTACCCTATTTATCACCACGGAACCTTAGGCCGAGCGAAAGCGCATTTACATGGGACAGCGGATCTTCTCAACGATCGACTTAAAGCGCTAGATGGTGAAGCCTATGTCTCGGTCTGCAAAGCATTGGTAACCAAAGCCAGTGTCTTTATTCCCGCATTTTCTCCCTACATCCTTTCATTGTTTAAAGTGATGAAAGAGAACGGTACACATGAGGGTTGCATCGAACAGATGCAGCGATTATTTGCAGACCGTCTCTATGGAAACACGGCGCATGTTCCTGTTGATGACGCGCGATTGATCCGTGTCGACGACTGGGAGTTAGATCCCGAAACACAACAAGCCGTAAAAGCGCTTATGGCAAAAATGACCGCAGAGAATTTCCACCAAATTGGTGATTACGAAGGGTACAAACTCGACTTCCTGCAACTCAACGGGTTTGGATATAACAATGTCAATTATAATGCCCGTGTCAATATGGATAAGATGCTGTTATTGCAGCCGTAATCTGCATACTGAATTAGACAAAAAGCCTCGCCTAAAGCGAGGCTTTTTTTATCTCTATGTTTTAAAAGATGTTTCTCGAAATTCGTTAACGCCATCACGGAATTCATTATTGCGAAATCAGGATAATCACTTGTTTTTATTGGGGTATTATTAGCGTCAGAAGATCAATTAATTACCACCCTACAAGGTATATAGCATGAATAAGAAACATCTTATTGAAGTCGTCATATTCCTCACTTATGCATTGTTCGCAATGTCGTGGGTAGCAGGCTCAATGATGACCAAAGACATCATGGCTTACTACAACATCGAAGGTATGGCCGCTGCTACTTGGATGACCAACGCCATTACAATCGCAAAGATTATCGGTAACCTGTCAGCTGCTTGGTTGCTGGTAAAAATGGGACCTAAAAAAGCGTTTGCAGTGGCGTCTGTTCTGATCGTCGCCGGTGCTGTCGGGGCGTTTGCGTCAAACTATCCGCTTTATGTGTTCTCTCGCCTGATCATGGGTTTTGGTGGGGCATTCGCCATCGTGTACTTCAACCCTATTGTCATTAATTACTTTAGCGCTGAAGATCGACCATTGATCAATGGTATTAACGCCGCCGCATTCAACATGGGTAACTTGCTGGCAATACTGTTCACAGGCTCACTGCTATCGAGTCTCGGTCAATGGCAAAACGTTATTCTCGCCATCTCTGTCTGCAGCTTGGCCATTTTGATTGTCTGGTGGTTTATCAGCGATGACTTTTCACTTTCCAGCTCTGCAGGCAACAAACAACAAGCCGTCTATACGTTGAAAGACGGCATGAAAGAGTCAGTGAACTGGTGGTTACCAATCGCCTACTCCGGCCTGTTATTCTGCTATATCTCTGTCTTCTCGTTGTTTCCTCTCGTCCCCACCTTTGCGGCTGAAGCGAAATACCTATCATCCATCATGATTGGTGCGGGTATGGTGGGTACAATTGCCGGCATCATGATTGCTAAACGCTATCCTCTGCGCGTTCCTGTCATTCGCTATTGTGGCTTGGCAATGACGCTCTTCGCTGCGTTAATGATTACAACGAGCAACGCAACGGTGGCCTATATCGCCGCGTTTATGGCAGGGTTCTTTATGTTCATGCCAATGACATGTTTGGTGACGTTACCACAAGAACTCCCTAACATGACACCTGGCCGCATCACAGTGATTTTTGGTATGTTCTGGTCTGTTTCTTACATGATCGAAACTGCATTGATGTATTTTGCAGGCATCCTGGCAGACATGAGCGGAAACATTGCGTACGCAGCAAGTTTCGCTGTGATGTGCTCTTCTACATTCTTCCTCGCGAGTTTCTTCTTACCGGAAACAGGAAAGAAGCCAGACGTCTTTAATGCAACAGCAAAACAAGCCTAAGGAGTGGGTATGCGCCAAGTAAGTCCAAAATTACACACCTGGTTAGCCAATTTCAATGTGGCGGTCAATCAACTCATTGAGGGTGGTTTTAAACCTACGGCAACCAATGCACGTGAAGGGCTCGCTAACTTAACCAAAGGCCTCCTTACAGACATTCCGGCGGTTGCTTGGGTACAAGACGATTTGGTTGTCGGGGGCGAGTATGCCGTTCCCGTGCGGATTTACCATCCAGCACCAGAGACTGCACTGCCTGTCTTGGTGTATTACCATGGTGGCGGTCATATGGCAGGCAGCGTCACTGTGTATGACCCGATTTGCAGAAAGCTCGCTCTGGCAACGCAACACGTGGTTGTTTCCGTTGATTATCGACTCGCGCCTGAATGTGCCTATCCTGCGGGTGTGAACGATGCGTATTCAGTCGTTAAACATTTGTGGCCAACATTGGAAGGTCGAAAGGTAAAATACATCCCCACGCTTTCCATTGCTGGGGACTCGGGTGGCGGTGCGTTGGTCGCGACAGTCAGTGCCAGAGCGCAATTCGATGCTGACGTGAGCATATCTAAACAGATAATGGTTTACCCAAGTTTGGATTACACCATGGACAGTGCTTCTATGGAGGAAAATGCGACAGGCTATCTGCTGCAGAAAGGCAAAATTGCTTGGTACTTCGATAATTACCTGCAACATGACGAAGACAGAAAGGCGGTCTCGCCCCTTTATCAGCCAATGACCGCGCAACTTCCTGAGACGCTCTTATTCACAGCAGAGTTCTGCCCATTGCGTGATGAAGGTGTCGCTTATTGCCAATACGCCAAATTAGCCGGCGCCAACGTCGAGCACTATCACTTCCCTGACATGATCCACACTTTCCTTAACATGGAAGATTTGGTGAAAGAAGAATGTGAACGGGTTTATCGAAAAATCAGCGACTTCTTGAACAAATAACCCTCTTCAACACCGTATTCCCCGGCGGACAAGTAACAATTTGCCCGCCAGTGACTACCCACTCACACGAAAATGATTGAATACGGACCGTGCTGACTTGGGGGCCAATGACATCGTTATTGGTCCTCTTTCTATGAAGTAAGTGGTTACTTTCCACGACCACAATGCTAATGCTGTTCTTTTTTTCACCACAGCGTGACCCAATAGCCAGTTTTTTCTACATTTCACATGAAGTTTGTGCGCTAGGTATGATTCTTATCTTATTATTTGTATAGACGAACCCAGTAATGGCACAAAATGAAACACACACAGCAACGCATCGTCGCAATTGGTGGCGGTCACGGTTTAGGGCGCGTTTTGTCCGCGCTGATGGACTTTGGTGAAAACGTCACAGGCGTCGTAACCACGACGGATAATGGTGGCTCTACAGGCCGCATACGCGCCTGTCAGGGCAGTATCGCTTGGGGGGATACGAGAAATTGTATCAACCAGCTTATTACCGAGCCGTCTATCGGTTCGATGATCTTTGAATACCGATTTCGCGGAAACGGTGAGTTGAATGGTCACAACCTTGGCAATTTGATGCTCACAGCACTCGATAACCTGTCAATTCGTCCATTGGAAGCCATCAACCTCATTCGCGATATGCTCAAAGTACCTACGCATATAGTACCCATGTCTGAGCACCCAGCCGATCTTGCAGCACAAACCCGTTCGGGGGATATCATTGCAGGTGAAACTGACGTGGACGAATTATCGGAACCACCAGCAAGATTGCTGTTAGAGCCCGTAGTTCCTGCCACCAAAGAAGCAGTGCTTGCGATTCAAAATGCCGACCTGATTGTTCTCGGCCCCGGCAGCTTTCTCACCAGTGTTATGCCGCCCCTGCTTCTACCAGAAATTAGCCGCACACTGAAAGTCACGCCCGCCAAGATTATGTTTATCCGAAATTTAGATAAAGAAGCCGGTCCAGCAGGACAAATGTCATTATCGACGATGCTGACATGGTGTGAGCGTTCGATCGGGGGAAGAAAAGTAGATGTGGTACTCGGTCCGGATGAAGACGCAGATCTCGAAGCCAATTACCAACAAGTGGTTGCAGAACTGGCGTCTGCAAACCACCGTTGGAGGCATGACAGAGAAAGGCTATCTCTGGCTATTGAACAGGTCTTGTTGACCTGCTAACGCCTTATATTCAGATGCTGTGCCTTGCAACATAGTTGTCAGGCGCGGCAACTGGTCATGTACCCATGAGTCTTGTCCAAGCTTCACACGCGACTCACACTCTCTGGCTAACTCGGCAAGCTCATCTGCACCAAAACTCGCTGCACTACTTTTAATTGCGTGGCTGATTTCACGCACTTTCAGCGGGCTTGGCGCGTCTGTAAGTTGGTCAGAGTAACGACTCAACTCATCACTAAAAACGATCAGGAGTGAAGACACGGTTTCTTCACCTACCTCCACTGCTAGCCGCCGCAATGTTTCGTGGTTCACCGTCGACGCCATATTCTAGTTCCTTTTTTCTTGTGACTCTTGCCAACTTTGCAGTTTTCGATAAATCGTTGACGGACTAACTTCTAACAGGCCCGCTGCTTGGGGAATGTTCCCATCGCATGCATCAATCGCTATTTGTATTGCGCGTTTCTCAACTAACCATAGAGGTTCGATATCCGCTTTAGTGATTAAGCCCTGCCGGTCTAACGTAGAATCGCCGTCGAAATTATCCTCGCGAATGTAGGCAATTGTGTTTTGATTTTTATTCTTGGACTCTACTGATGCAATTTTGACACCAGAAACGTTAAACAATGGTGGAGGAAGCATTAATTCCGTTACAACTCGCCCATTGTGAAGCACAACAATGTTTCTAATTACGTTCTGTAATTGCCTAACATTCCCGGGCCAGTCGTATTGAATTAAACGCTGAACCACCTCGTCACTGAATGACCTGAAGTCTTTTCCTTCTTCCATCGCGACATGCAGAAGTAACGATTGTGCAATTTCTAGCACATCCTCACCACGATCACGAAGCGGAGGTAGTGTGAGTGGAATAACGTGAAGTCGGTAGTAGAGATCTTCACGGAAGTTACCTTTTATCACCTCTTCCCAAGGATCCCGATTGGTCGCACAAATAAAGCGTACATCAACCTGTTTCACCTTAGATGAGCCCACTTTTTGGAAGGTACCTGTTTGAATAAATCGAAGGAGTTTTGACTGGAGATCCAAGTCCATTTCGCAAATTTCATCGAGGAACAAAGTGCCGCCATCAGCCATTTCAGCTGCACCTTCGCGTTCAGACGCTGCGCCAGTAAATGCGCCTTTCACATGGCCAAATAGCTCACTTTCGATAAGATCTTTGGGAATGGCCGCACAGTTAATCGCGACAAATGCGTTCTTTGCCCGAGAACTGGCAGCGTGCACAGCCTCAGCACAGACTTCTTTACCGGTTCCACTTTCACCCGTGATGAAGACCGTCGCCTTACTCGGTGCTGCAGAGTCAATCACACGATAAACCGCCTGCATAGGTACGCTTCGGCCTATGAAGCCATAGTAAGCACCTTCCGGTGATTTTTTGTTTACCGCACTTTTAGGCTTTAACGCATTATTGACGGTCACACGCAGCAGATCAGCTTCGCATGGCTTAATCAAAAAATCACTGGCTCCGTAGCGTAACGCCTCTACAGCCGCATCGATTGAACCATGCGCAGTCATAATAACGACTGGGATATCAGGTTTTTGCTTGCGAATTTCTGCCAACACGTCGAACCCCGAAACATCAGGTAGACGCAAGTCGAGCAGTATCAATGAAAAGGCACTGTCAGTACTAAACCGCTCTAAAGCTTGGCGCCCATTACTGGCAATTTCAACATCCACATCAAGTGGATTGAGATAAGATTTATATAGCACAGCGACTGATGCCGTATCTTCAACCATCAGTATCCGTTTCTTAGCGCCAGAATCCAGCATTATTCCCCCTGCTTTGATCCCGAAATTTTTTCTTTTTGTTTTGAAATTGTCTCTAGTATAACCCTGAATTTGGTACTCCTGGTCATTTTAGACGCGTTTTGCATTGCAAAATGCAAAAGAAATTGCAAAACCTAATGATATTACACAAAGAGTTCGCCTGTTTTAGACATATGAAAGTTGGCACAGTATGTGCTTATATTAATATGACCCTTCGGGGTCACCTAGCCAACTGACGTTGTTTGTGAGCACTTCGTTCACTGAAACAAGACAGCCAACCGACTTAATTTCCGGTTGGCTTTTTTTTTAGCTATTACGAATGAACAATGTACGTAAAGCGGAGATTTCATCACGCAAACCTGCCGCCGTCTCAAATTCCAAATTCTGTGCAGCCTCATACATTTGCGCTTCAAGTTTTTGTATTCGCGCCTCTATTTGCTGCGGAGATTTTGTGGCGTACGCCGCGTCCTCTTCAGCAACAGCTCTGAGTGATGGTGCAACCTTAGGCTTGTGAGATTTACGCTTGCCGCCCATCTCCATTACGTCAGCTATCTTTTTGTTCAGCTTCTGAGGGACGATGCCTTTCTCTTCATTGTAGGCCTCCTGTTTCGCTCTGCGTCGCTCCGTCTCATCAATGGCACGATGCATCGAACCAGTGACCCGGTCGCCATACAGAATCGCTTTACCATTTAAATTACGCGCGGCACGCCCTATCGTCTGAATCAACGATCGTTCTGAGCGAAGAAAACCTTCTTTGTCAGCATCTAAAATAGCGACAAGAGAGACCTCTGGCATGTCCAGTCCTTCTCGAAGCAAGTTGATTCCCACTAATACATCAAACTCCCCCAATCGCAAATCACGGATGATTTCGACACGCTCGACAGTATCGATATCGGAATGCAGATAACGCACTCTCACGTCGTGTTCTTGGAGATATTCGGTCAGGTCTTCGGCCATACGTTTGGTCAGTGTTGTTACCAGGACACGCTCGTTAATCGCACTTCTCAAACGAATTTCCGAAAGTAAATCATCAACCTGAGTAGTAACAGGACGCACTTCAATTTGAGGGTCAAGAAGGCCCGTAGGTCTCACGACTTGATCAGCAACTTCACCATCAGACTTGTCCAATTCATAATTGCCCGGCGTGGCTGATACATAAATAGTCTGAGGTGCAAGCGATTCAAACTCATCAAATTTAAGTGGACGATTATCAAGTGCGGAAGGCAAACGAAACCCGTATTCGACGAGGGTTTCTTTTCTCGAACGGTCACCTTTATACATGGCACCGATTTGCGGCACCGTCACATGGGACTCGTCAATGATCAGTAGGCCATCTGCAGGCAGATAGTCAAACAAAGTTGGCGGCGGCTCTCCTTCTGTTCGACCACTTAAATACCGCGAATAGTTTTCAATACCTGAGCAATATCCAAGCTCTTGCATCATTTCAAGATCAAACTGAGTTCTTTGAGAAATACGCTGCTCTTCTATCAATTTATTATTGTCAAGCAGCACCTTTTTACGATCTACCAGCTCTTCTTTAATGTGCTCAATAGCATCAATAATTTTCTCACGTGGCGTCACGTAATGCGTTTTCGGATAAATCGTACAACGAGGGAGGTTTCGTTCAGAGATTGCCCCCGTTAACGGATCAAACACACTGATGCCTTCAACTTCGTCGTCAAACAGCTCAATACGAATCGCATCCCTGTCTGATTCAGCAGGGAAAACGTCGATGACCTCTCCCCTAACGCGAAAAGTGCCTCGCGTAAAAGCCTGATCATTTCGGGTGTATTGCAATTCAGCAAGACGGCGAAGAATGCTACGTTGGTCCATAACATCGCCACGACGCAGATGCAGCATCATTTTGAGATAAGAATCCGGATCACCCAGACCATAAATCGCGGAGACTGAGGCGACAATAACCACGTCGCGTCTTTCCATGAGGGCCTTGGTCGCGGACAAACGCATCTGCTCAACATGCTCATTGATCGATGCATCCTTCTCAATAAAAGTGTCAGACGCAGGAACGTAGGCTTCTGGCTGATAATAGTCATAGTAAGAGACAAAGTACTCAACAGCATTTTCAGGAAAGAACTCTCGCATCTCCCCGTAAAGCTGCGCTGCCAGCGTTTTATTGGGCGCAAGGATCATCGTAGGCCGCCCCATCTCAGCGATGACATTCGCCATCGTGTAAGTTTTACCCGACCCTGTCACACCCAACAGTGTTTGGTGTGCAATGCCCGAGTCCAACCCCTCAATCAACTGGCTAATTGCGGCAGGCTGATCCCCGGAAGGCTTAAACGGTGACTGTAATTTGAAAGTCTTACTCATGATGCGTCCATGACTAGAATACTGAACCAGCCATTTTGCTCGCAGATGAAGCTAAGTCAACTGACATTGTACTGACAGAAAACGGATTCTTGTGTTCTGTCAGTACAAATCAATTTGTTTCCTACGCATAACCTCGCTTAACACATTGAAGGTAGAGGCTGTCCGTTGCGGACATCTTCTGTTTTACATGATTGACTTATCGATCTCCCCCCACCATCATCAGACCCAATAGCAAACCAAATGGTCAGCCGCGTTTTCACCACTGACCAAGTAAGATTGAGAATTCAGATGAAAAAGGTCGCTCTCGTAACAGGTGGTTCAGCAGGCATCGGTTTAGCCGTGGTTGAAGGGTTTATCGCTGAAGGCTACATGGTATACAGCTTGGATATTCAACAAGGCCCGAAAGGACAGTGGCTGAACTGTGATGTGACGGATTCAAGCGCTGTTCAAGCAGCGGTTGATACGGTGGTTTCTAATGAAGGGAAAATCGACGCGTTAGTTTGTAACGCGGGTATTCACTTTAGTTCTACCATTGAAAACACATCCGAAGCTGATCTAGATCGCGTCCTCAGCATCAATGTGAAAGGGGCGTACTATGCGATTCGCGCGTGCTTGCCAACAATGAAGGAAGCCCACCATGGCAGTATCGTGCTGCTCGGCTCCGATCAGTGCACAATTGGTAAACAAAACTCGTTCGCCTATAACATGAGTAAGCACGCAATCGCATCCATGGCAAAAACCACAGCGCTGGATTATGCCAAATTCAATATTCGCGCCAATGCCGTATGCGCGGGAACCACCGAGACACCGCTTTATCATAAAGCGATTGATGCGTACTGTGATCGTTCTGGTGCAGATAAAGCAGAGATCCACAAGGAAGAAGGCGCATTGCAACCGCTTGGACGTATAGCTCAACCAGAAGAAGTGGCGAATCTGGTCGTTTTCCTTGCTAGTGATAAGGCAAGCTTTATGACTGGCGGCCTTCACGCCGTTGATGGCGGATACACGGCGCAATAATTTATGCAGATCATCGACCCGCATCTTCATTTGTTCTCACTCAGTGACGGAAATTACGGCTGGCTAAAACCAGAGAATGCTCCTTTCTGGCCAGACAAATCTGTCATCTGTCGCGATTTTCACGAGCATGATCTGCAACTCGATGCGCCATTTAAGCTCTCGGGATTTGTCCATGTCGAAGCGGGGTTTGATAACGAGCAGCCTTGGCGTGAAATTGAATGGCTAGAATCAAGCTGTGCCATGCCGTTTAAAAGCATCGCTTGCGTAGACCTTACATTAGATTGTGCTGTTTTTACTGCTCTATTGGGAAAGCTGACGCAATACCAAAGTGTCATTGGTGTCCGCCATATCCTCGATGAAGACGCCGAGCATTTATTGAGCCAAGCGTCCGTTCAGAAAAACTTAGCCGTACTCGCAAGCGAATCGCTGATTTTCGAAGCGCAGTTCGATGTAAAGGACAAGAAAGCCGTTGACGCCTTTATCAGTACAGCCTCAACCCATGCCTCACTGCAATTTGTCTTGAATCACGCGGGGTTCCCGCCAGCAGCGAACAGCCATGATTGGCAGTTGAACATTCGGCGTCTCGCACAACATGACAACTTTTGGGTAAAAGCATCAGGCTGGGAAATGAGTGACCGTGACTTTCCGCTTACCGACATAGTTAAAAGCGTCGATATTCTCCTCAAAAGCTTTGGCGAACATCGTGTCATGCTGGCAAGCAACTTTCCGCTAACTTTATTCCGGGCCTCTTACGGGGAATTGTGGCGAGACTATCTCTCGTTACCTTACAACGAAAAAACCTTAAATAAGCTTTGCATTCAAAATGCCATGCAGTGCTATGGTTTCTGAACGTCGAAAAACGCATAAATAGAAAGAGCCCGCGATTTGCGGGCTCTTTTGTTTGATAATCAGGTGTCGACTATTTGATAACAATACGAGGTGAGCGCATCACCACCTCATCATTCAACTCAATACCAATACCCGGCGCTTCTGACACTTCAAAGAAACCGTTCACTGGCTGTGGATCTTGAATACACAACTCACGGTTCCACGACTTAATCGCATAGGTATGGTGCTCGTGGATAAGGAAGTTCGGAATAGCCGTTTCCAAATGCAGAGAGGCCGCAGTCGCAACTGGGCCACCACAGACGTGAGCTTGAATCCGAACATCAAAGATATCTGCGTAATCACACACTTTCTTCGTTTCAGTAAAGCCACCACACAAACCGATATCCGGTTGCAACACGTCCACACTCTGGTCTTCGAGATACGGCCTCACTCCCCAACGGTTATAAAGACGTTCTCCACCCGCAATAGGTACATTGACACGATCAGCAACTTTTTTATGTAGTGAGTGGTTCAGGTAGTTAACCGGCTCTTCGTAATACATACAGTCAAACTCTTCAGCAATGTCTCCTAGCTGAATCGCCGTTGTTGCACCGGGTAAGCTGTGGCATTCAAAAATAATGTCCACTTCATCGCCAACCGCCTCTCGAATGGCCTTCATACGTGCACGATAAAGCTTCATTTCAGCACGAGAGATGATCTTGGTTCGCTCGTAATAGGTATTCCCATCTTTGTCATACATGATTGGGTCAACTTTGACTGCATCGTACCCTTCAGCGATCGCTTTGAGTGCGGCCTCTGCATACTCGTCAGGTTGAGAAAGGGCTTTAAACTCTTTATCCCAATCAAACTGGAGCTGTGACGCGTAAGTACGTAGCTTGTCGTTAACTTTACCACCTAATAATTGATATACCGGTAAGCCAAGGGCTTTACCTTTGATATCCCAAAGTGCCGTGTCAATCGCACTCATCGCTGCGTAGACCACAGGCCCGCCGCCTAACCCCCAAAAACTTTCTCTCAGCATACGAGACCAAAGCTTTTCCGTTTGGAAAGGGTCATGCCCGATTAAAAACGCTTCCGCCATTTCTTTGATCATATTGGCCGCAGCGCTATGACCTAAGTCATAGGCTAACCCGGCTTCGCCAACGCCATTTATCCCTTCATCGGTATGAACGCGCACAAATACCGGATTCCATGCTGGGCGCTCTGGGCAATGAATATCGAAAACTTCAACCGACGTGACTTTCATCCTTGTTCTCCACTTCGTTATCTAATCCCGGACACGAATATGTGCCCCGTTTACGCCAATACGTTTGTCATTCCATAAAACTTGGGTCTAACCGCCACGCCTTTCTCAATAAAGACGGCCACGCTTTCTGTCCACCCGTACTGCCGGAATGTACAATGTTCGCCTGCGCATAAATATTGTCTTGAATAGTTTGAGGAACGGGAGTGACTGCTTGACCCGCTGATTGCAGCATAAGCTGAACCTCACAGGCTCGCTGCATATCGTAAAACCGCATGAACGCATCGCCCACCGTTGGGCCTAATGTTAGCCCTCCATGATTCACCAACAACATGTGGTTTGTCGTTCCTAAATCATCTTGCAGACGTTTTCTTTCGTCGTCGTTCACCGCAAGCCCCTCATAGCCATGATAAGAAAGCGACGACAAAGCAAACATAGAGTACTGACTGAAAGGTTTTAGCCCACCTTTTTGACTGGCCACCGCAATGGTTTCATTGGTATGCAAATGGATAACACAATGTGCATCTGACCGAACTTCATGAATAGCACTGTGAATCGTGAAACCCGCAGGGTTAATGTCAAAAGGTGAGTTGTCGAGAATATTGCCTTCGAGGTCGACCTTCACCAAATTCGATGCCGT
This sequence comes from Enterovibrio nigricans DSM 22720, assembly GCF_900167155.1. Taxonomy (GTDB): domain Bacteria; phylum Pseudomonadota; class Gammaproteobacteria; order Enterobacterales; family Vibrionaceae; genus Enterovibrio; species Enterovibrio nigricans. Next base: position 1,164 of record NZ_FUXU01000080.1, on the reverse strand, counting down.
CACTTCGTCAAACGCCACGCCAAACGCATTGACTAAATACGTCTCAGTGTCGGGTATCCGCAAAGAGATATGCGTGTAGATAAGATCATCCCACCCCATATGCGCGACTAAACGGTAACACGCAGCCAAATCGACCCGTCGTTCCCACTCCATAGGTGAAACCTTGTCTTTCAATGACGTGTTAGGCAATTCAATCATTTTTCGTATCCTTACGCGTGTGCATTTTTTCCAGCTTGTCTTATTTATGGGCAGTTCGCAATCACCGCTACAGAAAACGGGAGACTCTTACAAATTCGTCACTGAGTGAACCAGAAAATACAGAACACTGATAAAACTCATCGACTTCTCAGTCACATTCGGTGGATATCCTGACAAAATAAGGATCCAAAATTGATGATTAACATACTTATCCACAGATTTTGTGGGTAACATTGCTAACACCAACGCCTAAAAGACTTTCTGAAAGTCAATCCAAATTTCAAAATTTGACCATCTAATCGACTGAATACACATCATTCCGTTCAATGAGACCTTCATCACAAAGTTTTAGCACAAATAATCAGCGAGCATTGTAAGGGGAAACGTGAAAGTTTCGACATCACCCCACCAGCAAGGTTAATTTTTAAACAATCTAACCATGCCAACGAAAATGCGGCTTTTAGAGGCCATATACGAGGGAACCGCGTTAACAATTGGAAAAGCATATGACTGAATTCGGATTCAATGACATTTGTGGCTTAAATTTAGTCATTAGCACAAAAAAGAAACCAAATCTGATCGCACTTTAAACGGATGATTTAAAATCCGCATTTTGTGCTATTTCAATGGTTGACAGCCTGAAAGACGATAGCTAAGATTCGCCCCGCTTTGAGAGATTCCCCCTTAGTTCAGTCGGTAGAACGGCGGACTGTTAATCCGTATGTCGCAAGTTCAAGTCTTGCAGGGGGAGCCACTTTCGATGATTGGTTCAATGGACGAGTCATCCGCTTGAGATTATCGCTACGCGATATGTCGCAAGCCTAGGCGGCCCCGTTAAGTCTTACAGGAATAGCCACTTTCGATACATCGCTACGGCGGTGAATCAACAAAATCTGTTCCCCCTTAGTTCAGTCGGTAGAACGGCGGACTGTTAATCCGTATGTCGCAAGTTCAAGTCTTGCAGGG
>NZ_FUXU01000129.1 GCF_900167155.1 Enterovibrio nigricans DSM 22720 | reverse complement strand
AGGGCGAAGTGTGCCTGATTGAAAATCAGTTCACTTTTTAACTCAGGATAACCTAGGGTCTCAGCGGCCTTCTACTAACTTTGCAACGGAGCCGGCTACAGACTTGAGTGTATGTAGCCGATCAGATCGCAAGCGATTGGTTTAGTTCCATCGATTTACGCAACAAAGCCCATTAAAAATTCAAAAAAACAATCAGATATAAGTGTCACCTTTATTATGTGTAAATAATACACATAAATGAACAAAAATTTTCGATTATCACGACTTAAATATTTTTAATAAACGACTGGGTTATTTTGATTTCTTTGAGCGCCTTCAAAAAAAACGCTATTAAATTTGAGGTAACTGTATTTTCTGCGTTTAATTCTCCTGTAACAAATTTGTTACATTTGTTAACTCTTGCTAAATGAGCAATTATTAAATTAAAAATAACATAAGGAAGTAATAATGAATAAAAGTAAGTTGACTTTATCAATGTCAGCTCTTTCACTGCTGCTTGGAATATCTGATACAGTATTTGCCGGTGGTGGTGGACCTCCACCTCCTGATAAATGTGCCCACTTACAAAATATCCAGTCAGGCGTGTTTGCAAACTATATTGCGGTAACAAATAGCTGCCCATATCGCGTGATATTAAATTATTACGATCCACTAGATAGAAGATGGAAAGCAAAAGGGGCTCTTGGTACCAATACACATAGCAAGCCTTATTATTTCCATGTTGGTGCATTTGTAAGTCAATACAATTTCCAAAAAACCAACTAAACATCATGCCACCCTTGTGGGTGGCATGCTTACTAAATCGGTAGTTTATAAACATGAGAATACTCGTTGCTCTTCTTATCGTTGCATTGTTATCTGGTATATTCCTGTCTAAAAAAATAACAAAGTCGGAAATATATGAAATGGTGGAAGTAGAGACAGTAAAAGAAGAGAACTTTATACAGGTAACTGCTGAAGTCCAGTCTCAAGGAACAATAAAAATCTCTGTCGATGAAAAAAAAAAATTAAAGCAGCTCTTTGTTAAAGAGGGAGACGTGCTCAAAAAGGGTGACCCTATTGTTTCTCTTGAACTTGAAGACGCGAATGAGGATATCAGCAAACTGTCTCAGGATCTCGAGTTGGCAAAAATAAGCTTGGAGAAACAGTCTATGTCCGTGAGGCTTTCAAAGGAAGAATTAAAAGAAGCGCAAGTACTCTTTAATGCGAAGGCTATTCTTGAAGATGACTTGAAAAAAGCCAAATTCAAATATGAAAATGATATCCTATCGCTGAAGGAGATAGAGCTAAAAGTACATCAGATAAAAAGTCAACTGGATTATATTAAGAGCAATAAGTTAATTGTCATTACTTCTACGATAAATGGTACCGTTTACAAATGCCCAGATATTGGATTTAGCCAATTATCACGGGACAAGCAAATAATTGAAGTTTTTAGCAACGAAAATTTAAATTTGGTTTTCTACGTAAAGCCCTCTGACTTTAAAAATATTAATGTTGGTATGACAGTGCAAGGTTTTTACAGCGAGGGAGAGAAAAATGAAATATATGGGGTTGTCAGTGTAAAAGTTCCTTATCCCGATCAGGACAGCATTAAAAAAGGCGTTCTACGGTACAAGGTCGTTGCTAGAATTACGAGTGAAATGGATGATATTCTTGTTGGTGAGAAAATAGACGCATTTGTATTGTCTGGAGAATCAACGACTAGACACTATGTTCCGTTTAATATTTATATAGAAGATAAAGATAATGTCCAATACCTCGAAACCTTCGATGCTTATGGTAACCAGCAGTTAGTAAAAGCAAATTTTGGTGCAGTTAAAAATGGAAAGGTTGAAGTAGTGGGGGTGGACCTTAACGGATTTAAAGTAAAGGTAGCTAACAATGACTCTACCAGTGATTAAATTGAATTCAATCTCCAAGAAAATTCATGACATGGAAATATTATCTGATATCAATCTGACCATTTCAGATGGCGAATTTATCTCAATTTTAGGTAGTTCTGGTAGTGGGAAAAGTACCCTTACCAATATTATCGGGTTACTTGATGATGATTTTGTTGGCTCTTATCTGCTTGATGGAATAGAGATGGTTGGTAGAAAAGGGTTGGAGGATGTTAGAAATCAGTTTTTTGGATTTATATTTCAATCCTATTATCTTATTTCCTACCTGACAATCAGAGAAAATTTAGACCTTATTATAAAGATAAAGCACAAAAGTAGTGAAAAGAAAAAACTCATTAATAATGTTCTAAAGAAAGTTGGGTTGATAGAAAAAATAGATTCTTTTCCAAATGAATTATCGGGAGGAGAACAACAAAGAATCGCTATCGCGAGGGCAATTATCAATTCACCAAGAGTGATCATTGCAGATGAACCTACTGGGGCATTAGATCTTTCAAATAAGAGAATAATATACGAAATTCTTTCGGAGTTAAACTCAGAGGGAAAAACAATAATTCTAATAACGCATGACATTGAAATTACGAGTTTAGTGAAGAATAACTATGAAATTAGAAAAGGAAAAATCTTTAAAAAATGTATCAACGATGAAAGTTAACATCGACTTATTGTATGTTCTCCGTATTCTTTTTCTTTGCAGGGGTATTGTTTACCCTGCCATTATCAGTATATCTCTTGGTGTTGCGTGTATTACTGCAGTTCTAAATATTGGTCAGGAAATGAAGAACAATGTTGTCGAATCTCTTTCCCTATCAAACAATACCATTGTAGCATACTTTCTCAATGGGAGTGAATTGAATGAACAGTCTTTTACAGATAGTGACATAGCAAAACTTAAGATATTAATGCGCTATAAAGAGATAGGTATCTCAAGTAGCGTCAATACAGTTGTAGATGGTAATTTCATCAATATCTTGACGATAAATGATTTTTACTACCAATCAAAATTCGGTAAAGACATCAATGCGATCATGATGAATACAATGAACAAGGTGGCCATCGTTCCAAAAGCACTGAGTGGAATATTCATGGTTGGTAATAATGGTGAGAGATATATAGAAATAGGAGATGAGAAATTTGTCATTGTTAATGAATATGATGGGCGTGATGATTCCCCTGTCTACATTCCATATAAAACGTTAAGAGAGATTTCTGATAAAGGAATCGAAAAGTTAATATTTGTTGATGACAACCCAGAAAACATCTTGAAATCATACAATCGAATTAAACTTTCTATTGATATTGTATTCGGTGATACGAGTAAGAATATAGTAATTAAGGTCAGTAAGGATATCATAGAGGCAATAACGAAAAACATATCAGAAATTCAACAGTATCTCTTGCTTATCTCATTGATACTCATGGTCGTAGCTACAGTAAATGTCAATAATGCATTGAGCAGGTTAGTGAGTAAAAGGAAGATGGAATTTGGCATTAGGTTAGCTTACGGTGAAACAAAGAAAAACCTGACTATCAATTTATTGATTGAAACTTTTGTCATCTGCCAATTTGGTGTCATTCTAGGTGGTGTCCTTTATTTGATTTTGTCTATGGTGTTAGTCTTACTGGTGCCTGGCTTGGACTTTTCTTTTTATCCGGAACACTTTTTGTTATCTATTTTTGTTGGTACTGTTTCTGCGTTTTTCAGCGCAATAACACCCAGTATTAAGATCATGAATTTGTCAGTCATTAAAATTCTGAGGGATTTATGAGAGTCATATCCATTTTATTGTTGTCTTCACTGATGTATTCGTGCACTGGCTTAGATGAAAGTTTATATGTGGCAGATTCATCCTATTTCTCATATGAAAGTGAAGCCCTAATCCCGTCACATTTCTCAAACAACGTAGACGGAATCCTTCGCATAAGGAACTACATAGATAACGTAAAGTTTATAAAAATTTATGAACACGTAATCAGTAACAGTTCCAATGTGAGAATAAAGGAGTTGGAAGCTGACATAAAAAAACTGAGTAATAATTCGAATTCATTGGCATCATTTCCTACTTTGGGGATTGGGGTTTCGACATCAATATCAAAGAAGGATAGTATTAATTCCTATTACGGGTCGTTATCCACAGACACCAGTCTCAACTCAATCGTTTCAAAACTATCTGAAAGTTCAAAGTCTGACATTTTGTCTAAAATTAAGGCTGTGAACTTATCAATAGTTTCAAGCCATGTTTTTTCTGATCTTTCAAAGATTGTATATGATATTGAGGAAATTGATAAAACGAGCACTATTCTGGGGGGAATTATAATCCTCCAGCGGGAAAAAGCAGAAATAATTGAATTGTTATTCCACAAGGGTAAGGTTGCTGAGTCCAAATGGTTGGACAGCATTCGTGATGTGAATTTAACAGAATATGAGTTGGACAAAAAGAATCAACGCAGGAAACAGATTTTATACAAACTAAAAATGGACTCTGGTTTGGAATTGAAGGAGGGTGATTACTTTTTCGATATCAGTGAATCTTCACCACTATTATCAGGATTCTCATTCTATCACATTGCTAACAGCAACGAAGTGAAGCTGAAAGAGTTTGAAATGGCATTGTCATATACGGATGCGAGGAATGCAAACCTTCTGTTTATACCAGAGGTTTCAATATCAATTGGTACTGATTTCTTGGAAGTCATTCAGAATATCACAATGTCATCTTTCCTGAACTCTATATCTGTTGCGTTTCCCTTGGATTTTTCTGACAAAATCAACATGAAAGAGTCCAGAATTAAAACGTATAGAAAAAGCGTTTACGAGTATAAAAAGTCTTTATATGAGGGAGTATTAAAACTATCCAAAGCGTACTTTGATTATAGTGAGTCTAGGAGTAACTATCTATATAGTTTGGAGCAAATGAAAGTGAGGGAATCTGAGTCGAAAAAGATAGCGCTTAAATATCAGTTTGGCAGTATTTCTTACCTGGATTTTCTTGATTTTTCTATCGATACACTTAGAAAGGAAAATATTACTCACGAAGATAAACGCGCTTTTAACAACAAGCGTGTAGATTTGCTCTTGGAAGCTGGCTATGAATTTTGATAAAAACAACATAATATTTTCTTCGAGTCTGATTTTCTTTACTATTCCATTATGGTGGGATGACCATTTTTCCTGGGTTTTCAATATTATTGGACTGGCGATATTTTTAAGTGGCTCGGAGTATTTTCTTAGAAATAAGTTGTTCAAAAACTATTCTGTCTTTTCGGTGTCTTTTTTTGTGGTCTGGGTGTTGTTATCAACCTATTATCTTTTTGAAACGTTATATATAAATACTGATATTGGTCTGCCACTGAGTGTTTTTCTTGTGGGAATCGCTAATGTTTTAATGTTGCTACCCTATATCTTTATGGTGATAGTGTCTTACCATTTGAGAAAATATTCAACGTATATCAGGTTAACTGCGGCCTTCAGTGCTTGGATGACCATTGATCTTCTGACGCAGAATTACAATTATAGTTTAAGCACTTTAAAGCTAAATTATTTTCATATTGACTCGCCATTTAGTGTCTACTTTCCCATTGGTGGAGGTTTACTGGTGAGTGCAATTGTGCTTTTCACTGCAATGCTTCTGGCTAATTTTAATCGATATACCATTTCTGTTTTGGTAATGGTCATATTTATCACACTATTGGCCAATGATAGAAACTATACTGAATATCAGAAAAAAGACCCTTTAAAAGTATCGGTCGTACAAACTGGTGAAAATCTGAATTCGATAAAAACCAGAGATATTGAGTTTCCCAACAACATTTTATCCCTTCTGAATCAAGTACCTTTGGATACCGATTTGGTTGTATTACCAGAAGTGCTTTCTAACCAGATTATTTACAATTTTCCAAAGTCATTTTTCATCCGACTGAGAGAATGGTCAATGGAAAGAGATTCATATCTGATTTTTGGCGCTTTCAATAACTCTGATAATGAAACCGGGATTCCAGTGGTGTCTGCCTTTTATGTCACTCCAGAAGAGTTGAGGACGTTTTCTGACGATGAGCCATTGTGGCGATTGAGCAACTACTACTATGGTAAACAGGCGTTAATCCCCTTTGCGGAAACGTCTCCAGGGATACTCAAGCATTTTTACAATACATTTGATAATTCCAGTCTGTCTAAGAGCTACTTTAAACACACCGTTTGGGATGTGAAAGGTTATCTAGTTTCTCCGTCTATTTGTTATGACTTTTACTTTCCCAATGTGGTGAATAAAAACGGTATTGAATCCAACTTGCTGCTTAATATTGGGTCTCAAACCTGGTTGGCCGGTACACAGGGCCCAGGAGTCTTACATAACTTTTCCCGTGTTCGTGCATTAGAAAATGCAAGCCCGGTGCTGCGGGTCGATACATTTGGTATTTCAGAATTAATCGATGAGAAAGGTAGGGTGATTTTTCAACTACCAGAAGGGAAGAGCATGGTGAGGTCATTTGAATTACAGTATGCGACGGGGGCCACGCCTTATGCCAGATACTCAGATTATCCTCTGATTGCGTTGCTTATCGCGAACGCGATTGGGGTTTTATTTTACAGCTCTGTGAAGGGCTCCGTTGCAAAGTTAGTAGAAGGCCGCTGAGACCCTAGGTTATCCTGAGTTAAAAAGTGAACTGATTTTCAATCAG
>NZ_FUXU01000021.1 GCF_900167155.1 Enterovibrio nigricans DSM 22720 | reverse complement strand
ATCGTAGCTTCTAGATTTAGTTCCATCGATTTAAGCAACAAAGCCATTGAGAAAAGCAACGGTGCCATCTTGCCCAATGGTCCACTGACTAGAAAAGTCCAACTCTTTAAGGAGGAACGGCTCTACGGTCATGGCAAGTTGTTTGCCATTTTGGATTTGTTTCGCTAAGTGGTCACAGATTCGTGACAAAATGGAGGGGTGTTTGATGATCAAACTTCCCTTTCCGGACACACCAAACGGTTCTTTTAAGATCAAAGGAAGCGGACGACTTTTTAATGACTCCAAACAAGAAGAGGAGTGCAAATTTATTCCGTAGTTTTTGATACCAAGTCGGTGACAACACTCTACGGCATAACGCTTGTCATTTACTTTCACAACATCTTGATATTTCGGAAGATGATCAGAGCCAAACGCAGAGTAGTATGTACTGGGCACATTGGCAAAAGGACGCTGTTTTCTCTCTGACATTTTTTTCGAAATAAATACACTAGGTGCTTGCTCGTTTCGCCAAGTGGGTTCGCCAAGTTGTTCCCAACTAGACAGGTCGTCACACAGTGATTCCCTGTGGAATTCAGCACCTATGCTGCAATGGTAATTCGATAAATAAGCGTCAGGTTTGACTAATATAAGTATTCCATCATTGGATTGCTGCGGTACCAATACCTCATCAAGGAAATGATATTGGCGGTCTTGGGCTTCGTTAGTGAAAGAAGGTAATGATGTGAATTGCTCGTCATTCCATAACGATTCAGCATTAAAACAAGCCCACACGGTTCTCCCAATCATTCGACGGTACACCTCTCTTGTTCTGCTTTAATGAAAGCAATAAGCGCATTCATACTTTGCATGATAGAGAAATCAATTTTTTCAAAATCAAACTGCAGATTAAATTCAGCTTCTAGCTCCAGAAGAAAATCAATTATATCCAGCGAGTCCAACCCTAAATCATCAATAATGTGGCTATCTGGAAATACTTTATTTTTCAATGAAGGGTCATTCTTAATTTGTGAAATAATTTTCGTGATGATGTCGAATATCATGCTCGGCCTTTGTTACGTATTGGTTAATAGGGCTTTATTGTTAAGTCATTGTTTATTTTTTGTTTTTTCTATGATTTATATTGAGTTAAATATAAATTACGGCGTTCTTATAGAGGCTAAAATTAATATTGTCAGGAATATAGTTTTTGAAGGTTTTGAATCAATGGCCGGAGAATAATATTGCGATCTCCTAATCGAATAGATAAAAAACAGCCAGAGGAATGCGATGAAATAGGCAGTATGAGTGTTTGCTATTGGTTTTTATTTCTAATTTTTATTAGGAAGAAAGGTGTTATTTTTTATCGAGGAATATCAACATAATTGAAGATAATATACTTGATTTTTAGCGAGATGTTCGAGTTGTCAGTAGGTGTGGAGTCTAGCAAGATTGACGAGAGTTAGGCTCAGGTCATCAGTGAAAGGGGGAGGGGGCAATTAACTCTCTTATAAGAGCTGAAAAACAAAAAGGCGAAAAATCGCCTTTTTGTACATGGTACAGATCGCTTGAGGAGCGATCTGTATCATGAGCATGTTGAGTAAGGTTCTACTCTTACTCTGCCGCTTCTTCAGCTTGTTTCGCTTGAATCGCAGTCAGTGCAACAGTGTAAACGATATCGTCTACCAGTGCGCCACGAGACAGGTCGTTAACAGGCTTACGCATGCCTTGCAGCATAGGACCGATTGATACCAGATCCGCTGAACGCTGTACCGCTTTGTAAGTGGTGTTACCGGTGTTCAGGTCTGGGAATACGAATACGGTCGCTTTACCCGCTACTGGAGAGTTTGGTGCTTTAGAAGCAGCAACGTTTTCCATGATAGCAGCGTCGTATTGCAGAGGACCGTCGATCATCAGATCAGGACGTTTCTGCTGAGCAATCAGAGTCGCTTCACGTACTTTATCAACGTCTGCACCTTTACCAGATTCACCGGTAGAGTATGAGATCATTGCAACGCGAGGCTCAATGCCGAATGCCGCCGCAGAGTCTGCTGACTGGATAGCGATCTCAGCCAGTTGCTCAGCGTTTGGATCTGGGTTGATCGCACAGTCACCGTAAACCAGAACTTGGTCAGGCAGCAGCATGAAGAACACAGAAGATACGATAGACGCATCAGGTGCTGTTTTGATGATTTGGAACGGAGGAACGATGGTGTTTGCCGTGGTATGAACCGCGCCAGAAACCAGACCGTCAACTTCACCCGCTTCCAACATCATGGTGCCCAGGAATACTGAATCTTGTAGCTTCTCACGCGCTACAACTTCAGTCATGCCTTTTGAACCACGCAGTTCAACCAGACGTGCTACGTATTTTTCACGTACTTCGTCAGAGTTGATGATGGTAACGCCAGCACCCAGAGTCACGCCTTGTTGCTCTGCAACACGCTTGATCTCTTCTGGGTTACCCAGCAGCACACATTCCGCGATCTTGCGTTCAGCACAGATTGCAGCCGCTTTCACGGTACGTGGCTCATCACCTTCAGGAAGAACGATACGCTTCGCTGCTTTACGTGCCAGCTCAGTCAGCTGGTAACGGAATGCAGGAGGGCTCAGACGACGCTGACGTGAAGAACCTTCAGACAGTGACTCGATCCAGTTGCCATCAATGTGTGCAGCAACGTGCTCGTTAACGAACTCAACGCGCTCTTTGTCGTCTGCAGGTACTTCAACGCTGAAGCTTTGCAGGTTCAGCGATGTCTGCCACGTGTTACCTTGCGTGGTGAATACTGGCAGGCCAGTATCAAACGCACGGGTACACAGGCTCTTCAGTTCTGCAGGGATGCTGTAACCACCGGTCAGCAGCAGTGCACCCACTTCAACGCCGTTCATCGCTGCCAGACATGCTGCAACGATAACGTCAGGACGGTCTGCAGAAGTTACTAGCAGAGAGCCCGCGCGGAAGTGTTCAACCATGTTAGGGATTGAACGCGCACAGAACGTGATGCTCTTGATGCGACGTGTGTCGATATCACCAGCATTGATGATTTCGGCATTCAGGTGCTTCGCCAGATCGCTTGCACGGGTCGCAATCAGGTCAATGCTCCAAGGCACACAACCCAGAACGCGGATTGGGCTTGAATGGAAGATTTCCATTACTTCAACATTGCTTGATTTCGCGCCAGTTGCATCGTCAAAGATGTCTGACAGATCTGGGCGAGTGCGGCCTTGTTCGTCAACAGGCGCATTGTGCTTGTTGATGATTACGCCAGAGATGTTTTTGTTTTTGCTACCACCAAAGTTAGACACTGCTACTTCGATGCGCTCTTTCAGTTGCGCAGGGTTGTCAGTGCCTGGTGTGGTAACGAATACGATCTCTGCATCCAGAGTCATCGCAATTTCGTAGTTCACTTGGTTAGCAAACGGGTGATTGCGAGTCGGTACCAGACCTTCGATCAAAGCAACGTCTGCATCGGCAGTCGCTTCTTTGAAGCGAGCAACGATTTCTTCCATCAGTACGTCAGTTTGGTCGGTACGGATGAGTGCTTCAGCATTGGCCATGGTCAGTGGCTCTGCCACTTTCATGCTGCTGTTTGCTTCGATAATGGTGGTGGTCAGGTCAGGCTGGTTGTCGCCATGGCGAGGTTGCGCGATTGGTTTAAAAAACGAAACGCGAACGCCTTTTTGTTCCATCGAACGCAAAACGCCTAGGCTAACGCTAGTCAGGCCTACACCTGCGCCGATTGGGATAAGCATAATAGTACGGGACACGCTGGATTCCTCTTTACTATAACGAAGTCAAAGCCTGCACAGTGGCAAGCTTTGTCATGTAATCAGATTGACAGTCGACTTTGCCAAATTGATAGGGCTGGTCGCATTGACCAGCCGCAAAGTCACATCAAACAGATTAGATTTCAGTCAGACGTGCTGTGTCTTGTGCGATAACCAGTTCTTCGTTGGTTGAGATAACCATCGCTGGTACACGGCTGCTATCAGTAGTGATAACGCCTTCGCCGCCGAAGCGTGCTTTCAGGTTGCGCTCTTGGTCAACTTCAACACCCAACAGACCCAGACGGTTCAGAACTAGCTCACGGATTGGGCCAGAGTTCTCACCGATACCGCCAGTGAACACGATCGCGTCCAGACGGCCGTCCAGGCAAGCAGTGTAACCAGCAACGTATTTCGCCAGACGGTGGCAGAACACGTCCATTGCGCGAGTTGCTTCTTCTTTAGAACCGTAGTTGTCTTCAACGAAACGACAGTCAGAAGTCACTTCAGTCAGACCAGCAAGGCCAGACTCTTTGGTCAGCATGTTGTTGATTTGCTCAACGCTGTAACCCAGTGCATCGTGCAGGTGGAAGATGATCGCAGGATCAAGATCACCAGAGCGAGTACCCATTACCAGACCTTCAAGAGGCGTCATACCCATAGAAGTATCTACAGATTTACCGTTCTTGATTGCACATACAGATGCGCCGTTACCCAGATGACAGTTGATGATGTTCAGTTCTTCAACTGGCTTGCCTAGTTGTGCTGCAGCTTCTTGCGCGATGAAGAAGTGAGAAGTACCGTGCATGCCGTAACGACGGATACCGTTTTCTTTGTACAGCTTGTATGGCAGCGCGTATAGGAACGCTTCTTCTGGCATAGTTTGGTGGAACGCAGTGTCAAATACCGCTACGTTTTTCAGCTCAGGGAACGCTGCTTTCGCTGCTTCGATACCTACCAGGTGCGCAGGGTTGTGCAACGGTGCGAAGCTAGACGCGTCTTGAATGCCTTTCAGCACGCTGTCACAGATCAGTGCCGATTGAGTGAATTGCTCACCGCCGTGTACAACACGGTGACCGATTGCGCCCAGGTTTTCAGCCAGTTCTGGTTTAGAAGCCAGAATGGTTTCAACGATGAAGCTCAGTGCTTCTTTGTGTGCAGCACCTTCGCCCAGTTGAGCTTCGTGTTTGCCGTCCAATTTCCACTTAATGCGAGCTTCTGGCAGGTGCAGACACTCAGCCAGACCAGACAGGTGCTCATCACCTGTTTGTGCGTCAATGATAGCGAACTTCAGCGATGAGCTGCCGCAGTTAAGAACAAGAACCAGCTTAGACATTTGAACTACCTATTCGTGTAAAGTAGATGGTGTTTACTAATCGGAGAAGAATAGTTGATAAATGTGTCAACTACCGTCTCGCTAAAGCAATAAAGCGTATTTATGTCGCGGAATAGATACATCAAAAATCGGTCCCTGATACACAACGTAAAACGCCAGACAGATTCGCCTTCGGGCCCACCGTATTCGGTGACTTATTGCCCTGCCGGTTATCCATTTGGCGTTTCAGTGGTTGCGAGATAATCAAATCCGAGCAACAATTGATTTAGGTCGGCTAAGTCTAGCGATACTTGCGACAGATAACAAAAACTTTTAAGTCATTATTGATTTGAATTAATGTTTATCAACTTTCTTTGAAAGTTTGCAGCAAGTTTTTAGCCGATGAAACAGTGACATCGCTTGGAGGTATGCCGTATGAGCAATAAAACGATGTGGAGCAGTTTTCGTGATGGACAAAAGTACATGACGGAATGGCCGGTTCGAAAAGAACTTGCACCGATGTTCCCAGAAAACAGAGTGATTCGTGCAACCCAGTTTGCGATTAAAGTGATGCCTGCTGTTGCAGTGATCAGTGTCCTGATGCAAATGGTCTTCAATAACTATGATGGCATGCCACAGGCCATGATCATCTCATTGTTTGCGCTGAGTATGCCGCTACAAGGATTGTGGTGGTTGGGAAGACGCCGTGAAACGCAACTTCCACCTGCGTTGGCTGGTTGGTATCGTGAATTGCATGAAAAGATTGTCAGTGAAGGTGGCGCACTTCAGCCAATGAAGAGTCGCCCTCGCTACAAAGAACTGGCACAGACCTTAAACCGCGCATTTAAGCAGTTGGATAAATCGTCTTTAGAGCGCTGGTTTTAAGTCGGTTCTGAATTTTCTCTGTAATAAAAAACGCCTCGTTTGACGAGGCGTTTTTTGTTTACGTTAATCGTTATTTGAGCTCGGCAAGTCCCTGAACCTCGGTGTGATTTGATTTCACTGTTGTCGCTTTTTCAAGCAGTGTTAGCAGGGTTGCGCTATCCCATTCACCTGATGTTGCACTGTAACAAGATGCCATCATCGCATTGATTTCAGCTTCAATATCTTGCTTTAGTTCGGCAGGTAGTGCGTCTTTGTTCCATGCTCGGTACGCTGACGATACTTTAACCGCGTTGTTTGCTTTCACTGCATCGACTAAGACTGTTAACCCTGTTCCTGCCTCACGGGCTCTGGCATTATCACCGCGTGTGTTGATGGCTGGCGCACGCGGCTTCCTGATATACATCACCAATGTCACCAACCAAAGAAATGTGAATGCGCCCGTTGCCCATGGCCAGTATCCCGCTGTGGTGACCGTCGTCGTGATTTGCTCTGACGGTGAAACGGGAGCTTGCGCTGCCAGCTCGGGCAATGCTTGCAAGAGTTGTGCATTCATGTCGCCAGGCTGTACGTTAAGGCTAAGGCCACTGATTTCCGCTGTTTCCTGTTTACCTGTCTGAGTGTAAAACCAGTTGATGGTTACAGCAGGTAGATCAACCTTACCTTCCTCTCTTGGAATAATGACCTGTTTCAAGGTCATCACGGTGGCATCGCCCTGTTGGGTGTATTCCGGCTTGTCCGAGTAAACACGCACTTGATTGGGGTAGGTGATACTCAGGTTCGGCATCACGCTTTGCGCAGTATTGGCAATGCTCAGCGAAATCACGCGGTTGATGGGCTCGCCCACTTTTGCAGTTTGCGCACCACCCAACGCATCCGGAGTCCAGCGTTGGCTCAGAGCCAGTGACGAAGTCGGTAACCACAGTCCTTTGTAGTTGGCAGGCTTGTCTTTGATGTTCAGTGTGATGCGACTTGCTTGTCGGCTGATAGGTAAACCGACGGACGATCCCCAGCCACTGCCTTTGACTTCTGACCCCGTAAATACGGCACCTTCCAAGGTCAATGCGCCTGCTTTGGTTGGCGTCACCTGATATTGGCGCTCAATCACCACATAACGGCGACCATTAATGACAGCTTCAGATTGGCTGTTTTCACCGATAGGCGTGATATCCAGACCTTCGCCGAAAGGGGCTTGGAGTGATGGTGAGTCAACGCGGGTGCCAATTAACAGACGTGCTCGGTAAACAAAGGATTCGCCGATGTAGCCGTCATTGCGGTCTACCGTGGCTTGCACTTCAACGGCATTGTTTGCTGCTTGCGTGCTTTTGTCTCCTGCCGCCAACACTTTAATGACAATCGGTGCGGTCTGCATACCATCAATGTCAAAGCTGGGTAGCGTGAATGTTCCTGCTTCTTTCGCCGCAACAGCAACACGCCAGACTGTACTTCGATTCATATCACCGTTGATGATTTGGGTGCTGTTACTGACATTAGGCCTGCCGTAGACAAAGTCTTTCGACAGTACAGACAGGTCAAGCTCGTCATTGTCTACGCTCTCATCAACGGAGACGGTGAGTTGAAAAGCATCTCCGACTCGGACGACATTCGTTGATACTGTTGCTTCAGCCGTTCCTGCCCATGCAATGTTAGGCAGTGATACTAGCGCAATCAGTGAAGCGGCCAATATTCCTTTGGTGCGACGGGAAAGCTGGGCCCGCCAAGTCATGTTATTTTTCATTGTTCATTTACCACGTATTCTCAGTTGGCTCGGGACTGCTTTTTTCGCGAGCCTGAAGAATGAGCTGCGCACGAATAAGACCGGCGGTATCGTCAGGAACCTGTTCGAGTTTTTTCAATACAGGATTACTGGCACTCAAGGATTCGTCACCTTCACCTGATTCAGTGACGGCGGACGGCTGAGCTTGTGAAGGTTTGTCACTATCGGATGGCTCGCCAGTTTGAGATTGACTGGATTGCGCTTCGTCTTGGGACGCTTCTTCTTGTTGGTTACTGGCGTTGGCTTGTTGCTTGTCAGATTGGTTGCCTGATTGTGGTTCGGAATCTTGCTGTCCAGACTGAGTGTTCTCTTTCGATTGTGCTGAAGAAGGGGCAGACTGGCTTTCTTCAGCGCTATTTTGTTCGCTGTCCTGCTGACTCTGCTGACTCTGCTGACTCTGCTGACTCTGCTGACCCTGCTGACCCTGCTGACCCTGCTGACCCTGCTGACCCTGCTGACCGTCCGACTGCTTTGAGTCAGATTGTTGGCTATCAGGCTGATTATCGGCTGATTGCTGATCTTGGTTGTTTCCCTGAGACTGTTGCTCGCTCTGGCCTTGTTGTGATTCGCTATTTTGCTGTTGCTGTTGCTGTTGCTGTTGCTGTTGCTGTTGCGCCAGTGCCTTTTTTACAACATCCAGATTCTTCTGTGCATCCTTGTTATCTGGGTTAGCTTTCAGAGCCGACTCGTAGCTTTTGAGGGCTGATTCCAGATCGCCTGCTTGTGCTTGGGCATTACCCAAGTTATAGCGGGACACTGGATCGCCGAGTTGGGAGAGAGTATCAATCGCCCCTTTGTAGTCGCCTGCTTTGTATTGCGCGATACCTTTCCACTGCGGCGAGGTGAAGCCCTGCGCTGCTTCTTCGAACTTACCCGCTTCAAAATGTTGATACGCTTGTTGATCGTCTGTTTTGAACGCTGCGGCATGCACGGGTTGGATTGGCATCACCATAAACATCACAGCCAGAACAACGCCGCGGCGAAAACCGAGCAATGTCAGAAGCATGATGGGGATGAGGAGCCAGAATCCTTCGTTGATGCGTTCTTCAATGGACTTGCTTTTACCCTCAGCCACACCGTCTTGCGGTTTAGATGTGTAAGCTGCGATGTTTTCAACGTCTCGGTTGGTAGGTTGCCAAAGCTGTAAGATGCCACCCGTGTCTTTGGTGATGGCTGATAGTGTGCCCAAATCTAATTTTGCGATAACAGGCGATCCATTTTGCTCAAGCAGACTGCCATTTGGCAGTTTGATAGGTGCACCTTGTTGTGTACCGACGGCGAGAACTGAGACGCGGTATTTTGTGCTTTTGAGTACATCAAGTGCAGCTTTTGATTCTGACGCACTGAGTCCGTCAGTAACCAGTACGATATCCCCATCGGCATAACCTGCTTGCTTAAGTAAATCAATGGCCTGCTGGATACCCGCCGCTGCATTGCTGCCTGCGATGGGCATGATTTCGGGTGACAGGTTAGGGATCAGGTTCCTTAGTGTGCTGGCATCATCGGTTAGTGGACTGACGACATAGCCATCACCCGCATAAGCAACAAGCCCAGTGCTGCCTTCTTTCCATTCTGGCAGCATGTCGAGGGCTTTAAAACGTGCTTGGTCGAGACGGTTAGGTGCGATGTCGGTGGCATACATCGAACGAGACATGTCCATCACGAGAACGCGCGCACCCGCCAGATTTACTGCTGGAATCTCCACTTTCTGCCAGCTTGGGCCCGCCAGCGCAATTACCGCAATCAACCAGCCTGTCGCCAATGCGACAATTGGCCAGCGTTTTGTATTACCCGTATTTGCGGTGTTACCCGAGAGCAGCTTGCTCAAATGAGGGGCGATAAGCCCTGATGTTTGGGTTTTGTTTTTAATCCATGGCAGCAGAAGTGCCAAAGGCAACGCTGCGAGCAACCACATCGGGTGCATAAATGTAAAATCAGCCATGACGTCTCCTTAAAACAACGATGACGACGGACAGTGCCAGTGCTGCTGATAGCGGGAATCGGAACCACTCATCTCGTGGGCGCCAGGTTTGTTGCACGTCAGAGATGGGTTCTAATTGATCAATGATTTGGTAGATTTTCTCAAGCTCTTGCGGATCACGTGCACGGAAGTATTCACCGCCTGTCATTTGGGCGATTTCACGCAATGACTTCTCATCCAAATCCTGTGAAGGGTTGACGATACGAGAACCGAACAGGCTACGCTGACGCATGGACTCCGCACCGACACCGACGGTGTAGATGGTCACGCCATTCTCCTTGGCGAGTTTTGCCGCTTCGAGAGGCTCAATCACACCCGAGGTATTGGCACCGTCACTCAGCAAAATGATCACACGCTGCGGCGCTTTGCTGTCGATAAAGGTTTTGGTTGCTATACCAAGGCCCTCACCAATGGCGGTACTTTTACCAATCAGGCCAAGTACGGCACGATCAAGTTGCTGCGCCACGGTATTGCGATCGAGCGTTAGCGGGGTTTGTAAATAGCCATGATCGGCAAACAGCACCAAGCCCAAACGGTCGCCATCACGTTTTTTGATGAAGTCAGAGAGTACCGATTTGACTGCGGTAAAGCGGTCGGTAGTGTCACCAGATGGCAACACCATGTCTTCAACCTCCATGGATCCTGATAGATCCACCGCCAGCATCATGTCGCGGTGTTCAGGTTGGATCTGAATAGGATCGCCATACCATACCGGGCGCGCCAACGCAGCAATGAGGCAGATCCAAATCAGGGTCATGAGAACCTGTCGTACACGGCTGGTGTTTTGTTTTTCACCCAAGCCTTTTGGTAGGCGAGGAAGATGGATCGCCGCCGGACGCGGAACGGGTTTTACCCATTTATAAATCAGCAATGGCAGTGGTAACAGAGCGAATGCCCACCACCAGGTAAATTCAAACATCTTTTACCTCGCCATGAGCATGGTTGCGTGTTGCGGTGCTGTGCTTAGGTGGCAACGCATCTTTCAGCCAGTTTTTCGCCAATGCCTTACAAAGGTCGAGTTCTTCATCACTCAAACCTTTTTGGGAAAACGCGCCTTTTTGCCATAAAGCCTCATGGGGTAAAAACGCCTGATTAGAGGGGCCTCGTTGGTTATCTAAAAATGCCAACCACGCGTGCCCCGTTAATTTCGCGACGTCATGGCGTGGAAAATAGGTAAGGGCCGCGCGTTTTAATAGTGCGTTCACCTCGGCCAGCGAGCTGGCGTCAGAAAGTTGTTTGATGGCTTGCTGTTGCGCGAAGCGCTTTTGGCGGTGCTGTCGCAGCGCAACAATTGCGGCGATGGCTATTACCAGCAAAACCGCCAGTACAGCCCACCATCCCCAAGCAAGCGGCCACAGTCCCGGTGCGGCTTGCAGATGTATATCTGCCAGGGGAAGCGTATTTGATGTTGGTGTCGTCATGATTACTACATTGCCTTACTGGATGCGTGACTCAGCTGTTGAAGCAGTGACTGACCCGCACAGAGTGTATGCAGCGGAATGGCCAGGCTTCTCGCCATATCAGTGATAAATTGCTGATGGCGAAGGTACTGTTGTTCTAGGCTGTCGCGGGTTTTTCGAGAAGAAAAATTTAACCATGCCGTCTGTTCATTGTCAGACACCAATTCATGGCCGCGAAACGCTGTGTGCCCTTGTTCTAGCGGATCGAAAATGCGGACAAAGCGAATGCGGTTGTGCTGTCGCAGCTGGCTCAAACGCCGTTTATCCATGTGCGTTAGCGCATAAAAGTCAGAAATTATGGCGATATCACTGCCTTTTGGACACAGGTGGTGCAAATGCCTTAACGCGGCCTGCCAGCTTTCCTGAGACGCGCCTGCATTTTCTGCGTTGAGCATCTCCTCATGCGCTTCCATCACGGCATGCATGATGCGAAGTGGCCCTTGTTGCCGCGCTGTCGGTTTGCATTCCCGTATTTTGATGCCGTTATAAATCACTGCGCCAATGCGGTCTTGCTGGCTGATGGTCAGCCAACTGATGAGGCTGGCAATGTGCGCAGCCTGCACAGATTTAAGCAAGAGTTGGGAGCCAAACTTCATGCTGCTGCTCAAATCGATAAACAGCATCGAAGGTTGCTCACGCTCTTCGGTAAACAGCTTGGTATGGGTTTTCCCCGTACGAGCGGTGACGCGCCAATCGATGGCGCGAATGTCGTCGCCGGGTTGGTAGGGACGCACTTCAGAGAAGTTCATCCCGCGCCCTTTGTGGCGACTATTGTGGTGCCCACTGAGCTGCGACCAAATACTCAACGCAGGAGGAAGCCAACGCACGGATTGCTTTTGGTAATGCAGCAATTCAGCCAGACACACATTGACGCCATCACTGTGTGGAGGCAGAGCAGCGGCGGTGTCTGCGAGTGTCATACGCTGGCAACCTGTTCAATCAAGTATGTAACTACGCTGTCAGCGGCAATGCCTTCGGCCTGCGCTTCGTAGCTCAGCAGCAGACGGTGACGCAGAACGGGGTAAGCCATCGCTTGCACGTCTTCAGGGGTAACAAAGTCACGCCCCGCCAGCCATGCATGTGCGCGGGCACAGCGGTCGAGGGCCAGTGTGGCACGAGGTGACACACCCATTTGTAGCCATGATGCCAGTTTATCGCTGTAGGCTACTGGCTCTCGGGTCGCCATGATGAGACGAATAATGTACTTCTCGACGTCTTCCGCCATATGGATATTCAGTACTGCCTTGCGAGCTTCGAAGATACTTTCTTGCTGAATGTGGACAGGTTCTTGTTTCTCGATGCCTTGGGCTTCACCACGGTTCAGGCGCAGGATTTCGAGCTCCGCATTGGCATCTGGGTAGTCAACGTTCAGTTGAAGCAGGAAACGGTCGAGTTGCGCTTCTGGCAACGGATAGGTCCCTTCTTGCTCTATCGGGTTTTGGGTGGCCATAACAAGAAACAGTTCAGGCAGCGCATAGGTTTTACGTCCTGCCGTGATTTGTTTTTCTGCCATGGCTTCAAGCATGGCAGCTTGCACTTTTGCTGGCGCGCGGTTGATTTCATCAGCCAGCACTAGCGAATTAAAAATCGGTCCCGGCTGAAAGGTGAACTCAGCGGTTTCTGGGCGGAAAATATCGGTACCTGTCAGGTCGGCGGGTAGCAAATCCGGTGTGAACTGAATGCGGTGGAAATCGCCTTCGATGCAATCAGACAACATTTTAACAGCGCGGGTTTTTGCAAGTCCCGGAGGGCCTTGTACCAGAATATGCCCATCAGCAAGGAGTGCGATGAGAAGTTGTTTAACGAGTTCTGGCTGACCGACCACCTGGCTTTGCAGGTAGGTGTTAAGGCGTTGGAATGTATCCGATAACATGAGAGTTAGTCCTTGGTATAACAAAACTAATGATAATTGACTCAGTTCAGACCTGCTCAATGTAAGGAGGTTCACTGATAAGTGCATTATCAATAGATCGTGGTTGGCGGACTAACTTTCAAGTCTGTCAATTAAGTGGGACGGTTGGAATTAAATCTTTATCACATCAATCACATGGCGGTGTATGATGGCCGTGACGCATGCCTCCATGGCGTCTTCCATCTCTGCATCAGAAAGCCACTGCGGCGGCAATGGCTTCACGATTAAGCGATAGTCATCAATGGATTGGTCTAATGGCTCGTCTTCGGCCTGAGGTGAGATGATGGCCACCTTCAAATCTGGGTTGAGACGGTGAATACGATGGGCAATGCCCAGTCCGCCTTCGACATGGAACGCCCCTGCAATGTGCATTACTTTGTCATTGGGGTGTGCCTTGAGAAAGTCCACAATGCTTTCCGCCATGGTGTCGTCCCACGCCAGTTGTGCGAGGTACTGGTTTTCCGTTTTGGCCTCATCACCATGGAACATGGCTTCGAAGAATTTTTCTTTGTAAGGAGACTCGTCGTTATGCAAGGTAGCGGCGACATATTGTCTTTTTTCTTCAGGGAGACGGTCGAGATAGTCTTTGCCATCTGAGGCGATGCAACGCACCGTGTCTGCAGGCGCGTTTGAGGCGATGATTGATAGCCCATTTTCTTTGGAAAATTCTACCAGTGGGCGATAGCTGCTGTTGTAGTTTGACCAACGGTGGGTTTGGTTGAGCAGGCTGTTTTCACCAATGTCACCTGCAAGGTATTGGTCAATCACGGCTTGGTCTGGGCGTGCAAACTGCTCCATCGATAAGGCGATATTTGGCGAATTGGACGCTAACTCCGACAGTAGCGCTGCTTGGAACAGATGGACGCCAGAATGGGAATGCCATTCCCCGACGAGAATTACGTCCACACTGTCTAAATCAGTGGCGAGCTTGTCGAGTGAATAGGGTTCACCAGATGCGGATTCAATGCGGTAATCGTAAAGCGTGCCAGTTAACGCGGGGGAGGGCGAATAGCGATCTGTTTGGCTGCAACCAGCCAGCGTCAGGCAAAGAAGGGAAGAAACAAACAATGAGCGCATCAGTGTAACCATCCTTTATACAAAGGGTCAGATACGCTCCATTATGGTAGAACGGATTACTTATGCAATCTTACGGTAAACCCTTAGCGTGAAATCTGCTTCACATTCAAATTGCTCTGCGTCTTTCAATGTTTGCCACAGGCTTTCAGGTGCACGCCATGCAAACGGCGTCATTTGCAGCAGGGTAGTGGCATCTGCACTGTTCAGCGTCATCGGGTATGCCACCGTTTGTTCGGTTTCGAGTTCAAAGCCCGGCAGTTCTTCTACAGGTACATCGTGCAGGCGCACTTCGTCATAGATACCGGCTTTTAGTTGGTACAAGTGACGAGGCCCCGGTGTGACGGTCACAACCACGCCGCTGTCTTTGACTGTGCGTGCCAATTCGTCGCCGTTACATGGCGCATAGATGCGTACAACGCCGTCTAACTGGTTATCGGCGAACGGCAAACGTTGGCTTGATGCAACGAGAAAATCCACGTTGGCATAACGCTTTGCCGCGTACCGGATCATCACTTTCGAAATATCGAGACCAAAGACCTTGGTGCTTGGCATTTCATCGGCAAAGTAGCTGGTGTAGTAGCCTTCACCACAGCCGATATCCAGAAGTTGTCCGTCGGCTTTTTCTGCCAGCAGGTTTTTCAGCAAATCGCTGACGGCATCGCGCATAGGCTGGTAGTGGCTACCATCCAAAAACTGACGACGCGCCTGCATCATTTCCTTGTTATCACCCGGATCCTTTGAACGCTTGTGCTGCACTGGCAACAAGTTCACATAGCCTTCTTTCGCCAGATCGAACTGGTGATTGTTAGCACACTTGTAAGTGCGAGCAGAAAGATTCAGCGGCTGTTGGCACAGCGGACAAAGATAAGATGACATAGCGATAATTCGACAAGGATGAATGAGCGGCAAGGATACGGTGTGAGGGCGAAGGCATCAAGCAAAGAGGCAATAAAAAAACACCCGCCGGAGCGGGTGTTTTCGTATTCGAAGGTGCGAATTACTTGTTCTTACGATTCGCCGCCCAAACGTACAGCAGGTCAGTTGCGATGGTCGCCGCTGCTAGTGAGGTCAGGTCTGCGTGGTCGTAGGCCGGTGCCACTTCTACTACGTCCATACCGATCAGGTTGATGCCTTGCAGCGCACGGATCACTTTCAGGATCTTGTCGGTGCTCAGGCCACCACATACTGGTGTACCTGTGCCCGGTGCGTATGCTGGGTCAAGACAATCGATGTCGAACGTCAGGTAAACCGGACGGTCGCCAACGCGGGTTTTGATAGCATCAACGATTTGCTCTACAGACCAATCGTTCGCGGTGGCTGCATCAACCACTTGGAAGCCCAGCTTGTCGCTGTGCTCAGTGCGAATACCGATTTGGATTGACGCGTGTGGGTCAATCAAGCCTTCTTTCGGTGCCGTGTAGAACATGGTGCCGTGGTCGAACTCGCTGCCCTGATCGTAAGTATCAGTGTGCGCATCGAAGTGGACCAGTGCCATTTCGCCGAACTGTTTTGCGTGAGCACGCAGAAGCGGCAGGGTCACAAAGTGGTCACCACCGAATGTCAGCAGGGTTTTACCTTCCGCCAACAAGCTGGTGGCATGCGCTTCCAAACGCTCGCTCATGTTAGCTGCGTCACCGCAATCGAATACCAAGTCACCGCAATCAGCGATCTTAATTTCATCAGTCAGTGAGAAATCCCACGGCCATTTTTTACCTTCCCACGCGAGGTTGGTAGAAGCCTGACGGATAGCGCCCGGGCCCATGCGTGCGCCTGAACGACCTGTGGTTGCCATATCAAAAGGAACACCGGTGATAACGATGTCTGCATCACAACCTTGTGGTGCAAAAACCAAAGGCTGGCGAAGGAAACCGAACGCATTTGCGTACAGTGAGTAGTCTGGGTAGTTGGCTAACGTTGCCATAATAAAAATCCTTACTAAGGCCGCCAGCGCAAGCTAGCGGCCAGAAATAATTACGCGTGACGAATATCTTCGAGGTAGGTGTAGCCGTTCAGGCCTTCTGCCATTTCCGCCAGAATAGATTCGTGTTCTTCTTCTGGTAGATGCTCTTTCACCATCTCTTCGTATTGCTCAAGGAACTGGTTTGGATCCAGGTGTACATATCGCAGTACGTCGCCGACGCTGTCGCCGCGTTCAACACCTTCAATCTCATAGCCGCCGTCGTCTTTGCAGCGAACCGTCGCGACGTCTGTGTCGCCAAACAAGTTGTGCATGTCACCCAAGATCTCTTGGTATGCACCGACGAGGAAGAAGCCCATGCGGTACGGTTCTTCATCCGTCCATGCAGGTACGGCTAGTGTGCTTTCAATACCTTGGCCTTCTACGTACTGCTCAATCGCACCGTCAGAGTCGCAGGTAATGTCGAGCATCACAGCGCGGCTTTCTGGAGCCTTATCCAGCTTGCTCAGTGGCAATACTGGGAATACTTGCTCGATACCCCATGCATCTGGCAGCGATTGGAACAGCGAGAAGTTCACGAAGAACTTGTCGGCAAGGCGGCCGTTTAGTTCATCAAGAACTGGGCGATGTGCGCGGTTCTTGTGTGACATTTTGCAAGACAGTTCGTAGCAGATACGCAGGCTGATTTGTTCTGCCCATGCGCGTTCTGAGAAATTCACCAGACCCATAGAGAACTGAATGTGTACTTCTGCCAGATCGTTCTGGTTGTCGTGGTAGATCTCAACCAGTGAGCGATGGTCGCTTGACTGACTCAGCTCTTTAAACGAACGCCACATGTTGTGCAGAATTTGGGGGGCATTGTCTTCTGGCGCGAACACTTCTTCACGCTGGTAGCTTTCTACGCCGACCACATCGGTTACCAGAACAGCATGGTGTGCGGTCAGGTTACGGCCGGACTCGGAAATGATGCGCGGCATTTTGATGTCGTATTCTTTACAGACGTCACCAATGGTAAATACAACGTTGTTCGCGTACTCACGCTGGCTGTAGTTCATTGAACAGCTGCTTTGACTACGCGTACCTTCGTAGTCGATCGCTAAGCCGCCACCCACGTCTAACGTGGTGATGCCTGCGCCCATTTGGTAAAGCTCAGCAAACACGCGTGCAGCTTCGTTGACACCCGAACGAACGTCACGAATGTTCGACATTTGTGAGCCCAAATGGAAGTGCATCAGTTGCAGGGTATCCAGCATGTCCAGCTCACGCAGCTTGTCCATGACGGTCAGTACCTGAGACGCTGACAGACCGAACTTGGATTTCTCTCCGCCACTTGCTTGCCACTTGCCTTTACCTTGTGAGGCAAGACGCGCACGCAGACCCAGACGTGGCTTCACGCCCAGTGCCTTGGCTTCTTCCAGTACGGTATCGAGCTCTGAGAGCTTTTCGAGCACGATATACACTTCGTGGCCCAGCTTTTCACCGATCAGTGCAAGGCGCACGTATTCGCGGTCTTTGTAACCGTTACAGACGATCACTGAGCTTGCCTGACGTGCCATTGCCAGCACTGCCAGTAACTCAGGCTTACTGCCTGCTTCCAGACCCAGTTGGCGTTGTTGGCGCGCATACTGGCTCTTTAAAATTTCGCTAACGACCGCTTGTTGCTGATTTACTTTGATGGGGTAAACCAACAGGTATTCGCCGTTATAGCCGTAATCCGCAATTGCATCGTTAAAGTGTGCACACAGGCTGTCTACACGGTGATGCAGGATCTCAGGGAAACGCACCAGCACAGGTAGCGAGGCACCTTTCGCGATAAGCTCATCCGCCAGCGACGATAGGGCGACAGTGTTATCAGGTTGATTCACATTCGGACGAACAACCACTTCGCCTTGCTGGTTAATATCGAAATAACCTTGACCCCAATATGGCGTGTTATAGACATCGCGGGCGTCATTAATTGACCAATCACTCATGTTACTTCCTCATCGGTGATTGGGTACGAGAAAATGCCAGTGACGGCAGACAATAAAAGTCCGTCACCGGTAGCTCGTACCAGATAAAAATGGTTAACGCTGGCAGACCTTATTCAGGCATCTGAAGCGACAAATCAAGGAGCACGGCGTCCGCGCTGCGTGTTCGCTTTAACGATGCCCTTTTCCTGCGAACGGGTGTCGACAGGGACTGGGGTTTGTTTTGCGGATGGAGATTAACTGCGGTGTCGCAAAGGGTTTTCAGACCAGCTGCCTGAATCTCGTTGTTTGCGATAGATTTCATTGCCATTCCTAAAAAGGCCGTGCGGACTATAAGCACGGTATGACAGAGAAAAACGGCTGATCATAGTAGCAATCTGTAGTTTATTTCGTTGCTCTACAAGCCCGTATACACCTCGATGAGTTGACTCTCAATAAGTCGGGTGCGTGGCGATTAGACAACCGATTTGCGCTGGATGCAAATTAAAATTTTTTTTGGTGACGATAAAAATGTGTTGTGACTTTTGAGAAAGTAGGCGGCGTCTGGTTTGGGTTGGATTTCGCTAAGATTTGTATCGAAAGTGGGTGTTATTTTCGACGCGAATTTTCGAGTATTAGTAACAAAAAAGCCGCTTGGGACAGCGACTTTTTTGGGTTAACGCGAGACTTATGCGTTAAGGATCTGGCAAATCTCCGTACCACATAAGTGGTATTGGCGAGGGCAGTTTCGCCATGTTTTCAACATACGTTGATACTTTTCTAGCATAGGTGTTTGGCTGTTGAAATGGTGCAGAGATTTTTCAAATTGTGGGTACAGACCTTCACTCTCTGTCAGGAAGCGCACATAGTGCATCAGGTGCGGCTCGGTGGCGGCGTCAAATCCCCAAAACTGAAGGCGGCGTGCATCTACATCGCACTCACAACGTGAATGGTCTTCTAGAATTCGATGTGATTCCTGAAGTGCATGGTGCATCTCCATAAAATCGATAATTTGACGACACATGTCTTCCGACAGTTCACCAAAGTCTTTATCCAGTTCACGCATTTGAAGTACATAACCACGCTCTACAATGGTCTGTAGGCGGCGGTATTTTTCCGCGTTTTGCGGATCCATCTGAGACATCAGTGTGTACTGGTTAGAAAGGATTAGGCGTTGAGCTGCGGTCATTTCCATAAAAGTGGCCTCAAAAAGTAAAAAATCCCTTATCCAAACAAGCGGTTATTTATTCGTTTTAGTCGGCAAGTTTGGCAATTCATGTGCTACAGATTAGCAGCTCATTCGGGGTGTTTTTTTGATCTCACAACGGGAAATACGTGCATTTCTTGGCTTAAATTTTTAAATTGCTACAAAGTGTAAAAAACGAGGTGTAAGCGAGAAGGATGATTTATTGGCAAGCATTGGGATGGTGCTTATTTGTCGTGGCGCTATGGATCAGCCGCTCGACCATTGGATGGAAAAAACTTCGCAATGACCAACGTTATCAGCATTTTGTTTTTTCAAGTGGTTTGATTCTGTTTTGTCTTTGGGCATTGAAAGCGGGGATCAGCAGGGGGCTCGATATTCACATTCTCGGCATGACAGTATTAACCCTTTGTCATGGTCCAAGAATCGCTATCTGGATCAGTATTCTTCCTTTGGCACTCATGGTGACATTTGGCCTGCTTCCCGTTGCTGATGTTGGTTTGTACGCATTTACGACGGCAGTGATACCCGCATTGATCAGCTATGGCATCTTTTGGCTAACGTATCACTATCTCTCAAGACACCTTTTTATTTATATCTTTGTTGCGGGCTTTTTTAATGCCGCGTTCACGATTGTCCTTCACTTGTGCGTGGTGTCTGCAGGGTATTGGATTTCTGGGCTGCACAGTTGGGATACCATTGTGAACAACTATTTGATGCTGGCGCTGTTAGTGTGGTTTCCCGAAGGCTTATTGAATGGCATGGCAGTCTCAATGTTGGCGGTATACAGGCCGCATTGGCTAAGGACGTTTTACGATAGGGAGTATTTGTCTCCGGATAAATAACGCTCGTCCCCCTAGTGATCTAAAGCTTGGCCTAAAGGCATAAAAAAACCGGCGCGAGGCCGGTCTTCGGAGTTGGATCAATACATCACTTTGTGACCGTATTCTTCCAGAATGCCTTTCAGCATGTCCATGGTTTCTTTCTTCGGTGGGCCGACGTCTTTCAGTTCGTATTCGTAACCCATCGCTTCCCACTTGTGCTCACCGAGCTGGTGGTATGGCAACATTTCGATTTTCTCAATGTTATCCATGTCTTTAATAAACTCGCCAAGGCGACGTGCTGAATCTTCGTCATCGGTGTAGCCTGGTACAACGACATAGCGAATCCAGGTTTTCTGGCCGCGTTGATGCAGATAGCGCGCAAAATCCAAAACACGCTTGTTGGGTACGCCGATCAGGTTTTGGTGAATTTCATCATTGATTTGTTTCAGATCGAGCATTACCAGATCTGATGCATCTAAAACTTCATCAATGATATCAGTGTGCTTTCGGATGTAACCGTTAGTATCCAGACAGGTATGGATGCCTTCGGCTTGTGCGGCACGGAAGAAGTCGCGAACAAATTCTGGTTGAAGCATGGCTTCGCCGCCCGACGCTGTGACGCCACCGCCCGAAGCGCGAATGAAATGGCGGTAAGTCACCACTTCTTTCATGATTTCATCAACCGAGACCTCACGGCCGTCATCGAGATCCCATGTATCACGGTTGTGGCAGTACTTACAGCGCATAAGACAGCCTTGCATAAACACGATAAAGCGAATGCCAGGACCATCTACGGTTCCACAAGATTCAAATGAGTGGATGCGGCCAATAACCGACATGAGATTCTCCAATAAACTACTGTAAAAAGTAAGGTGTTATTTTATTACAGAATCGCTACCACCTAAAGCGGAACTCTACGTGGTAGACGGTAAACCCGTCGCAGAGAAGGTGGATGGTGAAAAGATGAGCAGGTTCTAGACGCAGAGCGGATAGCGCTGCGTCTGGAAATGGCACTAAATGGTGTTGATAACCATCGGGGGACAGACGGAACGATTATCAAGAACCGAACGCCAAAGGGGTTTCCATTCATGGATGTCTTTTGCTGGCATAGGCTTGGCAATGAAATAGCCTTGGCCGTAGTCGCACCCCATATCTCTGAGTGCATGCCAGACTTCAATGCACTCTATGCCTTCCGCAACAGAGGCGATATCTATTCGCTTGGCAACCAAGACACTGGCTTCAACTAATGCCAAGGACGTACGACTGCTTAACATCGGCAGCACGCAACCTAACCCTACCTTCACGGAATCGAGAGGCACGAACTCTATTTGCTGCAAAGTGGCATAGCCGGATCCAAAATCATCAATGGCGAGCTTGAAACCATGCAAAAGGAGCCGTGATGCGGCCTCTTGCAGCTGACCAATTTGCTCAAAGTGTTCCGGTTCATGGAGCTCAAAATAGATACGGCGATTTAGTTCTGGACATGCTTTCGTTTTTTCCAACAGTCGATCAATGAAATCGAACGCAATGAGGCCATTTACTGAAATATTTACGCCGACAGGATGATTGAATAGATACTGTTGATGCTCAATGACATCATCAATCACTTTGAAGGTAAGTTCACCTTCCAGCCCGAGAGAGAGTAACTGAGGCAAAAATGAGTGAGGGGTTAATATACCTCGCGTAGGATGGTGTAAACGCTGAAGTGCTTCACACGCAACCCACTCGCCATCGATGAAACGCACGATGGGTTGAAACCAGGTTTCGAAAAGCCCCGCTTTCCAGGCATCTAGCACTTCAGACTCGCTCAAGGGAACAAGATCAGCAGGGAAGTTGGTGTCGTGTTCGATGGCAAGGTTCAGGTAGTACTTGAGCAAGGGGATCGTGGCTGGTTTTGGCAGTGTTCCTAGTACATTTAGGTGAAAATTTTCACACATGTTTTTGACAGTATCGAGCAAATTCGGCGATGCTGAACTGGTGATCACTATGCAGCCAGTGAAACCGTGATCGGCGGCACTACTGAGTAACTTAATGCCATCCATGTCAGGCAGGTCGAGATCGCAGAATATCAAATCTGGCTTGTATTCGATGATTTGCTCAATCGCTGAATTGCCGTCTGATGCAGTTAGCAGGGCATCATCACCGGAGATGAGCTGCATTAATTGACCAGCGATAACATCACGCTGAAAGGGATGGTCTTCTACGAGCAGTATGTTCATGTTTCCCCACAAAAGGTTATCCATGTATCGTTCAAATTATTGTTTTAGTTTTTGCTAACTCTCAGTATGGAAGGGAATTGTAGGAACGTCGACAGAACGGAATGCGGTTAAAACGATGGATGTGTGTAAATTTGGGCATAAAAAAACACCTCCACGAGGGAGGTGTTTTTGTTCAATGAATGCTCAGATTATAGAGATTCAGTGAAAGTACGTGCGATAACGTCTTTTTGCTGTTCTGCAGTCAGAGAGTTAAAGCGAACTGCGTAACCCGATACACGGATAGTCAGCTGCGGGTACTTCTCTGGGTGCTTAACAGCATCTTCCAGTGTTTCACGGTTCAGTACGTTAACGTTCAGGTGCTGACCGCCTTCGATACCAGATTCGTGGTGGAAGTAACCGTCCATCAGACCAGCAAGGTTAGCTTTCTGAGTGTCACCATCTTTACCTAGCGCGTTAGGTACGATAGAGAAGGTGTAAGAGATACCGTCTTTCGCGTGAGCGAATGGCAGTTTACCTACTGATGTCAGAGATGCTACTGCACCTTTCTCATCACGACCGTGCATTGGGTTTGCGCCTGGTGCGAATGGTGCACCTGCACGACGACCGTCTGGCGTGTTACCTGTCTTCTTACCGTATACAACGTTAGAAGTGATGGTCAGGATCGACTGAGTTGGAACCGCGTTGCGGTAGGTTTTCAGCTTACGAATCTTGTTCATAAACTTCTCAACCATTTCACAAGCCAGGTCATCAACACGTGAATCGTTGTTACCAAACTTCGGATAGTCGCCTTCGATTTCGAAGTCGATAGCGATGCCGTCTTCGTCACGAACTGGTTTAACTTTTGCGTACTTGATAGCAGACAGTGAGTCAGCTGCTACAGACAGACCTGCGATACCACACGCCATAGTACGGTATACGTCGCGATCCATCAGAGCCATCAGAGAGGCTTCGTAGCTGTACTTGTCGTGAGAGTAGTGAATCGCGTTCAATGCGGTCACATACTGAGTTGCCAACCAATCCATGAAGTTGTCTAGACCAGCCCAAACTTTGTCGAAGTCCAGAACTTCGTCAGTCATCGGTGCTTGCTTAGGACCAACTTGCAGTTTCAGTTTCTCATCCACACCGCCGTTGATTACATACAGCAGGGTTTTAGCAAGGTTTGCACGTGCACCAAAGAACTGCATGTGTTTACCAAGAACCTGTGGAGATACACAACAAGCGATAGCGTAGTCATCGTTGTCGAAATCTGGGCGCATCAGGTCATCGTTTTCGTACTGGATAGAAGAAGTATCGATAGATACTTTCGCACAGAAACGCTTGAAGCCGTCAGGCAGTTGCTCAGACCACAGTACAGTGATGTTTGGCTCTGGGCTTGGACCCATGGTGTATAGAGTATTCAGGAAGCGGAAGTTAGTACGGCTTACCAGAGTACGACCGTCACAACCCATTCCACCCATTGACTCGGTTGCCCAGATTGGGTCACCAGAGAACAGCTCATCGTACTCAGGAGTACGTAGGAAACGAACCATACGCAGCTTCATTACGAAGTGGTCAATGATTTCCTGTGCATCAACTTCAGTGATTTTGCCAGCAGCGATATCACGCTCGATGTACACGTCAAGGAACGTAGAAGTACGACCCAGTGACATTGCCGCACCGTTTTGAGACTTAACAGCAGCCAGGTAGCCGAAGTACAGCCACTGAACAGCTTCTTGAGCATCAGTTGCAGGACCAGAGATGTCGTAGCCGTATTTTGCGGCCATTTCTTTAATCTGGTTCAGAGCACGGTATTGCTCTTGGATCTCTTCACGAAGCTGCATAGTCAATTGCAGATCGTCGCCAGCTTCCAGTTTCGCTTGCAGCGAATGGAATTGCTTAGCTTTGTCTTTCAGAAGGAAGTCAATACCGTACAGTGCTACGCGGCGGTAGTCACCGATGATACGACCACGGCCGTATGCGTCAGGCAGACCAGTCAGAACACCAGACTTACGGCAGTTCATGATATCTGGGGTGTAGATATCGAATACGCCTTGGTTGTGAGTCTTACGGTATTCTGAGTAAATCTTAGAAACCATTGGGTCTAGCTCGCGGTTGTACGCTTTGCAAGAACCCTCGATCATACGTACGCCACCGTTAGGGATCAGTGCACGTTTCAGTGGCGCTTCAGTTTGCAGACCAACAATCTTTTCCAGATCTTTGTTGATGTAACCAGCGTCATGAGCAGTAATGGTAGAGATAACAGAAGTGTCGAAGTCTACAGGCGCGTGAGTAGAGTTCTCAAGCTTGATGCCTTCCATGACTTTTTCCCAAAGCTTGTTAGTCGCTTCAGTACCTTCAGTAACCATGAAAGACTCATCACCCTCGTAAGGGGTGTAGTTCTTCTGAATGAAGTCACGAACGTCGACTTCTTTCTGCCATTCGCCTTCAGCGAAACCTTCCCATGCTTTAGCAAATTGCTCAGACATGATGTACCTACCTTTTTAGTAGAAGAAAACAAGTACTTAGCAGCTTTAAACCACTCCACTGTTAAACGCAGTGGACAGTACGCGAATTAAAAAACGATAAAAGCAATAACGCTAATTCGAAACGTGCTTGATTTTACGCTCTCTTACCCAGTTTTGGATAGCAATTTGGGCAGCCAATTTAGGCTGCCCAAACGGAGATTACAGTAGAGCTGGAATGCCGTACTGGTCTTCAAACATGCCTACTGCCAGCATAGCGACCAAACAGATCACTAATACACCAACAGGGATAACGATTTTATCAACGAAAGACAGACGCTCAGCGCGCTCTTTATCGCCGATCAGACCGTTGTTGTCCAGTAGCATTGTCAGTGCCCATGCCAGTACAGGGTTAACAACCGCAGCACCGAAGATACAGATACCTGCTGCTTGTGAAGATTTAGAATCTTTCACCATCTGCATACCAGCTTCAAGTAGAGGAAGTGATACACCTACTAGCAGAGCAACGCGCATTACTGGCGGCCATACAGCGACATCCATAGGGAAGCCTAGGATAGCGATGATCATCACCAATAGACCAAGCAGGATAGAACCCGCAGGGATAGGGCGCTTCGCAATCGCTGCTGGGATCATGTACGTACCCCAAGATGACGTGATGTTACCACCACCTACCGCAGTACCTACCATCTGACGGATAGAACACATGGTCATGGTGTCATCGACATCCATCAGTACGCGTTCAGTTTTCTTCGGGTAGTTCAGCTCTTGGAAAATTCGGTGACCCAGGAAGTCTGGAGACCACATAGCAACAGCCAGAATGGCGAATGGCAACGATGCAATGAAGTGTTGGGCGTTTGGCATACCAAGCATCCAGCCTTCAGAGGTAGAACCCCACCAGTACACAGGGTTCAGGTTTGGCAAACCTGTTTCTGTTACAAATTGGATGTCAAAACCTGTACCAAGCGCAAGCGCAATAACCAGACCTGTAAATGCACAGACTGGAATCGCTAACCAACGCTTGTTGTATTTTGCAAGAAGTGCGTAAAGCGCAATGGTCACTGCAAGAACAATCAGACCTACATAGCCCATGCTACCCGCTTCAACCGTTGGCGATTGAATGCCTACAGCCCATTCTTGGATAGAGGTGATTTGGCTTACGGTACCTGTTAGACCCAGGAAGATCAGCAAGCCACCAGCAGTACCTTCAGAGGTGAGGTTAACCAGCTTGGACCCCCCTTTGAGGAAGCTCAACGCCAGACCAAAGACACCAATCAAAATTGCTAATGCAAGAGGGTGAGCACCGGCAAGAGCGATCGTGCCGATTAGAGGGATCATAGGACCATGGTTGCCTGCAAGGTTCGCGCGAGGGTTGATGAAACCCGATGCAAGAACACAGAACAGAAATGCTGGAATAAGCATTTCTACACGGGCGACTTCGATGGCGAATTGTTTACCCAGTTCGATGTGGTCCCATGCGGCTGTTAAGCCTTCGGCCCAAGACATCATTACCGCAGAGTACATCGCGATGATACCAATGGTACCAGCAAGTGCAGGAACAAGGTCTTCGAGCTCGAAACGGAAGTCACGGCCAGGAAGGTTTAGCTTGTAGCGGCGCGGGTTCATGATTTGAAGTTCGTGGTCCAGATAATCTGAACGTGTTGCGAACTCGGAAGCCGGACGGTGCTTAGCTTGGTATTCGCTTTGCGCCTGGTCGCCAGCTTGCTCTGATGGAGCTTGGATTGACATAAAGTCCTCTTCGTACAAAAGCAATCAATGCAGATAGAGCCTCTCACATTGTTAGAATTTTGCTTGGCGATTTAGGCTGCCAAAAACGTGTTCGTGTGAGGCTAAAATTAGTTACTGAAATACTAACAAAGGTGTCTTTTGTAAACTTGATTTAGATCATTTTCGTGAAAATAAATTACAAGCTGGATGGTTTGAAAATAACAAAATGTGACCTGGGAGAGGATTTAATCGACATAATTAGGGCTGTAAATGATTATTTTGTAATTAAATTACAGTTTGAGGTGGTTGGGATGTGCTATAAATGCGTGGTGAACCCGCGATTATACTGTGAATGTTGAAGAGTAGAGAGTGTGGCGAGAAAAGGTTGCAAAGCTGGTCACAGACAAATGACCAGCTTAGTTATTGTTACTGTTGCGATGGTGGGGCTCAGCTCGCAGCGCGAGACTTGGCTACCTGAAGCTTATGGTACGAACCAAGCAGCTTTTGATGCGCACTAAAGCTCGTCAAGTCTGGCTCTGGCGCTTCAAGACCAAAGAAGCGGATGTCACCGGTAATGGAGCTCCATACCGCTTCCGTGATCGCGTTACCATAGATGAAGCCAAATGCACGACGATATTCCGCGGGATCACGATTTTCATCTTGCGCCAGCTCAAGACTCGCGATCAGGCAACGCATAAAGTTCAGACGTTCTTTGCTATAGATTGTAGCGTTGTACTCTAAACTCCAAGCGGCAAACTCTTGCGTTGATTCTAGATCGCCCATCGCAAGCGCTAACAGACATTTCAGCTCGCCAATGGTCAGTGATTTCCAAGCACTGCCAGCATCAGGTGCAATGCCCATCAGTTCGCACACCATGTAGCTGTCGTCAAAGTCTGACATTTCCAGCACATCAAACAGTGATTCGACTTCCTCGTCAGCAAAACCAGTTGCCAACAACATGCTCATTGCATCACGCAAGTCAGTGCCACGGTTGTTGTTGCACAATTGTACTTCTTCCGGTGGGTATATTTCTGACCAGCCTGGAACGATGATACGGCAGCAATTCACACCTAAGTGGTCATAGTCCGCGATGTAAGCATCGGCGTCTTCTGCGTGTAGTTTGCCAAGCAGCCATTCCACCTCTTCCTCAGACGTGCCGTCGAAGTTCCACTCGGTGAAAGCGTAATCAGGTGTGTCTTTAAACATGTCCCAAGATACGGTGCCTGACGAGTCAATGAAATGAGTTTCGAGGTTGTGGTGATCTGCCACATCTTCGTCGTGGAACGAAGGTGCTTCGAACACGTCCAAATCCTTCAGGCCTCGGCCTTGCAGCAACTCGGTGACAGTACGTTCTAGTGCAACCTGAAAACGAGGGTGTGCACCCCAAGACGTGAAACAAGTGCCGTTGTTCGGGTTAAACAAAGTGACACAAACAACAGGGTAGTTACCGCCCATCGATGCATCATAAACACCAATAGGGAATCCTTCTTCTACCAAGGCGTCAATCGATGCTTTGATACTTGGGTATTGAGCGATCACCGCTTCTGGGATTTCTGGCATGCTGATGCGTTGGGCAATGATGCGATTTTTGATTGCACGTTCGAACACTTCTGATAGACCTTGGCTACGCGCTTCAGTCTTCGTGTTGCCGGCAGACATGCCGTTAGAGACATACAGGTTACCGATAATATTCATAGGAACATATACGGTTTGTTGGTCGGCCTGACGAGTAAACGGCAGGGCACAGATACCGCGCTCTTCATTGCCCGATTGAAGGTCAATCAGATCACTGGCATTTAGCATTTCTTCTGGATCGTAAAACGCGCGCATTGCGTCATCCAGAAGGGCTTCTGGCAGAGTGTCATCATCGGTCAATGGAAACCATTTTTCGTTCGGGTAATGAACGAAAGGTGATTCAGCGATGTCCTGACCCAAGTAGAAATCGGCGTAAAAATAGTTGCATGACAGACGTTCGAAATATTCGCCAAGTGCAGAAGCCAGTGCCGCCTTTTTGCTGGCACCTTTGCCGTTGGTGAAGTTCATCGGCGCATCAACATCACGGACATGCACAGACCAGACATTCGGTACCGGATTAAGCCATGAAACAGGCTCTACATTGAAACCTGCGACTTTCAATTTGGCTTCAAACGCATTGATGGATTCTTCTAAAGCGGCGTCTTTACCGGGAATATAAGTTTTCATGGGATTCTCTGTCTCTTTTTAAGGCGCGAAGTATATACGAGGTATATATACCAACATAGAGGTTACGAATATTTTGATATGTTGCGTGCATGCAAAAAATAGAGGATTCTCAAGGCTAAGGTTGTACGATCTGCGTTATAGTCGAGATATCAATTCGTTATTGGCAAGGGACATGAACAATTTCGGCATAGCCATCTTTATCATGGGAGTCAGTTTTTCCGCGCAAGCGAGCGATCCTGATTTTTCTCGACACCTTAGCCATATCGAACAACTGTTGTCGAAAGATGAACTCACTGAAGCCGCTTCAATCGCGAAAGCTCTCGTTGCAGATAATGATGAACAGGCAGCGCTACACCAGCGTTTACTGGGATATATTTACCTTAGTGAAGGAAATTACGACCGAGCCTACCTTGCCTATACCAGTGCACTGAAATACAGAAAGCTGCCAGAAAGCCTGCGGCAAGACACACTGGGCGCATTAGTGTCTTTATCAATGAAACGTGGAAAGCCAGAAGTTGCGATTCAATACAGCCGGATGTATCTCAGTGGTTTCCCCCCTTATCAGCCCGTTGAGCAGTTGTATACGCGAGCGCTGTTTGCGGCGCAAAACTACCCTGAGGCACTTAAGCAAGCGAATGCCGTCATTGCTGGGTATTCTGATATTCCAGAGTTTATCTGGCAGATAAAAGCATTGAGCGAGGAGCAGCTTGGTCAACAGCGTGCGTTAATTAATACCACGCGTGAATTGCAACAACGCTTCGGTGAAGATATTCGGTGGCAACGCAAGCAGGCGGCTGCGCTTGCCTATCTTGGGAGCGCGAGAAAAGCACTGTCCATTATGGAAGCGGTGCCTAGCGACGTGTTAACACACAATGACTATTTAGACCTTGCCCGCTATGCCAGCAGAACGGGAGACCCAGATGCCGCGATAGCGTGGCTAAACAAAGGTACCGAAGCGCGTGTTGTCGTTGTAGACCGAGCCGTGAACAAAACGCGGTTGGAATATAAGATGCAGGCAGCACGATGGATGGATGCTTGGGACATTGCCTCTGACTTAAATAAGCAGCCAGAAATCCCTTTGTTAAAGGCACAATGCAAGATTGCTTCACAACTGCAAAAATGGGATGCCGCGGCCATACTTGCTCAGCAAGCCATTGATCTCGGGGCACACAGTGATCCTTTCTTGTGGGAAATACTCGGTTACAGTGCAATGAAAACCCATCAGCTTGAGCTTTCGCGTTCGGCCTATTTGAAGCTTAAGCAGCTAGATCCCGAAGGCGAAGCCGATATCTGGCTTAAAACCTTGGATTTAATCAAAACTAATTAAGCCATTTTTTATCTTGATTGCGAAAAATAATCGGGTCAATGGGCTTCAAATCAAGAATTTGGATGAGCCGTGCTCTTTCGGTATACCAAATGGGAGGGACGTTGGGTTTCCCATTGGGTTTCACTCGCCATCCCGCAAACCGTGATGTTGTGAACTCTACTGTGTTGAGTTTGTAATACAGCGGCACCGTCACCTGTTGCTCTGCAATAATCAGATGAAGATCGTTAATGATAGCCACTTGCTCTTGTTTGTTGGTGGTCAACAGGAACGCATCGAGTAATGTATCAACGTCTTTATTTACGTATTTGTGCTGCGCGAAACGTGGATATGTCGCTGTTTGATACGCGCTGTTAAAGGCAGAATCTAAGTACCTATATGGGGTCAAACCAGAAAAATAGTTGGTGATACCAATATCAAACTTCCCTTTGCAAAGACGATCGATATAAACGGGAAGCGGCAAGGCGATAGCCCTGACGTCGAGTCCAATTTGCCTCAACATGTCGCTGGCCACATTTGCAGCCGAAGTGAAATCTGTCCACTCTATCGGTGCAACGATGGACAAGAAGAATGGTTTGCCGGAGGGAAGATCGCGAAAGCCATCTCCATCTCTATCCACAATACCCGCCTCATCGAGCAACCGCTGCGCTGCATCCGGATGGTAGCGGATATAATAAAGGTGTTGTTCGGCCGACGTGTCTGATACCCACTCATCGAACTTAGATTCCAACCCACTGGCAAATGTTGCTTTCTGGCCTTGACCGAAAAGGGCGACATTAATCAGCGTGTCTCTTTCCAATCCCATTGATATTGCACGGCGGAATCGAATGTCATTAATCGTATTTCGAACTTCTTCGTCAGGATGCTTAAAATTGAGCATCAAACTCACAACGGTCGAAGGCCGATGAAAGTAGTGATAGTTAGGAGAGTAAGAGGCGTAGTTACGGTCGATATCCGGAATAAAGGCACTTGCCCAATCAAACTCACCACTGCTTAACCGAGAAATAAGTTCATCATTTGTTCTCACCATTGGGTAGCGAATACAATCAACTTTCAACTCGTCTTTTTGCCAATATAGTTCGTTGCGGCATTGGACGATGTTGTTGCTACTGAAGGCTTTTATGGTGGTGAAAGGGCCTGAGCCAACCGGAGTTGGGTTTGTGTAATCTAACTTATTATCCACGTTTTCCCATTGATGCCTGGGAACGATCACTGCCGACGCAATTTTTTGAGCGATCTGTGCATTTGGGCGAACTAACGAGATGTAGACCTCATTTTCGTTATAGACCTCAATATGGCTGAGCCACCCTCCAAGTGAATCATAATCCAATTTGGGCTCTTGTTTTAATAGCTGTAATGAGTAGGCCACATCATCGGCGGTAAAAGGCATGCCATCTGACCATTTAATGCCTTTTCTCAGCGTAATGGTGATCCCTTTTAAGTCTTTGTCTAATTGAAACTTTTCGGCAAGACGGTAGTGAACCTCATTTTCTTCATAAATGTAGAGGTACTCAAAGACGAAATCTTTGGTGGTTGCGAGAGCGTCGGCACGGAAGGGATTGTAGTTGCGGACAAAGCCACTCGATAGGTCGGGCATTATCGTTAGCATATTTGGCGCTGATTCGGCAGCAAATGCAATTGCCCAACAGCATGTTGAAAGCAAGCGAAGCAACATGGCTCAATCTTCTCTGAATTTAAAGAATATTTTTGTTACCACCCTACATCAAGCCAAAAGTCTCATCAATGAGATTAGCGTCCGCTGGTGTTGATATGGGTTGCGTAATTATGCGAAAAAATCGACTTAATTATTGCTTTTACATGGGTTAACAATTTGTTGCCACATAAGGATTTGGATGTTACGTTTACATAAATTGGCTTAATTAGTGAAATGTATTGCTGAAGCAGCTGAAAATAATAAAAAGGTCATTATTAACATCTCGTAGAGGTGGCTAGGTCTCAATAAATGCATGAGGATCCGCTTTGCGGCCACCCAGCGATACATATAAAAATGAGACAGGAGTCAAGCGCATGAAGGACGCAGTGGCGCTTCAAATAAGAGATTTGCACAAAACTTTTGGGCAACATGAAGTGCTTAAAGGTATTTCTCTCGACGCCAACAGAGGCGACGTGATTTCGATTATCGGCTCTTCCGGTTCTGGAAAGAGCACCTTTCTTCGTTGTATCAATCTTCTCGAAACGCCAACCAGTGGTGAGATCTGGGTCAATGGTGAGCTCATAGAAATGAAAAACGGCCGCGGTGGTCAAGCTGTGCCCGTGGATGAAAAGCAAGTGCAACGTATTCGCTCCCGCCTCGCAATGGTCTTCCAAGGGTTCAATTTATGGTCCCACATGACAGTCATGGAAAATGTCGTTGAAGCCCCCATTCATGTTTTGGGTGTGCCGAAAGCGGAAGCCTATGAGCGTGCGGAAGCCTACTTGAAGCGCGTTGGATTGTGGGAGCGCCGCGACTATTATCCCGGTCATTTATCTGGCGGCCAGCAGCAACGAGCAGCCATCGCACGCGCGTTAGCCGTTGAACCTGAGGTCTTGCTTTTTGATGAACCCACTTCAGCACTTGACCCCGAA
Source organism: Enterovibrio nigricans DSM 22720 (assembly GCF_900167155.1). Lineage (GTDB taxonomy): Bacteria > Pseudomonadota > Gammaproteobacteria > Enterobacterales > Vibrionaceae > Enterovibrio > Enterovibrio nigricans. The sequence continues at coordinate 29,515 of NZ_FUXU01000021.1, read as the reverse complement.
CTGGTGGGTGAAGTGCTCAATGTAATGAAAAGTCTTGCCGAAGAAGGGCGCACCATGTTGGTTGTGACACACGAAATGGCGTTTGCTCGTGATGTGTCCAGTCACGTCATGTTTTTGCATCAAGGCTTAGTGGAAGAGCAAGGTAACCCTGAAAAGCTGTTTACCCAGCCCGAGTCTGAACGTTTACAACAGTTCATCTCGTCCATCTACTGAGTTTTATTTACACCCAACTACCGCTTATTGATACGAGTACCGCAGGTGGAGATGGAGTTGTACCACCTGACAATAAAATCCATAAGGAGACAGAAAGATGAAAAAATGGTTAGTTGCTGTTGCAGTGACTGCTGCTCTTGGCGCGACAGCTGTTCAAGCAAAAGAATGGAAAGATGTGCGCATCGCTGTGGACGTACCTTATGAACCTTTCGAATATAAAGCGCCGGACGGCACCCTGACAGGCTTCGAAGTTGATCTCGGCAATGCAGTTTGTGAAAACGCAAAGCTTAACTGTAGTTGGGTTGTTCAGGCGTGGGATGGCATCATTCCTGGCTTAAAAGCGCGTAAATACGACGTTATCTTCTCGTCAATGTCTGTCACGCCAGAGCGGGCAAAACAGGTACTGTTCTCCGAACCGTACTACAACACCCCTAGCGGCTATTTTGCACCTAAAGGTACGACGATAAACCCATCAGATGCTTCGTCACTCGAAGGCAAGCGAATTGGTGTTCAGCGCGGTACCATCCAAGATACGCACGCAACAGACACTTTCGGCAAAGTGGCTGAAGTGAAACGCTACACCACAGGCGATGATCTGGTGTTGGATCTTCAGGGTGGTCGTCTGGACATCGTATTGATTGATTTCCCAGTTGGTGAAGCGTCAATTCTTGGTGGTAAAGACGGTGATACGTTTACAGCCGTGGGTGAAAATATCCAATTGGGCGGTGGTGTCGGTGCTGCATTCCGTAAGCGTGACAAAGACCTTGCGGGTATCTTTAACGAGTCGCTGGCGGAAGTGAAGGCGAACGGTACGTATGATGAGATTCGTAAGAAGTATTTTGCTTACGACATCAAAATGTAAACCTGCATTGCTGGTCATAGATGGCACTGTATCGGCGTTAACTGCGCAAACTCGCTTGGTCACTTAGTGAACTAAGCTCCCGGCATTCGTTTGCTTGTTGCCTTGATACAGCACCATCTATTTACAGCAATTTCTATAGGCGGGGCTATAGCTTGGGTTACTTGTTCAATGCCTTGCCTTAGCTCCAACTGTTTTGCAGGATACTTGTCAGCTATAGACAGCAATTTCTTCAGATCTATGGATGACAAAAAGCCCAAAGGGAGCGGGTTCGCTCCCTTTCGACTGATAAGCGAAAACGAAATACAAGAGTCATAAAGCGGTCGTTTCGTTGTCAGTGAACTCGTGCAGGAGGAAAGGATGTTAGATCTGCATGGCTATGGCCCATCCATTTTTATGGGGGCGATTTTAACCGTTGAATTAGCGGTGTTGTCGGCGTTTATCGCAGTGTTATTGGGATTGATAACGGCGTTAGCTAGGTTATCGCACAACCCTGTTGCTCGTGGTGTTGCGACGGTGTACTCCACCGTGGTGCGAGGTGTGCCGGATCTGGTGTTGATGCTGCTCATCTTTTTCGGCGTCCAAATCATGCTGAATAATTTTTCTGATTGGTTGTACGAAGCGTATGAAATTGATGTGTTCTTTAACGTTGATGAGTTTACCGCGGGTGTTGCCACCATTGGATTTATCTTCGGTGCCTATATGGCGGAGACATTTCGTGGGGCATTTCTTGCAGTCGATAGAGGCCAATTGGAAGCGGGCACGGCGTATGGCATGAGCCGGTGGATGGTCTTTCGCAGAATCATGTTTCCGCAGATGATGCGCCACGCTTTGCCAGGCATTGGTAACAATTGGCTGGTGCTCGTGAAAACGACAGCACTGGTGTCGGTCATCGGGCTTGCGGATATGACGCGTCTTGCGAAAGAAGCCGCGGGTGCAGTGAATGAACCGTTCAAGTTCTTTATTCCTGTCGCCATTGTTTATCTGCTTATCACGTCCGTTTCTGAATTGGGGCTCAAAAGATTAGAGCGTAAATTCAGCGCGGGTGTCGTTAGAGGTTGAGGAGATAAAGCATGTTAGAGTCCATTTACGCCTTTCTCGATCAAAACGAGATATTCAATTCGACCACTATCTTGCATTACTGGGATGGGTTAACGGTCACCGTGCAGCTGGTGTTTCTGTCGCTGGTGTTAGGGTTACTGTTGTCCGTACCGTTAGCAGTGGCCAGAACGTCTAAAAACCCGTGGATTAACCGTCCGGTATGGATTTTTGTCTATGTCTTCCGCGGGACGCCACTGCTTATCCAGCTTTATATTATTTACTATGGCGTAGCGACGATTGAAGGCATTCAACAGTCGTTTTTCTGGCCAATCGTTGAAGATGCGTTTTACCCGTGTTTGATGGCATTTGTACTGAATACCGCCGCGTACACGACGGAAATTTTGCGCGGGGCGATGGTCGCAACGTCTCGTGGGGAAATAGAAGCGGGCAAAGCTTACGGCATGTCACGGTTTACCATTTTACATCGGATAATTTTACCATCAGCATTTCGGCGTGCACTGCCTGCATACAGCAATGAAGTGATTTTCATGCTGCATGCGAGTTCGATTGCCTCTGTGGTGACGATCATTGATTTGACCGGAGCTGCACGTGATATTTATGCGCGTTTTTATGCCCCGTTTGATGCTTTCTTGTTTGTCGCCGCAATTTACCTCTGCCTGACGTTTACTATCGTGTACGGTTTTAAACGCTTAGAGCACCACTGGCATCGCCATTTAAGGCCGCTTGAAACGAAGTAATCTTGCGTAGCGCCAAATAAAAAGCCAGCTCAAAGAGCTGGCTTTTTATTCCTGCATAGGACCTGAACTTATTTGAACGAAGCCCAAATTGGCGCGTGATCAGACGGCTTTTCAATGCCGCGTAGTTCATAATCAATGCCAGTATCAACACATTCAGCAGCCAGAGAAGGCGTTGCCAATATCACATCAATACGCAGGCCACGGTTATCATCAAAGCCGCGAGAGCGATAATCAAACCACGAGAATTTGTCGTCTGCGTCTGGGAATTGTTGACGGAAGGTGTCGACAAAGCCCCAATTCATAAGAGTCGCTAGCATTTCACGCTCTTCAGGTTGGAAAGAACATTTACCCGTTTTCAACCAGCGTTTGCGGTTTACTTCACCAATACCAATGTCCAAATCAATTGGGCTGATGTTGATATCACCCATCACAATGACTTTTTCATCATTGGTGTGTGCATCATTTAAATAAGTCATCAAGTCTTTGTAGAATTTGCGCTTTGCTGGGTACTTGGTCTCATGCGCGATGTTTTCACCTTGTGGGAAGTAGCCGTTCAGCACAGTGATTTTGCTGCCATCCTCTTGCTCAAACGTCGCCATGATCATACGGCGTTGGGCTTCATCATCGTCAGTCGGGAACCCTTTTTGCACGTGCGCTGGCTCTGTTTTACACAACATGGCAACGCCGTAATGTGCTTTTTGCCCGTGGAAATACACCTTGTAACCCATCGCTTCAACATCTTCGACAGGGAAAGCTTCATCGTGCACTTTGATCTCTTGAAGGCCGATCACATCTGGCTTGTGCTTCTCGATAAGTGCTTGAAGTTGATGAAGACGAGCGCGCAATCCGTTGATATTAAATGAAATGACTTTCATGCTGACTAACTTCTCTTTTGGTTCGAGTGCATTGAGTGCTGATAGTGTATCTGAAACTAAAACGTTTAGCTGAACAATAACAATACCTTGCTTTAATGAGAATGCGGCGAAGTCTCAGCTTTGCAACTATGCTTTGAATAAATAATGCATAGGCCACTCAAAGCCTTACTTACATTGTGCAAATTGGACGGAGGCGTTTAAATGAAATTGCGTACGCTCATGAAATCCCTGACCGTAATACTTGCTCCCTTTGCTTTGTTGGGGTGCAGCGAATACGGGGACTTCACACAATTGCAAATCTGTAAGGCAAGTCTTGCGGCAATCAAAGGAAAAAGCCCGTCTATCATGAGTGTCGACAAGACGGAAGTTGATGCAGATACGGAGTTGGATATCTTTCATATCTCCTATAAACGTCCTGACGATGGCAAGAAGTGGCTTTACCGCTGCAAAGTCGATAAAACGCGCGCAGTATGGTCCCAAGGTCAGGACGGGCGTTGGCGCGATCAAGCGCAAGACCCAACAATTCGATTCACCATTGATGGTGATGAAATTGAAATCCATGAGACATTTCCAGATGGCAGTGCGTCGTTTAATGTGACCTACAATATCTCCATGCTGGGCGGTAAATCATAACTCTCTTCTCTTCGCCCCTGAATTCTCGGGGCGATTCTCCCTCTATTTGAACGTTGTCTTCGTCGAATTATTCGAACAACTTTGACAACTCCCTTCCGCTGACATCATTTAACAACGCCTTTATGCTGTGGGAATACAGAGTAAGGAGAGCAAGCATGGGCAAATTAGTCGACGGTGTATGGCATGATGTCTGGTATGACACAAAATCATCAAACGGAAAGTTCGTCCGTGAAGATGCAGGTTTTCGTTCTTGGGTAACTGCCAGTGGTGAAGCAGGGCCAACAGGAGTGGGGGGATTCAAGGCAGAATCTGGTCGCTATCATCTCTATGTATCACTGGCGTGTCCATGGGCGCACCGTACGCTGATTTTCCGCAAGCTGAAAAGGTTAGAGTCTCACATTTCTGTTTCTGTGGTGAGCCCAGATATGTTGGAAAAAGGCTGGCAGTTTGACGAGCCAGAGCCTCTCTATGGTTTCAACTACATGCATCAGGTGTATTCGAAAGCCAAGTCGGATTATACCGGCCGTGTAACGGTGCCAGTGCTTTGGGACAAGAAGACCGAAACCATTGTCAGCAACGAATCCTCTGAAATTATCCGAATGTTCAATACTGCGTTTAACGACCTGACAGGCAACACGGATGACTATTATTCTGATGCAATGAAAGATGCCATTGATGAATGGAATGCATTTGTGTATCCAAACATTAATAACGGTGTCTATCGTAGCGGGTTTGCAACGACACAAGATGCGTACGAAGAAGCCTACGACAACCTGTTTTCGGCATTGGATAAAGTGGATGCGCATTTGGCAACCAGCCGCTATTTAGCGGGGAATCAAATCACCGAAGCAGATTGGCGATTGTTTACAACACTGGTGCGTTTTGACCCTGTGTATGTGGGGCACTTTAAATGCAATAAGCAGCAAATTGCGCAGTACGACAATATCTTTGGGTATCTGAAAGAGTTGTATCAAGTGGAAGGCGTGGCTGACACCGTCAACATGCACCACATTAAGCGTCATTACTATTACAGTCATGCGACGATTAACCCAACACGTATCGTACCCAAAGGCCCGGAGCAGGATTTGTGGGCACCGCATGGACGTGAAGCTATTGGGCGTTAGTTTGTTGATAGTTGACAGGACGTTTGAAATGAAAAAAGCCAGCTCAATGAGCTGGCTTTCAAATGATGGTGGTGGGAGAAGGATTCGAACCTTCGAAGGCGGAGCCGTCAGATTTACAGTCTGATCCCTTTGGCCACTCGGGAATCCCACCACGAGTTATTCTGATTGTATGCTGCGTTGCGGAAATCGATACGAACATCGCCACGAAGCTAAAAGATGGTGGTGGGAGAAGGATTCGAAGGCGGAGCCGTCAGATTTACAGTCTGATCCCTTTGGCCACTCGGGAATCCCACCACGAGTTATTCTGATTGTATGCTGCGTTGCGGAAATCGATACGAACATCGCCACGAAGCTAAAATGGGAGAAGGATTCGAACCTTCGAAGGCGGAGCCGTCAGATTTACAGTCTGATCCCTTTGGCCACTCGGGAATCCCACCACGCTGTGCGGGGCGCATATTATCAAACGAAACATGTCTGTAAAGCACTTTTCTTGAAAACACCGTGCGTTTGCTGTTTTTTTCGGCGTTAGTGTGTTTTGGGTATACAGAAAATGGGATTTTGTTGATAGAAGGCAATCTAATTCCCCGCAATTTAGGTAATTCTCTGCAATAAACCCAGCTCCATCAGTTCGATGGGGAAGACATGCTGTTCTGGCGCGGGTATTTCTTTTTATAGATTTACATTTCTTTACCGCACGCGAGATAGGCATGAAGTAGACTATCGCGAGTTGTCATTTACGGTTATCACAATGAAGAATAAAGTCCTTTTCACAGCAGTCGTTGTGCTTGGCACCGCCAGCTATTTTGCTTGGCCAGGTAAAGCTGAAGCAGAAGATACTCCGGCCCCAAATCGAGCGCGTCCAGCCATTGCTGTCGCGACTGCGCAAGTGCAAGAGCACCCAGTTGCTCGCAGCCTCTCTTTGATAGGCAATCTGAAATCTGAAAACTCTGTTGTTATCGCACCAGAGCTAGGTGGCAAGATTGCGTCTGTGCGGGTGAAAGCCGGGCAGCGTGTAGAAGAGGGCGCAACACTCTTTACGTTGGATTCAGCCAAATCTCAGGCTTCAGTTTCTGAAGCGCAAGCATTCTATAAAGATGAACAACGTAAACTAGGCGAGTTTTCCAAGCTTCTTAAACGAGGGGCATTGACCAAAACCGAGTTAGATGCACAACAAACCAACGTTGATATTGCGAAAGCGCGTCTGGATGCTGCCCAAGCTGATCTAAACGACCACCAAATCACCGCACCGTTTGCGGGCACTGTCGGCCTTATCGATATTACCCGTGGGCAATTGGTGACAGCGGGTGAAGCATTGGTAAACCTTGATGATCTCTCTTTGATGCAACTGGACGTTAACGTGCCAGAGCAATACCTGAGTGAATTGGACAATGACATCGACGTTTCGGCGAAGTCAAAGGCGTGGAAAGGGAAGAGTTTTGAGGGTGAATTGGCTGCGGTTGATTCTCGCGTAAACAATGACTCGTTGAACCTTCGTGCGCGCATCAACATTGATAACCAAGAGCGTTTACTGCGTCCCGGCATGATGATGGAAGCGACCTTGGCGTTTGAGCCACAAGTGAATGCCATTATTCCTGTTCAGGCGATCGAATACTCCGGCACGAAGCGCTTTGTGTACCTTGTAGATGACGCCGGTATTGCACATCGCACTGAAGTGAAACTGGGTGCGCGTGTAGAAAACAGCGTCACGGTAGAAAGTGGCCTGGAACTGGGTGACCGCATTGTTGTTCAAGGTCTGGTAAGTATGCGTGATGGCACTAAAGTGAACGATTTGACCGCAGCCAAGGGCGAGGACAAATAAATGTGGCTCTCGGATGTCTCCGTTAAGCGACCGGTCGTCGCCATCGTTCTGAGCTTGCTATTGATTGTCTTTGGTATCGTATCGTTCAGTAAGCTGGCGGTACGTGAATACCCGGATATTGACAGCCCTGTTGTGTCAGTACTGACCATTTATTCTGGTGCCTCCGCCAGCATCATGGAAAGCCAAATCACGCAGGTTCTGGAAGATGAACTTTCCGGTATTAGTGGCATCGAAGAAATCACTTCGGTGAGCCGTAATGGTATGTCGCGCATTACCGTGGAATTCAATATTGATTGGGACCTGACGGAAGGCGTGAGTGACGTGCGTGATGCGGTAGCGCGTGCGCAGCGTCGATTGCCTGACGAAGCCAACGAACCTATCGTGTCGAAGTCCAACGGTTCAGGTGAAGCCTCCATTTATATCAACCTTGCTTCATCGGAAATGGATCGCACCCAGATGACCGAGTACGCGCAACGCGTGCTGGAAGACAAATTCGGCCTATTGAATGGCGTGAGTTCGGTCGAGCTCTACGGCGCACTCTATAAAGTGATGTATGTGCGTTTAGACCCGATTTCAATGGCGGGTCGCGGTGTCACTACACAAGACATTACCGCCGCTCTGCGCAGTGAAAACCTGGAAAGTCCGGGCGGTGAAATTCGTAACGACGTCACTAAGATGACTGTTCGCACTGAGCGTTTATATCAAACGCCTGAAGATTTTGGTTATCTGGTTGTGCGCACTGCAAGCGACGGCAGCCTTATCTACCTAAAAGATGTGGCGGATGTGTACATCGGGTCTCAGAACGAAAATGCGACCTACAAGAACAACGGCATCAACAACCTGAGTTTGGGCATTGTGCCTCAGTCCGATGCGAACCCATTGGATGTGGCAGTTGGCGTTCGTCAGTTGGTTGATGAAATGCAGCCGTTCCTGCCAGTCGGTACCAGTCTTTGGGTGGACTATGATTCTACCGTGTTCATCGAACGCTCAATCGCTGAGGTATACAGCACCCTGTTTGTGACGGGCGGTCTGGTTGTCCTGATTCTTTACATCTTTATCGGTCAGGCTCGTGCGACACTGATCCCTGCGGTCACCGTGCCAGTATCATTGATCTCGGCATTTATCGCGGCGTATTTCTTAGGCTTCTCGATTAACCTTCTGACATTGATGGCACTGATCCTCGCTATCGGTCTGGTGGTGGATGATGCGATCGTTGTGGTCGAAAACATGTTCCACCATTTGGAAAAAGGCGATACGCCGCTGGTGGCTGCCTTTAATGGTACCCGTGAAGTCGGTTTTGCTGTTGTCGCAACGACCGCCGTACTGGTGATGGTTTTCCTGCCAATCTCTTTTATGGACGGTATGGTCGGCAAGATGTTTACCGAGTTCGCGGTATTGCTGGCAATGGCGGTCATTTTCTCGTCGGTTGTTGCACTGACGCTGACCCCAGTGCTGGGCAGTAAAATCCTCAAAGCCAACGTCAAACGCAGCGGATTCAACCGTATGGTTGATGCCATGTTTGACTGCTTAGAGCGTGGTTATCGCTCTGTGGTGACCTTCTCGGTAAAAGCGCGTCTTGCTGCACCGCTGGTAATTCTGGCCTGTATTGGCGGTAGCTTTGCGTTGATGAAAGCACTACCGGCAGAACTGGTTCCACAAGAAGACCGCGGTGTACTGATGGCCTTTGTAAAAGGTGCAGAAGGTACAGCGTACAACCGTATGGTTGGCAACATGGAAGAAGTAGAGCGTCGACTGTTGCCATTGGTTGATGAAGGTCTGCTGACATCAGTGAGCTTACAGGCTCCAGCGTTTGGCGGTATGGCGGGAGACCAGACAGGTTTCGTGATCATGCAGCTGGATGATTGGGATAACCGTGACGTGACAGCAGATTACGTGCTGGGCCGTGTGCAAAAAGCTTTGTCCGGTATTCCTGATATTTTTGTTCGCGCTTTTATTCCGGGTTTCCGCGGTGGCTCCAGTGAGCCTGTTCAGTTTGTGCTTGGTGGTCCTGACTACCAAGAGCTGAATAAGTGGGCGCAGATGCTGTTAGATGAAGCGAAAGCGAGCCCAATATTGCGTGGCGCAGATTTGGATTACGCAGAAACCACGCCAGAGCTGGTGGTCAAAATCGACCGTAAACGTGCTGCAGAGCTGGGTATCAGTGTTGATGCCGTGTCTAACACCATGGAAACCATGCTGGGTGGTAGTACAGAAACAACGTTTGTTGACCGTGGTGAAGAGTTCGACGTTTACCTGCGCGGTGACGAATCTCGCTTTAGCAGCAAAGATGACCTGAGCCAGATTTACATGCGCACCCGCACCGGTGATCTGGTGAGCTTGGATACCTTGGCAGAAGTAGAAGAAGTCGCGTCAGCGCAGATGCTTCGTCACTTCAACAAGCAAAAAGCCATCACGTTGAAAGCAAACTTGGGCGAGGGCTACACCTTGGGTGATGCGTTGGCGTTCTTGGATGGCAAAGCCATTGAACTGCTGCCTTCTGATATCACGATCAGTTATGCGGGTGAATCTGCTGAATTTAAAGACAACCAAAGCAGCATGCTGGCGGTCTTTGGTTTGGCGTTGCTGGTTGCTTACCTTGTGCTTGCCGCGCAGTTTGAAAGCTTTATCAACCCACTGGTAGTGATGTTAACCGTCCCGATGGGTATTTTTGGTGGCTTGGTCGGTCTGAAATTTGCGGAGTTGGGTCTCAATATCTATTCGCAGATCGGCATGATCATGCTGATAGGTATGGTAACCAAGAACGGTATCTTGATCGTTGAGTTTGCGAACCAGCTTCGTGACCGTGGCGTTGCGTTTGAACAAGCGATCATTGATGCGTCCGTTCGTCGTCTGCGCCCAATCATGATGACAGCGTTTACCACCATCATCGGCGCAATCCCGTTGATCGTCTCAACCGGTGCAGGTTTTGAAAGCCGCGTTGCAGTAGGTGCCGTGATTTTTGCGGGCATGTCATTTGCGACTGCCGTAACGCTCATCGTGATCCCTGCCATGTATCGTCTGTTGTCTGCGAAAACACAATCGCCAGGGTATGTGGAAGCGCAATTGAATGCCGAACTGAAGGCCATGCAGCCGCATCGTCACAGTCACGGTGATTTCAACGCGAAATAAAACGCACCGCTACCTGTAATATTGAATGCCAGCCTCTGAAAAGGGGCTGGCATTTTCTTTATGGATCTTGCAACCACTGGTATGGTTATCGGGTAAACCAAAAACAATACAGGAAGAAAGTCATGTCAGAGAAATTGACGCAAGAACAACAAGATCAACTGGATGCTGCGACATTCCGTCGTTTTCTGTCGCACCTCGACAACAACAAAGATGTGCAAAACATCGATCTAATGATCTTGGCGGACTTTTGTCGTAACTGCCTTGGCAAATGGTACAAAGCGGAAGCAGACAAGCTGGGTGTGGACGTGAGCGATGACGAAGCACGTGAACGCGTTTATGGCATGCCTTACAGCGAGTGGAAAGCCAACCACCAAACGCCAGCATCTGATGAGCAAATGGCTGCGTACAACGCACGTCAGGAAGCGAAAAAGAACAAGCAAGCGTGATTTGAAAAGCACCCTAGGGTGCTTTTTTATTTCCTTGTCAGCGTACCCTGTAAGAACGCCATGGCATTTGTGGTTAGCAGGTGAGGGTGGCTCAATGCGAGTGCCTGCAATTTTGGCAAAATGGTCCCTTGGCAAAAAGGTTTCTCTGTTTGCCGCCAGAAATAATTCTGTTGTGCGCGTTTAGTCGGGTAGAAGGCAGCAAAGGGACGAACCTCGGTTACTACGGGCAAATCAAACGCTTTTGCACCTGCCTCCAAGGCAGCAGTAACAAGTTTGGTGTCGTTGGCGGATACGGGGTAAATCGCACTCGGGTATTTTTGTCTGCTGCTGTGGTTTGCGGTACATGCATGTGTCGCTAAGTGGGCACTTACCACATCTTTCAAAGTGATGGATGATAAGTCCACGAAACAAAGTACGGCTTCACAGTCAGGCCCAACGTTTGTTTTAACAAACCCTTGCTCGACACGGCTGATGCCTTTCAATGAACGTAAAACTGCTTCCATACACCAATAGCATGTTCCGCTGACCGCAATATACATCCGATTATTCCTCTGTCTCTGGGTTAGATAAAACCGGAAGAGTGTTTGAGATCTTTCGTGAAAAAGGAGGCTGAGTGCTTTGCGTGAAAGGTGAGGACTGTTTTGTGTTCAAAAGGGCTACGCTACAATTGGACTATGTTCGCGTTCAGAGCACTGATTCCGTTGCCAAACAATACAAAAAATCGGTATCTGTGATACTGCTTCACCGCACGTTTATGCTTATTTCAAGCTTATCGCAAAAACGAAAAACCACAGGCGTTGTTGGTATTCCATCTAGCTGTTAAACAAGACATATTTTCTTATTCACTGGTATATTTCTGCCGCTGAAGTAATAGCCAAGTTGCATCTTACGTTTCTGTCATACCTGTTTTTTTCATCTGTTGACGGCAGCCGACACTGTATCAACTAACAATGCAGCGGGTGCACCGAGTTTATCGCTTCGCAGTTTTGCTTTATTGAAGCCGCTTAGGCGCTTTTACATCATGAAATGTAAAGGTGGAGTGTGCATAAATCATCAATTTCGGACAATGGGAAGAAAAGTGAAAGACGTACTGTTTTCATTCAAAGGGCGCATCAGCCGTAAAAAGTTTTGGTTAGGCATGTTAGTCATGCTTATTCAAAATATTGCTATGTTCGTTGCTTTATCTATGACGTTTAACATGGAAACGAATATGCCATCCACCGCTGGGTTTGTGATTCTCGCTATCACTATGGTGCTCAGTATTTGGGAAGCAATGGCCCTGTATATCAAGCGTCTTCACGATCGTAGTAAGAGCGGTTGGTGGGTATTAATTGGCTTGGTGCCAGTTATCGGTTGCATTTGGTTGTTGATTGACTGTGGTTTCTTGAAAGGTGTTGAAGGCACTAACCACTTTGGTGCGAACCCGAAACTGGCATAATCAGCGCAATAAAAAACGGCAAAAACACAGGTGGTTTTTGCCGTTTTCTTTTAAGAAGGATTACTGAATTTTACTGTTCAGATCAGCCATCACGCAGTCTTTGTCATGAAGATAGCTATCCAACCCTTTCTGGCGCAAGTCGCACGCGGGGCAATCACCACAGCCGCTGCCAATCACACCGTTGTAGCAGGTGAGAGTTTGGTCGCGAACGAAGTCCAACTTGCCGTATTTATCCGCCAATGCCCATGTTTCTGCTTTGTTCAGCCACATCAGTGGTGTGCGGATTTCCAATTGACGATCCATACCTAGCACCAGTGCATTGTTCATCGCCTGGACAAAGTCGTTGCGGCAATCTGGGTAGCCAGAAAAGTCCGTTTCACACACGCCCGTGATCACGGTTTCCGCGCCTAACTGATAGGCATAAATACCCGCCAGTGTCAGGAACAGAATGTTACGGCCCGGCACGAAAGAGTTAGGCAGACCATTTTCCTGTAACTCGTGAGAAACTGGAATGTTGTCACGGGTCAGCGAGCTGATCGCAAGCTCATTCAATAGGCCAACATCCATCACTTTGTGCGAGGTGGCACCCAGTGCTTTGGCGACGTCACATGCCACGTCGATTTCTTGCTTGTGGCGTTGGTTATAGTCGAACGTAATACAGTGTACTTCGTCAAACTCAGACAGAGCCTGAATCAGGCATGTTGTTGAGTCTTGGCCACCACTGAAGACGACTACCGCTTTTTTCATGGCTAAATCCTTAACCGGAGAGTTCATTTGCTTGTGGCGAAGTGTACCTCAACTAAACGTGCAGCTCTATGTGTGGACAGATTCCAAGAAGTGCCTATTGGTAACACTGCCCTGAAAGTGGCACTCTAAACTCGCAGTGTGAAATGTTGTTTGGGCAGGTAAGTATCGTCCCTTGCTCTTCTTCCGGTTTGATTTGGAAAAGAGAAAGCACGTCTTCCTTATCCCTGTCTGCTACGCGGTAAAAGATCTGTTCGTAATGAACGACAATCGAGCCGTCAGCATGACGCAGAAAGACTTGATTATCTGAACCTTCATTCCCGGTGCCTTCTCGAATTTGCAAGCAATAACCCACGGCATTGCTAAAACCGTCACCGCAACTGCTGTATGCGGTGATGAGAAGATCATGCTGTTTAATACCTTTCAAAGATAAATCTACTTTTTCGCGGTTTGCGACAATGCGCTGATACAAAGCTTTGTAATCCATAAGCATTACCACTCCACAGGCAGATTGACACCTCGACCGTCTTCAATGGTGTTGGTATTTACCGACTTCCCCATTTTTACTTGAAACGTTGCATAGTAAAGCGGCGTGTCGGAGAGGTTACGCCAACAGCGAACACCCTGCGGGGCGATACGAACTACGGAACCTGTCTTTGCTTCAAAGCGTTGATCATCAACACGAAACTCTGCGTGTCCATCGAGGATGATGTAGACCTCCTCATGCTCAATATGCGTGTGATGAAAAGGCATGGAAGTATTCGGTGGAAGTTTGTTTAACGACAGAATGCCACCAGTCATCCCGAGAGCTTGGCTAATAAACACTTTACCTTCGACATCGACGGGAAGGGCGTCGTGCGTAAACGTGAAGTTACCGATGTTGTTGAGTTCACCCGCCGATATGGCTGTATGGTTTTCTCCCTTTGAAAGGGTGCTTAAATCGCTCATGGTCTTTCCTCCTGAAAGGTTGTGTGTGATCGCATTGCGATCAACGACTTCGTATTCCTGTCAGTGAAAAGGGTAAAGTGTCTGACTATATGTTCAACATAATATTTTGAGTGATATATGCCGTGGCCTGAATCGCGTAAAGCGCAGACGAAAACCCGAATTTTATGCAGTGCCATCAAGCTGTTTGCTGAAAAGGGATTCAATAACGTTTCGCTTGGTGAAATCATGAAAGATGCCAAGCTCACCCATGGTGCCTTTTATGCGCACTTCGATTCCAAACAGTCGTTATACAAAGAAGCCGTTGTTGTTGCGAAGGATTCAAGCCCTCTGGGAGTGGCGGCAAAGCAACCAGAAGTACGTTTAGAGCTCAGCGATATTCTTGGTTTTTACCTTTCAGAAGGGCATGTTGAACAGCGAATATCACCTTGCCCGCTGGCGGCTTTTGCTACGGACGTTTCGCATCAAGAAAGTGAAATTAAACAGTCCTATACGCAGGTTTTTCAGGGGCTTCTTAGTGTTCTGGAGTCAAAGATTGAGGGAGATGACGGGCAGAAGCAGAGTGCCGCGAAAGCGATTGCTGCGATGATGATTGGCGGCGTGGTCGTGTCACGGGCCCTAGACGATAAAGCACTGGTAAAAGATTTGCTGGAAGCCTGTGTGACACATGCCGCTTCCATTTCTGAATAAGCCCCGACAGTTTCCCATCGGGGCTTGGCAGAATTACGCTTTAGGCTTTGCGTAGTGGTTTAGCAGAATGTTGTCGCTTTCAATGTCCTTGCGGTATTCCGCGTACGCTTTGGTCATGGCTTCCAGCTTGCCTTTGTACTCAGCTTTACCAATCAAGTTGAACACTTCGTACGGATCCTGCTCGATGTTGAACAGGTACTTGCCTTTGCCGTCACGGTCAACGATTAGCTTGTAATCGTCGATACGCACTGCGTATTCGTTGATTGGATCGTCTTGATACGGCATGTCGATGGTCCAAACCATTGGGTTGGTACGCGCAACTTCTTTGCCTTCAAAGGTATCCGTGATGGATACACCGTCGATCACACGGTCAGTCGGCAGATCAAAGCCGATCATTGTGGACAACGTAGGTACCACATCCAAACCGTAAACAGGCTCATGAGATTGTGACGCTGCGTTGATGCCAGGGCCCGCCATGATCATAGGAACGCGGATACCGCCTTCAAACAGGTTGTCTTTACGGCCGCGCAGACCGCCAGTTTCCCCCGCCATGTTCAGTTCCCAAGGCTTACGCGCTTCGCGGGTTACAGGGCCATTGTCTGACGAGAACAGGAAGATGGTGTTGTCGTATTCGCCCATCTCTTTTAGCTGGGCGACGATACGGCCAACCTGCGCATCCATGTAAGTGATGTTGGCGTAGTATTCGCCTTGACCACGGTAAGGCTGACCTTTCCAATCCCAGTGGTAAAGGTCTGGGTTTTCTTTGGCGAATTCAGTGATGTGGTCACTGTACATGTCCAAGTATTCTTTTGGCGATGCAATTGGGGTGTGTACTTCCGGGAACGGCACGTACAGGAAGAACGGGTCTTCTTTGTTGATGCTGCTCAGCCACTCGATAGATTCATCGGCAACTACGCCACCTGCAAAATCATGGGTTTCGCCAACAGGCTTGCCGTTACGAATGAAGTTGTCTGGGTAAATCTTACCGTGGCGCAGGCTGCCGTCTGCACGTGGTTTTTCTACTTTTGCGTTTTTCTGCCAACCCGCGTACATCGCGAACGAGTAGTCAAAGCCCAGATCTGCCGCTTGCGGGTGTTCGGTCATGTGCGCGCCACCATTTAGGTGCACTTTACCCATCAATGCCGTGTTGTAGCCTTCGTCTTTTAACATGTGAGCCAGCGTGCGCTCGCCCCAGCCGATGTGTACGTTTTGGCTGTCAGGGATCCAAGAACGAATACCGGTACGGTAAGGCGTACGACCCGTCAGCAGACCTGCACGAGAAGGCGAACAGAGTGGAGCGGGTGCATAGTACTGGGTGAACTTGATACCTTCTTGCGCCAGTTTGTCGATGTTTGGCGTTTTCACGATTTGGTGACCGTACGACGCAAGGTCGCCATAGCCCAAATCGTCTACATAGAAAATCACAACGTTTGGCTTTTCAGCCGTTTTCGCGGGTGTTGCAGGGTTACTGGCACACGCAGTTGTCGCCAGCGCAGCGAGTGCAATCGCACTAGCAAGTTTGGTTTTTCTCATTGTTTTCACTCTTAGTATTCAGCGGCCCTTTCAATAAAAAAGAGCATCACGTTATTTAAAGGAGGTTGTTTACGATGTACTTCATGGTGTTTTGGGTGTTCTTGAAGAAGGTCTTATAGGACTGACAAAGGTGGTTGGAGCCGTCTGGTTTCGTGTGTTTCGGACAGCCGCCATTGCACACAGACAGGAACTCACATTTTTGGCAGTACTGGGTACTGCGAAGAGACAGAAAAGCCTGATGCTTTTGGCTCGTCGCAGCATCGGAGAAGGTGGTTTCGGCAATATTGCCCAGTTGGTATTTATCCTCGACATAGTGGTCGCAGGAGTAGACCGCGCCGTTGGATTCTATGACAAAAGGCGAGCCACATTCTTTGTTGTGAAAGCAAATCAGCGGGTAGCCGTTAGCGTGCGATGACATGGCACTTTCAAAGTTCATCACGAACATAAAGCCGATATCGCCTTCGACCCACTCTTTAAATACGTCAGTCAGGAAGGTACCGAAACCTTTTTCAGGGACGGTAAAACCGAGCGGTTTGCCTTTGTGATAGGCGACAATAGGAATGAACTGAATGAAGCGTGCACCCATCTGTTTGATGTTGTTGTACACCTGCTTGCCTTTGTTCCAGTTGGCACTGTTAACGGTGCAGAGCACGTTGTATTCCACGCCTGCCTCATTAAACATCTGAACGGTTTGTTTCACTTTTTGGTAGGTATCGCCACCAGAAAGGGTAATGCGGTATTTATCGTGTGCCGCTTGTGTACCATCAAGCGAAATACCGACTAAGAATTGGTTCTCTTTTAGAAATGCGACCCATTGCTTATTGATAGCGATGCCATTGGTTTGCAGTGAGTTAGTAATCACTTTCCCGTTGGCGTACTTCTGCTGTAAGGCAACGGCTTTACGGAAGAAATCGAGTCCGGCCAAAGTAGGTTCGCCACCCTGCCAGACAAAACTCACCTGAGGCGCGTTAGCGTCCTCAATGTATTGTTGAACAAAGCGTTCTAGCGTCTCGTCCGACATGCATTCTGTCGGTTTACTGGAAAGGGATTCCGCCGTGCCAAGGTAAAAGCAGTACTCGCACTTTAGGTTGCATTTATCACTGACAGGCTTTGCCATAACGGTGAAGTTATTAGCATTCATGGGGTGTTCCTTATTCTTTTTATTGTTGCGAACGCGCGTTTTTCTGTTGCGAATCGTCAGGCAGTAACCCTGAAAAAATTGCGTGAACTTATAGCGTGTAAACGTTTGCGCAGAAATGGTTTTTTTGCGGAACTGTGTGAAAGGTCAATAAGTTATTTTGTTGAGAAAGGATATGTCTGACAAACTGGTTTAAAGAAGGTGGAAAGTTAGATATATGCTTGATGAAGATAATGAATCGTTGGATTTTTGGGTACAAAAAAGCGCACCGATGTGCGCTTTTTGAAACCTATTTGGCTTGTGATTACCCGTTAAATTTATTCAGGTAATCCAACGTTGGGTAAATGTCACCAATGTTCTCGGCAACCCAGTTGTCGTCGAAATGGGTATCCAGATAACGGTCACCGCTGTCACACAACAAGGTAACCAGCGAGCCTTTTTCGCCGTTTGCTTTCATCTCTTCAGCGAGCTTCAAGACGCCAAACAAATTAGTGCCGGTAGACGGGCCCGCTTTGCGGCCCAGAATGCCTTCCAGCCAGTGCACTGTCGCAACACTGTCAATATCAGCGATGGTTTCCATGCGGTCGATGACGCCAGGAATAAAACTTGGCTCGACGCGTGGTCGACCAATGCCTTCGATTTTGCCGCCGCGATCCAACGTCAGTGTCGCGTCACCGGTTTTGTAGAATTCGTGAAATACGGAGTTTTCAGGATCTACTGCCATCAATTGCGTTTGGTGACAACGGTAGCGAATGAAACGGCCAATGGTTGCAGACGTGCCGCCTGTGCCCGGGCTCATAACAATCCAGCGAGGTACAGGGTAACGCTCATACGTCATTTGGCTGAAAATGCTGTTAGCAATGTTGTTATTGCTGCGCCAGTCCGTTGCGCGTTCTGCGTACGTGAATTGATCCATGTAGTGACCGTTTAACTCTTCGGCCAAACGGCGAGATTCCGCGTAAATCTCGTCTGAACGTTCAACGAAATGCGCTTCACCGCCGTAGAATTGGATTTGTTCGATTTTCTTTTTCGCTGTGGTTTTTGGCACAACGGCGATGAATCTTAATCCTAGCAAGCGAGCAAAGTAGGCTTCAGAAATGGCGGTGCTGCCAGATGAAGATTCAATGATAGTGGTGTCTTTGTTAATCCAACCGTTACACAAACCGTAGAGAAAAAGTGAGCGTGCAAGGCGGTGCTTCAGGCTGCCCGTTGGGTGTGTGCTTTCATCTTTCAGATAGATGTCGATATCGCACGCTTCGAAGTACGGCAGATCCAGTTTGATGAGGTGCGTGTCGGCAGAGCGTTGTACATCAGCCTCAATTTTACGAATTGCTTCGCAAGTCCAGTCAGCGGGGGAAGCAGAACAGCATGTCGTTGTCATTATTATGGGTTCTCTCAATAGGCGTAGGGATAGGATTACTATAAGTGCTTGTTAAGAGGATTTTTTTGCTATTTTTTGGCGAAAAATGCGTCTTTGTGGAAAAAGTATGCTTAAAAAGGCTTAGAAAAGAAAAATATTTCCCTCTACTATGGTTAGGTGGAATATTTATCCTTTTTATGGCCTTACTCCAATGACAATTTCACTAGATAAAGTCGATCGACAATTGCTTGACTGGTTGCAACGAGATGCTTCATTGTCGTTGTCTGAACTCGCTGAGCACGTCAATCTCACCACCACGCCATGTTGGAAGCGTTTGAAACGTTTAGAAGAGTGCGGCGTTTTACGTAAGCGTGTGGCCTTGTTAGACCCAGAAGCTTTGGGGCTGTCGTTTACTGCGTTTGTACACATCAAAACCTCTGATCATTCAGAGGCGTGGTATCGCAAGTTTGTGGATGCTGTGACACCCTTTCCCGAAGTGATGGAGTGCTACCGCATGGCTGGCGAATACGATTACATGATGAAGGTGCAAGTGGCTGATATGGCGGCTTACGACCGTTTCTATAAAAAACTGGTGAACAGCATTGAAGGACTGACCAACGTGACGTCCACCTTTGCGATGGAACCGCTAAAGTACACGACAGCGTTGCCTTTGTAACAAACAGCAAATAACAGCAATTGAAATCAGGCAAGACATAGACCTGATGAGTAACGTAGTCGCGCAAGGGAGGATGGATGCGCATATTTCTAGAGCTAGGTTGGTTTTTTAAGATGGCGTGGAAACGTTATCTTGGTGCGATCATTATCTTTTTCTTTGTCGCGGGGTTTGAACTGATTCCACCCAAAGCAATTGGCTGGCTGGTGGACGGCGTAATGGCTGGCGATATCCATCGTAACCAGATGCTGCTGATCCTTGGTGCACTCATTCTTCTTTGGGTTTTCGTTTACCTTCTTCGCATTGTGTGGCGTATCTGGCTATTTGGTGCCGCAGCAGAGCTGGGTACTGTGCTACGTGACAAACTGTATCGTCATTTCACCACGCACGCGCCCCCGTTCTTTGACCGTTATCGAACGGGTGATTTGATGGCGCGCTCCACCAATGACGTCAAAGCAGTGGTGATGACCGCGGGCGAGGGTGTTCTCACGCTGGCGGATTCGCTTATCACTGGCTTCGCTGTTCTTATCGTCATGACCACCCTCATGAGTTGGGAGCTGACCCTGTTAGCACTGGCCCCAATGCCCGTGATGGCGATTCTTGTGAACCGCTTTGGAGAGCAATTGCATCATCGATTCACTGCCTCTCAAGCGGCGTTTTCCTCACTTTCCGATGAAACACAATCGTCGCTTAATGGCATTCGGATGATCCGTGCATTTGGTTTGGAATCACAGCAAATCGATCGCTTCAATGCCGTAGCGGATGATACGGGCAAAAAGAACATGGACGTCGCGAAAGTGGATGCCATGTTTGATCCTGTGATTTATATCACCATCGGTGCGTCCTTCTTCTGCTCAATCAGTGGTGGTGGCTACATGGTAGCCCACGGCATGATGACATTGGGGGAACTAACCGCTTTTACGCTCTATCAGGGCTTGATGATTTGGCCAATGCTGGCGGTGGCGTGGCTGTTTAATATCATTGAACGTGGCTCTGCTGCGTGGAAGCGCATCAAAGAGATCTTGGATACCACGCCGGATTTGGTGGACGGTGAAGCCAGTCTGCCAGACAGCAAAGAAACGCTTTCTATCAATGTTGATCAATTCACTTGGCGCGGTCACGACCTGCCTGCATTGCGTGATATCTCGATTACCTTACCGCCAGGGAAAGTGTTAGGTATTGCGGGCCCCGTGGGGAGTGGAAAAACCACGCTTCTCTCGCTGATGCTGAGGTTTGAAGACCCCGTACAGGGACGTTTGCAGTATGGCGATATCGATCTTCGCGATCTTAGGCTCGGGGATTGGCGCGGCAAATTGGCGGTTGTGACCCAAACGCCGTTTCTGTTTTCCAGAAGCATTGCGGACAATATTGCGTTAGGTAAGCCTGATGCAACGCGAGAAGAAATTCGTGCTGCTGCCGCGCTTGCCTGTATTGACGAAGATATCATGCAGTTCAGGGAAGGTTACGACACCTTGGTCGGTGAAAAAGGGATTACGCTGTCAGGCGGGCAAAAGCAGCGTATCTCGATTGCGCGAGCTTTACTTTTGGATGCAGAGATTCTGGTGCTTGATGACGCGCTCTCCGCCGTTGATGGGCGCACTGAACACCACATTCTGAAAAATTTACATGATAGGGCGAAGGATCAAACAACCGTGGTGATAGCACACAGGCTGTCAGCACTTGAGTCGGCAGACGAAATAATTGTTTTGCAAAAAGGCCATATTGAAGAGCGGGGTCGCCATAAGGAACTGCTCGTGGCGAACGGTTGGTACGCAGAAATGCAGCGTTACCAACAACTTGAACAAGCATTGGAGGAGGCGTAATGAGTAAACGCGAAACCTTGAAACGCCTTCTGAGTTATTTGTTGGGAGACAAGGCGTCGTTTGCTACTGCGGTGGTATTTCTGTTATGTGCTGTTGTGGCCGATGTGAGCGGACCTTGGCTGATCCGTATCTTCTTAGATGATTACGTCGCGAAAGATAGTTATCCGCCGACCATGCTTTGGGCGTTAGCGGTAGGGTATATCAGCGTCACCATTTTGTCGGGTTTTCTGCATTACGCCTACGGTATTCGTTTTAGTCGTATTGCCATCGATATTGTTCAGACTATTCGTAAAAAGGTCTACGCCAGCATAATCAATCAACCTTTATCGGCGTTTGATTATGTGCCAGCAGGTAAGCTGGTTTCACGCGTAACCAATGATACGGAGTCACTGAAAGAACTATACGTGCAGGTGGTCGCCAGCTTCTTGCAGGCCAGTACGCTGATCGTTGCCATGCTAACAGCGATGTACTTTTTGAGCCCACAATTGACCATTGTCGTTGCTGTTCTTATTCCTACCGTGGTTTTGGTGATGTACTACTACCAACGTCGCTCGTCTACTGTGTTTCGTGACTCACGAGATTTGTTGACCGACATTAACTCCGTAATGAGCGAGTCGATCCAGGGCATGAGCCTTATCCAGGTAATGGGTCAGGAGCAGCGTTTTTCTGAGCGTTTCGCGTCTTTGACGGATCAGCATTTCACGGCTGAAGTAAAGATCGTCAAGATCAACGGTATCTTCCTTCGTCCTCTCATCGATTTGTTGTCAGGTATTGCACTGGTTTCGTTGGCGGCGATTTTCGGCTGGACAGGCAGCGAAGTCATTGGCGTGGGTGTGCTCTATGCCTTTATTAGCTATTTGGGGCGTGTGACAGAGCCATTGATTGAACTGATGCAGCGATTGTCATTGCTGCAACAAGCGATCATGGCAGGCGAACGTCTGTTTGAGCTGATGGATGCGAAAGCGCACGAGTATGGTGATGATGACCGCGTGTTAGACTCCGGCGATATTGCGATAACCGATCTTCAATTTAGCTATGACGGTAAAACGCAGATACTGAACAACATCAACGTTTCCGTCAAAGAAGGTGAATTCCTTGCGCTGGTTGGGCACACCGGAAGCGGGAAAAGTACGTTGGCCTCGCTACTCATGGGTTTTTACCCTGTTCAACAGGGGGATATCGCGTTGGGTGGAAGGGCATTGTCGTCGTTTTCTCAACGCGCGCTACGTTCAGGGATTGCCATGGTGCAACAGGATCCACACGTCTTGTCTGATTCGTTCCGAGAGAACGTGACGTTAGGACGCAAGGTGACCGATGAGCAAGTGTGGAAAGCGCTAGAGCAGGTTGATTTGGCCGAGTATGTGCAGCAATTGCCCGAGCAACTGGATACGCCTATTGGTGTGGGAGAAATCACCTTGTCAGCGGGGCAGAAACAGCTTCTTGCGTTGGCGCGCGTGTTGGTAGAAAAACCGAAGATCCTGATTTTGGATGAGGCGACAGCTAATATTGATTCAGGGACGGAAGAGCGGGTTCAAAAAGCCCTGACCGTGCTGCGCCAATCCATGACCATTGTGGTGATTGCCCACCGTTTGTCGACCATCGCAGACGCGGACCACATTATGGTGCTTCATCATGGTCATGTTGAAGAGCAGGGTACGCATCAAGCACTCTTGGCACAAAAAGGGCGCTACTGGCAGATGTACCAACTTCAGCAAACCCGAGCGCACCTTAAAGAGATAGAACACGCGTGTGCTGAAGCAGGGCAAGGTATCTGCTGATAAATACAGTGTCCGTGGTGCCTAAACGTACAAGGTAAGCGAGGAAGATAAACGTGGCTATCGAACCTGCAGTGATTGATATTTGGCAATCGTCGGTCAGTGAAGCGCAAACTTTCAGCGTTGTACCCGATGGCTGTCGGGATGTCATTCTCACCACAACGGAGCAGGGTGCGTGTTCAGTCCATGTTTCTCCGCTTTACGCAAACACCTTGAATGTTCAAATGACCCCAGGGATGACAATGCTGGGCTATCGTCTTGCGCCAGGGGCATTTATTGATGAAAGTAGACTGATTTGTGCGCTTACGGAATCGTCGCAAGATATTGAAGACAAAGTGGGTGTGTATACCCACATTTGTCCCGATATTTCTGAAATACTTGAAAGTATTCGACATCATCAAGGGAGGGCTTCGTTACTCGCCGTAAAATTGGGCGTGAGTGAAAGAACGCTGCAGAGGCATTTAACACGCCATACTGGAATATCGCCCGTTTTCTGGATGCAACTGACCCGAGTAAGACAAAGTGCGAAATCGATTGGAAGTGGATGCCCATTGGTGGATGTTGCTTGCGACTGGGGATATTCCGATCAAGCGCACTTAACCCGTGAAATCAAACGTTGGTTTGGGGTAACACCCGGAGAGTTGAAAGTTCGTCAAGACTTGCTCAGTCAGCTTCATTCTCCGGGGTATTAATCCGAATCATGACTCGGGTTACTGTCCAGCCGCCGTGCAAAGCTCAATCAGAGTACCGTTGATATCTCTAACGTACGCGGTAGTTTGCCCCCATGGCATTTCCTCCACGCCTTGAACTAACTCAGCGCCTGCGTCTATCGCCTTTTCCAACTGCGCTTTTACGTCACAGGTTTCAAATGCAATTTCAAAACTCGGGGAATGCGTGTCCAGACCTTTGGGGTTTTTACCTAATGACGTCATTAACGCCATGGAAGAAAACGCCAATTTTGTTTCACCAGTTGCCAACTCACCATAATCGCCACTTTCGTGAATGAAGCCGCGCGTTAGGCCAAACGCATTCTCATAAAACGACAGGGTCAGTTCGACATTCTCAACGTACAAAATGGTATAGCGAAATTTCATCATCCTATCCTTGCTGGTTTTTTCTTAGCCTAGCGACGATGACTTTTTCAGTATTGAATATTTACGACAACCTGCATTATTAGCGTGTGCTAGATCTTGAGTATCTAAAACGACAAGGTCATTGCCATGAGACTGTTTTCACTTCTTATCTTGGTTTTCACATCTGTGTGCGTCGCTGAAACGGAGGCGCCCCCTATGACGCTGCAATCAGACCCGTTACCGACGTTATCGCAAGAGCCGGGTGCTGCTACGGTACCTGAGGCGGTAGCGGATTACCCACTGGATAAATACGAAACGCAGGGGGATTCAAACGGGCAGAAGTTGGACGGTCTGGAAGCGATTGCAGACAACGAGCAAAGCCAAAATCGAAGGGACAATGAGGAATTGGCAGATCTGCCCAAATGATACTCCCCGCAAGGGCGGGGAGTATCTGAGCTAGGATTGAGGGTGCTGTGTTTTATAGCGCATTAACCCTTCTTGTACTGCAGACGCGACAAGCTCACCAAGCTGGTTGTAAATCTCACCGCGAACTAAACCGCGAGAGCCGCTTGCGGACGGGCTATCGATAGCAAACAGCAGCCACTCATCCATGCGGAATTCTCGGTGGAACCACATCGCATGGTCGATTGTGGCGACTTTAAGCTTTGGCGTCATCACAGATACGCCATGCGGTTGCAATGCTGTTGTGAGGAATCCCCAGTCGGAGGCATAGGCCAGTAAGTATTGGTGGATTCGCAGATCGTCATCCATTTTTCCGTTGGCTCGGATCCACAGATATTGCTTGGCGTCGGTTTTTTGAGGTTTTAACGGGTTAACAATGCTAACCGGGCGCACTTCGATAGGGCGCTCTCCCCCGAAAATTTCCAGTAGCTTTTCCGGTAAATGTTGTGCGATGGAATCAACGAGTTGCTTTTCAGACATCAAACCATCAGGGCCTGCCACCTGTGGCATGCTTGATTGGTGTTCAAACCCGGGCTCGTTTTTGTGGTAAGAGGCCGTGAGATAGAAAATGGGCTGACCGTATTGAATCGCTTTTACTCGTCGAGTGCTGAAACTGCCGCCATCACGAAGATTTTCAACGTCATAGACAATCGGTTTTTCCGGATCGCCGGGTCTTAGGAAATAACTGTGAAAGGAGTGGACAAAGCGGTCGCCTTTGACCGTTCCTTTAGCGGCGGAAAGCGCCTGTCCAATGACTTGTCCTCCGTAAACTTGAGGCAAGCCCAAGTTCTCGCTTTGACCACGATAAATTCCTTCTTCGATTTGTTCTAGCTTGAGTAGCGTTAACAACTCTTCAAGTTTTGTGCTCATAAATCCTCTGACACACACAGATTGCATAAATTGACAAAGAAATGACATATTCCTCTCAATTTATCCATTAATTATTTGGAATCTAGACGTTAATATACCAGCGCTAGAGTGACTCAGTGTGAAAACCTGTGATCTTAAACCCACAAATTAGTCGTGGGATTTTATTCAATCCTGTTACACTAATGTTAGTTTTGTCTATACAGCGTAGAAGTTGGAGTTTGATACCATGAATAAGGTGTTTTTCGGTTTTTTTGCGGCACTGTCGCTGCTTGCATTCACAGCATGCAGTAACTTCATGGAAGATGGAGACATGGCAAATATTCAAGGTGATGTGTACTACCTTCAGCGCATTGCATTGCCAGATAATGCAAAGCTTACGGTAACCTTGGCGGATGTGTCATTGGCTGATGCGCCAATGGACGTGATTAGCAGTCAATCGTATATCACGGAGGGGCAGCAGGTTCCGCTAGCCTTTAACCTGAGCTATTCACCGTCAGAGATTAAGCCTAACCACACTTATAACGTGAGTGCGAGAATCGAAGTAGATGGTCAACTCATGTTTATCAGTGACACGGCATATAACGTTATTACTGATCCAAACAGTACCACCAACGTAAGGATCCAAGTCGTTAGCGCAATGCGTTAATTCGGCTCACCATCCCAACGAAAACGGCGCATAGAAATGGCGCCGTTTTCTTTTACCTCAACACCATCCTCTAACAACTTCTCTCTCTGAACGGCAAACCTCTCGCCAGTCAGTGAAATCATTCCTTTCGCATTCACCACCCGAAACCAAGGCAGACGGCTATCCTTGGGTAAGGAACCCAACAGTTTACCCACGTGACGAGCATGCCGAGGATAACCCGCGATTTTTGCGACATCACCGTAAGTTGTTACTTTTCCTTGAGGAATCTGTGCCAATACGGCATAGATTTGCAGGTCAAAATTAGGCATATTTAAAGCAGTCATCGTATCGAACGGGCAAAAAAAAGTAATAACAATCATACCAAGTGTGCACGAAGAAAGAGAAAAGAATGGGCTTTTGTTTCCCATTACACACTTAGGTAGGAAAAAAGCACATGATGTCGGCATAGAAGCGCAAGGAGGTGTGGCTATGTGGTATTCGACAATGCTCATGATAACGTCAGCCGTTATGGTCGTAGGGGCTGCACTCTCGCTTGCCATCACCGATGGCAATATTCCCTTAATTGCGTTCGTCATTCCAGCGCTGTTCTTTGCTCGCGGCGGCATTGCAGTCTGGATCCTTGCAGTGGGTCTTGTTGGTTTTGGTGTGGTAACGCCGGATCAACCTATCTCTATTTCACTCAGCCTATGGATGATTTTACCCGCGCTTGTTCTTATCACTGGCGTGAAGCGCAATTGGCAAGTGTCCGTCCTCGTTATTTCTGTGATTATTGCGATGGAATGTGGCTTGCTGGCGCTGCAAAGTGATCAGAAACTTGGTGGCGCGATGAGTTACACCTTGATGCAGATACTCTATGTGGTCATGGTTTGGATATCGGTGTATTTCTGGAAACCCGTTAAAGTGAGCTGGTGGCCTGCCGTGCTTATTCTTGCGTTATTGGCAGGAGGATGGGAGCACGGTGCACTGCTTGCATTTTGTGGCAGCGTATTGGCGTTGGCACTCCAAGAGCTGTATCGAATCGGCGGCGAAGAACGTGGTGATAAACTGAGTGTTATTCTCCCCGCGATTGCATTTGCAACCATTGTCGTTATTCCTGATTTCAGCGTACCTAACCCCGTGTTCGTGGCATGGCTGCTGTCTCTTACCATTGCTTGGCTGGGGGATTATCTGATTAACACGGAAAATGAAGAGGAGTAGGCGGGTAAAATCTCGCCACTTGATTCGTGAAACCCCGATAACCCCTTGCATTGGTCGCGGCCATCCCACATAATGCGCTCGAACCAACGGTTTCTTTCTAAAGAAATTTTAGGTGTATCAAATCTATGGAGGCCTCCTTGGTCCTCCCGCAACACTAACTTGTGAACTGGGTCAGATCCGGAAGGAAGCAGCCCGCGCTTGGGACGTGTGTGCCGGGATGTGGCTGGGGAGGCTTCCACCCATCTAGCGTTTGTAAAATCCCCCGCGTTACCTCAATATTTTAAACAATAATTCTTTTTATCTGTGATGCGTAAAAAACACTTTGTACAATAGTTGATTCTAATTATTTAGTGGATGATATTTATTGCTACTTTGATGCGAATTAATTCAAGTGAAATAAAGTGAGGATGGGTAAATAGGCGCGAATGCCGATATCGTTATCAACGATTGATCCACCATAACTCCTTTCTCTATTCGCACTTTGTTACAGTGATATTAAATAAGCATAAAGAAATTAAACTGTTACATTTACGACATCTATGAACAATACTAAGTGTGATGTGCCCCCGTATAGTTCATGATTTAAAATGATTGTCCGAATATGTTCTTTGTTGCCCATCGAGAGGCGTCTCATCGTAGATTGTGATGATTTATATTTTAATTATTCTAAGTTTTAGAATGATTAAAATGTAACTATAGTTTCAATATCAAAGTGAACGTTATTAAACCTCATTTTAAGTAGTGCTATTTGAAAGCGATATAACCATTTTACCATTATCCTGTTGTTAACATGGTGGTATTGCATAATGAGTAACTACGTAAAAATAGACAAAGACAGTAATAACTGGCCCGGTAGCGATCGTGGTTTTAACCAGCGATTTGTCCTTGATGAAAGTAATATTGGAGCGGGCACAAACAAGGGCGTATATGTTGTTACAACCGCCCAAGATGTTGTTGATGCATTAAACACTGCGAATAGTAACCACGACATTATCCCTGGTGATATAAGAGTGGTCAGTGGTGGCCACTGTTATGAGAACTTCGTTTTTGAAAATGGAACGACATCGTCGAAAGTGATCGTTGATATGAGTACCATGAGTGGCACACGTATCGAAATGATTGAGGGTAAAAAATACCTCGTAGTTGAGCCTGGAGTGGGGAACTGGGATGCGCAACACACCTTGTTCTCACTGTTTGGAAAGGCTTTACCGGGTGGCTCGTGTTATTCGGTCTGTGCGGGAGGGCATGTCTCTGGCGGGGGCTATGGTTTGCTGTCACGGTTGCATGGATTGACCGTGGATTACTTATCGGGTGTCGACATCGTCGTAAACCGTACAGGGACATTTGAGTTACTTAAATATACGCCTTCATTGATGGACAGTGTGGAACCAAATTCAGCAACGCCTCGCGATCTTATTTGGGCGAGCAAAGGTGGCGGTGGTGGTCAATTCGGTGTTATTACTGCCTACTATTTTGAGTTTGATAAGCTTCCAAACTCTCCAGAATATGCGATGTATGAAGCCGCGACCATTCCTTGGAAAGATCTCGATTCTCCTGAATTATTACGCGATTTTATAAACACATACAGAACCGCGTGCTTGGAATTACCTTTGCAGGGGTTCACGCTGGGTAAGCTGAATTGGAATGGTGTTGATAACAAAGGTATCGAGCATGGAAATGACATTGTTATCCTGATTCAAGTTGTCTACGGGGATAGCACATCTCATTCAAAGGCCAATGGTGGTGTAGATGTCGTGGCGATAGACAGAGCGACTGCGAAGGCAGCGATTGAAAAGTTCTTTAGTCATTTTGAAAATGCCCGTTTTCTCAAGACCACGCGAAGCGGCCGAAAGGGTTCAGTGGCAAATTTGGCGGGTCACCCTGTCAATGCTGTCATTCCACAAGGTGAGATTCATGATTTACCATGGATTGATGTCACTCAGGCATTGAATGGCTCAGGTGACAATCAGAATGGGAAATATAAATCAGCCAATATGAAAGAGTCTTTCACTCTTACTGAAGCAACGGGATTATATAATTTCCTAAGAACAATTCCTGAAAGTATCGATCCAACTATTGTGGATATCGATGAATTAAAGCAAACGATTGTTCAAATTGACTCTTATGGCGGCCAGATCAACGAAATGGACACCGTCGGAAACAATTCTAACAGGCTTTGTTGCTTAATTCGGTTGGAAGACATGGCAGCCTAAAGTTGTTCGGTTCTTAAGCAATATACTGAGTTTCAGGC
>NZ_FUXU01000163.1 GCF_900167155.1 Enterovibrio nigricans DSM 22720 | reverse complement strand
AAAAGTGACGCCCTTTGAAATCAGTCATGCTTAATAAACGACGAGGAAGGTGACACTAGATTGCCTGAAACTTAAAACTTTGCAACGGAGCCCGAAGTGTGCCTGATTGAAAATCAGTTCACTTTTTAACTCAGGATAACCTAGGGTCTCAGCGGCCTTCTACTAACTTTGCAACGGAGCCGATTTTTTGCAACAACTCCGATTTAAGCAACAAAGCCAAGTAAAGACTCAAATCTGTAGAACTGAGTCTCTACCTTGTAGGCTTACTTACAAAATGTTTTATAAGAAGCTACTACAATGACGTGTTTTTTTCCTTATATTTCACCAATGTACAACCATTCGAGATTGGAACTTTTATCTGTAGGAAAGAAAGAGTACGCACCATCATGCTTTAACATGAATATTTCGGAGTCACCATTGTTAGGGTTTAAATAGATGAAAATATCACCACTTCTACCTTTACCATTATATACCCATTTATTTAAACCTAGGCGTTCCCAAGATTCATTTGAATCTTGAATTGTTGAAAAATTGTCGTTGTAGTTTCCTACTAATTTGTAGAGTTCGACGCTGCGAGACTCAGGGTTCATGTATTTGAAAATGTCACCAATCATAGGTACTTCATGGTACACGCCACGAGAATAAATACCAATATACTCCCATGCGTTGTTTGAGTGTTGGTTTACGGGGAAGAATGCAGTTGGATCTCCTTTTAATCTAAAAAAATCAACCGAGTGTGTGTAAGAATTACTGTAAATATAAATGTCACCTATTTGAGCCCCGTCATTTGAGCCCCAAGTCCTAACGTTTAAGTTACCTGCAGAATCTGCAAAGTAGGTCAATGCGTTCTCGTAGCTAATACTCCGTATTTCTCTTATTTTTTGACCAAGAACACTTTCAGAATCAAAAGGAATAGATGTTGCGAATAACGATTTTTTGCTTTCATTTATAACGATTTCAAAGGGTCTGTCACTGAATTTTTGATATGACTTTATCTTTGATTTTTCATCAAATATTTCAGAGTCTTGGGGAGCAACACTTAAGTCATTGAAAATTCTATTTTGGTCAAAGACGATTGGACCTGCATAACACTGAGATACGCCTTTAAATAATAACGAATAATAAATGCAATAATCGCTGGATTTTTGGATTGTCTCTGCTTTAACTAAAGATAATTTTACATCCCCACGAGGTAATATGTAAGAGGAAAGGTTGTCAATAGTCTCCATTGATTCTGTTAAATAAAACGGTGAAGTGCCACTGCCAATTTCAGCTTTGACCCAATAACCAACAGGTACAGTAGCAAATGATAGATAAGACTGTGGCCTTTGAGGTTCAGAGTCGGCTGTCAAGCAAAAAGCAGGGTGTTCTAAGTTCTCTTTGTCGGCGTAGAAACAAGAACGCGCTTCTTCATTTAAATCTACACCTAAAAGGTTAGACGTCATATGTTTATTCATTATCTCATAGGGAAATTCAGTTGTATTATAATCCGTTCTTTCTTTATCATTGAATTTTGTTAAAGCATGAAAGTTATTTGTTTTTGTGCTTGTGTCGACAAAGAAAGTCATACCATCAGAAACGCCTGGAATGTAGGCTATTACAATTTCTGATGTTGAGTTTCCAGGATTCCTGATACTTTCAGATAGTGACCAGATGCTAATACCCAACGTCAAATAGCTATCTGGGCCGTAACTTTTAATTACTTTAAGTGGGTTTTTGATTCGGATAGATGACAAGGTTTTACTTAAACCATTAACTTTTATTCCGTTCTTAAATGTTTTTATTGCATTTAATGATCCAATGTTACCGTGCAGGATTCCTTTATAGTGTCCTTTGAACCAGTTTTTCATTGACTTAGATAATTGCTTTTTCGTGATATCGTTTAATTTTTTTTGTAATACTTTAAACTTTTGTATTTCATTCAATGAAGGGTCACTAATTACAGCACTTAAAATGTCATCAAACTCAGGTTCTAAGGAGCCGCTATCAGGCAAGGTGAAGTTTGCAAACCTACTCCAAAGCTGACGAAAAACAGATAGGCTACTATTTTTGATACTTTCATCGACAGAAATGTCATCAAAGCTCGGTGAGTCTAAGCCGTAAAACATATCTCTAAGTAAGTCGACACCTACATATTGAACTTTATCTTTCTCAAAAAAATTGGCATCATCAAAGCTCTGCTCTGATGTGCCTGTAAAATGTGGATAACCGCTTAAAAGAGGGGAGTTAACAGCTATGTCGACAATGTTTGAATTTTGACTGTCCCAGACAAAGTCAGACTCATCTATTACGCTATCACCTTTTTTTATTGTAATAACAGCAGGCTCATCATATTTAAAGCACCACCTTTCATTAGATTGAGTTTGAATCGCTCCTTTAGATATAGCTAATTTTGAAAACTTATTTGGTGTTGTATTTGGGTGATCCCTTAAAACGTAATCATCCGCTGGAAGGTCAAAGTTATTAGTTTCCTCATTATAAACATTTACCGTAAACCACCATTGATCCGGCGAGTTGACGAAACCTAAGTTAGTGAGGGCACCAGAAGCATCTGCTGCAATATCAGATAATTTGTATCGACGATGAAAATATAGGCACATTCTGTCATTTTCAACAGTCGGCATGTAGCTGCTAGGCATTCCATCAGAGTTCATAAAGAACTGCCAAACACTCGTGTCTACACCAGGAGGTTTTTCTCCTTGGTCATAATAATCTTTTACCACTCCAGCTATATTTTCAGAAAACAGAGGATGTACGCTTCTTAGGCTTAATCCCATGCTGTTATTAGAGAAGTTAATCTCGGAATTATCAAAAGGTTTTCTGTTTAAAGCGTAATGATGATAATCAAATATTGAAACTGGACCTAATGGGTTTTCAGCATTTTCTATGATCCGTTGAATTTGCGGTGAACTTGAACGTTGCGACGTATCAGTATTTGTTGAAACTTGAGTGTCCATGGAGATCTGGCTGTGTGCGTTAAATGACAATGCACTCAGCAAAGCCAATCTAATCTCAATTTTATATTTCATATATAAACCATATTGTGTTAAATGTATATTATACATAAAATATTAAATATACATTTAACACAACGTGTTTTCTGAGAAACTAAAGTGTTTCTGAACGACAGGTTTGGTAGGGAGCGCGCTAACTGCTACTTATTTTCCTTTAAGCGAGCTTAAATTCTAACAATTAGGGCACTCACACTAAAATAATCAAGCTACGATTACGATAGCGCGTTCAGCAGGAAGATCCCAAGCAAAGACACAAAAAGGGGGGGTGTTGCAAAAAATCCGTAGTGATCCAAAATTGTCTCATTTCTCCCTGGCGGATAACGGATAGATGGCCAACAAGGAATTCAAATGGGAACACTTTGCCCCCATGAACTACGCTAACCTCAGCTATATGCTGCAGGAGCGAGGAATTTCGGTTAACCGTTCGACCATTTACCGTTGGTTCATTGAGTATGCCCCAGTATTACGCAAAAAATTACGCCGTTATCAGTTCTTGAAGCGATGCCTAAGCGGCTATGATATAGAGACTCAACCTAAAACGTTAAACACCGACAAGCATTCCTC
>NZ_FUXU01000148.1 GCF_900167155.1 Enterovibrio nigricans DSM 22720 | reverse complement strand
ACGAGGTTTAGACATGAGACTACGACGATTGATGGGTGTAGCCGATCAGATCGTAGCTTCTAGATTTAGTTCCATCGATTTAAGCAACAAAGCCATCCACCATCTCTCCGCTGGCAACATTTTTGCCACGGTCGAGCAAACAAAAGCGATCTCCAACTCTCCTTGCGAAAGGAAGCTTTTGCTCCACCAGCACGACAGTTAAACCCAGTTCGTCATTCAAACGGCGGATAATGTTGCCAATCTCTTGAACAACATTCGGTTGAATACCTTCAGTTGGTTCGTCTAGAAGCAGCAGTTTGGGGTCTATCACCAATGCACGCCCAATCGCAAGCTGCTGTTGTTGACCGCCTGACAAATCTCCGCCAAAGCGGTTCTTCATCTCTGCCAACACGGGAAACAATTCGTAGATAAAAGCCGGGATTTTGCGATCGCCTTTCGACCGAATCGGCAATCCGATTTGCAGGTTCTCTTCCACAGTCAAACGCGGAAAAATTTGACGTCCCTGCGGCACATAACCGACGCCATAACGGGGCCTCATTTCTGCGCGCATACCGGAAAGATCGGTTCCAGCTACGGATATTTCGCCATTATCAATGTCGAGCAGCCCCATGATACTTTGTAGCAAAGTCGTTTTTCCGACGCCATTACGCCCCATAACAACAGTACATTTCCCTTCTGGGGCCTCCAGCGAAACATCCCATAACGTTTGGCTCTCACCATAACGCTGATTGAGTCCTTTAACGTTCAGCACAATTTCCTCTCCTCATCGCGTTGGCAGGACGCTACTGCCCTAAATACACTTCCCTGACTTTAGGGTTGTCTTGAACATCTTTCATACTGCCCTCTGCCAACACGTGTCCTTGGTGCAACACTGTCACTGTTGATGCAATATTGCGGACAAACTCCATATCGTGTTCAACCACCATGATGGAGTGACTCCCTGACAGTGAAAGCAACAACTCTGCGGTTCTGTCCATCTCCTGATGCGTCATGCCCGCGACAGGTTCATCCACAAGCAATAGTCGCGGTTTTTGCATCAATAACATGCCAATTTCCAACCACTGCTTTTGCCCGTGAGACAGTTTCCCAGCGATCATGCTGTATTGCGTTTCTAAGCCTATTAGATTCAATACCCTATCAATGTCGCATCTCTGCTCACCCGTGAGTTTAGTTCGGAACAAGTGCCACGTTGTTTTATTTCCTGCCAACGCAAGTGCTAGGTTCTCCCACACGCTTAGCGCTTCAAACACAGTCGGTTTTTGAAATTTCCGCCCTATTCCTGCATTGGCAATTTGTGCTTCGTCCATCTTTAGCAAATTCAATTGCTGTCCAAGCCAAACGTCGCCCTCATCGGGTCGCGTTTTGCCAGTGATGATGTCCATCATGGTGGTTTTTCCAGCACCATTGGGCCCAATAATGCAGCGTAACTCACCTTCTTTGATGTATAGATTTAGGTCGTTAATCGCCTTAAATCCGTCGAAAGAGACAGACACACCCTCAACGTATAAAAGCATGCCGTTTTTGACATCCACCTTTGGGTTGTATGGCGGTTTTAAAAAACTGAAAACTTGATCACGACGCGTGAACTCATGGATAAGATCGCTCGTACCGCTATTGCTTTCACGTGTGTGAGCTTTCTGAAACTTCACGCTTTCCATCCATCGTCTTTTTAACATCATGCGTTAGCCTCCTTTCTTTGCAGTAGCCCACTCACCCCTTTCGGTAAGTAAAGCGTCGCAAGCACAAACAAAGCCCCTAATGCGAAAAGCCAAACCTCAGGAAACTCGACCGTGAACCAACTCTTGGCATAGTTCACCAGCAATGCACCAACAATGGCACCGTACAAGGTTGCTCGGCCGCCAAGCGCTACCCATACCACGATTTCGATGGAGTTAAGCGGTGAAAACTCACCGGGATTGATTATGCCTACCTGAGGGACGTAAAGTGCCCCGGCAATACCGGCAATGGCTGCTGACAACACAAACAACCAAAGTTTGCTTTTTTCCACTGCATACCCAATAAAGCGCGCTCTGGATTCGGCATCCCGTATCGCAATCGTCAATGCACCTAAACGGCTTGTGACAATTGCTCTACAGAGCAAATAGCAAAGGCTCAACGCAATCACGGTAGCGACGAACAAGCCAATCCTCGTGGCATCATTTTGCAGACTAAACCCCAGCAGATCTTTAAAGTCTGTGAGGCCGTTATTGCCTCCAAAGCCCATTTCGTTTCGAAAAAATGCCAACATTAATGCAAACGTCATCGCCTGTGTCATGATGGAGAGATAAACACCAGAAACTCGCGAGCGGAATGCCAGCCAACCGAAAACAAACGCCAGCAAACCCGGTACAGCGATCGCCATAAAGCAGGCAAACCAAAACATATCGAAGCCCTGCCAAAACCAAGGCAGCTCTTGCCAGTTCAGGAAGACCATAAAGTCAGGAAGTTCAGGGTTACCATAAACACCGCGCTCGCCAATCTGACGCATTAAATACATCCCCATGGCGTATCCGCCTAGTGCAAAGAAAGCGCCATGCCCCAAACTCAGTATGCCCAGGTAGCCCCATACCAAATCCACTGATAGAGCCAAAATGGCGTAACACAAATATTTGCCAAACAAGGAAACGGTATAGGTTTCTATATGAAATAGACTCGAAGAAGGCACCCACAAATTCAGAATGGGCACCAATATTGCCGACAGACCCAACACGATAATCAGCAGGGTCGTGGATTTATCAAACAATGGTTGATGTAATTGATGAGTGTCCATGAGTTATGCATCCTCCGCCATACGTCCACGCTGAGGAAAGAGTCCTTTGGGGCGTTTTTGAATAAACAAAATGATAAAGACCAGCACCAGAATCTTTGCGAGCACCGCTCCCGCCCAAGGCTCCAAAATCTTATTAAACACACCTAAGCTAAGGCCTGCCGCTAATGTGCCCCACAGGTTGCCAACACCGCCAAACACCACAACCATAAACGAGTCGATAATGTATGCTTGACCCATGTTTGGCCCAACGTTCGTCAGTTGAGACAAGGCGACACCCGCCACGCCCGCGATACCCGAGCCCAATCCAAAGGTGGCCATATCCACCCATTCAGAGCGCACTCCCATCGCACGAGCCATTGACCGATTTTGGGACACTGCACGAACTTGAAGGCCCAATGAGGTGCGCTTCAACACAAATAGCAAGGTGAAAAAGACCAGCAAGCAGAACCCGATGATGTACATGCGGCTCGCGGTCAATTGAAGCATGGGAGTAAACTCAATCATCCCACTCATGAATTCTGGTGTGCTGACAGAACGGTTCAAAGGGGAGAAAACAGATCGTACCGCTTGCTGAAGGATCAGGCTGATCCCAAACGTTGCCAGTAACATTTCTAGCGGACGGCCATAAAGGTGACGAATGACACCGCGCTCAATCAGCACACCCACCAGGCCGGAAACAAAAAAAGCACAAGGAATCGAAATCAACAACGCTAACCCGGTATAACTCGGCAAGAGTTGCTGTATCACATAGGTGGTATAGGCGCCCAACATGATCAGCTCACCGTGCGCCATGTTAATCACACCCATCACACCAAACGTGATTGCTAATCCAATACCCGCGAGTACCAACACCGAACCTAAACTCAGACCGAAATAGAGTGTCTGTGCAACATTCACGACTTTTTGTGTTTGAAGGTAATCCGCGATTGCGATGTCTAACGCGCGTGTGACAGGGGTAATATTACCATCCACCGAGGATCTGGACGCTTGTAGCGCCTCGTAGGATGCCGGTAAGCCCGATTCCGCCAACACCTCAATAGCCTCGATTTTCTCTGCGTCACTACCCTTGTTCTGTAATGTGTATACGGCAAGGGCGACATCGAAATATGATTTAGTGACGCCGTCACTTTATTTCATGGAAAGATCGCTGACTACAACAGTCAACGTTTCGTCCAGTTCACCAATCAGCCGCTTCGCCCCACGGCGTTTTTCTTCGATGTCTGTTCCAGTAAGCGCCAGCGTTGCCAAAAAAGTTCTAATTTGGGAGCGTATTTTGTTGTTAAGCGTCACACTGCGGTAATCACGCTTTTTTGCAACAGTCAGTCGCTCCCCTGTTTGCAATTTTTCAATCTCACTGCCCTTTTTCAAAGGCGGTGTTACCACTAGCCAAAGTGATTTGTCGTGTTTGCTATAAACAACCTGTTTATTTAGCAATCCATTTAGTAAGTCTTCTTTGTTATCGACATCCAATTGTGCAATCAGCGCGACAGCCTTTTGTTTGTCGCTGAAGGATTTACTTGTCAGAAGCGGTTGAATATCGTTCAGGTTGTATGAACCACCAAACACATCAAAAGACACTGCAAACATCATGGTGACCACAAATGAAATCATTATCCGACTGAGGTTGTCCTTCAACACAACACCTCGTATGGGCCTATTCATCATCGTTCAATCCCTTGAAAAAAAAGCCCGCCATTTTAGTCGTATGATAGGAGACGGCATCAAATGGCAGGCAAAAAGGTAAAAGTCACATCCGTGATGATTACTCGCTGACGCCAGCGCATTGACCCGTTTCGACATTGAAACTGCCGCAGGACGGCTTTGTTGCTTAAATCGATGGAACTAAATCTAGAAGCTACGATCTGATCGGCTACACCCATCAATCGTCGTAGTCTCATGTCTAAACCTCGTTACAAAACAACTAACTGGAAGCAGTACAACAAAGCCTTAATCAACCGTGGTTCTCTGACCTTTTGGATTGATGAGGAAACGATAGCTGAGTGGAAACAAAACAAACAAGGCAAGCGTGGTAGACCTCGCCGATTCAGCGACTTAGCCATTACTACCGCACTGATGGTGAAACGCATTTTCTCTATGCCATTGAGAGCGCTACAAGGTTTTCTAGACTCTGTTTTT
>NZ_FUXU01000004.1 GCF_900167155.1 Enterovibrio nigricans DSM 22720 | reverse complement strand
CCTGCAAAGTACACCGCGGCTTCCTTTAAAATGTCCCTTTCCATCGTAACCCGCTTTAAATCAGCCCTCAGCTGGCGTATCTCTGCACTTTGATCGTCTTCTTGTTTACGCTGCTTCTCGGGCTTATCGTACTTTTTAACCCAATCACACAAAGATTTGTAACTGACACCCAACCGCTCAGCTACAGAGCTGAGTGTATGACCTTGTTTTGTGACTTGCTGGACGGCTTGAATTTTGAATTCTTCTGGATAGCGTTTTCCGCTCATAGCAACACCTCATAGTTTGTTCAATTATATAGCTATTGAGTGTCTAGAGAAGCGGGGTCTTACCACCACACTTATCCCTTCACCATTACAATCGTTCACAGATCTCGTTTAGAGCCCGTCATATTTCAATCTGCCGTTTTATACCTATATTCAAGGTATGCGCTAGGATGCATTTAGACTTACTTTAGTGGGGTTAATTAGCCATGTTAGACAGACTCGATTTTCTGCAAAAACACTTACCCAGTGGCGAGCACAACCGCGTAGTGCCTGTTTATATGTTTACGACCGATCAGGGATTACCCGTGATACTGCGCGTCAATATTGGTAATGCACGAGACGATGTACCCGTCGCCCTTATGGCTTTCGATATAGATGCGATGGCCACCACCGTACGGTGTGAGGTTCAATACCCCACGGAGAATACAAAACTGCGTCTATACGGCAGGCTAACAGGCAAACGCTTTACTTTGGGAACAACTGAAATTGATAACTGGTCAACGCTGGAAACCTTACTAAAGGCAAACTTGGAAAAACATCAGGCAGTACCTACGCCATAAACTACACCATAATAAAAACGCATTAAAAATGCCTGACAGATCGCTCTATCAGGCATTAGGGCTTTAAATTTGGTGTTTAGCTCAAGGTTAGCCTAACCAAGACAACCAATTTTCACGCTCTCGGCGGGCAATATTTAGTTTGTCACGCAAAGTGCCTGCCAGTGCTTGTCGTTGCTTCTTATTCTCGCTTTTTGCCTTTACTGCTTTAAACATCAGCACGAACATAGTTCCCAACATGATGACAGGAATAAACATCATCTCTTCTTGGCGGGTCTCCGAAAAGTAAAGGCCGGTACCCACAGCAGCAAAAAACAGCAACCCGTTAAGTGTTCTGGTCGCGCCGGATTTTGACAGTGAAGTAATACACTCATTCGTCCAAAGATCGTCTTTGCTCAGATTGAAATAGTATTGCTGATAGTTGTATGCGGTTTTGTCATCAAATTTGGCGTCTGACAGGCCAACCATGACATGGTCACCGATGTCAGTCGCACCCAACTTTGTGCTTCCAGGATTGTAAGCGTGCTCTTCACCGTCGAGTGTACGAATAACCAAGTAACCATTTAGGTTAGAACGACGATGGTTCACTCGACTCACCACTG
Source organism: Enterovibrio nigricans DSM 22720 (assembly GCF_900167155.1). Classification (GTDB taxonomy): domain Bacteria; phylum Pseudomonadota; class Gammaproteobacteria; order Enterobacterales; family Vibrionaceae; genus Enterovibrio; species Enterovibrio nigricans. Next base: position 136,389 of record NZ_FUXU01000004.1, on the reverse strand, counting down.
ATGACTCTGAATATTCACGCCCGTAACCATTTCGGTAGGTTGTGGTTTTTACTTGCTCTTCCGTCCAACTTCTTACGTTGGATTTCAGATCGCGATCAATAACCGTCCCAAAGATCACTTGACCATGAAGAGCGCCTTTTGTTGAACCAACGGCGTATTTGTGGATGTAGTCAGTTGACTCTGAATACATCACCGCCGCCACTTTTTCTTTTAGGCGATCATGTGCGGAAACAGGCGTTTTCTGAACAACAGCCGCATCTGCACTTGCGCACGCTACAGCAGTTTGCGAATGCTCAAGCATTGTTGCATCAGCATCAGCTATACCACCAAACGCCATGTTTTCTTCGACAGGGGCAAGAAGAGAAGCGATAGCGACATTTTGACAACCACATTTAAAACAGTATGGGGATAACAAGGGAATGCGGTTGTTGCAGTCAGAGCACACAGCATCATCTTGCTGATAGACACGCTTAATACGTGCAGCCTGTAAATCGAGGATGTTGCATTCCAGCATGTGCTGAAGATAGCGCGTGATCGTCTCATACTGCTGCTTTTCTTGGGCGAAACGCTTATTGCCTTTACGAATGGAAAGCGCAGCCAACACCACCCAAATCGCCGCACCGGCACCGAATATGCTTTCAAGGCTATTGAAAGGGCGACCATCCGTAAAATACAGAAGCGCCACCATGATGATGATGCTGGAAATTAGCGTCGTAGTAAGACTGCCGCCAACATTCGTCGGAGTAGGTTTGTAGATAGGATCCAAGCTAGAGCGCTGGCCTTCCTCGTTGTGCAATACAATCCCCGGCGCCCAGTCGTTATTTTTCACCGTCTCTTGGGAGTCTTTGCCATAAATCTTGTAGCTTTTTGTTGCGGGTGTAGGACGGTAGATAGTGACGATATCGCCCTTGTTCAGGCTATCAAGAAACTTGTCTTCAGAATCAATGGTAATTTGACGTTTGTTTTCACCGTCATCTACCGTGATCCACCAACAGCCCACCTCTCGAACATTCGAGTTGTTTCTATGAATACGCTTATAGCGATACGTGTCGGTGAGAACACCCGTGAACACTTCTGCATTCGGAAGATCGTGATGGATATTGGCAATATCGGCACTGATGTCACGGCATTGCTTAATGGTCATTTTGGATGCATGTTGATTGCCACAGTGTGGACAATACAAGTCAGATAAGAACCGTGAATTTTCGCATTTCGAACACTGCATACGTTTACTTATTGTTCTCTAATGCATTGATGAATAGATAAAAAATCGAGAGATAGTAACAATGCTAACTGTGTACATCAAAGCATTTGAGTGATTAATCAATAGTAAGTAAAGCAGCCTGTGTTGCTAGCCTAGATTGGCGGAAACACAGGAAAAATGAGACGAACAGAGTGAATGCTTGGGTGCCGTGTTCTAGTAAAACGCGGAAGTAGCACAACATTTTTGTGCATCGCTACCTAAAATTATCTAAAAAGCATTGCAGTATTGTGGTTTTCGCACTAAAAAGTTGGAGCTAATTACACCGATCATGCGTACATGGTCGCTATAAAAATAATGAACAACAGGCAGCGTCAGTAGTCACCCTATAATGCCCAACTTTAAAGATATCCTCGATATCCACCCTAACCCCTGTGTCATTCACATCAACTTCGTCCCCCAATACGCGAACAATGCGTTTGCTCGATTCAGTGGTTTAGAAACCGCTGAAGATGTTCTGAAGTTGGAAAGCATTCGTGTCCTGTTTGAAGAAGCCCACTGGCCTGAAGCGCAGCGCAGATATCAACGGGCCATTGAAACAGGCGAAGCAACGCCACCGGAAGTGATTAACCATATCGATATGAAAGGCAATCCGATGATTGCGCAAATCACGGACAAGGTGGTCGATTGGTATGGTGAAAAGGCAATGTGTACTTTCATCAGTGTGGTGACGGACCAAGTAAGACGAGAGCACACACTCAGAGATATGGCCAACCGTGATGATCTGACCAACTTGTTTAATCGCCGCTACCTCTCCAAACAGTTCGAGCAATTTCAGCACTCTTCCTCATCCGACCGTTTCCTTGCCATGGTCGATATCGATCATTTTAAGCGTATTAACGACAACTGGGGGCACCCTGTCGGTGATTTGGTGCTAAGACAAGTGGCAAAAATCATTGAGGCATTTTCAGATCCTGGAGAATGCGCGTCTCGCTTAGGTGGCGAAGAGTTTGCGCTGTTGTTTTGGGGCTGCAATGAACAACAAGCCATTGAACGTTTGGAAGCCTTGCGTCAGGAAATAGAACATATTGTTGTCCGTGTTAGCCACACGACACGTCAACCCCTAGCGATTAAGTGTACCGTGTCGATTGGGGCAACTCGGGTTGAGGTGGCAGAGTCATTTCTTTCTGCTTCACTACGTGCAGATGAATCGTTGTATACCGCCAAAAATTCAGGTCGTAACCGTTTGATATACAACAATGATATCAAAAAAATGGACATTCTAGACGTCGCTAACGCTTAGAATACTGGTTCGTTGCTCATTCTGGCAGAAACAGCGGAGTAATGAGCAATGACCACTTTATCTCGCCCAGCACGTTTTGCTTGATACATGAGGTAATCGGCGTAGTGAATCAGCACATCCAACTTCATTTCAGGGTGGTATTCATCAACCAACACGGCACCAATGGATGCCGTCACGTTTAAGTTGAGTTCTGGCTGGGAAGCCATTTGTATCAAGTAACTACGCACATAATCACAGGTAAGTTCGAGTTTATCGATATTGCAAATTGAAAGAAAAATACACATTTCCTCTCCCCCTAGCCGCGAAATGGCAATCGCTTCTCGAATGTTCATTCTTAAAGAGTCCGCGATAGCCACCAGCACTTCATCACCTTTCAAGTGCCCGAAATCATCATTGATGCGCTTAAAATGATCGATATCGATCATGACCACGGCGAAACACCTTTTTTGCATCAATTGCTCCACCTTTTCGCCGCTATAGATTTTCTCTAAACCACGTCGATTCAGCAGCCCTGTCAGTGAGTCCGTATACGCAAAGCCTTCAAGTTGGGTATTGGCTAGCCTTAGTGCTGTGGTTTTTCGTTTGACCGTCAACTTGAGTATGTAGACGTAGCTGATCAGCATGCCAATAAAGAATGCGCCCAACGCGGGAATTAACCATGACGGCAAGGTATCGCGGGTTCTGGTGTTTAACCATTTTTGCTTTATGCGTTGTATCTCAATGGCGGGGATATTTTGAATGCCGGATTGTATTTCTTCCAACAGCGCACGTTCGCCTTTCGGCACAGCGATGGCGATATTTTTTGTATAAACCTTGTTGATGGGCACAAACTGATGGGGATTGTCTTGCAGTGAAAAGTAGTAAGTAGCGACTTGGGTGTCGATAACAATACGCTTTACGGTTTCATTTATCGCCGCCTCAATGAGCTTCGCATTGTTATTAAAGGGCACCGTAACTGCGAGCGGATAGTGTGTTTTTATATACTCTTCTTCATACCCGCCTTTGACGACACCAATTTCCATCCAAGGCAAGATCCGATCCGTTTTTCGGCCCTCTTCATCATTGAGCACATACAATGACGTTGATAGCTCAAAAATAGGGTCTCCATAATCCAGATACGTATCGCGCTCAGCGGAATAAACCAATCCAGCATGGACCTTTCGCCCTCCGGCTTTTACAGCAAGCAACGAATCATTCCAGTCGGTCAGAGAAAACTCGATAGCGGTGTTATTTACGTCACCGTAAAGGCGCCAAAAATCGACTAGCAGCCCTCTCGGCTCTCCGTTTTCAGCATAAGAAAAAGGCTTCCAACTGTGGGAGTTAGTGATGGTGAGAGTTTGCGGGTTGGCAGAAGAGGGTGCGGTAAAAAAGAGACTGCTGAAAAGAACTAAAAGTGAAAAACAACGTCTCATTTGGTTGCGCCTGATACCCATCACCGTCTGCCAATCCTTTTGCAAATGGATAGCCATTGTCTCAGATATGATTCGAGTTACCACCTATTCACAAAATGAATATCAATAACCTAGATCTAGGTCTACTTCTACTTAGCAGGCTGAGATGGTTGAAAAAAATATTTTTTAACCTGTTATTTAATTTCAGTTCGCTTTCTTATCAAAAAACGAAAGATCGGCGACTTTATGTACAGTTAACGGCGTGTTTTCGCACTTTTGCAGCTTTTAGTACAACCTCGGTCAATTGATGATTTGGCTAACATTTTGTGGTAAATTTACGGCCCCGAAGCTGGGTCGAAATATCATCAGGTCAACCTGATTCATCAAATGTTAATAGGAATAAGGCATCTTCCATTGCCTGCGATCAAAATTCCATCACATTAAGAGTGTATACTGTGCCCGCTTCGTCATGGATGAGTTGTGTTGTGCAAACGGAGGAAGACATTTGCACAACACAATTGTTTTTGTCATGAACCAAATTAACGCTGTAAGAGCAATGTGCAATCCTGCCGCTCACCACGCAGTAACTTGTTGTTTTATTACAGACGGCAAGCACCTGATATCGTGACTACAGCGACATTTATCCATTGGGTAAAAGTTCGACCGGAGAGAACCCTACAATGAAAAAGACCAAAATCGTTTGTACGATTGGACCGAAAACTGAATCAGTTGAGATGCTAACCAAGCTGGCAGAAGCTGGCATGAACGTTATGCGTCTGAACTTCTCGCACGGTGACTTCGCTGAGCACGGTACGCGCATCGCGAACTGGCGTGAAGTGATGGCTAACACCGGCAAGCAACTAGCAATTCTTCTGGACACCAAAGGTCCTGAAATCCGCACCATTAAACTGGAAGGCGGCAACGATGTATCTCTAGTAGCTGGTCAAACGTTCACTTTCACGACTGATGCAACTGTTGTTGGTAACGTTGAGCGTGTAGCGGTGACTTACTCTGGTTTCGCGAAAGACCTGAAAAAAGGCGCGACTATCCTGGTTGACGACGGTCTGATCGAGATGGAAGTTCTGGAAACCACAGACACTGACGTTATCTGTAAAGTTCTGAACAACGGTGACCTGGGCGAAAACAAAGGCGTTAACCTGCCAAACATTTCAGTAAACCTGCCAGCACTGTCTGAAAAAGACAAGAGCGACCTAGTATTTGGTTGTGAGCAAGGCGTTGATTTCGTTGCAGCATCTTTCATCCGTAAAGGTTCTGATGTTAAAGAAATCCGTGACCTGCTGACTGCTAACGGCGGCGAAAACATCCAGATCATCTCTAAGATTGAAAACCAAGAAGGTGTAGATAACTTCGACGAGATCCTGGACCTGTCTGACGGTATCATGGTTGCTCGTGGTGACCTGGGCGTAGAAATCCCAGCGGAAGAAGTAATCTTCGCTCAGAAGATGATGATCGAGAAATGTAACCGTGCACGTAAAGTTGTAATCACTGCAACTCAAATGCTGGATTCAATGATCAAAAACCCACGTCCAACTCGCGCAGAAGCGGGTGACGTTGCTAACGCAATCATTGACGGTACTGACGCAGTAATGCTGTCTGGTGAAACTGCGAAGGGTAAATACCCAGTTGAAGCAGTGACTATCATGGCACAAATCGCAGCACGTACTGATGGCGTTCTGAAAGCTGAGCTAGGTTCACGTCTGGACAGCCCACGTCTGCGCATCACTGAAGCAGTATGTAAAGGCGCAGTAGACACCTCTGAGAAGCTAAGCGCTCCTTTGATCGTTGTTGCTACTGAAGCAGGTAAATCTGCACGCTCAATCCGTAAGTACTTCCCAACGGCGAACATCCTGGCTGTTACCACCAACGAGAAAACTGCAGCGCAACTTTGCCTAAGCAAAGGTATCACTTCAGTTGTTGTTGATCAGTTCGAAAACACTGACGAGTTCTACCGTCGTGGTAAAGAAATCGCTCTGGAGTCAGGTCTGGCTGCTAAAGGCGACATCGTTGTTATGGTTTCTGGCGCACTGGTTGCTTCAGGTACTACTAACACTGCATCTGTACACGTTCTGTAATCGAACCGTACAACGCATAAAAAAAGGAGCTTTTCGGCTCCTTTTTTGTGTCTGCTCAGCCCAACGTTTTCAGCGTGTTGGGCAATATTTGGCAATCCATTACCAGCGAGTCAATTCCGTCTTATGAGTGCGTAGCAATATCGCCATCGGTACCAGATAAATCCAGCTTACCTTCAACGACAACACCACGAGTGATAAGGTGGTGACCCTTACCAACGCTTTGTTGATTGTACGGAACACGATCAGCCTCTCGGTGATGAAAATTCGTTCAAAATTTCGAAGTTCGTCAGTCTACATTTTGACCAATAAAATGCAAGTTTGCCATCCATAAAAAAACCGACAGCTTTCGCTATCGGCTTTCAGTCAATACATCATCGCGTGGTAATACATCAACGGTTCATCATAAAGACAACACGTTAAGATTATTGACGCAACGCACGCTCACCACGCGCAATACCTACCACACCACTACGGGCCACTTCGATGATATCTGTTACTTCTTTCATGGTCGCAATGAAAGCTTCAATCTTATCACTCGTTCCCGTCAACTGAACCGTATAGAGTGAATTGGTCACATCAACAATCTGACCACGGAAGATATCCGCTGTGCGTTTGACTTCGGCACGTGCAAAACCAGTGGCTTTAACTTTGATCATCGCCAACTCGCGCTCAATGTAGTCAGAATCAGTCACATTGCTGACTTTCAATACATCAATAAGCTTGTGCAATTGCTTTTCAATTTGCTCACGCTCAGACGCTTTAACGACAGAGGTTGTAATATTTAAACGAGACAGCGTTGGATCGTCAGTCGGCGAGACAGTCAATGATTCAATGTTATAACCACGCTGAGAAAACAAGCCGACCACGCGAGACAGTGCGCCCGGTTCGTTCTCCATCAAAATCGATACAATACTGCGCATTATGTTCTCTCCGTCTTACTCAACCACATTTCATTCATTGCACCGCCACGTACCTGCATTGGGTAAACGTGCTCTGTTTCATCAACACTGATGTCGAAGAAGACCAGTTTGTCCTTCATTGCCATACCACGCGCAAGTTCACTTTCGAGTTTGGCCGGGTCGCTAATGCGAATACCCACATGACCATACGCTTCGGCAATTGCTGCAAAATCGGGGACAGAGTCCATGTAAGAGTGAGAGTGACGGCCTTGATAAATCATGTCCTGCCACTGTTTCACCATACCGAGGAAGCGGTTGTTGAGGTTGATAATTTTGACGGGGATGTCGTATTGCAGTGCAGTAGACAGTTCCTGAATGTTCATTTGAATACTGCCGTCACCGGTCACGCAAATCACTTCCGCTTGTGGCAGCGCGAACTTCACGCCCATTGCTGCAGGTAAGCCAAAGCCCATGGTGCCGAGGCCGCCGGAGTTAATCCAACGACGTGGTTTATCAAACGGATAATACAAGGCTGCAAACATTTGGTGCTGGCCGACATCCGATGCCACGTAGGCGTCACCATTGGTGATTTTATATACGGCTTCAATCGCTTGTTGCGGCTTAATACGCTCACTATTGGTCGCGTACTTAAGGCATTGACGCTCACGCCACACATTGATGTTATTCCACCACGACTCAATGGCTTCAGCATCATTCGTGCCGCCCATTTCGGTCAGCATACGCAGCATGGTTGTCAGCACCACATCTGCGGAACCAACAATAGGAATATCTGCCGCGACGGTTTTCGAAATACTGGATGGGTCAATGTCGATATGCATGACCTTGGCATTCGGACAGTATTTCTCAAGGTTGTTCGTTGTACGATCATCAAAACGTACGCCAATACCAAAGATAAGATCGGCATTGTGCATCGCCATATTGGCTTCGTAAGTGCCGTGCATGCCCAGCATACCCAATGCCTTATCGCCTGTGCTCGGATACGCCCCCAGCCCCATCAAAGTACTGATAACGGGAATATTGAGGGTGTCAGCCAGCGTTTTAATTTGCTCGCCACACTCGGAGATGATTGCACCACCACCGACATACAAAACAGGCTTCTTCGCTTCGAGCAGGGCTTTCAGGCCGCGTTTAATTTGCCCTTTATGTCCGCTCGTCGTCGGATTGTAAGAGCGCATAGACATGCTTTCAGGGTATTCGTATGGATATTTGTTCGCTGGGTTCAGCATGTCTTTTGGCAGATCAACGACCACAGGGCCAGGGCGGCCTGTCGACGCGAGGAAAAAGGCTTTTTTTATGATTTTCGGAATGTCTTCGGTGTTTTTCACCAAAAAGCTGTGTTTTACAACAGGACGAGAGATACCCACCATGTCACATTCTTGGAATGCGTCATTCCCGATCAGGTTACTCATTACCTGCCCGGAAAGAACCACTAGAGGCACGGAATCGTAGTAAGCGGTTGCTATCCCTGTGATGGCATTTGTTGCACCAGGGCCTGAAGTAACCAGCACCACGCCCACATCACCCGTTGCACGGGCATAACCGTCTGCCATGTGCACTGCCGCTTGTTCGTGGCGAACGAGCACGTGCTCGATATCGCTTTTCTCGTGTAGTGCATCGTAGATATCCAGAACCGATCCGCCTGGATAACCAAAAATATGTTTTACGCCTTGGTCGATCATCGAACGAACGACCATGTCGGCTCCTGACAACATTTCCACTATATGCCTCCATGTATGCATAGTATTAGGACTTATTTGTAGCCTAGTGATGGAAGTCGGCATAACTGCCTGTTAGCTGACTTCCATGCCAGCTATGCTTTTGATCCCGGTCGTAACAAGGACCAAAGTAGCAATACTTAAACAGCCTCGAACCTGCGGTTATACACCAGCAACGTGAGGCTGTCTGAGTATCAACAACTTTAACGCTTTGCTAGCAAATGTGTCTATTGGTTAACCGAAAATCACACTAAAACTCTGATTGATTAGAAATACATCATCAAAGGCTCTGCCCTGACCCGCCAAATCAGAATCAAACCCTAAAAATGCGCCAGTTAACAAAATTTACTGTTCGTTGTTTGCGAATAATCTGGCGTAGAAAACGTCAAAATTTGCGGCTTTGAGACGAATTACAAAGATTCAGAGAAAGAAGCGCGGAGCGAAGCAAACATAAGGGAAAGGAAAAGTAGGCTAAGACGTTAAAAAGTCAGGCATTGAGACAAGAAAAAGCCCAGCATAAATACTGGGCTTTTCGCAACATCATCAGATTACTTGTGCTTCTTATACATGGCTTCGATCTGCTTTTTATAGCGTTCGAGGATCACCTTACGACGAAGCTTTAAGGTTGGCGTCAGTTCACCTTGAGCCATTGAAAACTCATCAGGCAGCAAGGTAAACTTTTTCACCTGCTCAAACTTAGCCAGTTCCTTTTGCAACTCTTCGACGCGTTTTTCAAACATTTCTACCACTTCGCTGTGCTTAATCAGCTCCATACGATCGTGATATTTGATGTTCAGCTCTTTTGCCCACGTTTCCAGCGTTTCAAAACATGGCACGATGAGTGCTGATACAAAGTGGCGTGCATCTGCAACAACCGCAATCTGCTCGATAAAGTGGTCTTTACCCAGCTTACCTTCAATCACCTGCGGCGCGATGTATTTACCGCCCGAGGTTTTCATCAGCTCTTTGATACGGTCGGTAATAAACAGGTTACCCGCGGCATCGATATGGCCCGCATCACCCGTTTTCAGAAAACCGTCTTCGGTGAAAGTGTCCTCGGTTTCTTTAGGTTTGTTGTAGTAACCCTTCATCACCATCGGACCACGGACCAAAATCTCGTTGTTTTTACCGATTTTTACTTCGGCCATTGGCATTGGCATTGGCATACCAATAGAGTCAGGATCAAACGACCCCGCTTCCCAACAAGACACGGTCGCGGTGGTTTCGGTCATACCGTAGCCTAGCTTGACGTTAACTCCAATAGCGTGGAAGAAACGGCCAATCGCAGGCTCCAGTTTTGCGCCACCACACGGCATCATCTTAATGTTGCCACCCAGCAATTGGCGCAATTTGCTCAGCACCAACTTGTCAGCCATACGGTGCGCTGATTTCAGCCATGGGGCTGGCTTCTTACCCTTGCGGGTAATTTCACCCATCAGGTTGCCAATAGACACAGCTGCGCGGAACATGCCTTTTTTGATTGGGCTGGAGGACGCGACTTTCTCGTGTACCGCACTGTAGATTTTCTCGTAGAAACGCGGTACCGCCGCCATCACTGTCGGTTTCACTTCCTGCAGCGCATCTTTAATGCCATGAGTATCAGAGAGGTAGCAGTTTGTCGCACCGTGGTGCAGCACATAGAAAGTCCAGCAACGCTCAAACACATGAGAAAGCGGCAAAAATGCCAACGATACATCATGCTCACTAATGCCCAACACCATGTCATGACTTTCCACCTGCGCGGCCACATTGGCGTAATCCAACATTACGCCTTTCGGCTCACCGGTGGTGCCAGAGGTATAGATCAGAGTCATCAGGTTGTCCATCGCAGCCTGAGAGATGCGCAGGTGCATTTCTGGATCGACGTTTTCGTTGCCCAATTGCTGGAACGTATTCCAGCTCATTCCCATCTCGTTATCACCAAAATCAACCGTTTCATTAAAGCTCACGATTTTTTCCAGTGATGGCACTTTGCCTGCAATAGACATTGCCGCATCTGCTTGCGCTTGATCGCCGACAAACAAAATGCGCACGCCTGCATCATTCAGAATATATGCGGCTTGATCTGCCGTATTGGTTGGATAGATAGGCACCGGCACACAGCGGACTTGCAACGCAGCGATATCTGCGATTGTCCACTCTGCACAGTTGTTCGAAAAAATACCTATTTTATCTTGTACTGCCAGTCCTGAAACCAGCATCGCACGTGAAATGCTATCAATACGCTCACCGAACTGACGCCAGCTAATATCGCCCCAACCGTTGCCGGTTTGAAAACGCAGTGCAGTCTTGTCACCCCGCGCCTTTACTTGCTCGCGAATACGGTTAACGATATGAAATTCCAGCGCCATTCAATTCTCTCTCAGCACATCTTGCCCCAGCAAAACCGCTATGTGGGCAAACAATTATTTAGCTAACACATGTAAGCTCAAAGTATTCACGCAGTGTAATGACTCAATAGTTAATTACAAGAGGAAGCCACTACACATCGGTGAAAATCTAGACAGAAAAAATAACGAACAGCGTTCATTTCAGAGTACACCTGTTCTCTCAATACCAAAAAAAGTTGTAACAGGCTGTATCAGAGTTTTCGTCAGCCATAAAAAAGCCAGCAGACGCTGGCTTTGTGTACATAACGGTGACAATTACACCAAGGAGTTTCCACATATTGACAACAGTTGATCACGCATCCAAAGGTGACCCTTGTCTTTTTCTGCGGAGGCATGCCAGCTGAGGTACCCACTAATACGATTATTCTCGCTTGGCAGTGGCAACGTTTTCAGGTTTTCGCGGTATTGTCCGCTTTCCACCATCCAACGCGGGGCGACCGCAATCAGCGCAGATTGGCTGACGACATACAAGATATTACTCAGACTTACGCCCTGATAGGCTTCGCGGTAACGTCCATCACGATAAAGCACCTCGGCGTAACCTTGCATCTCACCGTTACGTTTAAGTACCGCGTGGGCTTCATTCTGTAATTCTTTTGCTGTTATTGCATCGCCCAATCTTGGGTGATGCTTATTGGCAACGACCACAAGTTCATCATTGAACATTTCCGTACTGCAAAACCCACTTTCGCCGAAATGAAGGTAGTCCACAACAAAGTCGACTTCCTGATACCGAAGCTTATTGGCGATATCTCGGTTAAATTCGGTTTCCACCTGCACTTTGACACTTGGCGCCAACTGATTGATGGTATTTAGAATTTGAGGCGCGAAACGCATATCAGATGGGCTGCAAATTGCCAGTCTGAATGTACGAGTGCTGGTTTCTGGAACGAAAATAGAGGTAGGCAATTCATTCTTGATCAATTGAATGGCTTGGCGAATAGGACCAAATAACTGACGAGCACGTTGGGTTGGCTTAATGCCACGGCCATTGCGCACGAATAACTCATCATTGAACATCACTTTCAAACGAGACACAGCATTACTGACCGCAGGCTGCGACATTCCTAGACTCTGTGCTGCTCGTGTAATGTTTTGTTCTTGCATCACTGCGTCAAAAACAGTGATCAAATTAAGATCGACGCTTCGTAGCGTCAAATCGGTACGGTCATCCAATTGTTGAACCGATTCTTTCTGTGTCATACCTAAACCTTGGCGGGAGAGTAATTCTTAAAACGTCATTTCGTTCCGCAGGTATGCATCCATGCCTCTAAAAGATATTAGGTAAAAGAGCCGAGGCAAAGAGTCATATTCCAAACAGCCATGTGTACGTCAAACGTTCGTTCAAGTCGGCCCCAGTGTAGTCAAGAAAACTGAACACAAGGTAACCAGACTCTGAACTTAGTAACATGGGTATGTGATGTGCCCCCAGTGAATTGTTATAAAATCTTGCATTTACATAAATCTAAATATCTAAACGCCAACAATTTTAGTGCTTTATATTCATAAACATAGTGCTAAAAACAATCATCATCAGACGCACATATAAATTATTCACCCAGCCCATGCATTATATTTTTGCATTAATATCAGATGATAATTGCATGTTAAACATGGCGCGCTTGCGTTGTTGGATCGGTAAAAAATCCGACATCAAATCAGCAATATGCTCCGGAAAAATCACTTGTGACCATAATGCGTCACGCAATTCTTTTAGTGTTGATAAATCCCCCGCAGCCAACCAATCAGCAAGCGCTGTCGAAACCTCTGGATAAATAACACGATGACTTTCCTTTTGCGCCAACCAGGAGGCAATCGCCCCTTTGTCTAAGGTTTCCATCACAGATGCTAGACCCATCATATCTAAGGTCGCAACATTACTCTGCTGCTCAAACTGGCCGTTTAACGGTTTAAGTAACAACTTCTTACCTAGCGATAATGCTTCTGATGGCAATTCAACCCCCCCATTGGCTATTACGCCTGCGCATGATTTGAGCGCGTGATGAAACGCCGCCTTACTCAATGGACGCACAGCAATGTTATTGTGCTGCATCGGCGTTTTACAATCCGGATGGAAGCAGACAAATGGCGCAGAAAAATGCGCGAGGGTTTCAATCACGTCATCCAAACGTTCAAACGGCAAATACGTCAAAATCGTATCGCCACGAGAAGATACCGTGGTCGCTAAATCGATAATGGGCGGTAAAATAGGCTGATTAAAGTGATACCAATGGAGCCCTATTTTCGTGTCTGTGGGTGCGAAATACTGCATGATGAGACGGTCTAACAGGTTTTGCCCACGTTTAGGTACTTCATACGAAAACGCTGATTGGTGACTGATAGATATCGACCGGACTTTCTGACGCTTCGCAGCGTGAGCAGAGATGGGCTCAAAATCAGAGATAACCAAATCATAGCTGCGCACATCTAGCGCTTTCACGTCTTTGATGAATTGCCAAAGATTGTTGGTTTTCACCGTGTTAAGCATATCTACCTTGCCTGCACGACTGACAAACGATAGCCCTTTTCGGCAGAGGTAATCGCCAAAGACATCCATATCAAAATAGGCATCTTCCGACCTGCCCGAAAACAAAAACTGTACGTCCAGATCGCCATGATCGGAAAAAGCGCTGGCCATCGCCCTCGCGCGTGCTATATGCCCGTTTCCCGTTCCTTGTACACCATAGAGTATTTTCATTGTGACTCTCTCGAATTCTTATCCGCGGTAACCGACTTAAAGGCTCAATGCCAGTGCCGCACAACCTAAACCCAGCAATACGCCCACCAAAACATCGGAAATAAAGTGCACCCCTAATAGCACGCGTGATAAACCAATCGCGATCGCCCACGTCCAATACACTTGGCTGTACTCGGGATAAAATTGACTGAGCAACGCGGCCATGACAAACGCAGCAGCAGTATGCCCAGACGGCATGCTATAGAGATCAGAAGGCGTGATAAACGAAGGAAGATGCTGAGGGCGCGCACGTCGGAAAAAACGCTTCAAAGACATATAAATCGGCACTTCGATAGAAAAAGCCATCAGACCGCAAGCAAGGAACGCCAATCCATGCTTACCGTCACTTATCGCCAGAATAGCGCCAATAGCCGCATATAAGTGTCCGTCTCCGCTTTTTGATACCCAGCGAAAAATACGCGCAATATCGGCACTGAACCGATGGCTGAGGCAAAGCGTAGAAAACGCATGATCAACCCTTTGAATTGCAACAAGACTTCGCATTCACCCACTCCATTTGTCGATGATTCACCATCAGCTTAGGAGGGAGGAATGACAAATCCGTGACGCTTTGCCGACGGAATGATGAAACTTTTCACCGCGTTTTAAGAAACATCAAACCGCCAATACTTGATGACGTTTCACCTTGCCAAAATCTGCCAAGATGGCGTAAGCCGCTGGGATCATAAACAGCACCAAAAGTGTGGACGTGAAAATCCCAAACACTATCGAGATAACTAACGGTTTGACCACTTGCGCCTGCAAGCTGGTTTCCAGCAGCAAAGGCAGTAACCCCGCAGCGGTGGTTAAGGAAGTGAGGAAGACGGCTCGGAATCGTTCCTGACTCGCACGTACAACCGCGCTATATACCTCTTCGCCGTCATCTAGGTGGTGGCGAATATATTGCACCAGTAATATAGAATCGTTTACGACAACGCCCGCCAAAGACACAAAGCCCATCATACTCGGCATACTCAAGGGATGGCCGAGAAGCCAGTGCCCCAATATCACACCAATGAATGCCAGAGGGATCGCAATCAACACCACAAAGGGTTCTAGATAACTTCGGAACTGATAGCTAAGAATCACAAAGATACCAAACAGCCCCATCGCGAAACCTACGCCCATAGAGCGTCCTGTTTCCGCAGAATCCTGACTCTGTCCTTCAAACAACACTCGGATTCCTGGGTATTGTTGGTGCAAAGACGGTACGAGCTCTTTTTTAAGCTGAAGCAGAACATCACCAATACTGACCTGGCTTTGCACCACGTCACCAAACACGCTCAAGGTTCGGATCCCATCAATACGCTGAATACGCACGAAGTTTCGCTGATAGTTCAACGCTGCCACGGTCGACAATGGCACTTGGCTACCGTCTGGCATTACGATAGGAAAATTCGCAAAATTTTGCAGATTACCCGCGTCCGCTTTATCCAGCCTGACATCGATTTCGATACTTTCTGGCCCCACCTGAATCTCATCAGCCGTTTGTCCAAAATACGCTGCGCGCAATTGTCTTGCGATCATCTGTCCGTTAATGCCGAATGCCTCCGCCCCCGGCCTTAACGTCACTTTGACCTCTTCCTTACCCGGACGCATATCATCCAGTACACCTGACACCCCCTGAAACTGAGCAATAAATTGCTGAATATCCACCGATGCCTGCTTGAGCTCGTTCAAATCATCGTGCTGTAAGCGAATATCAAAATCCCTCCCGCCGGGGCCCATCGCAGGTTGCTTAAACACCAATGAAACGGGGTCTGTCAGCACGCCGGTTTCGTTTTCCCATGCTGCGATAAAGTCATCTATTCGGGTGGCGCGTTCTTCTGCACTGCGCAGATCTAGACGCACCGTGGCGATATGCTGCCCGTTCTCATCCGCATCAGCGTTAAAGTTGAATTGCTCTGTGATGTGCTCTATCAAAGGCTCACCACCCTCTTTTTCTTCACGCCAACGCTGACCAAGACGATTCGCTGACGCAACCAACACACCAACAACGTGTTCTGTTTGAGATAAGGAAGAACCCGGCGGCAAGATCACTCGCGCCTCAGCGATGTCACCATCGAGCTCAGGGAAACCAACAAAGCGCACGGCCCCTGAGACCAACAATGAAATCGACACCAAGAGCATGGCAATAACGCCGCCAACAAAGGCATACCGCCAAGCGACAGCTTTTGCTACCCAGTCAGCAAGTGTACTTGCACGAAAGGCTTCAAATTTTTCAAGAAACACACGCTTGAACGCAAGATCAGGTTTGGGCTTCCCCGCGTTGGCAAGAGAGTGCTGCAAGTGATGTGGAAGGATTAAAAACGCTTCAATCAGGCTCAGCGTTAAAATAAGGATAAGTACCATAGGCACAACGCGAAGTACCGTTCCCATCTCACCTTGTAAAAATATCAGGCTGCCAAAAATACACACAGTGGTGAGGTAGGAAGAAACGACACCCGGCAGCACCTTTTTCACGCCATTGACGACCGCATCTTCGAGTTTTTGTCCACGATCGATATGAGAAGCAATAGATTCGGAAATAACAATGGCGTCATCCATCATGATCCCAATGGCCATAAGAAGCGCCACCAACGACATAATGTTGATAGATAACCCAAGCTGAGCCATCAGGAAAAAACTACCGAGAAACGCCACTGGAAGGCCAGCAGCAACCCAGAATGAATAGCGCAACGAGAAGAACAACCACATCACGCCAAATACCAAGATCACCCCTTGCCATGCATTGCGCGTCATCATGGTAAGGCGATCCCACAGTAAAGACGAAAAGTCGTTGGTAAGATCGAGTGTCACACCCGCTGGCGCGATCAGTTGCTGATCATCCACAAACTGTGCGACGCGATCTTTTATGCGCAAGGCATCATCCGCTTTGTTCTTGCTGATCTTGAGAATGGCCGACGGTTTTCCGTTAAACCACACTTTCTGCTCATCCAGCTCAAAGCGCTCAGTTAAGGTAGCGATGTCTTGCAAGCGCAGCACGCCGCCTTCGGGATCGGCCGCAACAACAATCTGTCCGAGCGTATCAGCCTCAATGCGCCGCTCATCAAAGCGGATCAACACGCTTTTGTCCGCCAATTCAATGTTACCGCTCGGTAAATTGATGTTTTGCGCAGAAACTTCCGCTGCAATATCAGCAATGCTTAACCCCAGTTGCCTGAGCGCACTTTCTTTTACCTCGATGCGGATTTGTTTACCTGAGAACCCTGACACACTGACCAAAGGGACATCGTATTCGTGTTTGAGGATCTGCTTGAGATCTTCTGCATAGGCTTTCAACCCCACCCAATCGGTTTCAGCGGCAACCGCGACATCGACGACGGGCTCGTTCCAGTCCAACTCCCTGACAACGGGTGGCTCTATGTCGCTGGGAAAGTTATTGATGGCGTTGATTTGGGTTTGAATATCCACCAGCATGCGGGAAATGTTGGCATTCCAGGTAAGCTTCACCACGAGAGATGCAGCGCCTTCCAGCGCTTCACAGCGGGTTTCTTCAATATTGGAAAGACCATCAACGGCCTCTTCCATCAACAAACAGATATTTTGCTCTACTTGCTCAGGGCTTGCACCGGGATACACCACACTGGCGAGGATGTAGGGCGGCGCAAATTCCGGAAACGTTTCTCGTTTCAATTGTGGCAATGCGGTGATCCCAAGAAGGATCAACGTCAACATAAGCAGATTAGCGGCGGTCGGGTGTCGCGCAAAGTAACGGATCATGATGCATCCTCCTCCGCCTCGTCTACTTTCGCTACATCATGGCCATCTTTGGTCACGGCACGCAGTAACATGCCCGGCACAGCAGGCAATATGTCGTTTAAGACTAAGTTTTGCCCATTTTTCAACGGTCCATCGATGGCAACAGACTCGCCTTTTCTGAACACGACAGTGACTGGCACAATGGTTAGCCCCCCCCTCTCAAGCAGGTACACCTTGTCACCACGCAGTGCCTGTTCTGGTATCACCCAATGCGGTCTTGGCAGACCTTCAATCGTTGCCTTCACAAACATGCCATTGACCAAAGACGGCAATAACGTACCACTGGACGTCATTTCATCGATGAGCGGAATTTCAAGAATAACGCCGACTGTCGCTTGGTTGAGGTTTACCGTGTCACTGAGACGCGCCACATTCGCCTTCCAATCGCCTTGAAAGGAACCGCTGGACAGCGTGACGCGTGCGGAGAGCGCATTCAACGGCGGCATATCTCGCACGCCCTGTTTGGCCAGACTGTTTATCAGCGTTTGCATGTCATGAATAGATACTTGCGCGTCGACTTCTACCTTCTCCAGACCATGAGAAATCACCATGATTTGCTGCGGTGTCACCACCTGATCCTGCTCGATATTGACCTCGGCGATTCGGCTATCCACAGGCAGTATCACTTCTGTTTTATCCAGGTTGCGCTGCGCTTGCTCAAGGGCTAACTCACTGGCTGCAAGTTCTGCTTGGGTAATTTTTTTCTCGTCGGGCAACACATTCAACTGCGCTTCCAAGTCCTGCACACGTGTTTGCTGGGAAAGGAAAGCCTGTTGTTCACTATCAAGATCTGATTGGGAGGTTAAGCCTTTTTGTTGCAGGTTACGTTGTCGTGCCAACTCATCTTTGCTGAGAGCTAATCGTCGACGCTCGATCAACAAGGTTGATTTTAAGTTTGCCTCATCCAAATTATGTTTCGCCAGTCTAGCTTGCTTGGCATTCACATCCGCATTGGCCTGCGCCACCGCGATTTGATAATCGGTAGGGTCAATGTTTAGCAGCACCGTCCCCGCATTCAGAATCTGCCCTTTTGCTAGATCGGGATGGCGATAAATCACTTTGCCATTCACTTCCGCAATCGCCTGCCAGATAAATTGGGGTGTCACTCGACCAAAGCCTGTCACTTCAGGAGAAATCGCCTGTTGCTGCAAAGTGATAACATCCACTGGCCGCACTTTGGACAAGGTGGGTTTAACGGGAATATCTGGTCGGGTTTTTACCGCAATAAACAGGACCGCTATCCCCACCGCAAGCGCAGGAAAAAACAACAACTTTCTTTTTAGTGTCATAGCTCTGGCTCTCCCTGGGCGTTGAAAATTCCATGTTGTAACAGCGCAGCATTGTGGGCAGCTAACCGAAGCAGGTAGTCTTGATTCAAGGAGATGCCCTGCAACGCCGCCATGCCTTGAGGCATGATAAAAGGCAGCACCATCAAGCTAAAAAAAACTCATACGCGCTAGCTCGGGATCAATGTCATCGCGAAGGACCCCTTTTTCCTGAAGACGAGCAAACAGCATTTGCTGCAAGGGCAGGATGATGTCATGAAACAGCTTTTCCACTGCCTGCCGCTGCTGATCCTGACTATCCAGCATCATGCAGCGAAAGATCAAAGAGGGCAGATTGGGACCAACAGACATGACCTTATAAAACGCTTCTACCGCGTCATTCAGTGTTTCTACCTTTCCATCTTGGATGGCTTGTCGAAGATTTGCGATGATAGGAGCAGCATTTTCTCTGACTGTTGCCTCAAAAAATCCCGCTTTATTGCCAAAGTAATAGCGAATAAGAGCCACATCAACACACGCACTTTCTGCAATCTTTCGGGTTGAGACTTTGTCATAAGGTTTAGACAGGAAAAAGCGTGTCGCTTCCTTGATAAGGGCTTCTCTTGCGCACGAAGTGCCTGTCGGACGTCCGGGTCGTTTGGCCATGCGGCACCTAAATTCAACACTGTTGAATTAATAGTACGCTGCTAACTGACACATTTCTCACACTTTAATTCTACAACTCCCCGTTTTGTGATGAATTTCTGAACGCCAAAATCAAGCAGAGAATAAAACCAGACTTTTGGCATTTTTATAGTGTTTTCCACCACAGTTAACATTTTGAATAACGCATTCTTGTTATTTTCTATTTTGATATTGACGTTTTAGTGAACGGTTTGGTATTCATTTGTACAGACCATATAAGGATTCTGTAACAGTGATGATGCGTATTTTCCTCCTCAACCTTCTACTTCTCGTGAAAAAATCGCGCGGGTAGGTCATGGATAGAAAATAACACTCACCAAGACTTTCGAAACCCGCGCTAAAGCGCGGGTTTTTTTGTATGACCTGCCAGCAGTGCGGATTACTCATATCAATCTCAGTAAGTAGTTAGAAACTGTTTGCGACATTGGTACTCAACGGCAACAGAGGGAACGACCATGAAAGACCGAGTCATCATCTTTGACACCACTTTACGTGACGGCGAACAAGCGCTGTCTGCAAGTTTGACGGTTAAAGAAAAATTGCAGATTGCACTCGCGCTTGAACGTTTAGGGGTCGATGTGATTGAGGCGGGCTTTCCAATATCCAGCCCCGGTGATTTCGAATCGGTTCAGACCATCGCTAAAACAGTCAAAAACAGTCGTATCTGCGCGTTGTCTCGTGCGGTCGATAAAGACATCGATGTCGCTGCTGAATCCTTGAAAGTGGCCGAAGCCTTCCGGATCCACACCTTCCTGTCTACCTCAACCATTCACGTTCAGGACAAACTGCGCCGTAGTTATGATCAGGTTGTCGAAATGGGAGTTAACGCGGTTAAACGCGCCCGTCGCTATACCGATGATGTCGAGTTCTCGTGTGAAGATGCAGGGCGCACCCCAATCGATAACCTGTGCCGCATGGTAGAAGAAGCGATTAAAGCAGGGGCAACGACAGTCAACATTCCCGACACCGTGGGCTACACCGTGCCTGGCGAGTTTGGTGGCATCATTGAAACCCTGTTTAACCGCGTACCAAACATCGACAAAGCAATCATCTCAGTACACTGTCATGATGATTTAGGCATGTCTGTCGCGAACTCAATTGCCGCTGTTCAGGCGGGTGCTCGTCAAATTGAAGGCACCATCAATGGCATTGGCGAACGTGCGGGTAACTGTGCGCTGGAAGAAATTGCCATGATCATCAAAACCCGTGGCGAGCTGCTAGGTGTGGAAACGGGCATCAACCACAAAGAAATCAGCCGTACCAGCAAAATGGTCAGCCAACTGTGTAACATGCCAATTCAATCGAACAAGGCTATCGTGGGCACCAACGCGTTCAGTCACAGTTCTGGTATTCACCAAGACGGTATGCTGAAAAACAAGAACACCTATGAAATCATGACCCCAGAGTCGATTGGCCTTGGCCAAAAAGCCCTGAATCTGACAAGCCGCTCTGGCCGCGCAGCCGTGAAAAGTCACATGGATACCATGGGCTACAGCGAGTCGGATTACAAACTGGATACCTTGTATGAGTCCTTCTTGAAGTTGGCTGACCGCAAAGGGCAAGTGTTCGATTATGACTTGGAAGCCTTGATGTTCTTCAACAACTTGCAAGAAGAAGATGACTACTACAAGTTGAAATATCTGAGCGTACAAAGTGGCAGCGTGAAAGCGACCACCACGGTCTCATTACAGTGTGGCGATGAAACGATCAGTGATGCCGCGATTGGTAACGGCCCTGTCGATGCGCTGTATCAGGTTATTTATCGCATCACGGGCTACGACATCGTATTGGACAAGTTTGACCTGACCGCGAAAGGCGAAGGTGAAGACGGATTAGGTCAGGCGGACATTATCGCCAACTATAAAGGCCGAAAATACCACGGTACAGGCGTATCTACAGACATTATTGAAGCATCTGGGCAAGCTCTGCTGCACGTCATCAACAGCATCTACCGCGCTGATCGCATCGCACAAATCAAAGAACAAGCAACATTAAAAACGGAGACAGTTTAACCATGGCAGGTACTTACAAAATTGCCGTTCTACCGGGCGACGGAATTGGCCCAGAAGTGATGCAGCAAGCACACAAAGTATTAGATGCGGTTTCTCACAAGTTTGATATTCAATTCGAAAAGCAAGAGTTCGACGTAGGCGGCATAGCCATTGATAACCATGGTTCGCCACTGCCAGACGCCACCTTAAAAGGCTGTGAGGCGTCTGATGCTGTTTTGTTTGGTTCTGTTGGCGGCCCGAAATGGGAGCACCTGCCACCGAACGAGCAACCTGAACGTGGTGCACTTTTGCCTTTGCGGAAGCACTTTCAGCTATTTTGTAACTTGCGCCCTGCACAAATTCACGCAGGTCTGGAAGCCTTCTCACCACTGCGTGCAGATATCTCCGAGCGTGGTTTTGACATCGTCGTGGTTCGCGAACTGACGGGTGGCATTTACTTCGGTCAACCCAAAGGCCGTGAAGGTTCAGGTCCAGAAGAGAAAGCGTTTGATACCGAGGTCTACTACCGCTACGAAATTGAACGTATTGCCCGTATCGCATTTGAATCTGCGCGTCTTCGCCGCAAGAAAGTGATGTCTGTTGACAAAGCCAACGTGCTGCAAAGCTCTATTCTATGGCGTGAAGTGGTGGAAGACATTGCGAAAGACTACCCCGATGTGGAGTTGTCACACATCTACATCGACAACGCGACCATGCAGTTAATCAAAGATCCTTCGCAGTTCGATGTGATGCTGTGTTCGAATATTTTTGGCGACATTATCTCTGACGAATGCGCAATGATCACAGGCTCGATGGGGATGCTGCCATCTGCCAGCCTGAATGACAGTAAATTCGGTATGTATGAGCCTGCCGGGGGTTCAGCACCTGATATCGCAGGCAAGAACATTGCCAACCCAGTGGCGCAGATCCTGTCAGCGGCTCTGATGCTACGTTACAGCTTGGGCGAAGAGGACGCTGCGCGTGCTATCGAGAACGCGGTGAGTAAAGCACTCGAAGCCGGCGAGCTAACCGCCGATCTGTCCGGCAACTCGACGCCACTAAGCACGTCCGAGATGGGCGACAAGATCGCCGCATATGTCAGCGAAGCATAAAAGCACCGGAAGCGAATAAACTAATTACAAGGAAGACATGGTAATGTCGGCAAAAACACTTTATGAAAAAGTCTACGATGCCCATGTGGTGGTAGAAGCTCCGGGGGAAACGCCGTTGCTGTATATCGACCGCCATTTGGTGCACGAAGTGACCTCTCCGCAGGCCTTTGATGGTTTGCGCCAAAATGGGAGACCTGTCCGTCAGGTTTCTAAAACCTTCGCCACCATGGATCACAACGTTTCTACCGAAACCAAAGACATCAACGCCTCCGGCGAGATGGCCAAGATCCAGATGGAAACACTGGCGAAAAACTGTGAAGAATTTGGTGTCACCCTTTACGACATCAACCACCCATTCCAAGGTATCGTTCACGTCATGGGCCCCGAGCTGGGGATTACCCTGCCGGGTACAACTATCGTTTGTGGTGACTCCCACACTGCCACTCACGGCGCGTTCGGTTCGCTGGCATTCGGTATCGGCACGTCGGAAGTTGAGCATGTTCTGGCTACCCAAACGCTGAAGCAAGGCCGCGCTAAGACCATGAAAATTGAGGTCAAAGGCAAGGTCGCTGACGGCGTAACGGCAAAAGACATCGTGCTGGCGATCATTGGCAAAGTCGGCCATGCAGGCGGTACAGGTTATGTGGTTGAGTTCTGCGGTCAGGCCATTGAAAATCTGACCATGGAAGGTCGAATGACCGTGTGTAACATGGCCATTGAACTAGGTGCAAAAGCTGGTCTTGTTGCGCCAGACCAAATCACCTTTGATTACCTTGAAGGCCGCAAGTTTGCGCCAACAGGCACGGACTGGGATGCGGCAGTCGAGTACTGGAAAACGCTCAAAACGGATGCAGACGCTGAATTTGATGCGGTAGTCACGTTGGAAGCCACAGACATCAACAATCAGGTAACGTGGGGCACTAACCCTGGTCAAGTTGTCGGTGTGAACGATGTGGTTCCGGCACCAGAGAGCTTTAGCGACCCGATTGAACGCCACTCTGCCGAGCGCGCGCTGAAATACATGGGCATTGAAGCAGGCCAGAAGATCACGGATATCGCCATCGACAAAGTGTTTATTGGCTCTTGCACCAACTCTCGCATTGAAGACATGCGTGCAGCGGCGGCAGTGGCGAAAGGCCGTAAAGTCGCATCGGGCGTTCAAGCGCTGGTTGTTCCTGGCTCTGAGCAAGTGAAAGCACAAGCGGAACAAGAAGGTCTGGACAAGATCTTTATCGACGCAGGTTTTGAATGGCGCCTGCCTGGCTGCTCAATGTGTCTGGCGATGAATAACGATCGCTTGGGGCCAAAAGAGCGCTGCGCATCCACCAGCAACCGTAACTTCGAAGGTCGTCAGGGCCGTGAAGGTCGTACGCACTTGGTGAGCCCAGCAATGGCGGCAGCCGCAGCCGTTGCCGGTCACTTCGTTGACGTAAACAGCTTTGATATTCAGAACGGCTAAGGAGTCACCATGTCAGGAATTAAACAACACAAAGGCTTGGTGGCACCGCTGGATGCGGCAAACGTCGATACCGACGCCATTATCCCTAAACAGTTTTTGCAAAAAGTCACCCGAATTGGCTTTGGTCAGCACCTGTTTCACGACTGGCGTTTTCTCGACGAAGCTGGCCAGCAGGACAATCCAGAGTTTGTACTGAACCTCCCACGCTATAAAGGCGCAAGTGTGTTATTGGCCCGTGAAAACTTCGGTTGTGGTTCATCACGCGAACACGCGCCGTGGGCACTGGCTGATTTTGGCTTTAAAGTGATGATCGCCCCGAGCTTTGCAGACATCTTCTACGGCAACTCCATCAATAACCAAATGGTGCCAGTGCGCCTGACCGAAGCGGAAGTTGATGAACTGTTTACGTTTGTGGAAGCCAATGAAGGCGCGGAGATCGCCTTGGATCTGGAAGCGCAAACCGTGACTGCAGGTGACAAGACGTATTCGTTCGAGATTGATGAGTTCCGTCGCCATTGCTTACTAAACGGTTTAGACAGCATCGGCTTGACACTTCAGCACGAAGCGAAAATTTCAGAGTACGAAGCGAAAATCCCACCGTTTCTTGCCTGATAGCAAATCTAATCTCGCTACTAAGCCGACTCAACGAGTCGGCTTTTTCTATGCTTAGAAGAGATTCTTGCCGCTAAGGAAGGCCGACCATGCGAATTCGCTTTCACATTTATACACTCGCGCTTCTATTTTTACTTCCCGTCACACAAAGCATGGCCAACACGGTGCTCGTCTTTGACCCACCGACGTCTAAAAATGACCGGCAGGCAAAAAGGTTAATAGAAAGCATTTCCAAAGATATGGTTCAGCTCGTCAATGCGGAAATGCCTGTCCCTGAAATCCTCACCATTCGTTATGGCAATCTTGACGGCCCATTGTTTGACCCTCAAACCCTGACTATCCAAATGCCGTACCAATTTGTGCATTATGCCAAGGAAAGATTCGACAGCGTGCCACCGTCTCAAGAAGACCTCACGTCAAACGAAGCAACAGAGGCGGCTGTGCTCCACACCTTGCTGCATGAATATGGCCATGCCTACCTCGCACTTTGGGATTTCCCTGCGCTAGGCAAAGAGGAAGATGCCGTCGATAATTTCGCCACACTCATGATGCTCCATTACTATAACGACGACATGGCTTATGCGGGCGTCGACCTGTTCGCCATTGAAGACATGGACACCGAATATTTCGACGATGTCGCGATGTGGGACGAGCACAGTTTAGACGGACAACGCTACGCCCAATCGCTTTGCCTGATCTATGGCAGTAACCCGAAGAAATATGCAGACATTATGGATGAAGACCTGATTGAAATGGAGCGCGACCAGTTTTGCCCTTATGAGTTTGAGCTTCAAACCAGAAACTGGATGCGCGTGATAGAGATGCTCAACGAAAACGAATAAAAATACCCACACCGCGGTCTACATATACATTCAGGGAAATATGAGTTATTTGATGATGTCTATTCGCACACTGTTACGTTCTGCGATTTTAGCCGCCATGATCTTTCCAGCCATTCTACACGCTGCACCGAAAAATGATTTATGGCCAATATGGGATCAAAGTAATGAAGCCAACGCAGTAACGTTTGACCACAATAAATGGCAACAAATACTCGACAAATATCTGATTGTTCGAGGCCAACACAACCTTTTTAACTACCCAGCGGTGACGCCTACTGACAAAGCCTTGCTCGATCAATACATCGTTGATCTCACGGCGTTAGACCCGAGAAATTACAACAAAGATGAGCAGTTTGCTTACTGGGTTAATCTCTACAATGCCCTAACAGTTCAACTGATACTCAATGAATACCCCATTAAATCGATCACCAAGCTCGGTGGTTTTTTAAGCTTTGGGCCTTGGGACGATGACGTGACCCGCATCGCCGGACAAACTTTAACCCTCAACGACATTGAACACCGCATATTGCGCCCTATCTGGAAGGATGAACGCATTCATTACGCGGTGAATTGCGCAAGTTTAGGCTGCCCAAATCTTGCAAAAACCGCGTTTACAGGGGAGAACATTACTTCCTTATTGGATGTCGTTGCCAAACAGTTCACCAACAGTGATAAAGGGGTGATGATCGAAGGAAACACCCTCACCCTTTCCTCCATTTATAAATGGTATGGCGTGGATTTTGGCAACAACGAACAGGCAATTTTAAAAGCGATTGATGCCCATCGTGATGGCCAAAAACTGCAAAGCTGGTCAGGGAAAATCAAATATGACTATGACTGGAAATTGAATCAACCCTAGTCGTATACACCCCGTTTTCTTTTACCTCTATTCTTTCTCAACAAAGGGCACACAACGTGCCCTTTGCTATATCTGGCTTCACGATTAGTTTACAATGCTGTCATCTCGTGGGGAGCTGACACTGTCGGCTGAGAATGCAAATGCTAAACCCATGGCTCAACCCCTGTTTGAGTCGAAACCTGAACCAGATAATGCTGGCGTAGGAATGAGATGTTGTAAGCAGACTGTTTACGACCCTCTCCTCTCGCCACACATTGACGTGAGGCAAAAATGAAATATTCCCTTTCAGCTCTGCTGGTTGCAACGACCATGATAGGTCCTGCAATGGCTGAGGAAAAAGACACATTGACGGTATACACCTACGACTCTTTCGCGGCAGATTGGGGCCCTGGCCCTGCGGTGAAAAAAGCGTTCGAAGAGCAATGCGGTTGCACGTTGAACCTTGTTGCATTGGAAGATGGTGTCACGATTTTGAACCGTCTGCGTTTGGAAGGGAAAAACAGTAAAGCTGACGTATTGTTGGGCATCGATACCAATTTGATGACAGAAGCGGAGAAAACCGGCCTTCTGGTACCACACAATGTTGATACCAAGGCGGTAACACTGCCTGACGGCTGGAACAACGACACCTTCATCCCCTACGACTACGGTTACTTTGCCTTTGTCTATGACAAAACGAAATTGGAAAATCCGCCGAAAAGTCTCAAAGAACTGGTAGAGAAGCGCGACGACATTTCCGTGATTTATCAAGATCCACGGACATCAACGCCAGGGCAAGGGTTAATGTTGTGGATGAAATCGGTCTATGGCGATGATGTATCACACGCATGGCAGCAGTTGGCCAAGAAAACTGTAACCGTCACTAAGGGATGGTCAGAAGCCTATAGCATGTTCTTGAACGGCGAGTCTGACATGGTGCTCTCTTACACCACTTCGCCTGCCTATCATTTGATTGCGGAAAAAAATCCAAACTACACCAGCGCAAACTTTGAAGAAGGCCACTACTTACAAGTAGAAGTCGCCGCCAAAGTAAAAAGCTCTGATAACCAAGCGTTAGCCGATGAGTTTATGCAGTTCATTTTAAGTGACGGATTCCAAAATGCGGTGCCAACAGGCCAGTGGATGTATCCGGTCACAAACGTCGCTTTACCTGGGGGGTTTGAAACCCTTTCAGTTCCCGTGAAAAGCCTGCAATTTCCCCCAGAAAAGGTGGCTGATAACCGTCGCAGCTGGATCCGTGAATGGCAATCGGCATTAGTAAACTAATCCATTCTGAGTGATAGAAAAACGTGCTGAATCCTTCTCGCACATGGCCGGGTGTTGTCTCGGCTTCCATTATCGCGGTGCTGATTGGCACCGCGTTGTTTTCATTGGTGATGCAAGCACCGACACTGGATGTATTGTCACTGTGGCATGACCCTTACCTCCAACACGTTACTCTGTTCAGTATCAAGCAGGCTTTTCTATCGACGTTGTTGTCTGTCGGTCTGGCCATTCCCGTCGCCCATGCGTTATCCCGTAGAACGTTTCCCGGTAAGAAGCTGTTGCTACGTCTCTTTTCGATGACATTAGTACTTCCTGTTCTGGTTGGCGTATTCGGTATTTTGGCAATTTACGGCAAGAGCGGCCTGCTCGCTGATTGGCTTCCCGAGCTCGGTTTATCTTGGGATGTCAGCATTTACGGGCTATCTGGCATCTTACTGGCGCACGTTTTCTTTAATTTGCCTTTCTCCGTGCAATTGTTAGTACAGGCACTCGATCAAATGCCGAGCGATCAGCAGCGTCTCGCCTATCAATTAGGCATGCGTGGCTGGCACCGGTTTCGATTGCTCGAATGGCCCTACATAAGACAGCAACTTCCCCATGCTATTGGGCTGGTTTTCATGCTTTGCTTCACCAGCTTCGCCACCGTGATGGCGCTAGGTGGTGGCCCCGGCGCCACCACGATTGAGTTAGCGATTTATCAAGCAATCCGTTTTGATTTCGACTTACAGACAGGCGCTATTCTTGCACTGTGGCAGTTGGTGCTTTGCGGCTTATTCCATATGGTTGCACAGCGTTTTTCTCGCCCAATATCGCAACAAGGAAAAGACAGCCATATTACGCTGCCCTTGAAGCTAGATAGCCTACATGAAAAAGTCTGGGACACGCTTTGGATTGGCGCAGCTCTGTTATTGGTGTTGCCTCCTTTGGCATCAGTGGTACTTAGCGGCCTAAATCCAAAAGCGATAGATGTGCTGACTCAACCAGCCCTTTGGCATGCAACGCTTAATTCACTGAAGATAGCGGCAGGTACCGCCCTCTGTGCTTTTGCACTAGGTAGCACCATTGTTTTGACCAGTCGTTTCTGGCGGCTTTCCGCAAGAACGCGGATGGCCGATGGCTTAGAGATGACGGCATCTTTGGTCTTGGTCGTTCCCAGTGTTGTCTTGGGTACTGGATTCTTTTTGATGCTGCGAGAACATATCGATGTGTTCAGCTCTCCATACTGGCTGGTGCTAACGGTAAATACGTTGATGGCATTGCCGTATATCGTCAAGGTACTCAGTCAACCCGCGTACCAGTTGGCGCAGCAATATCAGGGGCTTTGTAATAGCCTCGGCATCAAAGGTCTCAACAGGTTATCGCTGATTGAGTGGCGTGCACTTCGTGCGCCTATTGGTCGCGCATTGGCAATCAGCTTTGTTCTCTCAACGGGCGATCTAGGTGCAATTGCGCTTGTTGGCAGTCAAGATTTTCAAACCTTGCCGTTGTATCTCTTCCACTTGGTTGGAAGCTATCAAATGGAGGCCGGCGCGGCAGCCGCACTTGTTCTCTTTGGCTTGAGCCTTGGCAGTTATGCCTTAATAGAAACTGTTATCGCGAGGAAGCGTCATGCTTAACGTCAGTGATTTGTCTTATCAGTACCAGACAGAAGCGCTGTCTTTTACCTTTACTGCAGAGGCTGGTTCCATCACGGCAATACTAGGACCGAGTGGAGCAGGCAAGAGCACACTCCTCACCTTACTATGTGGTCTCCTATCACCGAGCAAGGGAAAAGTGACGTTCAATGGTGAGGCGTTCACAGACAAACCTGCTCACGAACGGCCGCTTTCGGTGCTTTTCCAAGAACATAACCTGTTCAGCCACCTGAGTGCTTTTGACAATATAGCGTTGGGGATCTCACCACGTTTGTCCTTAACAACCGCGGATAAAACACGTATTAAGCTGTCGGCTGAAGCGGTTGGACTTGACGCTTATCTCGACCGCTTGCCCGGGCAACTCTCTGGGGGACAAAAGCAACGCGTCGCATTGGCCAGATGCTTGGTTCGAGACCGCCCATTGCTGCTATTAGATGAACCATTTTCAGCATTAGACCCTTCGCTTCGAAAAGAAATGCTCTCTCAAGTAAAACAGCTTGCACAACAATTCGGGTCCACCATCCTAATGGTGACGCACCACCCAGAAGATGCCGTGGCGATTGCAGACAAAGTGCTTATCATTGACAATGGAACCGTTGCACATTACATTGATATTTCAGAACTTAATGTGAAAAATGAAACGATAAAAACGTATCTATCCTAGCGATAAAATGCGCAATTGTGACAAACATTGCGCATCAATCAACCGCATCTATACTTGTTCTTAAGACATTCATATCAAAAGAGAGATGCGATTGTGACTGTTACCAGTATTGATGTGCTGGACTCAGTGGTAGACATTACTGCACAAACAGAGTCCGATACCATTTCTGAAAGCCTGATCACCACCGTTCTTCAGCTCACACCGGCAAATCAGGTTTTGGTGTTGGACTATAACCCTGAGACTTCGCCCGAGTTTCTGGTTGTTGCTTGCTCCGACATTTTTCTCTACGAAGAAGAGAAAGATGCCATTGAGCGAGTGCTTCGTGATTGCATTGCAACGGGTGAAAATGTCGTTGAGTATTGTAAAACTGAGAACCAGTCTTTGCTCGCTGTGCCCGTGCGCTATGGAGAGAAAGATGAGATTCACGGTGTGGTTTTTTGCAAGACAGACCAACTTAAAGGCGATGAAGTTCAGCTCATTGAGGGGCTTGCGCGGATCTACGAAAATTATCAGAAAATCATTTCTGCCAGTGAGCGAGATGGTTTAACAGGCCTCTATAACCGCAAGGTGCTGACCACTAAAATTGACCTCTTGCTTGACCGTTTTTTGATCCAAGGCAGCAGCATCACAGACGACCCTAGCCATCATCACTGGGTCTGTATCTTCGACATCGATCACTTCAAGCTCATCAATGATGCTCTGGGTCATGTGTTTGGTGATGAAGTCATTTTACTTATCACGGCGCTGATGAAAAAAGCCTTCAACGAAGAAGACATCCTCTTCCGCTATGGCGGGGATGAATTTGTTGTCATCATGCACCCTCAATCGCGTGAAGAAGTGGAAAAGACCATCCGCCACTTTATTGAAAGTGTTAATGAACGCGATTATGGTCAAGCCAAAGACGTGTCAATCTCCATGGGGGCGGCATCCATCAACGATCAGGAACTGAATGCTATTACCGTGTTAGGTTTTGCCGACCAGGCGTTGTATAAAGCCAAACAAAACGGTCGCAACCAAGTGGCATTCTATGAAGATCTTATCGCGACAGGTGAACTGCAATCGCTCGTTCCCGAAGACGATGTGGAGCTTTTCTAAATAATTGCAACATTTGCGTGCTTCAACCATTTTGGAGTGCGCGAATTTGCGATGATGGTTGCAAATTAACACAAATCAACATATTGACAAAAAACCACTTTTCCATTTCCAACACACCCCCTGCTTGCGTATAATCTCCCGACAGAAAATCTAGACAGGTTGGTCAATCGAGTTTTAAGTATATGCCAAGCACCCGCCAGTTCACCGCAATATCATTGACGTTGCTATCTTTTATATTCCCCTTCTCATCAATGGCCGAAGAAAAGCCTTTGATCGTTACTGGATCATCCACTTGGCAGCCATTCTCCTTTATAAATAAAGAGGGTGACGCTGACGGCATCATGGTCGATTATTGGCAACTCTACGCCAAAGCGAACAACCTAGATGTGCAATTCAACCTCCTCCCCTGGAGTGAATCATTAACGTATGTCGCAAACACAGACAACGTAGTGCATGGTGGCTTAGGCTACACAGGTACGCGTGCCGAGACGTTGGCGTTTTCACGTGAACTTCCACTCAAACGCTACAACGTGAGCCTTTTTGTACAAAAAGACCTACCTTTTGATGACCTGAATTTGCTCGACTCTGCCGTCGTGGGTACCGTAAAAGAAAGTACTAAGCATGCTTTTTTGATGTCGCGAATCCCAGAAGAAAACATCAAACTATTCCCTACGTTTGGCTCGCTCAATGATGCCGCTTATAAAGGCGATGTTGATATCTTCATCGACGACTTTAGTACTGCCTTATACGATATGCGCCACACCGGCAATGCTGGGCAATTTACTGCAAGGCGAAAACTCTACTCTTTCCCTCTTCACTTTGCGGTTAACAAAGGCTCTCAAAACAGTCTGGCTGATATCGAACAGGGTCTCGATAAGATTGCTCCTGATGATATACAAGCCATCTACGATAAATGGCTGCCACAGAATAAACTGCACTCGGCCTTGCCTTGGCTGAACAAGCATGCACAACTCAGCATACTGATCGGCTCCATGCTGATCATGGTGTTGGGCTTGCTCTCCTATCGAAAATTGCTAAGAAGCCGAACCGAAGAGCTAAAAAGTGCGGTTGAAGCACTCAAATCGTCAGAAGAGCGTCTGGAGTGTGTGGTGCAAAGTGACACGCTGACCGGTGCAAAAACACGCCATCAGTTTTATACCCTGATGGCAGATAAACGTTTTTCACCTTCGCCGTATGTGGTTGCCGTGTTGGACATTGATAGCTTGAAACAGATCAATGAAAGCTTCGGTCAAGACGTGGGTGATATGGCATTGAGACATCTCACCAAGCTGATCCGTCTTCAATTTAGCGACAGTACCGTTATCGCACGTCTGGGCGGCGGCGAATTTGCAGTATTGTTTGACCTAACCGAAAGCACTCAGGCAATGAAGCGTATTCGACAATTAAAAAAGGTGTTGCAGCTTAGTCACTTGCATATTGATCAACAAATCATTCCCGTCACATTCAGCGAAGGAATCGCATGCTACCCGTATGACGGTGAAGACGGGGAGACACTGGTCACAATTGCAACCACCAGAATGCGAGCAAATAAGCCCTACAGTACGGTCAATAACACAGATAATGATGCTAACGTCACTGAACGGCGTTGGGCGTAAAAATACAAAAGGGCAGCCAACACGTGGCTGCCCTTAACATTGTTACCATCCTCGTTAGAGGTTTTCTTCAGCAAACTCTGCAAGACGACTACGTACAACCCCATTTAGGTACACGCACGCGCTACCTTCAAAATTCTTAAATCTTTCCACGATGTAAGTAAGCCCTGACGTCACCGGTGTCAGGTATGGGCTGTCAATTTGCGCTAAGTTACCAGAACAGACGATTTTGGTTCCTTCCCCACAGCGCGTAATGATGGTTTTCAATTGCGAGGCAGTGAGGTTCTGACACTCATCCAATATGACAAACGCATCCTGAATAGAACGACCACGCATAAAGTTGATGGATTTAAACTGGATATTGGCTTTGTCCATGATGTACCGCATTGAGCCATCGGCACATTCATCGTTTTTATGCAGGGCTTCCAATGTATCGGTTACCGCCCCGAGCCACGGCAGCATCTTCTCTTCTTCCGTGCCAGGCAAGAAGCCAATAGATTCGGCAATCTCCGGCGTGTTTCGCGTCACGATGATTTTGTCATACATCCCTTTTTCAACCACTTGCTCAAGCGCTGCCGCCATCGCAAGGATTGTTTTCCCGCACCCTGCAGGTCCGGTAAGAATGACCAAATCGACATTAGGATCCAACAACGCATCCATCGCCATGCCCTGATAAATATTCTTAGGGCGCACCCCCCAAGCCTCTCGGTGCATCAAACGTTCACGACTGATATCTTTTAGATGAAGTTTGTCCGCGTCTAGGCCAACAACACGCCCGGCAAACTCATCACTTTCATCAAGAATGTATTGGTTAACAAAGGTGTTATCAATCATGTTTCTAGGCATAGTGTGGAGCGTAGAACGCCCACTATTTTGTGATTCAACTTGCCCAACTTGATCCCAAAAGCTGCCGTCAAAGACTTGGAAGCCTTTGGTCAGTAACCGGACATCATCAATCAGCTGGTCAGTGCGGTAATCTTCGACGTAACGCACGCCTGCCCCTTTGGCACGCAAACGCATATTGATGTCTTTTGTCACCAACACCACGGTGCGTGGCGAACGCTTCGCCTGAAGGTACAGCACCGCGTTAAGGATTCGGTTGTCGCCCGCTTTATCCGCAAATGCTTGCACCGTTTCTTTTATTTCAAAGTCAGCGAGTATGGAGACCGTTCCTGTACTGCCCTCCTTACCCACAACGATACCTTCCGTAATTTGATCTGGCGTTGCGTCTTTGAAAATATCTTCCAGCGCACGAATAGCCACACGTGCATCACGGGCGATATCACGTTTGCTGTCTTTAATTCTGTCGAGTTCTTCGAGGACAGTCATCGGGATGACGACGTCATGTTCTTGAAAGGAATAGATAGCCAAAGGTTCATGAAGCAGGATGTTAGTATCCAGCACAAAGAATTTCCGTTCGGCGTCGCCCATAGGCACCTCCTTGGTTGCTTAGGCTGAGTGAGTTCCCCCACGTGGCCCTAATGACTGTGACGTATGTCGATACGACACAGTTATCGGGCTTCATTCTTAATCCTAAGACAAATTTCAGTCTTAACGTGTTGTCTACTCCACATTTTCATCAATTTGTTACCCATATGTTACACTCGCCATTTTTCCTACTTTGACCGTGACCACGTTCACAACTTCAAGTACCATTAGCAACCATTTTCTCCGTGCTCATGATGACCTACACTGTAGTTCTCGAACGGGTACGTTAGGGCTATTGCCCCGAAAGCCACACGGCTTATTTCCAATTTGTGTCAGCTTTAACCAGAGGTTTCTCCCCATATGTCATACGCCCTCGGACAACGTTGGATCAGTGATGCTGAAAGCGACTTAGGTCTGGGTACAGTTGTTGCCCTCGACGCTCGCACTGTAACGCTGATGTTTCCTGCCAGCGAAGAAAACCGCCTGTACGCGCGCAGCGATGCGCCGATTACACGCGTGATGTTCAACGTGGGTGACACCATTGAAAGCCACGAAGGCTGGTTTATCACTGTTACCCATGTTGATGAAGATAATGGCATTCTGACCTACGTTGGCCAACGCACCGATACGGGTGAAGACAACGTCATACTTCGCGAAATCCTGCTGAGTCACCAAATTCGCTTCAATAAACCACAAGACAAACTGTTCGCTGGCCAAATCGACCGAATGGATCGTTTCGCGCTTCGCTATCGCGCTCTGAAAAATCAGTACGAACAACATAAGAGTCCGATGCGAGGTCTATGTGGTATGCGTGCTGGTCTGATCCCGCATCAGCTTTTCATTGCGCACGAAGTGGGCCGCCGACACGCTCCGCGCGTTTTACTGGCAGACGAAGTGGGTCTGGGTAAAACCATTGAAGCCGGTATGATCATTCACCAACAAGTGCTGTCAGGTCGTGCTTCTCGCGTATTGGTTGTCGTACCTGAAACCTTGCAACACCAATGGCTGGTCGAAATGCTTCGTCGCTTCAATTTGCATTTCTCCATTTTTGACGAAGAGCGTTGTGTTGAAGCATTTGCCGATGCAGAAAACCCATTCGATACCGCGCAATTGGTGCTTTGTTCTTTGGACTTCTTGCGTAAAAGCCGTAAACGCGCTGAACAAGCTGCGGACGGTGAGTGGGATCTTCTGGTTGTCGATGAAGCTCACCACCTTGAGTGGAGCGAGTCAAAAGCGAGCCGTGAATATCAGGTTATTGAGGGTATTGCAGAGAACACCCCAGCAGTACTGCTACTGACAGCGACGCCAGAGCAGTTAGGCCACGAAAGCCACTTTGCACGCCTACGTTTGCTGGACCCTGATCGCTTCTACGATTACCCAACGTTTGTCGAAGAAGAAAAGCAATATGCCCCCGTCGCTGAGGCGGTAAGCCAACTGCTGTCTGATGAGAAGCTCAGCAATGATGCAAAAAACAGCATCACTGAGTTGCTGTCAGAGCAAGATGTTGAACCTTTGCTGCGCATCATCGAAGCGACCGATATCGATGACGATCAACGTCGCGACGCACGCCATGAGTTGATTGATAACCTAATGGATCGTCACGGAACTGGCCGCGTGCTGTTCCGTAATACACGCGCAGCAATCCAAGGCTTCCCTCAACGTCATTTGAACCTGTACCCACTGGCACTGCCTTCGCAATACCAAACGGCAATGCGCGTTGCAGGGATCATGGGGGGTGGCAATCAAAGCCTTGAACAAAAAGCAGTTCAATGGCTATACCCAGAAGATATTTACCAACAATTTGAAGGCGAAGACGCCACCTGGTGGGGCTTCGACCCGCGTATTGATTGGTTGTTGGATCTCCTAAAATCCAACCGCCAGGAAAAAGTACTGGTGATCTGTTCTCGCGCCCAGACTGCGCTGGCTCTAGAGCAAGCGCTGCGCGAACGTGAAGGTATCCGTGGTACCGTATTTCACGAAGGCATGTCTATTATTGAGCGAGATAAAGCAGCTGCTTACTTCGCACAAGAAGACGCAGGGGCTCAGGTATTGATCTGTTCTGAAATTGGTTCTGAAGGTCGTAACTTCCAGTTTGCAAACCAACTGGTGATGTTCGATTTGCCAATGAACCCTGACTTGCTGGAGCAACGTATCGGCCGTCTCGACCGAATCGGTCAACAACGAGATATCGAAATTCACGTTCCTTTCATGCAAGGCACGTCACAATCACTGCTAGCTCGCTGGTACAACGAAGGTCTGAATGCGTTTGAAGAAACCTGCCCTACCGGGCGTGCCATCTTCGAACACGTTCAGGAAGACCTGCTTCAACTATTAGCCAAAGGCAGCATTGATGAGTCATTGGATGCACTGATTGAAACCAGCGCTGAAATGCATCACCGTTTGAAAGCTGACCTAGAGAAAGGCCGTGACCGCCTGCTGGAAATGCACTCTAACGGTGGTGACGACGCGAAAGCTCTGGCCGAGAAAATCAGTTCACTCGACGGTGACACCAATTTGGTTACGTTTGCGCTAGGCCTATTCGACACCATTGGTCTGAATCAGGATGATAAAGGCGAAAATGCCATAGTGGTCACGCCGTCAGAGCACATGTTGGTATCAAGCTACCCAGGCTTACCTTATGAAGGTTGTACCATCACGTTTGACCGCGACACTGCGCTGTCTCGTGAAGACTTGCACTTTGTCAGCTGGGAACACCCAATGATCCAAGGTGGTATTGACCTACTCTTGTCAGAAAACGTGGGCACCACGGCAGTGTCATTGCTGAAGAACAAAGCGTTGCCAGTCGGAACCTTATTCCTTGAGCTCGTGTACGTGGCTGATGCGCAGGCACCAAAGAGTTCAGGTATTCACCAATTCTTACCAGCCACGCCAATTCGCGTGCTGTTGGACGCGAATGGCAATGACTTGGCAGCACAAGTCGAATTCGACAGTTTCCATCGTCAACTGAGCCCAGTAAACCGTCATTTGGCGAGCAAACTGGTATCCTCAGTGCAAAAGCAAATTCACGGATTAATCGAATTGTCCGAACCTTTTGCTGAGAAACAGTTAGTGACTATTCGAGAAACGGCTGAAGCAGAAATGACCGCAAAATTGCGCGCAGAGCTTGACCGTCTGCAAGCACTAAAAGCCGTCAATCCGAACATCCGCGATGACGAGTTAGAAGCTATCGAATCCCAAATAGGCGAACTGCGTAACTACATTGGTCAAGCGCAAATCAGCTTGGATTCACTGCGTGTTATCGTTGTTAGCCACCAATAACCTTTACACCATCTAGGTACAACAAAGGCACTGCTTCGGCGGTGCCTTTCTTTTTCAGACTTCAATTTCAGATTTGGCATGCTACACTTCCGCCCGTCTAACTTTCGAGCAAAAAAATGAGCAGCGACTTTATCTACAACCCGCCAACGGAGCCTTGGTTGGATGTTATTTATCAGGACGACGACATCATTGCAGTCAACAAACCCAGCGGCCTTTTGACAAACCCAGGCCGAGATCCGGCGCATTATGACAGCGCATGGTCTCGCATTAAAAGTGCGTTTCCCGATGCTGAGTTAGTACACCGTCTTGATATGTCTACCTCAGGGTTGATTGTCTTTGGAAAGCATAAAGATGCTGAACGTCATCTCAAGGCACAATTTCGCGAACGTGTGACGCATAAACTTTATTATGCGCGCGTATGGGGCAACGTGGAGCAGGATGAAGGTCGCATAGACTTACCACTCATTTGTGACTGGCCGAATCGACCAAAACAAATGGTGTGTTTTGAGAATGGTAAACCTTCGGTCACTGACTATGAAGTCATCAAGCGTGAGAAGAAAACCTCTTTAGTGCGTTTACTGCCAATCACAGGCCGTTCACACCAGCTACGCGTACATATGTTGTCGCTGGAACACCCGATTGTAGGCGATGAATTCTATGCGTATCCTCAAGCCTTCAGGTATTCGCCCCGCCTCCAACTTCATGCTGGCGAGCTTAGTTTTTTACATCCAGGAACCGGTGAGCCGATGCATCTCGCTGCACCGTGTGAATTTTATGCGGGAGCCCCGGGCGACACGTTATTGCAACGCGGTATTGTGGCTGATGCGAGCCTAATGCCAGAAGAAAAACCTCGTCGCCGACGCAGATAAAATCGAAAATAACACAATCTGAAGATGCCTCTCGCAGAGGGTTTTGTTCGACCATTCATCTTCAGGTTGTTACAGTACAGTGGCCGAAAAAAGGAAGTCCGCCATGGAAAAAATAGTCTTTCTGGATAGAGCCACGATCCCAGCTCACATTACCCTCCCTACTCCTGACTTTGAGCATACCTGGCTCAGTTTCGATGAAACACATCCCGACGAGGTGTTGGATCGTCTTGCTGATGCGACCATTGCTATCACCAACAAAACGGTTTTATCCGCAGATACACTGGCCAAATTACCTAACCTTAAACTCATTGCCATTGCTGCTACGGGCTATAACAATGTTGATCTAGACTGGTGTCACGAGCAAGGCTTAGCGGTCTGCAACATTCGCGGCTATGCGACACAATCGGTACCAGAACATGTGATGGCGATGGCGTTTTCCCTTCGCCGAAGCCTCAGTGCCTATCATCGAGATATTGAACTTGGTGTTTGGCAGGAAAAGAACCAATTTTGTTTTTTCACTCACCCGATTGGTGATATTGCCGGTGCCACGTTGGGCATTATCGGCGGAGGCAGTCTGGGCAAGGCTGTCGCTATGCTTGCATCCGCGGTGGGTATGAAGGTCGTGTTTGCCGAACATAAGCACGCGGATACACCAAGAGATGGCTATGTGCCGTTTGAAACCGTGCTTGAAACCGCCGATGTCATTACGCTGCACTGCCCGTTAAATGCACAGACTGAAAATCTCATCGGTGCAGCTGAGTTTTCTGCAATGAAATCCAGCGCTATTTTGATCAATACTGGTCGCGGCGGACTGGTTGACGAGCAGGCGCTGGTTAATGCTATCAAGAACGGCGAGATTGCAGGCGCAGGCGTGGACGTGTTCACTCAAGAACCCGCAAATCACACCAACCCACTGCTGTCACATGCAGGGATGCCAAACCTGATTTTGACCCCACATGTTGCTTGGGGCGCAGACTCCAGCATCCAAACCTTGGCAAACCAACTCACAGAAAACATCAATGCCTTTATTCAAGGCAAGGCTCAAAATACGCTTTGAGCCTGAATGCCTGATAAAGCAGGGCTATTTATAGCCCTTTTCTTTTTTCACCAGATCATACGCGGCCTGAATTTCTTGCGCTTTCTGCTTGGCAATTTCCATCATCTCAGGAGGCAAACCCTTCGCGGCCAATTTGTCCGGATGATGCTCATTCATCAGCTTGCGATAGGCTCGCTTCACTGTTTGGCTATTGGCATCCTCATCGACACCCAAGATTTTAAACGCATCCTTCACGCGTGACGCAGAGAAGTCTCCCTGCCAATGCTGTTGCTGACCTGCATTGCCTTGCTGCTGATAAAAGTTAAATGCCGCTTCCTGCATCGCTAAACGTTGATCCAGCTGCTGGCGCGAAAACCCAAGAATACTGGCAACGGTATAAAGCACCTGTCTCTCATTCGGGTGAACAGATCCATCGGCATACGCCGCCTGAATTTGCACTTCCAAAAAAAACTGGAGCAAATCGAATCGACCGCCGCAATTTTTGCGCACTTCTTGCAAAGTTTCTTCCAACGGAAACGTGCTTTCTTTACCCTCTCGAAATGCGTCTTGGGCCGCTAAGCGTGCAGCCCCTTGCAATCCCATGCGATCCATTAAATTGGACGCAAGGCGAATCTCATTTTCAGTGACTTTGCCTTTCGCTTTCGCGATATGTCCCATCACTGCAAAGGTGGCACGAAAATACGCTTGTTGCTTTTCTTGTTGGTTTCCTCGGGAAAAGCCCCCTCCCAACGCCGCATTTTGACGCGCTTTGTCGAACTTATGCCCTAAATACAAGCCTAATGCTAAGCCAAACCATTTACCGAGCAGGAAGCCAAAGAATGCCCCCAGCACTTTTCCCAAAACTGCCATGTTTCTTACTCTATTTGTTTAATTTCTCTCGTTTACACCAGCAAGCAGGTGCTGTCAGGGATGAATTGCATTATCATAACCCACATTTTTCAGCAATATTTGCTAGGACACAGCGCAAGAGTATACCAGCGCTTCGTACCAACAACAGGATTGAGTTTTAATGTCACTGACTGCCAGAAGTTTTTTGTCCACTATGATTTGGCTTGCTTTATATGGCCAAGCAGTAGCGGGTGAAACAAATGTCGCACAGGGCAACCCCAATGCCTTGGAGATCCCCAAAGGAACCTGTCTTGCGCCTGAGTATCGCTGTCTAACCAAAGACGAGCAGTCAGACGACGTTAATAATGCGCCTATCACGATTGTGGCAGACTCAGCTGAAGCCAAAGCAAATGAAAAGTCCATTTATCGCGGCGATGTTGTTGTAAAACAAGGCCACCGCACCGTACGAGCCGATGAGGCAACTCTTCGCCAGCCCGAGAATATCGTCACTGCTGAAGGCAATGTTTATTACCATGATGGCGACATCGCAATCAAAGGTAAAACCTTACAAACCAACTTAGACAATGAAGATACCACACTCACTGACATCAATTACCAGATGATGTGCGAGCCCGGTCGTGGTGAAGCCAAGCGTGTCTTTAAAAACGGTACGACCTTCTATGAATTAGAAGATGGTACTTACACCACCTGCCCAGAGAAAGACGACAGCTGGCGATTTGTTGCAGGCAAAATAGAAAAAGAAGACAGCGACATTTTTGCCGACCTCTACAACGCGCGCTTTGAGGTGTTAGATACTCCCATTTTCTACCTCCCTTATCTTCGCGTGCCAGTAGAGGATGGTCGTTTAACCGGCTTTCTCTACCCATCAGTGAGCTGGAACGACAGTGATGGTTTTGAGCTGGAAACCCCGTTTTATTGGAATATCCACCCGCAAGCGGACATGCTGATCACGCCAAAATACATGTCTAATCGTGGCCTGTTTATGGCGCTAGAACCTCGCTATTTAACCAAAGCGGGCGCGGGTAGCATGGTCATGGAGTACATGGGAGAAGATCGACTTTATCCAGAATATGATAAAAGCTGGGGCTTCAATTGGCGCCACAGCGGCATTCAAGACCATTGGAAATATGACGTTGATTACAGCAAAGTCAGTGACATCAGCTATTTCTCCCGTCACACAGACTCACGGGTAGGTAGCAGAGAGGACAATACCCTGTTGCAAACCGGGGAGGTGTCTTATCGCGACATCAACTGGGACAGCACACTGTCAGTGCGAAACTTCCAAGCATTGAGTGAAAATACCTCGGTGTATCGACTGCTGCCCCAGTTAGCCATGAACTATTACCACCAAGATCTCGCTTATGGCTTTGATTTTAAGATGCCATTTGCAGTGAGTAAATTCGCGACCGATGATGACAGCAAACCCGACGCACTACGCGTAAACATTGCCCCGACGTTTGTGCTGCCATACAACCTACCATGGTTGAGTGCATCAGCCGAAGGTAAGCTCTATTATACCTACTACGACCAATCTAACATTGATGGCGTAACCGGTATAAACGGTGAAAAGTTGGAAGAGACCGTGTCGCGTGTCGTGCCAATGGCGAAGCTTCACGCGGCCGTCACGCTGGAACGAAATGGCACCATTTTTAATGAGGCTTACACGCAAACCCTCGAACCGCAAGTCCAGTATTTGTACATTCACGATGTTGACCAAAGTGGAATCTATAACCCCGTGAACTATGCGGGCGGCGGTTATGACACCGCACGTTTACAAACAGATTACTACGGGTTGTTTCGCGCCAACCAGTTCAGCAGTATCGACTACATCAACCCAGCAAATCAGTTTACCGTGGGTGCGGCAACACGCTTTTTTGATGATGGGTTTAAAGAACGCTTTAACATCGCGTTTGGTCAGATTTACTATCTCGACCGACCTGACAATCAGGGCGATACGCTGGTCGATTATTCTGCTTGGGCAGTCGAAAGTGAATTGAACCTGTACGATAACTTCTTTGTTCGAGGTTCAGTCGAGTACGACAGTAATATCAGTAACATGCAGTTTGGTAATGCTACGGTCGAATACCGTAAAAACAGCTTCTTTGCACAAACCAGTTACCGCTACGTGGCAAAAAATTACATTGCCAGCACCACGGGTAACGAAGATTTGGATCAGATCACGGAAGACGGTATATCCCAACTGGGCTTTGTTACTGGCTTTCCTCTGACAAAAAACATCAGTGTACAAGGTCAGTACTTCCACGATTTGACGCAAGATCTGTTGTTAGAAAATCAGTTCGGTATTACCTATACCTCGGCGTGTTGGGCGATAGGTTTGAGCTACAACAAATACCTGATGTCACGCAGTAACATTAATGACCCAGCTCAATATGATAACAATATCTCCTTGTCTTTCAGTCTCCTAGGACTTGGAGCTGGCGCAGGATTTGGCTATAGCTCAGCGAACGGAAATGCATTGGGTTACACCAACCCGTTTGGTCTAAGAAATTAATTGGAAACTTGGAATTGCAAATGAATAAATGGACGAAAGCAGTACTGGCGGTGGCAATCTCTGCCAGCTCGTTATCTGTCTCTGCAGAACCGACCGAATTGGATCGTGTCGTCACGGTCGTGAACGAAGGCGTGGTGCTTTCTAGTGACATCAATAATTTGAAGAAAACCGTGGCCTTGAATGCAAAAGCTGACACTTTGCCACCACAAGATGTTTTAGAACAACAAATTCTAGATCAGCTCATCATTGAAGAACTTCAGCTTCAAGAAGCGCAGCGAATGGGAATTCGTATCGATGACTCTCGCTTAGAACAAGCCATTGCAGGGGTCGCAAAAGACAAAAACCTATCTGTTGATGCACTAAGAAGCCAACTAAAACAAAATGGCATCACTTGGGCAGATTATCGCGAGCAAATTCGCAGAGAGATGACCATCGGTGAAGTACGCAATATTCAGGTACGCCGTCGAATCAGTATTTTGCCACAAGAAGTGGAATCATTGGCGGCTGAGCTGAATGCTCAAAATCTGGAAAAAGTGGAGTATCACTTAAAACACATTCAACTACGCGTTGATGAAGATGCCGATAAATCCCAACGCGATGGTACGCTCGCTAAAGCCAACGCACTCGTGACTGAACTGAAACATGGTAAAAGCTTCGCTGCCTTGGCATTGGCCAACTCAAAAGGGCCTAAAGCGCTGGACGGTGGCGATTGGGGATGGATGCGTCTAGAAGAAATGCCGACCATTTTCGCCGACCAAATAGGTAATAAGGGCAAAGGCGCCATTATTGGTCCATTCCGCAGCGGCGTTGGTTATCACATTCTGAAAATTGATGACGTTAAAGGCCTTCAGTCTGTTGCTGTCACCGAAGTGAAAGCGCGTCATATCCTGATTAAGCCATCTATTATTGTCAGTGATGAGGGGGCGAAACGTCAGCTCAATCAAATGATTGAACAAATAAAAAATGGCGACAAAACCTTCGCTGAGCTGGCACAACTTTACAGTGCAGACCCAGGCTCTGCGGTAAAAGGTGGTGATTTAGGCTGGCAAACAACGGACCTTTATGTTCCTGAGTTCAAAGATAAAGTAGACAATTTGCCCGAAGGGCAAATCAGCGAACCATTTAAAACCGTTCATGGTTGGCATATTGTTGAAGTTGAAGATCGCCGCCAGGCTGACC
The DNA here is from genome assembly GCF_900167155.1 of Enterovibrio nigricans DSM 22720. Lineage (GTDB taxonomy): Bacteria > Pseudomonadota > Gammaproteobacteria > Enterobacterales > Vibrionaceae > Enterovibrio > Enterovibrio nigricans. The sequence continues at coordinate 92,587 of NZ_FUXU01000004.1, read as the reverse complement.
GTACAGATGCAGCAATGCAAAACCGCGCATACCGCATTTTGCTTAATCGTAAGTTCAACGAAGAAGCACAAGCTTGGCTTCAAGAGCTACGAGCAGGTGCCTATGTTGAACAGGTAGGTAATCTTGATGATAACAGTTAAGCCACAACGTATCGCAATCACGCCAGGGGAGCCTGCGGGAATTGGTCCGGACTTAGTGTTAAGTCTGGCCAACGAAAATTGGCCGCATCAGTTAGTCGTTTGCGGAAACAAAAGCATGCTTTCCGCACGCGCAAAACTGCTCGGCATCGATGTCCGTTTTGAAGACTACGATCGAGATGCTGAACCGAAAGCCCATGAAGCAGGAGTGCTGGTTGTTTGTGACGAGCCTTTAGGCGCAGATGTGACTGCAGGTACTCTCAATGAGGCCAATGGTCGCTACGTTCTGAACACACTGACGCGTGCCGCCGAAGGAAATATGCAAGGCGAGTTTGCTGCGGTTGTGACAGGCCCTGTCCATAAAGGCGTAATTAACCGTTCTGGCGTATCATTTAGCGGGCATACAGAGTATTTTCAGCACCACGCCAATGTTCAACAAGTGGTGATGATGCTCGCCACCGAAGGGCTACGTGTTGCGCTCGTCACCACACATATTCCTCTCGCTTATGTGTCAAAAGCCATCACGGAAGAACGTTTATTTCAGGTGATTGAAATCCTGAATGAAGACTTGAAGTCCAAATTCGGTATTAAAAAACCTAAAATATATGTGTGTGGCTTAAATCCCCACGCAGGCGAAGATGGCTGCTTAGGCCGAGAGGAAATTGAAGTCATTGAACCTGCTTTAGAAAAACTGAGAGAATGCGGCATGAACCTGATTGGTCCACTGCCTGCAGATACTCTCTTCCAAGAGAAATACCTAAAAGACGCAGATGCGGTACTCGCGATGTATCACGATCAAGGGCTGCCTGTGTTAAAATTCAAGGGATTTGGAAAGTCGGTCAACATTACGCTTGGCTTACCTTTCATCCGAACTTCTGTAGATCATGGTACCGCATTGGATTTAGCAGGCACCGGAACGGCGGATACTGGAAGCCTGCGGACCGCGCTATCCCACGCCATCGAGTTAGTAGATAAAAAAGCATGAGCGATAATGTCCACTTAGGTCACCGCGCCCGTAAGCGTTTTGGCCAGAACTTCCTGAACGACCCGTACATCATTGACGGTATCGTATCTGCCATTAACCCATTACCAGGTGAAAACTTGGTTGAAATTGGTCCAGGTCTTGGTGCCTTGACCGAGCCTGTCGCACGCGAAGTTGATAAACTAAGCGTGGTTGAACTTGACCGCGATTTGGCAGAGCGACTGCGCCATCACCCACAGTTGGCTGACAAGTTGACCATCTATGAAGGCGATGCGATGAAATTCGATTTCACGCAACTGGCTTCAGATGAAAATCCACTGCGTATTTTTGGTAACCTGCCATACAACGTGTCTACGCCTTTGATGTTCCACCTCTTCACCTTTGCAGGCGCAGTGAAAGACATGCACTTCATGCTGCAAAAAGAAGTGGTTAATCGTCTTGCTGCTGGGCCAAACAGTAAAGCTTACGGCCGTCTGACCGTCATGGCTCAGTACTACTGTAAAGTCGTGCCAGTGTTAGAGGTGCCACCAAGCGCATTCACACCAGCCCCAAAAGTCGACTCCGCAGTGGTGCGCCTTATCCCGCACAAAGAGCTGCCTCACCCAACAACCAGCCTGAAATGGCTTGAGCGTGTTTGCCGTGAAGGTTTCAACCAACGTCGTAAAACCGTGCGCAACTGCTATAAATCATTAGTGGCCGTTGAAACACTGGAATTGTTGGGTATTGACCCTTCTGTGCGCCCGGAAAGTCTGACGCTGGCACAATTTGTGGCACTCGCAAACTGGATGGATGCTAACCACAAATAAGAGAAGGAAACGCGACAAGGATGTTAATAAACAAATTTACGGTTCGAGTGCTGACACATTATGTAGCAGAACAATCTGAGCCGGATAAAAAGCGTTACGTTTTCTCATACACGATCACTATTGAAAACAATAGTGATCGTGAAGCTCAGTTGCTACGCAGAAAATGGCTGGTTACCGATGCAAACGGAAAAAAACTGGTCATCGAAGGCGAAGGCGTCGTAGGTGAGCAACCACTTATCGAATCTGGCGAAGAATACACATACACCAGTGGTACTGTTCTAGAAACGCCAGTGGGTGTTATGCAAGGTTTCTACACCATGCTCGGACCTATCGAAAAAGAATTCGACATCGAAGTCGCGCCTTTCCGTCTCGCGATGCCCAACATTTTTCATTAATATCAGGAACTAGCGTGTCTACTTTCCTTGTCGGTGATATTCAAGGTTGTTATCGAGATCTGCGTGAACTGCTTGATCTTGCTCAGTTTGATCACACTCAGGATCATTTGTATATCGCAGGTGATCTCGTCGCCCGAGGCCCTGACTCTCTTTCTGTTCTCCGTTTTGTTCGGAGCTTGGGCAAACACGGTCATACCGTGCTAGGTAATCACGATCTTCACCTTCTAGCCGTCGCTGAAGGGATCATGAAACCAAAAGCGAAAGACAAAACCCTGCCAATCCTCGAAGCAGACGATCGCGATGAATTGCTGTTTTGGCTCAGACAACAACCTCTGCTGATCCACGAAGACATCAGCAATGCGCTCGCACCTGGGTTTGTGATGACACACGCAGGCGTGCCACCTTGCTGGAATCTAGAATCAGCCAAACATCAGGCCAACGACGTGGAAGCTATTTTGAGAAGTGATCGTTATCTCTGGCTACTTCAAAATATGTATGCCAACGAGCCTGCGTGTTGGGATGAATCGCTAGAAGGCATTGAACGCTACCGCTTTACCATCAATGCTTTTACTCGCATGCGTTTTTGTACGCCTGAAGGCGGATTGGATATGGCGTGTAAGCGACCGCCGAAAGACATCACTGACGAAAATCTGGTTCCTTGGTTTGCCCTCAAAAATCGTCAACCTATTGAAGAGACCCTTGTATTTGGCCATTGGGCAGCATTAGGTGGCGTCATCAATGCTGACATCATGGGACTGGACACAGGCTGTGTCTGGGGTGGGTCGTTAACCATGGTTCGTTGGGAGGATGGGCAAAGATTCAGTCTTCCTTGCCCAATTCATGCAAGTTAACGATCGAGGATTGTAAATTCCATGCCGTAGCGGTTTTTTTCATCCGCTTTATAGAATTCTGAGTGGTTGGTTTTCCAGTCCTCTCCCCACTCAGGAAACTGGGTATCACCATCAATATCAGCGTCTATGAAAGTCAGGTAGAGACGATTCGCCAACGGTAAACAGGCTGTGTAAATTGCACCTCCGCCAATGATCACCGCCTCTTCAACACCACTCACCAACGCCAGCGCATCGTCAATGCTCACCACGTTTTCCACTCCCTCTGCAGACCATTCTGCATTCCGGCTGATGACGATATTCCGTCGTCCCGGAAGAGGACGCCCAATCGATTCATAGGTTTTACGCCCCATGATAACGGGTTTGCCTAGCGTGTTTTGCTTGAACCAACCAAAGTCAGCAGGTAAGTGCCAAGGCATGGCATTGTCTTTTCCAATCACTCGTCCTTTTGCCATCGCGGCAATCATGCTGATCTTCATTACGTTGTATGATCCTATCCCCATTAATGTGCACGGCACATGCTACACCACAGGTCGACGCCGGTAAAACAACAAGCCGGGCATCGCCAGACCAATTGCTAACGCTGCAATGATAAATAACGCACTGATCGCGTTGTTGATCAACATGGCCCACAAGGTGTCACTGTACCCAAGACTGTTAATTTCAACCAACGCGATCATCGCTTTAAACGCAAAAACCCCCGGAACCATGGGAATGATAGCCGCCACGGTGAAGACTTTTGGGTGCGCTAATAAACGTTGTGACCAATATACGCCTATCATCCCAACCAAGCTTGCACCACCGAGAGACGCCCACTCAATCGGCACCCCAAAATGCATCATCAGAAACCGACTTCCATGTCCCAGCGCGCCACCGAGTGCACAGTATTTAAGTGCATTGGCTGGAACATTGAATACCAAGCCAAATCCAATCGCTGGAATAGCCGCAAATGCCATATCATGAAGCAATGCCAATACAAGGCTCATAACCACCCCCAGATACCCGTCAGATTCATCGCACCAATTATTCCGAGGCTGGTTGCCAGCGTAAGAAGGCTTGCCATCACCCAGCGGGCAATTCCCATGTTGATATACCCCTTCACCATGTCCGACACTGCATTTATCAGCGGAAATCCGGGTACCAACATGAGCACTGAAGATGCCATAGCAAGGTAAGGCTGGTTCCCGACCTGATGCATAGCGCCAAGACTTGAGACTAACGTAGTGACAAATGCGGTAATGCCAAAATTCAGTAGAGGATTAAAATGACGATGGGCAATTTCCTGTCTCACTAACATGCCAATGAACGACGCAACAAACGCAACCATAAATACCGCAGCGTCTCCCCCTGACAACCTGCTAAAACTTGCACATGATAACGCCACCATGACCGCGACTAGCCATCGGTTGTAACGCTCTGGCGAGAGTTTACCTAATCGTTTTTTCACCGCATCGCTATCAAGTAATCCTTTTTCAGCCATGATCACTATGCGCTGGATCTCCGTAATGATCCGCATATTAATACCACGATCAGGGCAGCGCCTTGCTGTTGTAATGCAGTGCTGATGCGTAATTGTCGTGATCACCATAGAGCTGGCAGACAAAGACAGCTCCACACTGTCCAGCCCCAATGCCTCGCCAAGGCGACAACACATATCACTGACCAACTTACTCTCCGCACCGTGCTGCAGTAACATTTGCCCTGTGTGGCTCACCAAACGGGAAATGTCCCGCTGTACAGGTTCGCTCATCCCTATGACTTGTTGCACCCGCCTTTCTCCCTGAAACTCATGATATAAGTTTTCGGTTTTACGCCAGGTCATGCAGAAATACTTTGATTTGAGCAAAAAAAACCGCCAATTAATGGCGGTTTTCTAAAATCATTGATTTACGGACGGTAGATGATTTCTACGTCGTAGTCATCTTCGTTCCAATCATCCCAATCATCGTCTTCATCGTCTTCATCGTCATCAGACGCAGACTGCTTCTTGAGCTCTTTCTCGTGGTAGTCGTCCCACTTGAATTCTACTTTGCCTTCTTCTTCAACGTGTTGTTCAAGAGCGGCAGGTAGCGACTCAATGAATTCCATGAGATCGTAAGTCAACTGTTGGGTATTACCACGATTGATCGCAGAGATCCCATAGTATGGCTCATCCCATGCCAACGCCTCAAGCACGCGCTCAATTTGCGCTTCAGCATCTTCGTCAGACATCAGATCCAGCTTGTTAAAGACGATCCAACGAGGCTTGTCTGCCAGTTTGTCGCTATAACGTTGTAGCTCTTCAATGATGGTAAAGGCATTGTCCACAGGATCCGAACCATCGACAGGCATCAGATCAATCATGTGTAACAGGACGCGGCAACGCTCAAGGTGTTTCAAGAAACGAATACCCAGACCCGCACCTTCTGCAGCACCCTCAATCAAACCAGGAATATCGGCAACAACGAAGCTCTTGCTGTCCGCAACACGAACAACACCCAAGCTTGGTACCAGCGTGGTAAACGGATAGTCCGCCACTTTTGGTTTTGCCGCTGATACAGCACGGATAAAGGTTGATTTACCTGCGTTTGGTAAACCAAGCATACCTACATCGGCAAGCAGAAGCAGTTCCAGGCGTAGGTGACGCAATTCACCTTTGGTGCCCATACTCTTCTGACGCGGTGCGCGGTTTACTGACGATTTAAAACGGGTATTACCCAGACCGTGCCAACCACCTTTCGCCACCATGATTTTCATACCATGGTGCGTTAGATCGGCAATGACCTCGCCAGTATCTTCATCAACCGCACGCGTACCAACAGGTACATGCAGTATCAGATCGTCACCACGTTTGCCGGTACAGTTTGCACCACGACCATTTTCGCCACGCTCAGCCGCATGGAAACGTTCAAAGCGGTAGTCAATCAGTGTGTTAAGGTTTTCATCTGCCAACAGATAAACGTCACCACCGTCGCCGCCATCGCCGCCATCAGGGCCACCTTTCGGTACATATTTTTCACGACGGAAGCTAACGGTACCGTTACCGCCATCTCCCGCTTCTACGCGGATCACCGCTTCATCTACAAATTTCATTTCTTCTTCTCCATACCCTTCACTTCCTTTTCGCGAGAAAAGGTTTTACGTGTCATTGGGTTAACAATGGCGAATTAGCAGCACCCTGCTGGAGCACTTCTGGTTGATGATCATAATGATCTTAGGATCAAAAACCATCCAGCGTTCAGATTCGTCTTCCTATATCCACGGTATTATGCAACCGTGACAGGTGTGACGTTCGCGTGACGAAATCCTTTCATGTATTCGTTGAACAACGAATGACGCGAGATTAGCTGCTCTGTCGCCAATGAGCGCTATCTACCCAAGTCACGTCTAAACTGTGCCGCTATACAAATGTGACATAGCGCAAAAGTCACTTGGATATACAACAAAAAGCCCCGCCGTAAGGCAGGGCTTCGTAATTAGTATCGAGTGCTGCTATTACTCAGCTTCGATGCTAACGAATTTACGGTTTTTAGGACCTTTAACTTCGAATTTTACTTTGCCATCAGACAGAGCAAAAAGAGTGTGGTCTTTACCGCAACCTACGTTAGTGCCTGCGTGGAACTTAGTACCACGTTGACGAACGATGATGTTACCTGCAAGTACAGATTCGCCACCGAAACGCTTAACACCAAGACGTTTACTTTCTGAATCACGGCCGTTACGAGTCGAACCGCCAGCTTTTTTATGTGCCATTTATCTCTTCTCCTAAATTAAGCGCTGATGCCAGTGATTTTGACTTCAGTGAACCACTGACGGTGGCCCATTTGCTTACGAGAATGCTTACGACGACGGAACTTAACGATTTTCACTTTGTCGCCACGACCGTGGGTAACTACTTCAGCAGTTACTTTTCCGCCTGCTACGAACGGTGCACCAACGGTGATTTCTTCGCCGTTAGCTACCAGCAGAACAGAATCAAACTCAACAGTTGAGCCAGTTTCAGAGTCTAGCTTTTCCAAGCGAATTGTTTGGCCTTCGCTTACACGGTGTTGTTTACCACCACTTTGGAAAACTGCGTACATGGTTTTCTCCGCATTTCCGCACAGCCTACCGCGTCTAAAAAGTGTGCAGTGAGGGGTGCGCATTTAATTCATCAATAGGGCGCGAATTCTACGGCAAGAATCGCATTCTGGCAAGGGGGTATTGAAAGAAAATTGGCGAAAACCTGTCCACTACAATTAACCAATTCAAATACCGTTGTTAGTACTGTGTAGAGTATGATTTTTTAGTGTACTATCATCGCCAAAAAGACAGCAGCTTCGCTGCAATCTTCCTCTTGGACCGGACGCATCAATGGATTTTAACACCATCCAAGCACTTACTGCCGATGATATGGCAAAAGTGGATAAAAAAATACTCGCGCAGCTTAATTCTGACGTCGCACTAATTAACCAACTTGGTTTTTATATCATCAGCGGCGGCGGTAAGCGTTTGCGCCCTATGCTTGCCGTTCTGGCAGCAAAGGCACTCAACTATCAAGGTGAAGGCCACGTTACTGCAGCCGCTTTCATCGAATTCATTCATACTGCTACCTTGCTTCACGATGATGTGGTCGACGAATCTGATCTGCGCCGTGGAAAAGCAACCGCGAATGCCATGTTTGGCAACGCTGCCAGTGTACTGGTTGGTGATTTCATCTATACCCGTGCATTTCAAATGATGACAGAGCTTCGATCCTTAAGGATCCTTGATGTCATGAGTGAATCAACCAATGTGATCGCCGAAGGTGAAGTACTGCAGTTGATGAACTGCAACGATCCTGACATCACTGAAGAAAGCTACATGCAGGTTATTTACTCCAAAACGGCAAGACTGTTTGAAGCAGCAACGCAGATTGGGGCAATCCTTGCTGATTCATCAGAAGAGATCGAAATTGCCCTTCAGGATTATGGTCGTTATTTAGGAACGGCATTCCAATTGATCGACGATGTGATGGATTACACCTCACAAGGCGAAGAAATGGGCAAGAACACAGGTGATGACCTTGCAGAAGGTAAACCGACGCTACCGTTATTACATGCCATGGTTAACGGTAATCCTGAACAAGCTTCGATGATCCGTGAAGCGATCGAGCAAGGTAACGGCTTAGACAAGCTTGAACCTATTCTCGCTTGCATGGAAGAAGTAGGATCGCTGGACTACGCGCGCCTGCGCGCCGAAGAAGAGGCGCAGAAAGCGATTGATGCGCTGACGCCGCTTCCCGAATCCGTAGAGAAAGAAGCACTTAAATCCCTCGCACTCATCGCAGTCCACCGCAAAAAGTAAGCAGTCCCTAACGCACCCATGTGGTGCGTTTTTTTTGTTTTGTTTTTGAGTCTAAGGAAGACGTTTTGAAGCCAACCCTAAGAAAAGCGGCCATTGCCGTGCTAAGTAGCGCATTGCTTTTTGGCTGTGCTACCGGAAACCGAATCCCCGCCACCCAATTTACGACTTATGAAGACTTTCAAGCGGGCCCTGAGGGCGGTGTTGATCTCGTATGGTCCCGTGTCGGCCTTCCCAGTGAAGAAAGGCTAACAAACAAGCTCGCGCAATATGACTCCGTCGTTATTGACAGAATTTATGTACTGACGACGGAAGACAACCCACTAAGTGACGAACAAATCAAAGAACTCACGACCTATATGGCGGCGCAATTAAAAGAAAAGATCATACCTTTCAAGCGCATTGTAGAAGAGCCTGAAGCGAACACGCTGCGCCTCAGTATTGCTTTGAGTAATGTTGAAACCCCTAACCCCATTTTAGCCGTGACAAGCAGTCTGCTGCCTGTCGGACTTGGAATCTCCACGATTTCAAAGATCGCCACGGGCGAACACACCAATGTCGGTAGCGCAACCGTCGAGCTTCTCGTTAGTGATGCCAATAGCGATCGCCCTCTTTTCGCAGCGATTGATCGAGAATCGGGAAACAAAGATCTTGCCACTATGATCGATTCATTGGATGACGCTAAAGACGCGATCAATTGGTGGGTCGATCGTCTAGGCCGTACTATGGAAGGTAATATCGCTATCCAGTAGGAAATACGGACACAAAAAAAAGCGGCCAATGGCCGCTTTTCTTTTGCGTCAACAATATTACTTAACGAATTCTTCGCCTAGCTTAATGTCGTTGCGCAGTGTATCCAGCATCGCATCCAGAGCATTTTGCTCAAATGCGCTCAGCGGGCCATGATCCAGAATTTCTTCTACGCCGTTTTTACCCAAACGAACAGGTTGTGCAAAGAAGCGTGCGTATTTACCGTCACCTTCTACATAAGCACACTCAACAACACCTTCTTCGCCCTGAGCTGCGCGAACAAGAGACAGACCAAAGCGACACGCCGCTTGACCCATCGATAGCGTTGCAGAGCCACCACCCGCTTTGGCTTCAACAACCTCAGTACCCGCATTTTGGATACGAGGAGTCAGCGCAGCCACTTCTTCTTCCGTAAACTCAACACCTTCGACTTGAGACAGCAAAGGCAAAATCGTCACACCCGAGTGACCACCAATCACAGGTACACGCACCTGGCCTGGATCTTTATCCTTCAGTTCTGCTACGAATGTTTCAGAACGGATAATATCCAGTGTTGTCACACCGAACAGACGGTTTTTATCGTAAACACCTTTCGCTTTCAACACTTCCGCTGCGATAGCGACGGTAGTATTTACTGGGTTAGTAATGATACCGACCAGTGCTTTTGGACACACGTCGGCAATCTTTTCACTTAGAGAACGAACAATGCCCGCGTTAACATTGAACAGATCTGAACGATCCATGCCAGGTTTACGCGCAACACCTGCAGAAATCAGTACTACGTCAGCACCTTCCAGTGCTGGAGATGGATCTTCACCGCAATAACCTTTGATAGAGACAGGTGTAGGGATATGGCTCAGATCCACAGCAACACCTGGAGTTACAGGGGCTATGTCATACAAAGCCAGATCTGAACCTGCAGGCAGACGGTTTTTCAAAAGCAGGGCTAAAGCTTGACCAATGCCACCGGCGGCGCCAATCACAGCAACTTTCATTTCGTTCTCCTTATATACAATTTTTAATTCAGACCTTTGGTTAACGCACAGGGCCCGCACTATGGTTTACTTTTTAGATCAGCGGGTGTACGTATGATAAAACCTAGCTGCATCATACGTGCCCTGAAAGGATGCCGACAAGCTTATCACTCTAAGGATAAGCCCAGCCTCTCATTTTTCCTTCTTTGACCAGACAGCTAGGTTGAAAGGTGATAGGTGCGTCACTTTACTGCTGATTTTATTGCCCCAGCCTGAATCACTATGCAAAAATGCGCCATCCTGACACGGGGAAAAAAGAAGACATATGCGCAATTCAGATAAACAAGATCTATTGGTAAAAGCGTTTAAAGCGATCTTAAAAGAAGAGAAATTCAGCTCGCAGGGCGAAATCGTCGATGCACTGAAAGCGCAAGGCTTTGAAAATATAAACCAGTCAAAAGTCTCTCGCATGCTAACGAAATTTGGTGCCGTGCGGACTCGCAACGCTAAAATGGAAATGGTGTACTGCCTGCCAGTCGAGCTTGGCGTGCCTACCACCAGCAGCCCGCTAAAAGAGCTGGTCATGGATATTGATTACAACGATGCACTTGTTGTTATCCATACCGGCCCGGGAGCAGCGCAACTTATTGCTCGCTTGCTCGACTCATTAGGCAAAGCAGAAGGCATACTGGGTGTCGTCGCAGGTGACGATACGATCTTCATTACGCCGACACGCGCTACGTCCACATCACAGCTATTTGACGCTGTATGTGGTCTGTTTGACTACACCCCTTAGTCAGACTTAACGTAACCCAACAAGGCAGGCTGTCACAAAAGACACTCTGCCTATTTTTTTAGCCACCCTACCTCCTTCACTCGCTAACTTTTGTCTCAAAATTAATACTTTCGTATTTTTCTCCACTCCTAGACCACATTTCAATGTGAAATGTCATGACAAAATATTTCTCCGGTTTTAAATTTTGGGAAAGGATTTGTTATGATCCCTAGCGACAACATCAAATTTCCACACAATAAACTGAGCCTTAAGCAGGTCCGCGTTACACCAAATATCATGAGGCGGAGAAAAAATCCGTAAAAAACGCACGGTGAAGATAAGTCAGCAACAGGAGATTTATCAGCCACTGATGTCAGATGTTTTTACACTTTTAAACCATTTGAATTGAGTATTTGCGCATCATATGGGGTAGGAATAATCGCTTAAAACACAGTGCAAACTGCCGATGTTTAGCAGAGCTACCACAGCAACGATCAATGTTGTATTTATCGATTTCACCGACCTGAATGAACAAATAGTTAATGATATTGGTATCACTTGCCGATTAAAGGACAATGGCATGACGAAGACGACCGAGACACCCCTCGACGCGCAGGATATCGTCGCGCAGGCGGACACCGGAGCCCGCGCTCCATCCGGGATTCCGGGGAGAATCCTTTGGTTTGTTCCTTTGTGCTGGTCAATATTCCAGCTGTGGTACGCCTCTCCCTTTACTGTCGCGCTCAACGATACAGAAGCGCGATCAATACATCTGGCGTTTGCTATCTTTCTGGCATTCACCGCATATCCCGCCTTAAAAAGCTCTCCGAGAAACCGCATCCCCTTGCAAGATTGGGTATTCGCGCTCGCGGGAAGTTTCTCAGCAGGATACCTTTTCCTTTTCTATTCCGAGCTAGCATCTAGAGCCGGCGCACCGACGTCCTTTGATATTGTCGTCGCCGTTACCGGGATGATCCTCTTACTCGAAGCCACTCGACGTGCCTTGGGACCTCCTTTGATGGTGGTTGCTTTGGTGTTTTTGATATACACCTTCGCTGGCCCTCACATGCCGGATGTCATCGCTCATAAAGGTGCGAGCCTGAACAAAACCATGTCGCACATGTGGCTTACCACTGAAGGGGTATTTGGTGTAGCGCTAGGCGTTTCAACGTCTTTTGTTTTCCTGTTTGTTTTATTTGGTGCCTTGTTGGATAAAGCAGGTGCTGGCGGCTATTTCATCAAAGTGGCCTTTTCTATGCTTGGCCATATGCGCGGAGGACCAGCAAAAGCGGCGGTCGTCGCCTCAGGCCTTTCGGGTTTGATCTCAGGCTCATCCATCGCCAATGTGGTCACAACTGGCGTATTTACGATCCCGTTGATGAAACGCGTGGGCTTTCCCGGCACAAAAGCAGGGGCAGTAGAAGTCGCAGCGTCCACCAATGGTCAGTTGACACCGCCTATCATGGGGGCTGCCGCCTTCCTGATGGTAGAATACGTCGGCATACCCTATATCGAAGTGATCAGAGCGGCCATTTTACCGGCCATCATTTCATACATCGCCCTGATATATATCGTTCACCTTGAAGCGTGCAAAGCAGGCATGACTGGGCTGCCACGTCGTCATCAATCCACTTTGTTGCAATCACTGCTGAGCTTCGTGACCATCGTGATTGGCATCTGCGTGATGAGCTTTGCGGTTTACTACGGTATTGGTTGGACAAAAGACGTCTTCGGCGCTGCTGCAAGCCCAATCATTGCCGTCGTTATTTTCATCGCTTATATCGCGCTGGTCCGCTACTCCTCACAATATAAGAAAGAGGCAGTAGAAGATCCTGCGGATACCGACCTGTCTGAACTGCCTGACCCAGGCCCAACGGTACGCTCTGGGCTTTACTATCTGTTGCCTATCGTTGTCTTAGTCTGGTGCTTAATGGTCGAGCGCTTCTCCCCGGGACTATCTGCATTCTGGGCCACTTTGTTCATGATGTTTATCGTGGTAACCCAACGTCCACTCATTGCATTCTTCAAAGGTGACTCGGACTTTGGTAAAGCACTGAAAGATGGGTTCATCGATTTGGCTGAAGGCTTTGTCGCGGGTGCACGAAACATGATTGGTATCGGTGTCGCGACGGCGGCCGCCGGTATTGTGGTTGGCGTTGTCACCCTGACAGGGATTGGCTTGGTCATGACGGACTTCGTCGAGTTTATCTCTGGCGGTAACATCATGCTGATGTTGCTGTTTACAGCCATTATCAGTTTGATCCTAGGTATGGGCCTGCCTACTACAGCAAACTACATTGTTGTTTCCACCCTCATGGCGCCCGTTATTGTCACCTTGGGTGCACAAGAAGGTCTGATCATACCTCTCATCGCAGTGCACTTATTCGTGTTCTACTTCGGTATATTGGCTGATGATACGCCACCAGTGGGTCTCGCAGCCTTTGCCGCTGCTGCAATTGCAAAATCGGATCCGATCAAGACAGGTATTCAAGGCTTTACCTACGACATTCGCACCGCGATCTTGCCATTCATGTTCATCTTTAACACACAATTGTTATTGATGGATATCAGTGGCCCAGTCCACCTAATTCTGACTATCCTCTCGGCCACTGTCGCCATGTTGGTGTTCTCCGCCGCGACGCAAGGTTGGTGGTTTACCAAAAATACGTGGTGGGAAACCCTCTTCTTACTCCTGATTACCTTCTCTTTGTTCCGACCTGATTATTGGTGGGATCAGCTATATCCACCGACCAACGACTATCCAGGTTCTGCAGTTATCGAGGTGGCAGAAAAGCTTCCAGATGGGCAAACATTGAACCTGCAAGTTCGTGGTGAAACCATCGACGGTGATATCGTTACCAAACACGTTCACCTGCCTGTAGATATGGCACAAGCGGAAGGCTTAGCACGCATCATGTCAACTGGTCTAGAGCTACGTGATGAAGATGGCGCACAAGTCGTGGACATGGTCCAGTGGGGCAGCCCTGCCTCAAAAGCGGGCATCGACTTTGACTGGGAAATTGTTCAAGTCAGCACGCCAGCCGAGCGCCCATCGAAAGAATGGGTATTCGTCCCCACCTTCTTGCTGCTCGGTGCATTGGCATGGAACCAGCGCCGCCGCATAAAACAAACCGCATAGTTACCGGGGCCTTCGGGCCCCTTTCATCACAAACAAAGAGAGAATATCAATGTATAAACACATTCTTGTGCCAGTTGATTTGAATGATGAGAGCTTTGCTGACAAAGCGGTGGAGCATGCCATTTGGTTGGCGGGACAAACAGGCGCTACGTTGCACTTGCTGACGGCCCTGCCAGGTATTCACAACTCAATGGTGCAGTCATATTTTCCGGAGGATGCCGCGAGGCAAATGAAGCAGGATGTCAGAAATAATCTCAAAGCCTTTGCTGAGCGCATGATGCCGGATGGTGTGGCATACGATTTATCCGTGGCAGAAGGTAAACCTTACAAAGCCATCGTGAAAACGGCGGAGTCACTCGGCTGCGACCTAATCATCATGCCAAGCCACAAACGTTCGAGAGCGAATAAGCTCATCATCGGCTCCGTGGCGTCAAAAGTATTGGAACAATCCAAGGTCAACGTACTGATCCTAAAACCACAAACTGATTAATTACAGACAATGTAGATGTAAAAAAGGCGGTATCACCGCCTTTTTCTATTTCGCTGAGCCTTTGCCTATTTCCGCTGGTCATAGCCCCAGCGCGGCACCAACACCTGTTCGATCCCCAAATGGTCCAGGATCCGCGCCACCATAAAATCGACCAAGTCCTCGATGGTATTTGGCTGATGATAGAATCCCGGCGCCGCGGGCATAATGGTTACGCCCATTTTGGAAAGCTTGAGCATGTTTTCCAGATGCAGCGTCGAAAATGGCGTTTCACGCACCACCAGCAGCAATTGGCCACGCTCCTTCAATACAACATCCGCAGCGCGTTCGGCGAGATTGTCTGACATACCATGTGCAATCGCCGCCAACGATCCCGCAGAACACGGACACACCACCATTTTTTTCGGCGCTGCAGATCCAGAGGCTACAGGTGAAAACCAGTCCTCCTTGCCGCAGACAACCAACTTATCGGTTGGTGCATTAAGATGTTCAATCAAAGCCGTTTTCGCCGCATCAGGTCCAGCTGGCAGCTTGAGACCATGTTCAGTTGCTAGCACGACACGGGCAGCAGATGAAATCAAAAGATAGACTTCATACTCTGCGGCTAACAAGCACTCAAGCAACCGGAGTCCGTAAGGTGCCCCAGATGCCCCGCTCCATACCAGCGTAATGCGTTTGTCGTTGTCAGAGTTAGCCATGAGCTTCCTGTACGCTGTTTTCCAATGCAAACTGTAATTTACCGTGAATGCCGCCAAAACCGCCATTGCTCATCACCAGCACGACATCCCCTGCTTGTGCATTCCTCACAACCGCGTCTACCAGATCATCAATATCACGATAAACTGACGATGGGGCTTTACAGCGTTTAGCCACTTCCGTGACGTCCCATTCTATCTCTTCGGGATGGAACATAATGATTTCATCTGCCGCATCCAGTGACGGTGCAATGTCATCTTTATGTACGCCCATCTTCATGGTGTTTGAACGAGGCTCCAGCACCGCAACGATACGACACTCACCGACTTTGGCGCGAAGACCTTCCAGCGTCGTTTTAATCGCGGTTGGATGGTGTGCAAAATCGTCGTAAACCGTCACACCACCGAATTCGCCTTTGTGTTCAAGACGGCGTTTGGTATTGATAAACTTACCCAAAGCGTCACAAGCTAAATCCGGCGTGACACCCACATGCCGCGCGGCAGCAACCGTCATCAAAGCATTGCTCACGTTATGATCACCGACCAAGTCCCAAGTCACCTTGCCAACGCAAACACCTTCAAACCAGACATTGAACTCACTTCCGTCCGTTTTGAGCTTCTCAGCTTTCCAGGTGCCATCTTCACCCGCGTATTCCAGCTCGCTCCAGCAGCCTTTTTTGAGCGTATCCGCAATGTTCTGATCGTTAGATGGCGCGATAATGCGCCCAATGCCAGGGACTGTACGCACCAGATGGTGGAACTGTTTTTGGATCGCGGCAAGATCATCAAAGATGTCAGCGTGATCGAATTCCAGATTATTCAGGATCAGTGTGCGCGGATGGTAGTGAACGAACTTGGATCGTTTGTCGAAGAAAGCGCTGTCATATTCATCCGCTTCTACGACAAAAAACATGCTCTCGCCCAACCGGGCGGATACGCCAACGTTGCCGGGTACACCGCCAATCAGGTATCCCGGTTCATAGCCGCAATCTTCCAATACCCAAGCCAGCATACTGGCTGTGGTCGTTTTACCGTGTGTACCAGCCACCGCCATAACCCAGCGGTCTTTTAGCAAGAAGTCCAACAGCCATTGAGGGCCTGAGGTGTAATTCAGGTTCTTATTGAGAACATATTCCACGCAGGGATTCCCACGGCTCATGGCGTTACCAATCACAACCAAATCTGGGGCAGGATCCAGCTGAGAAGGATCGTACCCTTGAATTATCTCAATGCCCTGAGACTCCAGCAGTGTGCTCATAGGGGGATAAACATTGGCATCGCAACCTGTCACCTTATGGCCCAGTTGTCTTGCCAAAATGGCTGCGCCGCCCATAAAGGTGCCGCAGATGCCCAAAATATGTATATGCATAGGTTCTAGTCAGCCAAGAAACAGTGGTCGATCGCAACTGCTCAGAGAAAATTCATGTGCCAAACAGGCCATTTCCCCTTTTACGGATCACAGTTCCGAATACGTCCAAATTACTTCGTTACGAATAAAAAGTTCTACACTATAAACTTTGCAACAAGTTGATTTTCTATCCAGTTATTGCAGAACTTTCTGGCGAATATGAGCTTTGTGACTCTATTGACGCTTACTGCATCGAAGAAAGTCAGCGTAGTCATCAGGTGCTTTTCCTGTTTTATCGCTTGCAGTTTACATCCCTAAATACCCTGAATGCTCAGCATTTCAGGTTATTGGGTTATAAAGCATCTTACCCAAGAATCCGTTCTCAGACATCAAAAGGATCTGAAATGTCCGATATGCGTACACTGGGCGAATTCATCGTTGAAAAACAACATGAATACCCAAATGCCAGCGGGGAGCTGAGCTCTCTACTCTCATCCATTCGACTGGCCGCGAAAATCGTCAATCGAGAAATCAATAAAGCCGGTTTGGCGGATATCACTGGCGCGTTTGGCGGTGAAAACGTTCAGGGAGAAGAACAACAAAAACTCGACGTTTACGCCAACGAAAAATTCAAAGCCGCCATGGCAGCGCGTGATCAAGTCTGCGGTGTTGCCAGTGAGGAAGAAGACGAAGCGGTCATTTTCGACTCAGAGATCAGTCGAAATGCCAAATACGTCATCTTGATGGATCCGCTTGATGGCTCATCAAACATAGATGTGAATGTATCTGTCGGCACCATTTTCTCCATCTATCGTCGTGTCTCACCTATCGGCCAACCCGCCACAATAGAAGACTTCCTGCAACCAGGGAGTCAACAGGTTGCCGCGGGATACATCATCTACGGCTCTTCGACCATGCTGGTTTACACCACTGGCAATGGTGTCCACGGGTTTACCTATGACCCATCAATTGGGGCTTTTTGCCTCTCGCACGAAAGCATGACGATTCCAAAAGACGGAAAGCTCTACTCTATCAATGAAGGGAACTACATCCGCTTTCCGTTAGGCATCAAAAAGTACATCAAGTACTGTCAGGAAAATGTACCGGAAGATAGCCGCCCATACTCTTCACGCTATATCGGCTCGTTGGTATCAGACTTCCACCGTAACATGCTCAAAGGTGGGATATTCCTGTACCCCAGCACAGCGGCTTACCCGAGTGGAAAACTCCGCTTATTGTATGAGTGTAATCCAATGGCATTTATCATCGAGCAAGCGGGGGGTAAAGCATCCGATGGACATCGCCGCATCATGGACATTAAACCAACCGAGTTGCATCAACGGGTGCCTTTCTTCGTCGGATCAACCAACATGGTGGAGAAAACCGAAGCATTTTTAGCGGAATACCCTGACGACGAATAACGCCAACGAACCTTTGGCTTGAGTGTAAAAAAGCCCGCGAATGCGGGCTTTTAATCGAGAGAAGAGGGTTACTTGATGCTGAACTGATAAAGCAAATCAACGGCATTATCAGCCCCCGATACTGCTTCCAAATACAAATCTTTGATCAAGCGATATCGCACCGTAAACTCCGGCAAACTGGTGAAGATTCCCACGCCATATTTCACCTGAAGCCCGGGCAGAATGTAGCCTGATACTTCCACTTTTTCATCGTTCCCACTTCCCGCAGTATCCACCGTCAAATCCTGCACACCAAACGCTTCACCAAGTTTTCCGACCAGTTTACCGCTTTGCGATAATCCAAGGCTAATCAGCATAGAAGTCATCGCATTCCCATCAGATTCGCTGTCTAGATTACGACCACGGGTCAGATAAGAGAGTGCATTTGCTTGAGGCATGGCCGGATCAGAGAAAACTTGTACTTCCGGCGCATCGGCAGGCCCCGTCACGCGAATACCCGCTTCAACACCGTCTTCGATATTGTCAGGGTTTCGTATTGCTTCCACCTGTAAATACGGCTGTTCAGGCGGGCCATTGAAAAGGATTAACCCTTTTTTGATCAGCAAATCTTGGCCGAATGAACTGTACGTACCGTCCACCAGATTCACATCACCACCAACACTCGGGCCTTTCTTATTACTCTGTACATCGAGCTTGCCTTCAAGGTTGGTTTTCAGACCAAATGCTTCCAATCTGACATCATCACCAATGTTGACGTTGATCTTAGCATTGATGGTGATCGGATCTTTTTGGTCTTCACTGATCGGTTTCAGCTCATCATTCAAAATCACCAAATCACTGGAAACCTGAACAGCAGAAGGCGGCAATGATTCAACAATAATCCGGCCCCACGGTACAGACACATTGCCCGTGACATCCACTTGCTTGGGTGTGGCTTTGAGTGTCATGTCAGGGCTGACTTCCAGTGCCACCATTGGTGGAACCACAACTTTCAAGTGTTTGCCTTTGACGTTGAGCGAAGCAAGCCATGCATTGATATCACGCCAATCTGCCTCACCTTTCAACACCAGATCGCCATCGGGTGTCACCACTTTACCGTTGATCTCGCCTTGCTTGCCGTTAAGCGAAATAGCCATTTGGCCCTGACGAATTTCGACCGGCGCAGACAGGCTCTGCAGTTTTAAGTCCGTCAATGTGATGTTACCGTCTGCTGTTGGCGCATCCAGATCGCCGTTTAACACCACCTTACCGTTCAGCAAACCTTCCAGCTTGCTATCTCCGCCAAGCAAAGGTTGAAGCATGGACAAGCTGATCGTATCAATCCCTAACGTACTTTTGAGTACTTTCTTGGGGCTTGAAAGATTGGTCATGTCGGCATCCAACACCACTGATCCATTGTTCGTCAGGTCAAGCTGTGCATTCGCTGTGAGTTTTTCATCCACTAAAGCAGCATTGATATCCATGTTATCCCAACCCAACGTGAACGGTTGATCAAGTTGCTCAACCACTTCACCCTTACCCAAAGAAACGGTTGCTTTCACTGTGGGTAGCGCATTGGGTTTCCAGGCCACATCTGCGTTTGCGTTGACCGAACCACTCAATGTCGTTGTCTTCGGTAAGAATGATTGAATGATGTCGAGGTTGAACTTGTCAACAGACACTATCGCCGCACCACTGTCTGAAACAGAGATCGCTTTATCTAGACAAATACGGCTTTGATTCTGCCCCCAGCAAAATGCGCCAACATCCACTTTCCCCGTTTTGAGATCGTAACCAAGGGAGACATCATTTTGCAGTGCCCAAGGGCCTACCGGCGTGCGAAGCGTTGAGTTGTAAAGCGTACCTTTCCAGCCTTTTTTTCTGTCCAGACTGCCCCGAAGCGCAATGTCGGCACCGACAGGCTTGCCATCAACCTTCAAAGACACCGTCTGCTCAGCCTCATCACCGGATGCTCGAAGCTCCACGGTGTTTATGTCGACACCTTCTGCATTAATGCCATTCACATCCACAATCAGACCACCACTCACAACGGGCAGCGGTTTGAGGGAACCTCGGATTTTTGCGTTCGCAACCGATACGAGGTTTTGATAACGCAGCGCATTCGCGGTCAAATTAAGCGTGGCGATAGGTTCTTTAATGGTGCCAGACAGTGAAATGTCCCCTTGCACTGCACCATGGGTATCCGGCACAGAAGCAGCAAGCGAAGGCAGCTTTATTGCAACATCCAAATCGAGCAGGTCGTTAACACGCCCTGTTACCGCAATTTCATTGGGGCCGTGACTGAGTAAAAGCCCTTTAGTGTCGAGTTGAATATCACCTTTACCTTTTACATCAGAGGCTGCGACCTGCCCTTTCAACGTCAGGGCCTGATTTCGAATATCTCCCTGTACATCAAGTTCCGGTACATTAACTTTCCAGCCCCCAGCTTTCGTCAATTCACCGTCGTTTTTGATTTTGCCACTCAGCATCCCTTCCGCTTCTGGCCATTGCAGTCCGGGTTGAATGTCAGTGAAGGTCAACGCAGTTTCCCATTTCACTAATTCTGACCAATCAACACTGGCAGAGCCTTTGATGTCGCCCCCCAAGGTGTCGAGCTCAAGATTGCCCAACGCAATTTTGGACAAATCGCCACTCAACTGGGTCTTCAATGTGATATCAGGAATTTCCTTGCCCGACGCGGCCGTTTTCAAGGTGGCGCGGTAGCCTTTCAGGCTGCCACTGGCACGCAACGCCGATGCCGCCAAGCGGTAGTCAGGTACCGAATCATCTATCGGCCATTGAAGATTTCGACTGGTCAGCAACGCTTCAAAGGGCAAGTCAGGGTCGAGTACATTCAGTTTGCCTGTGAGTTTTGCCAGCAAGGTTCCGGTTAAGTCGGCTTTCAGCTCCAGCGAACTTAAGTCACCTTTTGCATCCAGTGTTAAGGAATGACCGTCAAGCGGCGCCATACGAATGCCGGCTTTTGCATCAAGGGTAAGTGGGTACTCACCTTTTAATGCTATATCGCCGCTTAGCGTCACCTTGCCTTGCTGCGCATCCAACAAAAGTTGTTGAATACTGACATCATTGCCACCTGCACGGCCTTGCAACACTAAGTGATGCACCTTCTGTGCTTGAGGTAAAAGCAGATCAACGTCTTTGAGTTCAAAGCGTTCGATAACCACATTCAGAGGAATGCTCACCTCTGGCAAAGTAAGTGCCTGCTTCGTCGGCTTAGGTGATTTGTCTGGCTTGGCTGCTGTTTCACCTTTTGACTCGGCCAATTCGACGTTGATCCCTTGCCAAAGCGTTGGCTTAAGCGTCAAGGTGCTACGCTGCATTTGCGCTGCTGTGGTCAGGCTGTCCCAGTGCACTTTGTTACCCAGAATATCGAGGTCGATATCAGTCAAAGACACACCGTTTAGGAATATTGGGATGGGTGTTGAAATAGACGTGATAGGTTCCGATGGCGGTGTCTCTTCAGACGGTCCGGTGTCACCAACATTGACCTTGAGGCCATCCGCATTCAGCGCATCAACACAAATGGCAGGTCCGGTCAGGCATTTGCTGTTCATATCGAGATACAGCGATTTGGCCGACACGGACACACCCTGCATGTCAAATGCAACGCCCTCAAGGGAGAAGCCATTAAGCAGCGCACCGCTGCCCTTTTCAATTTTCAACTCTGGCAGGGCTTTTTGTGCCCCCCATACCGCCAGTTTCACGCCTACCGGTGTCAGCAATATTGCACCAACACTGATAACAAGAAGAACCAATAACAAGACGACCGCGAGGGTCAAACGTTTTACCCAGCGCATCATAGCTCTGGACCCAAACTAAAGTGGATCATGAAATCATCATCTTTATTTTCAAAGCCATGTGCTAAATCAAGACGGATGGGGCCAACTGGGGATTCCCAACGAACACCCACGCCCACCGACGTTTTCCATTCAGGATCACTGGTTGTCCAAGCGTCACCAGCATCTGTAAAGACTGCCGCCCACCAGTTCCCGGTCACGCGATAGTTATATTCAAGAGAGCCTGTCGCCATATAGCTCCCCCCTTCCAAATTTCCGTTGTTATCTTTTGGAGAGATGGATTCGTAGCTATAACCTCGGATACTGTTGTCACCCCCCGCAAAGAAACGCAAAGACGGCGGCACACGTTCAAATTCACTGGTAAACACACCGCCTGCATTGGCACGAAACAAGAAACGGTTATCGTCATTTGCACTTCGAATCCACGCTGTCTGACCTATCATGCGAAACAGTCGGATGTCCGAGAGCAAAGCAGGATCGCCCGCTTCGAATGTAATAGATTGCTTGTCCCCCCAATAGGGCATCGCTCCGCCGCGGCTTCGCACGCGAGAGAAGTTGATACCAGGCAGGATCAGGTTGGATTCGTTCGAAACGGCACCTTGCGTGTAGTCAGAATACAGCCAGCGCAAATACAACGAGCGTTGCCAGCCCGTATCATATTTCCAGTGGCGAGAAATGGATGAAGTCCATTCGAGGCTTTTCGTGTCGTTGTTATCCAGGTTTTCCAGACCGAGCTGAACTTGGTAATACTCGCGCTCAACATCCTCAAGCGGGATTTTGTACGTAGACTCCAGTGTTTGCTTCGGTTTTGACACGTAAAGATCGGTATTGAGGCTATGCCCACGGCTATTAAACCAAGGTTTGCGCCAACCAATTTTTACGCGAGGCCCAGTGTCCGTAGAATAACCAATACCCGTTTCGAACTGGTTTCGCGGCGCGGGATCCAAACTGACAGCGATAGGAACTCGACCATCCCGAAGGTCATCCAACCCCGCCTCCACAAGCACTGACGAAAACCACCCCGTATTCGACAACGCTTGATTGAAAGCACCTAAATCACTAACAAGATAAGGATCGCCTTCTTTGAACGCCATCATACTGTCCAATCGATCTTCATTGATTTGACTGTTGTGATAAATGGTCGGCCCGAAACGGTAGCGGACACCACTGTCAAAATGCAGTCGAATGAACGCTTTATGGAGCCCTGGCGCAACTTCAAGTTTGGCGAGGGAGTATTCCGCATCAAAATACCCGCGGCGAACAGCTAAGCTCTGAATCGAAGATTTCAAGGCATCATATTGGCCCTGATTGAGTACATCGCCTTTTTGGGGCGCAGTTTCCAATAATGTCTTGAAAGCAGGGTCGCTAGATGCGCCACCCAGCATCTGAATATCGACGTCTGAAATAATCACCGGCTTTCCCGGGTCAATATTCAGCACGACGGTCGCATCCGTGTCAGATTGTTGATCTTCGATGGAGAATGTAATGTTAGGGTCAAAGTAGCCCAAGGCTTGCAGCGCTTTGGTTGCTTCATCTGTTACGCGGGATTGAAGTCGAAAATCGATACGCCGATCGTTTTGAGAAATGGCATCGAGGTAAACCTCAACGTTATCTTTTAACCCGTCATCGAGCCCCTTGATATCAAAATCAACATCCGCGATTGCTACCCCGGGCATGCCCAGTACGCTACAAATCACCCAAGGTATTAATCGTTTAATTATCATCAGTCGTACGTCTTATTCTCATCCTGAAAGTCATAATGAAACAAAATTCACCACAGTATGACCTTGAACCTGGTGCTATGCGCTGTTGCAAATGTGCATCAAAGCATAATAAAACTGAGTCTAAGATGACAGTCGACAAGGAGTCACGCCATGCACAACGCAAAACAAATCGCTATCAATGCTGAACAAGCCATTCCTGACAGAGTGCAGGAAATTATTCCGTCTGAGGCTCATGCCGTCAATGGCCGCACACTCAGTAAGGCCGTACTTCCCGGCGAAGAGCAGATTTTACTGGGGATGGGATGCTTTTGGGGAGCCGAGCGACTCTTTTGGAAGCTGGATGGCGTTACCTTGACATCCGTTGGTTATAGCGGCGGTTACACAGTAAATCCTACATACCAAGATGTATGCACTGCACAAACAGGCCATGCCGAAGTGGTCCAGGTTGTATTTGACCCTACCAAAATCAGCCTGGAGACGATTCTGACGCATTTTTGGCAGAGCCACGACCCCACACAAGGTATGCGTCAAGGAAACGACGTAGGGACGCAGTACCGCTCTGCCATTTACTGTTTTACCCCTGAACAGGAACGTATAGCATTGACCAGCAAGGAAGCTTACCAAACAGCGCTTAAGGGTGAAGGGATGTCAGGGGCTATCACCTCTGAAATCGCACAAGCAGCGCCATACTACTTTGCGGAAACCTACCATCAACAGTACTTGGCAAAAAATCCAAACGGTTACTGTGGCTTAGGCGGAACAGGCGTTTGCTTGCCACCATGGGAAAGATAAAAAAAACGCCCGAAGTCTCGGGCGTTTTTTTAAAAGCTTTTAACGTCAACGACGTTCTTTGTACCTCATGACAACGCTAACCATCACACTAATGCTGCCGCTGCAGACATCGCTCTGATTTCGTTATTAACCTCTGTCATTACCGCCAATGCGCGTTTGTTATGTCTCGATGGCGGAAGCAATTTACCCCCATCAAATTCAAACGCACCGATACCGTCGATGTATAGCCTACCGCGGAAAAAACCTTTTACGTAGCGGGCCACCTGTCGTGGGCGGTACTGGTGAAAAATGCGCAACATTGAAGAACTCCTTTCATGCCAAAGATAAAGACCGGCATCACATACCAAGGCTGACAAGCCAAGGCTGACATTTATGTGATGCAATCAAAATGCCAATTGTTCGCGGGGCAACTGCAAAAACTTTTGACAACAAAAACGACGACTCGGTTTCCCCATTTCTCATACAACGAAGTAAGCGTAGTAAAAATTAACCACATCGCAAAAATAAGACACTGTTTGTTAACAATGATTCAGAATGGCACGATGGAACATTACAAAATTGAGTCGTTGGATCTGTTATTGGTACGGAGTATTGCTGGCTATCAGCTATATTTAATTATCGTAACTGCTTCTGTTATAAGCATTTCAGAGGCGATGCAATCACACAAACCACACCATAAATAAACGGGATACTACCCCTATGCGTTGTACTAAAATTCTTGCTATGGCAACCGCTCTCATTTCCACTTTTGCCTCAGCACACAACATTTCCAACGGTTTTCCTCTTCCACAAACCTCGGTAGAGAAATACGGTGAGTTGACGCTTAACGGCGAGAATGTGGGATACAAACCTTGGAACACCAGCGAACTGACAGGCAAAGTGCGAATCATTCAGGCGATCGCTGGCAGAAGTAAGGCGAAAGAGATGAACGCGCCATTGGTAGATGCCATCACCGCCGCAAACTTCCCTGAAGACAAATACCAGACTACCACCATCATCAATCAAGATGATGCAATATGGGGCACAGGCGGCTTCGTGAAATCGTCAGCTGAAGACAGCAAAAAGGATTTTAGCTGGTCTTCCATCGTGCTTGATGCAAATGGTTCGGTTGCAGGTGCATGGCACCTTCAAGAAGAAAGCTCGGCCATTATTCTGCTGGATAATGACGGCGTAGTACGCTTCGTTAAAGAAGGCCCATTGAGCGAGCAAGAAGTCACGCAGGTTATTGATTTGGTAAATAAATCAATGAAGTGATTTTCATCACTAAATAACATTAAAAACCCGCTGATAGCGGGTTTTTTAATGTTTTAGGACAATCAGCCGATAAACTGGGATAGGTAGAGCAAAGTACCGATATAAAAGGCGACAAGCAGGGCGTTGACTGAGTTTACTCTGAATTTTTTCATTGTAATGATCCTCCCTCGCCGCCACTTTTTCTAAATGTTAACAAATTTAATTTTATTTTAACATGGTTGATTATGCGAGAGTGATTGTGAACTTTGCTGGAATATTCGCTTAATCATAGAGATAGGGATAGCGTATGGTGGAAGTAAATAAACCCGTGGTTGTCGACATCAAAGAAGCGGCATCAGAAAGGCTGGCAAGAAGAAGTTCAAGCAAGCAAGATAGCCATGTCATTTCCAGTCAGCATCGCCTGAAGTCTATCGCCAAGCACCATCATGTTGATGCCAAATTGCACAGCGTTGAACACGACAACCTGACCGCTAGAGCGGCTTATCGCCAACTCGAATTAAAGCAACGTCATCAAGCCAACCTTGAACAAATCATTCAGCTTGCTCACGATCTTTGCCGTGATGAAACAGCAGGATCACCCGATCCAGACTGGCTCTATCGCTTTTTCGACATGGCGCAGAAGATTTATGGCGATGGCATGCAAAAGCTTTGGGCTCGCATATTAAAAACAGAGATCATCAAGCCCGGAAGCACCTCACTCAAATCCCTCGCATTGCTTGAAGCAATGACCCAGCGCGAAGCGCAATCATTACAACGAGCGTGCGCACTCGCCTGCTCATTTGGTAGCGACAGTTCACTCAAATTGATCACGGGATTTCGCCAGCCTGAAAGTGGGGTAAAACGCTATTTCAAACCCGATCAAGCAGAAAGACTGGCGTTAGGTAAGTTCAAACTTCCCTATACCGATCTTATTTTGTTGATGGATCTTGGGTTGATCATCCGCACCGAGCTTGAATCTGGCCCGCTGGATCCCACAGAAAACTTGCCGTTCAACGGGCAAGGCAAAACGTTCATGTTAACGCCATGCAGAAAGGGAACAAGAATTTACTATTATCGCTTCAGCCCTACGGGCAATGAGCTAGCAAAATTGGTGGGCCAGAAAGCCCACCCTGAGTATATGGACGCATTGATGGCGATGCTATCTCACGCTTTTAACGTCGTCGTTGAACTGGGTTCAACCATCGATACGACGGCGTAAGCGCAGAGCATAGAGCAAGCGAACTCACAAGCAGGTTAAGCAATCACACCAGATTGCTTTAAAGTCTGGATACACTGTTCGACCAGATCATCCACAGCGTACTGATCAGTTTTGAGTGAAATTTCAGGGGATTCTGGGGCTTCGTAGGCAGAGCTGATGCCTGTGAATGCTTTGATTTCGCCAGCTCTGGCTTTTTTATACAACCCTTTTGGATCACGAGATTCACAAACATCGAGTGGGGTGTCGACAAACACCTCAATAAACTCACCCTCTGGCAGCAGCTCTCGGACCAATTGACGCTCTTCGCGAAACGGAGAGATAAAAGCAGACAGCACGATCAACCCAGCATCCGTCATCAGCTTTGCAACCTCACCCACACGGCGAATGTTTTCGCGACGATCGTGATCAGAAAAACCAAGATCGCGACACAAGCCATGACGCACATTGTCACCATCCAACAAATACGTGTGATGACCCAGCTCCGCTAAGCGATTTTCCAGCGCGCCAGCAACCGTTGATTTTCCCGATCCCGAGAGGCCTGTAAACCAAAGTAATGCCGAGTGTTGGCTTTTTTGCTCAGAACGAAACGCCTTATCAACCGCATGCTTATGCCAAACCACATTCTCATCTTTTTGCGGCTTATCAGCAGCACTCATAACTCAATCCTTGTTAATCAAAATGGAAAAAACACGGGAATTAACCCAATTACCAACGCGGAATACACCAGAGACAGAGGCAATCCTATGCGCAAATAGTCTGTGAGTTGATAGTTACCCACACTGTAGACCAGCAGGTTGGTTTGGTAACCATAGGGGGAAATAAAGCTCGCACTGGCACCAAATAATACCGCCATGATAAACGGCATAGGATCGACGCCATACCCCAACGACAAGCTATATCCGATGGGAAATGCCAAGGCGGCTGCGGCATTATTAGTAACCAGTTCGGTCAATACCAAGGTCAGTAAATAGGTGGCAATCAACGCACCATAAACTCCCCATCCATTAAACCATTCAATGAACAGGTCACCCAATTGCGCAGAGAGCCCGGAGTCAATCATCAGCTGCGCAAGGCTCAGTGCACTGCCCACAATCACCACAATTTCGACGGGAAACCGACGCCTCAATTCATTGAGATTCACCACCCCTGAGAGCAACAAAACGGTCAAATAGGCGGCCAATCCGTTGAGAAGCGGCAACCATTCCATTAACGCGGCTCCGATAATCGAGGCAAACCCAACCAGTACCCAGGTACTTAGTTTGGTATCAAGCCGCACACTGGAGTCCAACCCGTTGACCAACACAAACTCGCGTTCCATACGCTGTTGCTCTTTGGCAAACCCTTTACCCGGTACAATAACCAATGTATCACCGGCTAACAGAGGGATGTTCCCTAGTCCACCTTCTAGCTTTTCATGACCACGACGTATCGCCACAACCACGGCATCAAAATTTTCTCGAAACTTGGCCTCTTTCAGAGTTTTACCGAGAATGGATGCGCTGTGGCTCACCACAACTTCAAGCAAGTTTTGACCATTGATATGGTGCTGACCAAATAGGGCAAGTCCGTCAATTTCCTGCAACGTTGCGACGCTTTCAACATCACCACAGAATTGAAGTTTGTCCCCTTCACGCAAAACCGTGTCAGGACACACAGGCGCTATGACTTCACCATCGCGCACCACCTCCGCCAAATACAAACGTCTCAGTGCGCGCAGCCCATTCTCAGACACCGAGTTTCCAGCTAACGGTGATCCTCGGGTGATCGCAGCTTCCAGTACATACGGCAGGTCGCCTTCATTATGATCATCATAATCAGGCAGAAGATAACAAAAGGGGATCAACACCAACAGCCCCCCCGCTAAGACCGCCAGCCCTATGGTTGAAGGCGCAAAAAAGCCGAGCGTAGGTAAGCCTGAACTTTCAACAAAGCTGTTAATAATGAGGTTGGTTGAGGTACCAATCAACGTTAGGGTGCCACCTAAAATGGCAGCGTAAGACAAGGGAATAAGCAACCTTGACGGTGCGTGGCGACGATTACGTTTAACTGCACCAATCAATGAAACTACAACGGCGGTATTGTTGGTAAAAGAGCTCAAAAATGCCGTAGATAAGCCAAGCTTGGCCACCACTGTACCGAGCTCACCACTGGAAAGCTGGCCACTCACCCAGCTGACCAAGCGTGTTTTCTCCAGCGCTGCCGACGCAAGGATCAACAGCACCAGAGTCAGCAAAGAACTGTTTGTATAGTTCTCCGCCATCGCTTCCACGCTGATCAATCCTGATTGAAAGGCGATAAACGCCATTGCCGCAAACAAGATTGCCGGTTTGATCTTGGTAAACACCAAGCCCGCGACAACCGCTAACAGCAAACCCAATACCAGAGATTGATCCCACGTCATCGTCGTTACCCCAACAGCTTACTGATGTCGCGGGCATTCCAATGTGGGAAGTGCTTACGAACCAACGCGTTGAGTTCAACTTCAAACGCGGAGATATCCACGCTATTTGTCTGCACATTCGCATCATAAAGTAACGCATTGATCATGCCTGCGCCCACTGTCACATTGGTCAGGCGATCTATCACAATAAAGCCGCCGGTATCCGCACAATCTTGATAAAGATCCAGAGATACTGACTCGGTTAATTCCACTTCACACTCAGCAATGCCATTTAACGGCAAGCTATCTGTGTCAAACGTCTCCAGCGAGTTGATATCGACCTGATGACGGATTTTACTCACGGCACCGACCGTTTTCTTACCAGCGACTTTAATGTCGTATTGACGGCCAACTTCAAGCGGTGACTCATCCATCCACACAATACTCGCCGCCAGTTTGCTGGTTGCTTGATACGCTTCTGACACGGGTACAATCAAATCACCACGGCTGCAATCAATCTCGTCGGTTAGCGTCAGCGTCACGGCTTGACCTGCATGCGCAAACTCAAGATCCCCGTCAAATGTCACAATACGCTCTACCGTTGACGTCTTGCCTGATGGCAATACTTTGACTTCGTCACCAGGGCGTACTGAGCCACCAGCAATCGTGCCCGAAAATCCACGAAAATCGAGATTTGGTCGATTAACGTATTGCACAGGCAGACGGAAAGGTCCTTTGTCCTTGTCGCTGCTGACATCCACGGTTTCCAGCATGGTCAGCAGCGTGTCACCTTCATACCATGGAGACTGTGCGCTACGCTCGACCACGTTGTCGCCTTCAAGTGCCGACAGCGGTACCAGCTGAATGTTGATATTGCGATTCAGCTTCTTGGCAAATTCCAAGTACTCCGCTTTGATTTCTTCAAAGCGTGATTCCTCAAATCCCACCAAGTCCATCTTGTTCACAGCAACGATAAACTGTCGGATACCTAGCTGACTCGCGATGTAAGAGTGACGACGGGTTTGATCCAATACGCCTTTACGCGCATCAATCAAGATCACAGCCAGATCACAGGTCGATGCCCCCGTTGCCATGTTGCGGGTGTACTGCTCATGCCCCGGCGTATCAGCAATGATGAATTTACGCGGTCGCGTTGAGAAATAACGGTACGCAACATCGATCGTGATCCCTTGCTCGCGCTCGGCTTGCAAGCCATCAACCAGTAGTGCCAGATCCGGCTTCTCGCCCGTGGTACCTACTTTTTGACTGTCTGAATGGATCGCGGCTAATTGATCTTCATAAATTTGGTGAGAGTCATGCAGCAGACGGCCGATAAGCGTACTCTTGCCATCGTCTACAGATCCACAGGTCAGAAATCGTAGCAGGGATTTGTTCTGGTGTTGCTCCAGATAGGCCTCAATACCCAGCTCGGCCACTTGTTGTTCAATTACGCTGTTCATGCTTAATCCCTTAGAAATATCCCTGACGTTTCTTCAATTCCATCGAGCCCGACTGATCGTGATCGATTGCTCGGCCTTGACGCTCACTTGAGGTAGCAACCAGCATTTCCTCAATGATGCCCGGCAACGTGTTGGCTTCAGATTCAACGGCCCCCGTCAGCGGATAACAACCAAGCGTTCTAAAGCGCACACTCTTGTATTCCACTTTCTCGCCGTCACGCAGTTCCATACGGTCATCATCAACCATGATCAACATACCATCGCGATTTACAACAGGGCGAACTTCGGACAAATACAGCGGCACAATATCGATGCCTTCGAGGTAGATGTATTGCCAGATATCAAGCTCAGTCCAGTTCGACAGAGGGAAGACGCGAATACTTTCTCCTTTGTTCACCTGGCCGTTATACGTATGCCAAAGCTCAGGACGCTGGTTTTTCGGATCCCAGCGATGGTTCTTGTCACGGAAGCTATAAACACGCTCTTTCGCACGGCTTTTCTCTTCATCACGACGCGCACCACCAAATGCGGCATCAAAACCATATTTATCTAAGGCTTGTTTCAGGCCTTGGGTTTTCATGATGTCCGTGTGTTTGGATGAGCCGTGTACAAATGGGCTACACCCCATCGCGATGCCTTCAGGGTTTTTATGCACCAGTAGTTCAAATCCATACTTCTCTGCGGCTCGGTCGCGAAACTCAATCATTTCTTTGAATTTCCAATCCGTATCGACATGAAGAAGCGGGAAGGGAATTTTCCCCGGATAAAACGCTTTTCGCGCCAGATGAAGCATGACGGAACTGTCTTTACCGATGGAGTACATCATCACCGGGTTATCGAATTCTGCCGCCACTTCACGAATGATGTGGATACTTTCTGCCTCAAGTTGCTTGAGGTGGGTAAGAGTCTTGGCTTCCATTCTTCGTACTTTCCTTAGCCTAAATTAACCACGGTAGATGCATGAGCGTCACCTGCCGTATGGAATGATTGCTTTCCAAACCAGCTCAACTGGTCTGCGAGTTCAACGACTTCACCGACAACAATAAGTGCAGGCGAACCCACTCCCTCAGCCAATGATTCCAGCTCGCTTAATTGTCCTTTGTAGATTTTCTGATTTGCGCGGGTGCCATTTTCAATAATGGCGACAGGGGTATCCGGTGCGCGGCCGTGATGGATAAGTTGTTGTTGAATGTGCCCGCTTTTCATCAGACCCATGTAGATAACGAGCGTCTGACGACCGCGTGCCAACGTTGCCCAACGGAAACTGTCATCTTCTTTTTTCAAATGACCCGTAATGAACATCGCCGTTTGTGCATAATCACGATGGGTCAACGGGATCCCTGCATAGGCGGTAGCCCCTGCGGCGGCAGTAATGCCGGGCACAACCTGAAACGGTACGCCCGCTTCTTGCAACACCTGCAGTTCTTCACCTCCACGACCAAACATAAACGGGTCACCGCCTTTCAAGCGCACGACACGCTTACCGTTCTGCGCATGTTTGATCAGCATGGCATTGGTTTCTTCTTGGGATACGCTGTGGTAACTCGCTCGCTTACCGACACAAATCAGTTCTGCATCACGGCGGCACAGTTCCATGATTTCATCCGAGACCAGATAGTCATAAAGCACCACATCCGCTTGCTGCATCACTTGCAACGCACGCAGCGTCAGCAAACCTGGGTCGCCTGGGCCCGCACCAATCAACGCGACTTCCCCTTGCAAAGAAACACCGGAGGTCAGGTTTTCCAGTTCCGCTTTCGCGCCGTTTTCATCGCCTGCAGCAACCAAAGAAGCAAAACGTCCATCAAAGGCCATTTCCCAGAATTTACGACGTCCCGTCAGTGTTTTGACTTTGGTTTTCAACGTGTCACGAAACTCCCCCGCCAACGTCGCCATACGACCGATATGCGCAGGGATCAGTGTTTCGAGTTTTTCACGTAATAGTCTTGCAAGGACGGGCGATTTACCCGCGGAAGAAATTGCAATCACAATCGGGCTGCGATCAACGACAGAAGGGACAATAAAGCTACATTTTGGCGTGTCATCAACAACGTTAGCCAACACATTGCGGGCATTGGCCGCGTTGGAAACCAGTTCATTCACCAGAGGGTTATCCGTGGCTGCGATAACCAAAAACATTCTGTCTAGGTGCTGTGGCGAAAACGCCTCTTTCACCCACACCAACTCACCACGTTCTGCGGCAGACGCCACTTCATGATCGGCGTCCGGTGAGACTACAGTGACCGCTGCACCTGCTTTGAGCAACATGCGCGTTTTACGCCACGCAACTTCCCCACCGCCGACAACGAGACACGGTCGTTCATCCAGTTTTGCGAATATTGGCAAGTAATCCATAGTGAAAGCCTTTTCCGTCCTTTGAACGACACTATAGAGATTTCATGATATTACTTGAAATTCTAAAATTTCATTTTTTATAACAGTTTGGTTATTAGCACTTCACATACACGCCTTCTTTTCAGCCACAAAATACTATTCCTGTATACATTTTTAGTCACTCTGCTTTGATACAAGGGCAGCAAGGTAACGATGAAGATCACACAATCAGATGAAATGTAACCTTTTGCTTCTGTGAGTATGCAAAATACGCATGTTTTCAGTCCTTGATCCTTTGGAGACCTCCATGAAACCGACAGCTAAACCGCTATCTATCGCCGTTCTCGCGGGCATGATGACGATGGCAAGCCCAGCTATGGCAGAAACCATCAAACTGCGCATTATCGAAACCACCGATATTCATACCAACGTGATGGATTACGACTACTACAAGGACACGCCAAGCGATAAAATCGGCTTGGTTCGTACAGCTACAAGAGTCAAAGCGGCGCAGGATGAGGTCGTTAACAGCGTATTGGTCGACAATGGCGACCTGATCCAAGGTAGCCCAATGGGCGACTACATGGCCGCGAAAGGCATTGAAAAAGGCGAGGTTCATCCTGTTTACAA
Organism: Enterovibrio nigricans DSM 22720; assembly: GCF_900167155.1. Lineage (GTDB taxonomy): Bacteria > Pseudomonadota > Gammaproteobacteria > Enterobacterales > Vibrionaceae > Enterovibrio > Enterovibrio nigricans. Next base: position 58,960 of record NZ_FUXU01000004.1, on the reverse strand, counting down.
GGCGATGAACCAACTTAATTACGATGTAGGTAACATCGGTAATCATGAATTTAACTATGGGCTAGACTTCCTCGATATCACGTTGGAAGGTGCAAATTTCCCCTACATTTCAGCTAACGTTTACGACGCCAGCACAGGCAAGCCGTACTTCCAGCCATACATCATCAAAGAACACACGATGACAGACACCGATGGCAAAGCGCATCTGGTGAAAGTGGGTTATATCGGATTTGTACCACCGCAAATTCTGGTATGGGATAAGAAAAACCTTGAAGGCAAAGTCATTGCTGAAGACATCAAAGCCAGTGCCGAGAAGTGGGTACCGGAGATGAAGGCAAAAGGTGCGGACGTTATCGTTGCTATCCCGCATTCGGGTCTGTCACAAGATGAATACAAAGCGATGGCTGAAAACTCCGTCTACTACTTGGCAGATGTGGAGGGTATCGATGCGATTGCTTTCGGTCACTCTCACGCCGTCTTCCCGGGCAAAGGCTTTGACAACATCCAAGGCGTCGACAACAAAAAAGGCACCATTAAAGACGTTGCCGCGGTTATGCCGGGTCGGTGGGGTAGCCACGTAGGCATCATGGATCTGCAATTGGACAAACAAGGTGACGAATGGGTTGTTACTCCTGTTCAGAGTGAATCTCGTCCGATCTTTGATGGAAAATCCCTCGCAGACGCCGATCCAGCTATGCTCGATGCACTAGAACACGATCACAAAGCGACCCGCGAATTCGTGAACCAGCCTATCGGTAAAGCAAACGACGTCATGTACAGCTTCCTGTCGTTGGTTCAGGACGATCCAACCGTACAGATCGTTAACTTGGCTCAAAAAGATTACGTAGAACGTTTCATTCGAAGCGATCCGGATCTGGCGGGTATTCCTGTTCTGTCTGCTGCAGCCCCTTTTAAAGCCGGTGGCCGTAAAGACGATCCTTCTAACTTCACCGAAGTGGAATCGGGTGAGCTAACATTCCGAAACGCCGCCGATTTGTACCTGTATCCCAATACACTGGTGACGGTCAAAGTCACGGGTAAAGAGGTAAAAGAGTGGCTGGAATGTACTGCCGGTCAGTTTAACCAAATCGATCCGAATTCAACTGCACAGCAGTCATTGATCAACTGGGACGGTTTCCGCACCTACAACTTCGACGTAATCGACGGTGTTAACTACCAGATCGACATCACCCACCCCGCGCGTTACGACGGTGAATGTAACCTGATCAACCCTCGCTCAGAGCGTATCAAGCAATTGACGTTCAATGGCAAGCCGGTTGATCCTGCACAACCGTTCTTGGTAGCCGCGAACAACTATCGCGCATACTTAGGTAAATTCCCAGGTACAGGTAACGACTTCATTGCGTTTGCATCACCGGATGAAAACCGCACCGTGGTCGCGAACTACATCAGTAAAGTGACCGCAGAGAAAGGTGAAGTCATGCCAACGGCTGATAACAACTGGTCGTTTGCACCGATTGAGACCGATAAAGATCTACAGATTGTGTTTGAAACATCACCGAGCGAAAAAGCAGCCAAATTCATTGAAGAAAAAGGCCAGTACCCAATGAAAAAAGTGGGCACCGATGATGTTGGTTTTGCACTATATAGTGTTGATTTGAAAAAATAACATAGCGACAAGTTAACGAAATAATTAACGAAATGTTTCACAATTGAAAAATCTCGTTATGCAGACAAAAAAACCGCGGCCTAGGTCGCGGTTTTTTTATATGTTGACGGACGACACGTGGTTAATTGAGCTAAACCCAATTTAGCCCAAGATTTTTAAACCTTTGGAATAATAAAAAATGCAATGGATAACCCTGACCTTCGGTCAGCTGTCGACCAGACAGCTTTATGACCTTTTGAGGTTGCGGACTGACGTTTTCGTCGTAGAGCAAAACTGCGCTTACCACGAAATCGATGGCCACGACTTGCACCCAGAAACCCGGCATCTTCTCGGCTACCGAGATGACAAAATGACGGCTTACGCTCGTATATTACCTGCCGGATTGACCTACGATGACATCAGTATCGGCCGTGTTGTCACCGCAAATACTGAACGAGGTAACGGTTGTGGAAATGCCCTAGTCAGTCAGGCGTTGATTCAAGCGAACGGTGTTTGGCCTGATGCACCGATTACGATAGGTGCACAATACCATCTACGTGAATTCTACCGTCGCCATGGCTTTGACGAAATTTCAGAACAATATCTGGAAGACGGGATCCCGCACATTGATATGCGAAAAACGGCGGCCTGAGCCGCCCTTTATAAGCATGCGTGCCGACGCCTTAGTTCCGTCGGGCGAAGCCACCATCAGACAATCGGAAAAAGATCACTGACTTGTCCTTGCTGGCTTCAATCTGCAGCATGTCGAGCTCGCCTTGCGTATTACGCTTGAAGCGAAGCAGTTGCCCCGGCTGGATACGGCTCAGAGGCTTATCTGGGCCTTCAATGGCCGAGATAGCATACAGATCAGGCAATGGCAGTGATTGATCGCGGAAAATATTCGACAGCGTATCACCACGTTGCACTTCGTAATTAACCCAATCCGTGTCCACCGTTTGGGTCGAGATGACCGGCTCAGCATTGTTGTTAAACCCATCGTCATCCGCTTGTTTTGCCTCTTGGGCATTGCCGCTGAGATCTAAGGGCAACGAAACACGCTCACCTTCCGTAACCACAGCGTCATTGCTTTCGTCGCTGGACGGCCAAATCAGTAATACAACCAGTAAGGCTACCAGTACTGAAACTCCCATACGGTGGGGTTTAGGTAATGCCTGCCAGTGCGGTCTCACCTTCTCGACTAATGGCTGTATTTGGGCTCGTACTTTTTCTAACGCGGCTTTGATTACCTCACCCATAGGCGGTGTGGTGGATGCACTCTTTTTCACGCGTTTTCCTTTCAGGGTCATAACCTCTCCCAATTTCCTCATCAGGATCCTGCTAGCAAGTAAAACCGCGCATGCTAGCGGTGCTTTATCAGCAAATTGTCAGCAACCGCAATCTACTGACTGACAATTGTACTTTCCTGTATTTCGTGCGCAGATTCAACAACCAATCTGTAACCCAATTTGTCCCAGACTGCCTGCACCTGTTATCCTTCGCTACTTTAAACCCGCAAATAAAGAGAGACGACATGTCTGATGTAAAACTGGAGACCGTAGAGCAAAAAGCTAGCTACGGCATCGGCCTGCAAATGGGTCAGCAACTGGCTGGTAGCGGCCTTGAAGGTCTGAACGTTGATGCAATTGCGAAAGGTATCGCGACCGCTCTGGCGGGTGACATGCCTGAAATCGAAATCGACGAAATCAACAACGCGCTGCGTGAACTGCACACTCAAGCAGAAGAAGTTCGTCAATCGGCTGCAAAAGAAGCAGCGGCAGAAGGCGAAACTTTCCTGGCCGAAAACGCAAAGCGTGCAGAAGTGACTGTAACTGACTCTGGTCTTCAGTATGAAGTACTGGTTGAAGGTAACGGCGAAATCCCAACGTCAGACAAGCAAGTACGTGTTCACTACCACGGCACGCTGACTGACGGTACTAAATTCGACAGCTCTGTTGAGCGCGGTCAACCTGCTGAATTCCCAGTAACTGGCGTAATCAAAGGCTGGGTTGAAGCACTGCAAATGATGCCTGTAGGTTCTAAGTGGAAACTGTTCATCCCACAAGACCTGGCATACGGTGAGCGCGGTGCGGGTGCAGCAATCCCACCATTCGCGGCACTGGTATTCGAAGTTGAGCTGCTGGACATCCTGTAAGCCAACCTCAAAAAAGCCAGCATCACTGCTGGCTTTTTTTATGTCTGCGCTTTGCGAAACCTATAAATAGTTAGCTCGCCTCTTGATTCTGTTCATCATCAGAGTGTGACTCTTCCTGATGCTCCTCCTCCAACCAAGGCAAGTGGTGGGAAAAGGAATCGGAGAGAAAATCCACAAACAGCCTCACCTTCGCAGACAAATTGCGATTAAACGAATACACCGCCCATACCGCAGAGTCCGGAGCATGATACTCGTGTAAAACTTCCACCAGCTCACCAGAGAGGATTTTCTGGTTCACGTAGTAGTCAGGTAACTGCGCTAAGCCTAAGCCCCGCAGCGATGCATCAAGCACCGCGCTGCCACTGTTTCCATGCCAGCGCCCTTTGGGTTTAATTTGCACGCAGGTGCCATTGTCAGAATACGTCCAAGTATCTACCAGCCCGACCAAACAATTGTGCGACTGCAGGTCTTCGAGTGTCTGAGGAATACCATGTTCACGAAGGTAAGAAGGCGATGCACAGGTGTAAAGCTTACGCGGGGCAAGTTTCTTCGCCATCAGCGTACTGTCTTTTAGCTCCCCCGTCCGAATAGCCAGATCATACCCATCATGAACGATATCAACGACATCATTGGTAAAGTGAAATTCAACACTGAGTTTGGGATGCACCTTAATAAAGTCATTGGCCAGTGGCGCAATGAACTTCTCCCCAAAAATAGACGGTGCGGTGATTTTTAATGTCCCCACAGGCTCCGTCTGCATCTGGGTGACCAGTGCTTCGACTTCAGCAAACTTCTCGATCAAGTTATTACAGTGATCGAAATACATCTTGCCGACTTCCGTCAGCGTTATTTGTCGTGTTGTACGATAAAGGAGTCTTGTGCTCAATCGGCTCTCCAGCGCATCGATACGACGGCTGACATGAGAAGTAGAAACACCCAGCTTCCTTGCGGCGGCAGTAAAACTGCCACTGTTAACAACTTCAACAAATTCTTCAACACCACTCCAACGGTTCATCTTTGCTCCACTGAAAAGAAGTTTATTGATGGCTGCAACAATAAAGTCCGCCCTTCGACGGTCTGATTGTTATCCTAATGTTAATCCATAATGGGTAACTCTCCGCCCTTCTCCTACTAAGGTAGGAGATTTATCGGAATAAAGTAGTATGAAAGTCCATAATTTAGTTAAGGTCTTGCGTGTTAATTGTGCAATTTTTATTTGCCTTTGCACCATAAGTATCAATGCGGAAACAGTCTTAGAGCCCCTCGATTACCGAAATAATCAGTATCGGGCACCCGTGCCAACAACACTTCAGGGTGCGCGCGTGATCGAATCACCTGAAGCCCTAAAAGCATTTATGACTCAGGACAATCCTGTGTTAATTGATGTCTATCCCGCACCAAACCGCCCTGACAATTTGTCCCAAAATACGCTGTGGATTGAACCAAAACGCGACACCATCCCGTCATCGCTTTGGCTTGCCAACGTTGGGCATGGCATCGTTCCAGACTCCTTGGTCAAGCTTTTGGCAGACAACCTCCCGCTCAATCGACCCGTGGTGGTATTTTGCGAACCCAGTTGTTGGCATTCGTGGAATGCAGGGAAACGGGCATTGGCGTTAGGCGCGAAAGAGGTTTATTGGTACCGCGCAGGCGTGAAAGGCTGGCAAGAGGCGGGATATGAGCTAGAAACTCATACCCCTGTAAGACCATGACATCGCGATTTCTGCATTTCTTCGTGCACCTTAGCTTGCTGGTTAGCTTTGCAACCTCCGCGCAGACACCTGAGCTCGTTTTTGACGAGGTCGCACCGGGTGTCTATTGCCATCAAGGCGACATAGCCGATCTTTTCACCACGCAAACTGATCCCGTGGCTAACATGACCTTCATTGTGGGCAATGAGGCCGTGGCTGTGATTGACACGGGTGCCAGCCAACGCACAGGCGAGGCGTTATTGAAAGAAATACGGCGCGTTACCAATCTGCCTATTGCCTATGTCATCACTACTCATGTGCATCCAGATCATCATTTTGGCAATCAAGCTTTTGTGAAGGAGCAACCTCAATTTGTGGCGCACACCCGCTATCCCGGCGATTTTGCAGCCAAGGTTGGCTATTACATGGAGAGACTAAACAGCCCATGGTTTACAGGGACGAAACCTGTCGCCCCAACGTACCTTATCGATGCTGAAACCGTCATCGATCTTGGCAACCGGCCACTGATATTGACTGCCCACGATCGTGCTCATACCAGACATGACTTAACCGTGTTTGACGAAAAGACAGGAACCCTTATCGCCGGAGATTTATTGTTTGTTGATCACACACCAACGCTGGATGGCAGTCTGCTTGGCTGGTTGACCGTCACCAAGCAACTAGAAGCTATGCCCTACAAACGGGTGATTCCGGGGCACGGTGCCATTCAAACCGGCCCCAATGCATTCGCAAACCAGACGCAATACCTCACCGCGCTGGCACGGGAAGTTCGTGCCGCTATACAGAAGAACATCAATATAAACACCGCCAGCGAGACGGTATTAACGTCCCAATCATCAGAATGGAAGCTCTTTGAACTGTTCCATCCGCGCAATGTCATTCAGGCTTATAAAGAGCTTGAGTGGGAGTAATGTAAGGAGAATATTCATGAAATCCGTCATTATGATGCTGTCAGCCCTGCTGTTTGTTCTGCCAGTAACGTCACACGCTAAAAATGAACCCGAAAGTGCCAATTGGCCTTTGATCAGAGACAGCCTCTTTCCGAATGCCAGTAGACTCATTGAGGATGATGTCGTCACGCTTATCTCTCCAGAACGTGCGATTGACGCGGCGCTTGTTCCTTTGGATATCCAAGTAAATGTGAAACAAGACGATCCCAATCCCGTCGAAAAAATTTACCTCATCGTCGACAACAATCCTTCGCCCATCGTCGGTACCTTCGATCTCAGTCCAAACAGTGGCATCGCCAATATCTCTACGAGGGTTCGTATCAACGCATACAGTCCGGTCAGAGCTATTGCCCAAACATTGGACGGAAAATTACACATTGCCAGCAATTTTGTGAAAGCGTCTGGAGGATGCTCAGCCCCTGCTGGTGCTGACGATGTATTAGCACGTCAGCGAATGGGTAGAATGAAACTAAAAGATCTGGGGATCAACGACACGAGGCAGTTGCAATTGTTGATCAGTCATCCCAATTACAGCGGCCTGCAAATTGATCAACTGACCCGCCACTGGATCCCATCGGACTATGTCAGTGACGTAAACATCACGTTGGAAGGTGAGCCTGTTATGCGCTTTAACGGCGGTATTTCTATCAGCGAAAACCCCACATTTACCTTCCATGTCGATGGTAAAAAGCAAGGAAAACTGAAAGCGGATGTAAAAGACTCAACAGGACGAAAGTTTTCCAGTGAATGGGATATCTGAATCATTCGTGATTATGTCGCGGTAAGGAAACATTCCGACCCAGGCTTGATATTCAACTAATTTAATTGCATCAAAGCCTGGGAAAAACGCGCTGTTCAACCATAATAAAAACGGCAGAAAATAAAACAAAAATAAACGCAGAATCAATACATTAACCAACATCCCATAACGTTCAAACATTGTTGCCGCCGAACAAAAATGTTGTGTCTTTTTCCCGCTCACACAAGCTGTAAAGCTGCCATAAACTCAATTCACCAACATTTTTTTAACACCGTTTGGCAGCAAAAGACCGCTGAACAATAAATGCTGGAATGAGTTGGCATTCGGGTTCAATGCTGAAACGCGAAACCGCCTTGTTGTAGTTCGCCAGAGACGCCAAGCACACTTCTCATTATTGGGCAATACTGGTTGATAAGAGCGACTCCACAACTCGCGGATTGCGCCCCTAAATTGCGACAAATAGGCATTCTGTGCGAAGCCATGCTTCGTGGCATATGCCGTCATGGAGGAAGTAAACATGATAGTTGTAGAAAAGTTGCGAAGCTCATTGTTAGCTGTTGCAACAGTTTCCCTTGCCATGCTGTCTCCGACAGTTGCTCAGGCAAATGACGAGTTGCTTGAGCTACAAAAAGATCCCAATCAATGGGTAATGTGGGGTGGTAACTACGACGGTACCCGCTACAGCCCACTTGACCAAATCAATGCAAAAAATGCCAAAGACCTTCAGGTTGCTTGGACATTTTCAACAGGTGTTTTGCGCGGACATGAAGGTGGCCCATTGGTTCTGGGCGATACCATGTATGTCCACACGCCCTTCCCAAACAAAGTTTTTGCTATTGATTTGAATACAAAAACATTAATTTGGGAATATGAACCAAAGCAAGACTCTTCCGTTATTGCGGTCATGTGCTGTGACACAGTCAATCGTGGCCTTGCCTATGCAGATGGGAAAATCTTCCTTCAACAAGCCGACACCACGCTCGTCGCGTTAGATCAAAAAACCGGGAAAGTGGTTTGGAAGATTATCAACGGCGATCCTAAAGTCGGTGCCACCAACACCAATGCTCCACTTGTCGTGAAAGACAAAATCATCACAGGGATAAGTGGTGGTGAGTTTGGCGTTCGCGGCTATGTCACGGCGTATAACATCAAAGACGGCAGCGTCGCATAGCGTGCTTACAGCACTGGGCCAGATGACGAAATGCTGGTCGACCCAGAAAAAACCACGGCAATGCTTAAACCCATAGGAAAAAGCTCCAGCCTTAAATCTTGGGAAGGTGACCAATGGGAGATTGGTGGCGGTACAACGTGGGGTTGGTTCTCTTACGATCCTGAGCTGAATCTTGTCTATTACGGAACGGGGAACCCGAGTACATGGAACCCAAGCCAACGTCCCGGTGATAACAAGTATTCCATGACCATCATGGCGCGCGATGCGGATACAGGTATGGCGAAATGGCTCTACCAGATGACACCACATGATGAGTGGGATTATGACGGCATTAACGAAATGATCCTTGTCGACAAAAAGTTCAATGGCAAAGACAGAAAACTGCTTGTTCGCTTCGATCGTAACGGCTTCGGCTACACGCTCGACCGTGTAACGGGTGAGCTTCTTGTTGCAGAGAAATTTGACCCTGCGGTTAACTGGGCAACGCACGTTGATATGGAGACAGGTGTTCCCCAAGTCGTGGCCAAAGACTCTACAGGTCAAAATGGTGAGGATGTTGACACCAAAGGCATTTGTCCGGCGGCACTGGGCTCTAAAGACCAACAGCCTGCAACGTATAGCCCCCGTACGGGACTTTTCTATGTGCCGACCAACCACGTGTGCATGAACTATGAACCTTTTGAAGTCTCCTACACGGCTGGTCAGCCCTATGTAGGTGCAACCCTGTCTATGTTCCCCGCACCCGACAGCCATGGTGGCCTCGGTAACTTTATTGCGTGGGATGCAGAAAAAGGTGAAATCGTCTGGTCGCTGCCAGAGCCCTTATCTGTATGGAGCGGCGCACTGGCAACCGGTGGCGGCGTGGTGTTCTACGGCACACTTGAAGGCTACCTCAAAGCCGTCGACGAGAAAACGGGGAAAGAGCTTTATCGCTTCAAAACCCCCTCAGGCATCATCGGCAACGTAAATACCTATATGCATGACGGCAAGCAATATATTGCCGTCCTATCAGGCATTGGTGGTTGGGCTGGTATCGGCATGGCGGCAGGTCTTGAAGGCGATACCGACGGCCTCGGCGCGGTAGGTGCCTATCGTAAGCTGTCTGACTACACCCAACTGGGTGGCGTACTGACCGTGTTTGCACTACCAAATTAATTATAAAAAAACCAAGAAAGGGGAGATTAGCTCCCCTTTCTTCTTAAACCTGAAACAATGAATCAGGTTGTATTTGCGCCCGCCTTCTACACTCAATTTAGTTATGGAAAGGAATTCACATGTATAAACGTCTACTTATATCGTTTTGTTTATTTTGGGGATTGGTGAGTCATAGCATTGCGGAAGAAGAACATATCGTCAGAGCTGTCGGCGTAAAGTTCGACCCGATGTTTGTCGTATTGCAACCGGGGGATCGCGTCAGCTGGACCAACATGCCCGCACATCTTATTGAAACCATTGATGTCATGGTGCCGGAAGGTACACAGAAAATAAAAACAGAACTCGGCGTGGATGTCAGTTTTGTTTTCGACCAGGAAGGGGTTTATGTCTACAAGTGCACGCCGCACTGGGGATCACGAATGGGCGGCATCCTACTTGTTGGAAACCCGAATGGCATTGAGGGAATCATTGAAGCCTACTTCGCCGAAATTCAGATAGATAAATCTTTATTACCCGCCAAGGGCTTGCTGAAAAAATTCAGAAAATATTTACAAAAAGAAGGTTTGATATAACCTTGCAGGAGGCAACTTATGTTCAACGTTGTAAAAATAAGTTCGCTTTTCATTTTGCTGTCAGGTGTCGCTGCGACGCCTGTCAGTGCCAACGATTTCCCTACCGTTGAAAGAGTGAAATTCGTTCAAGAATGCATGGCCCTTAAAGGCGGCCCCAATTACGTCAATATGTATGGATGCAGTTGTGTTATCGACAAAATTGCCGATACGATGACGTTTGAAGAATACACCTATGCGGACGCCTTCGTTCGTCTAAAAAATATGCGTGGTGAACGGGGCGGCTATTTCCGCTCCTCGAAAGACAGCCGAACCGCGAGGAAAGGGTTCCTCACCCTCAAAGAGGACGCTGAGCAACAATGCTTCGTGGGCCAACAAATCACACAAAATAAAAATCAATAGGAGCCGAAAATGATGCAGATTTTTACTCGACTCCTGATGGCTACATTCTTGCTTGTCGGCGTGACCGCGCAAGCGGGAGAAGCAACCTTCCCCTCCCCGCTTCCGGATAAACTGCGCGTGTGCGCAGACCCAAATAACCTGCCCTATTCCAATCGCAAGCAACAGGGGTTCGAAAACAAAATTGCCAAACAGTTAGGGGACTACTTTGGACTGGAGGTGGAATATGTTTGGTTCCCGCAACGCATGGGATTTATTCGAAACACACTGAAGAATTGGTCAGATGAAACCGGGCGATTTGCGTGTGATTTAGTCATTGGTGTGCCCGCACAATTTGATATCGCCGCCACCATCAAACCTTACTACCGCTCCGCCTACTCGTTGCTTATTCGCAAAGATGGCGCCTTAGCGAACGTTAAAACGCAGCAAGATCTCGCCAACCTTCCCGACGACGTCAAAAAATCGCTCAACGTTGCCGCCTTCACGCCCTCTCCCGCGGTATCTTGGCTTAGAGATAACGGGTTTAAGGACAACACCTCTTTTTTTCGGATAATGAACGGCGACCCTGAAGACTACCCAGGAAAAATGGTCAAACGCGTATCAGACGGTGAATTTGATGTCTTACTCATATGGGGCCCCATCGCTGGTTATTTCGCTAAACCTCAGTCCGATTTAACCGTTATTCCCATGACTTCAGAAGGCAGTAAGGTGTTTGACTTCGCCATTTCTATGGGCGTGCGTTACGGTGAACGTCCTTGGAAACAGACAGTAGAAATGGCCATGGATGCAAATGCCCCGCAAATCGCCATGATACTCGAAGACTACGGAGTGCCCGTGGTAGAGGCATCATCCAAGCCTCGAAAAGATGATGACGATGATTAATCAAACAGCGGCACCGAAAGGTGCCGTTTACGTATAACGTAGGACAAAGCGATGTTGCAACGTTACCAACGTCACTTTTTGTTTGCGTTCATTTTGCTGTCGCTGGATGTTGTAGCACGTCCGCCCAGCAGCATCGTGGTACTCGACTTCGAATTGAATGACCTTACGTATACAGAAGACAATCAGAGTGAAATCAAACGTACCGCGTCCCTAGCCCCACTGCTTAGCGAAGCGTTGTCCTCGTCATTCACCCTCATCCCAGTCTCCCAATCGGCTTATCACTCTGCCAATCAAGGCGTCGGCTACTTGATTCAACATCCCTCAGTCGCTGCTGATTTGGGTAATGCGCACCAGGCGGATTGGATTGTGGTCACGCGACTACACAAACCCAGCTTTCTCTTTGCGTATCTCATTGCGTACGTTGTTCATGTTCCCTCAGGCACAGCCTTACCCAAACGCATTGTCGAAATAAAAGGTCAGCAAGCCAAATTAAATCAGCGAGGCGTCAATAAACTCGCCGAGCAAATTACCCAGCAAATCGCGACGTTTAAACAATAAGAAGCGTTGTCTCGCCATTGCTACTTGAGAGAAAGGTTGCAGAACGCATAGACTGTTGGCTGAATTTGCCATGAATCCTATCCTATGAAGCGTTTATTGATCACCTTCACCACTGTGTTTTTACTTTCCGCCTGCACCGCTGATGCAGGAAGGAACATGGCTGAAGATGAATGCTACAAAATCCGAAACACCAAAGAGCGGCACCAATGCTTTGAGGATGTGGATCGAACATTTCGCGAATATTGAGTGAAGTCTGGGCATAAAAAAAGTGACGCTTTTAGCGTCACTTTTTCGATTGCGGATAGCGATTAAATCCCTTCACCATCACCGCTAACATCGTCTTCATGAAGACCACATTCTCGTTTTAGACCAAAGAAACGGGTCTCTTCTTCGCTCATGCCTTCTTCCAGCTTCCGGGTCGTGTGCACGTCCCCTACAGACACATAACCTTGGTCCCAAAGTGGGTGATACGGCAAATCATGCTCTTTCAGGTAGTAATGCACATCTTTGTTCGTCCAGTCGATAACAGGCAAAAACTTAAACACACCATTTTGAATGCCTAAAATCGGCAGCGTTTGACGCGAACTCGATTGATCACGACGGAGGCCTGAGAACCACGTTCCCACATTGAGCTCATCCAAAGCACGACGCATCGGTTCAACCTTGTTTAAACGGTTGTAACGCTCAATGCCTTCCACGCCTTGCTCCCACAGCTTACCGTGCTGTGCTTCCTGCCACGCGGAGCTTTGAGCGGCACGATAGACGCGTAAGTCCAAAGATAAGGTGTTCGTCAGCTCATCAATGAACTGATACGTTTCAGGGAACAAGTAACCCGTGTCAGTCAGGATCACTGGGGTATCAGGTTTCTCTTGCGTGACAAGGTGCAGCATCACCGCGGCCTGAATACCAAAGCTTGATGACAGGGCGAATTCGCCCTGCAGATTTTCCAACGCCCAGCGAACCCGCTCCTGCGCTGACATGCTTTCGAGCTCAGCATTAATGGGTGCCAGTTCTATTATTTGCCCGGCCTTGGTACGGCCCAGCAGATCGGACAGTTGAAATTTAGGCATAGAAATCCCTCTTAGAGACTTTCACTTCCGCGATAATACCGGCGCGGATAACAAAATCACCGAATCCTTCACCCTCGTTTCGTTCGCTTGACCAGCGACCAACCAGTGTGTCGATCTCTTCTAAAATCTGTGCGTCAGTGATGTTCTCTTTGTACATTTTCGGTACGCGAGTGCCTTCTCGGTTACCGCCAAGGTGTAGGTTGTAACGACCCGGCGCTTTACCCACCAAACCAATTTCCGCCAACATGGCACGGCCACAACCGTTCGGACACCCCGTCACACGCAGAATAATGTGCTCATCTTCCAAATCGTGTTTTTCTAAGATCTCTTCCACGTCTGTCACAAATTGCGGCAAGAAACGTTCAGCTTCTGCCATCGCCAGCGGACAGGTTGGAAAGGCCACACATGCCATGGAATTCTTACGCTGCTCACTGACACCGTCATCAATCAGGCCGTGTGCACGTGCAATTTTCTCGATCTTGGCTTTGTTGGATTTCGACACACCAGCCACGATCAGGTTTTGGTTCGCTGTCATACGGAAATCACCTTTGTGGATTTTCGCAATCTCAGCCACGCCAGTTTTCAACGGTTTACCTGGGTAGTCCAACAGGCGACCGTTTTCGATAAACAGCGCCAAATGGTGCTTACCATCAATGCCTTCAACCCAACCGATGCGATCGCCACGGTCCGTGAACTCATAAGGGCGGACGGCTTCAAACGTAATGCCCGCACGTTTTTCGACTTCGGCTTTAAATACGTCAGTCCCGACACGATCCAGCGTGTACTTGGTTTTGGCATTTTTACGGTTCGAACGGTTACCCCAATCGCGCTGGGTCGTCACCACAGCCGCAGCGACATCTAAGGTTTTGTCTAACGCGACAAAGCCTAAGTCATCGGCTTTACGTGGATAGGTCGCCGTATCACCGTGCGTCATAGCAAGGCCACCGCCAACGAGTACGTTAAAGCCAACCAGCTTGCCGTTGTCGGCAATCGCCACAAAGTTCAAGTCGTTCGCGTGAACATCAACATCATTTTGCGGCGGGATCACCACCGTGGTTTTAAATTTACGTGGCAAGTAGTTTGAGCCCAGAATCGGCTCTTCGTCTTGGTGACCTTCTACCTTCTCACCGTCTAACCAAATTTCCGCGTAAGCACGTGTTTTGGGTAACAGGTGCTCACTGATTTTCTTCGCCCACTCATACGCTTCTTGGTGAAGCTCTGATTCAACAGGGTTCGTGGTACACAGCACGTTACGGTTCACGTCACCCGCTGTTGCAATCGAGTCGATGCCGATTTTGTTCAGCGTCTGGTGCATCAGCTTAATGTTGGGTTTCAGCACACCGTGAAACTGGAACGTTTGGCGCGTCGTCAGACGAATGCTGCCGTACATGGTGTGTTCAGTCGCAAACGCATCAATCGCCAGCCACTGCTTCGGCGTAATGATGCCGCCCGGCATACGAGCACGCAGCATGACATTTTGCAGCGGCTCAAGCTTTTGCTTTTGGCGCTCAGCACGAATATCGCGGTCATCTTGCTGGTACATGCCGTGGAAACGGATCAGCTGGAAGTTATCTGCTGTAAATCCACCCGTGACACGGTCTTGAAGATCTTGCTCAATCGTACCGCGCAGGAAATTGCTTTCTCTTTTCAGGCGCTCGTTATCGGCCAACGGGCCCAACTCTTCGCCCAACACGACTTGCTTGTCACTCATTAATACACATCCTTTTGATAGCGCTTCGCCTTACGCAGTTCATTCAAATAGCTTTCTGCGTCTTCTCGGCTCTTGCCGCCGTGTTCCTGGGCGACAGTAATCAATGCTTCATGCACATCTTTGGCCATGTAGGTTGCATCTCCACAGATGTAGAGGTACGCCCCGTCTTGCAGCCATTGCCATACGTCTTTGCCTTGCTCAACAATCTTATGCTGAACATACACCTTCTCAGCTTGATCACGGCTAAAGGCAAGGTCGATTTTGGTCAATAAATCGTCTTTTAAGAATTTCTGCCATTCAACTTGGTAGAGGAAATCTTGGGTAAATGTACGGTCACCAAAGAACAACCAGTTCTTACCGTCGGCTCCACGAGCATCTCGCTCTTGCATGAAAGCGCGGAATGGCGCGATACCTGTACCCGGCCCTACCATGATCACTGGCGTATTGTCGTCTGCTGGCAGTTTGAAGTTGTTGTTGTGTTCAATGAATACTTTCACAGACTCTGCATCCTCTGCGCGCTGTGAAAGGAAGCTCGATGCACCACCCAATCGGGTATTTTCACCGTGTTGGAACTCCACCAGTCCCACGGTCAGGTGCACCTCTTCACCCACGTCTTCTTGGCTCGATGCAATCGAGTACAAACGTGGTGTCAACTTGCGCAATAGCCCCGCCAATTGCTCCGCAGTCAGCGTGGTTTTCTTCTCGCCCAGCACATCCACCACTTGGGTGTTGTTCGCATACTGGCGTAGCTTATCTTTGTCTTCAGCCAGCTTTTGCAGTTTCTTACTGCCTGACAGTTCAGCTATCGCCGTCACCTGCTGTGGATTTGAAGCAGTGATTTCAAATTTTTCGATAAGCGCCTGGCGCAGCGACAGAGACTCGCCGGCTACTTCTACCGTTTCGTCACCAGTCAGACCGACTTTCAGCAGAATTTCATCCGCAAGTTCAGGGCTGTTGGTGTAGTAAACGCCCAGCGCATCACCCGGTTGGTAAGTCAGACCCGATTCACCCAAGTCGATTTCAATGTGGCGAACATCCTTGCCAGAATCACGTCCTGTGATTTTCTGGTTGGTGACAAGCTCAGCGGCATACGGGTTTTGTTTGTTGTAAGCCGAAGCCGCCCCCGCTGACGTTGCTGCATGCAAAGGAACAACCACTTCGTCAGCACCACCGCCGAGGGTTTCTTTTACTTTGCTCAGAACATCCACGCTCCAGCTTTCTGCGTCCGCATCATAATCCACGTCACAATCAACGCGCGGTAGTATTGCTTTCGCGCCTTGCTTCGACAGGAAAGCGTCAAAATCTTTACCCGTTTGGCAGAAAAACTCGTAGCTTGAATCACCCAAGCCAATAACCGCGTATTGCAGTTTGTCGAGCTTCGGTGCTTTTTTTGATTGCAGGAATTCATGCAAAGAAATGGCATTGTCAGGCGGCTCGCCCTCACCGTTGGTCGAGGCCACGATGATAACGTGCGTTTCCTTCGCCAGATCGCGCGGCTTGTAATCATCCGCCGAGTACAAAGAAACCGCTACGCCGTCAGCCTTTGCTTTGGCTTCCAGTGTTTCCGCCACACCTTTCGCGTTGCCGGTTTGCGAGGCATAAATGATGGTCAGCTTGCCTGCTGGCTTGGCAGCCGTAGCCACAGCTTGTGCCAATGGTTGAGGGGTGCTGCCAGCAGCTGAAGGCGTTTGGCTAAGTCCCCAAAAATAACCGCTGATCCACGCCAGCTGTTGTGGCGACAACTCTGCCACTGCTTGCTGCAACTGACCGATTTGCTGGTCGTTGAGCGGACTTGCCAACGCAGATAGTTCCTTGAGTAACATGTCACGACATTCCTTTATTATTGCGTGAGCATAGATTAGCCACTCAGCGTAATAACTAAAAATAATAGAAACGCATGTTTTATAACCTTGGGTTAGAACAACCCGATAGAAAAGAGGGTGAAAGCGGTAAGTGTTCGAAATCCGGCAAGCAATTGACGGATGGGCGTTTAGCAGCGCCCTAAGGTACTGCTTGAAAAAGGTCTATTGCCCCAGTGAGACAATCACGTGTCGACGATACGCACCTGATGAAAACCGATGTCGAGCGCGTTTTCCGTGGCCATGTCGACATCACCGAAGCATTGCTCAACACCGTTTCCATCGGTCAGCGGTACCAAACCACCGCGCGCATGACGAAACTCAACAATCCAGCCATCACTAGATAACGATGGCTCCACAACCGCTTCCACCAGCATTTGCTGCGTGTACAACGAGCGCAGTTCATTCTTTGTCATTGCTCAATCCTAGTTCGTAAAATCAACGAGTTAAACTGAATAGTTTTAATAATTATGTGGATTAAGCTTAGACGTCACGCTACTGATGTGCCATTTCACTCGTTATCGATTGTGAGACGAGCCCGCGACGACTCTTGGCAATTCACCGTCGTGATGATCGCCACTTAACATGTGAATGAGCGTCATTTTAAGACGCATGGGTGAAACAGGCTTATGCAGCACCATATAGCCAAGCTCTCGCGCTTGATACTGCAATTCCTCGCTGCGATTTGCGGTAACAATGACCGTTGGTACGGGTCGCATCCGCTGTGCATTTAACATCTGGGCCAAGGTGAGCCCCGTCAACTCGGTGTCCAGATGATAATCAACAATCAGAAGCTCAACGGGGTCTTTAACCGTATCCTGTCCTATTTGTAGCTCTTGCAAGGAGGCCGCTGCCGTCACTTCACATCCCCAACGCTTGAGAAGTTCTTCCATCGCATGGCAAATATTGTGGTCATTATCCACCACCCAAGCACGCGCACCTTGCAGCATCACCCCGCCATCAGACACCAATGCCTCGACACTCGGAGAGGCGGTGGTTTCACGGTTACCGTAAGGCACCAGCACGGAAAAACGCGAGCCTATGTCTGGCACAGAATCCACCCAAACGGTATGCCCCAGCACGGTGGCAATTTTATCAACGATGGCTAACCCTAAACCTAATTGGGTGTGGTGATGGTCATGCTCATTCGTCAGTCTTTTAAACTCTTGGAATATTTCTTTTTTCTTGTCCTCTGGAATACCGACCCCTGTATCCAACACATCAACACGGATACCGTCAGCACAACGACGACAACCCAATAAAATTTTGCCTGAATGGGTATAACGCAGTGCATTCGTCATCAGATTTCTAACGATACGTGCCAACAACTGGGAGTCGGTGTACACATACGCAGAACTCGCTACATACCGCACATCGACGCGGCTACCTTCGGCGGCATGAATAAAGTCATCGGCGATATTGTCGAGCAGCTCTCTGATAGGAAACGACTGCTTGTCGGCTCTGACGACACCCGCGTCCAACTTGGAAATTTCAACCAAGGTCGTAATAAGGGATTCAACGTCCTCCAAGGAGTGCGAAAGCGACGTAACCAGCTTTCTCGCGGACGGCGACATTCGGTGGCTTAGCAAAGACCCAAGATACAGCTGCGCGGCATTCAGCGGTTGCAGAAGGTCGTGACTGATCGTTGCCAAAAACTTGGTTTTCGACAAGTTCGCACGTTCTGCCTCCTGCTTGGTTTCCAATAGCCGCTCTTGGACGATACGACGCTCTTCGACTTCGTCTTTTAATTGATCATTCAACGCCTGCAATTGTGCTGTCCGTTCTTGCACACGCAATTCCAACGTCTGATAGGCGCGTTCCAGTTCATCGGCATTTTGTCTACGTTCAGTGATGTCCCAATTCAGCACGAACAAACCGGAAATCTTTCCCGTCGGTGATTGGTTGGGTACATAGCTTTTCACAACGTACCGTGGCTGACCGTTGGCATCGATTTCCTCGATTTCAAACACCACCGACTCACCCGAAAGCGCCCTGTCCACATAAGGTTTCAAGGCGGCAAACTTGGATTCACTGCGAGAAAAAGAGATGTGCTTACCAACCAGCTCGCCACGAGGAAAGCCATACCATTGGTCATAGGCGCGATTGGTAAATTGATAATGAAGATCGTCACCGACGTAGGCAATCAATGCGGGTACGTTATCCGTAATAAGGCGCAACCACTGCTCCGTCTCGCGAAGCTCTTTGGCATCCAGATAGCGCTGGGTGATATCCGTGTAAGTATTAACGTAATCCGCATTGTCCATGGCGTGGCTGCGCACTTCGATAACACGCCCATCCGACAGTGTTTGCACCCGAACACCTTCAGGTGGAAACTTGCCCCCTCGGCCAATTCGCCAGAGCGTAAGAGGTGAGTCTGCCATGAGGGCGTCTATGTTTGCCCCGCTCATTTGCTCTTGCGTAAAGCCCGACATGGCGAGAAAGCGCTGATTAAACACTTGAACGGCCCCTTCTTTGCTCACCATCAGAACACCTTGAGAAAGGTTATCCACCATCGCTTGAAGCAGGCGGCTTTTTTCCGCCATAGCCGCTTCAAAGCGCGCGGTTTCTGCCAATTTGAGCTGGGTGATGTCGGAATACAGCATCACCAATCCCCCGTCACTGGTTTCCCGCTCTTTGACCTGCAACCAACGATTGCCTTGCAGCTTGATGGTCTGGCCGTTTCGTCGCCCCTCCATTTCTTGAACAATCAATCCGTGTTCTTTGGCCAGCTTTCGGATTTTTTCCGGTGTCAGCGATGAGGTATTGAGCGAGACGACATTGTCCTGCCAATAGCGTTGAAAGCGGCTGTTTGAATACACCAGTTCACGGTCGGGGCCGTAGAGTGCAAAGCCATCTGAAATTGACTCAATGGCATCAATAAACCGTTGATGCGCTTGCTCTGCCTGGGATTTGGCGAGGGATAATTGACGGTTGGTCGATTCAATTGACTGGAGTGCATGATTCAGCTCTTCGGTTTTGTCGCGCACTTGATCGGCAAGAACGACAGAATGCTGGAATGCCCCCCACGCATCCACTTGCGTACTACTGCCTTGCTCGACACGATGTACTAATGCATCAATCATTTTTTTTTGACGTTCGTTCTCTGCCTTGAGTACGGCAATTTGTGCTTCCAGATCCTTGTCTTTATTCGTCAATTCATCCCGCTTTTTTATCCCGCTTTTTTATCCAATAACGGTACCGCCCATGAGTCCGATGTGGGAGGGTGTCCAATCATCACGCCAGTGAGCGTCTGATTCATATGAATACCATTCAGTTGTTCCCCATACGTGTTGAACCCTAGCAGTCTGAAGCGACGAAAGATGGCGTGGGCTTTATCTCGTGCCAAGTTTTGCTCAATCTCCAATCGACGCAGGAAGCAATCACACCCCAAGGTCAATTCGGGCTCGCCGACGCGGGCCACAATGGCATCGAGTTTACTTTCCATGTCAGCGAAGATATCACCCGGACGCATCGCCGTTACCACAATGCCGTCATCCACTGCGCAGTAGAAATCTAGGCTCAAATCCTCATTCACTTTTTGAATAGAGCGCACGTAATATTGGTCGCCAATCAATGCAGCCAAGGGGTGCAATGCGTAAATTTCAGGCCTTAATTCTGTTAAGTCTATGCCAATTTCACGCGCATAGACGGCAGCCGCGGGTTCGGCATTAAATTCATAGACACGACGAGCCGTGCTGTCTGCGTGCGTCACGACCAGCTTACTGTCTAGGCTCTCAATATGGTGTGTGGTGAACACCTCAAACGGACAATGGGTGTTAAACATCACCACAATGGCAGACTCTGTATGGAAGGTTCCGTCACTGTAGACATGGGTGTTAGCGAGGTTGATGTCATCACCAGCCGAGCCACCAAAATGCGGAATTCGCCCGAGTGCCGTGTCTAAGGTCACTAAGAATCGCTCTTCAATGGGGGACAATCCATCAATGAGGGTCAACACAAACGTGCCGGAATTGATGGGGGCTTTTTGATTGCTTTGACAGGTATCAATCAATGACGCAATGCAAAGCTGCGCGGATTGCAGATCAAAACCTTCCAACGGTACATGCATACCGCTGACCTGAAAGTCACGTCGGGAAAAACCCAATGCTGAAATACTGCTTTTGGCGTAGCCCGAATCCGTGATTTCACCGGCGGAGGTACAGCCCATAACCTCACAATGAGAAAATGCCTGCTGCATTTCTTTACCAAGCGCGTCTAGATCATAACCCGAAGAACAGAAAAACAGGACGAAACCAATCTCTTCATTGTCGAGCTGCTTCGCCAATTCTCGTGCAGCCTTCGTCGCGTCCAACTGATAGGTGGCAGCACTGAAAATTGCCTTGCGGTGTTGATCGGAGGTTTTTGGTACGGCCATATGCCCTCTCCCGCTCAATGAAGGTGTAAAGGTCCTTCAAATAACCCACCTTAAGTTTACTCTCTGAACGGTTGAGAAGCGCTCCTACTTAAGAAGGAAATTTACACTTTTGCAAACCCAGCAGATCAAAAGTTTCAAGAATGTGACATATTAAAGATCACAATCGGTACTGAGCTCACTACACTGGTCAATAGGCACCTTCGTTATAGGGGCTTCATTGAACATGACAAGATACCTTAACGGAATCAACGACTTTCGCATTGCCCTCCGGATTGAGTGGCAGTTGTAGGGAAGAAATAAGGGATTAAACCATGCATAAGTTTCTTGTTGCTGATGATCATCCGTTGTTCAGAGATGCGTTGGTGGCTGTGATCCGCGCAAGGTTTGAACATTGCGAGATCCTTCAGTCTGAAGATATTGAAAGAACGCTCGACACCGTCAAAGATCATCAAGATCTTGATTTGGTGTTGCTTGACCTCAACATGCCGGGAATGGCGGGACTTAAAGGCCTATTGGAACTAAGAAATCAATACCCTACTATCCCCGTCGCCATCATCTCTGCTGAAACAAACAAACAGATCATTCTCCAAACTATCGCTTACGGTGCGGTCGGGTTTATTGCCAAAAGTGCGCCGAAAGAAAAAATGCGTGAAGCCTTTGAACAGATTTTAGACGGGCACGTTTATCTGCCAGCAGACATCATTCGCGCAGAGAGCGATCAAAGCGGAATGCATCGCAGAGATGACCCCCAATTCTCCCCCGAAATGCTACATACCCTCACTCGACGTCAACTGTTGGTGTTGAAATCCATGGCGCAAGGTGCCGCTAATAAGCAGATCGCTTACGATCTGAATATTTCGGAAACCACCGTTAAAAGCCACGTGTCTGCCATCTTGAAAAAGCTGGGCGTACATAACCGGATCCAAGCAGTCGTTGGTGTGACAAATATCGATTTTGATCGCTATTTAAAGCGGTAACGCGTCGATCAATGCACCGTAGGGTGTTTGAGAGCAGCCAACACTTTGACCGCTAATTGTGCCAAGGTATGCCGCGTTATTGACTCAAAATCCACAGCCACAGACTGGCCCACCATGCCGAGCAATGCGCGATGAAAACGCGCCTGTGACTTGCTGTAACGCGCGGAAACCAACCCTAATCCGCCTCGGCAAGCCTTTTCAAATTGCTCTTTTTCCAACGAGATCGCCAACTCTTCAAACGCTTTTAGCAGCGCAATAAAACTCACGCTTGGGTCACTGTCTGAGACGGTATCGAACGTGAGTTCGTAGTTCATCAGGTCAACATTCACACCAAAGCTATAGCACCGCCCTCCGAGTCGACGTTTTTTTACCAATGGCGTCGCCATCACCGCTTGCCCTAACACAGCAATGGCGCCCGCATCCACCTGATGTGGAAACGAGAGCGTTACATGCATGGCATTGTCGTCATCTTTATGGCTCGCCATGATGCTTCCTGTTCTGAAAACCGGCTCACTCTTCACGCAAGTGAACACAATCCCATCCGACGTATGTGCCCAATCACCGTCGATGGCACTGATCTCAGTGTCACTCAACGTATTGTGCCAAAAGTCACGCAACACCCGAACATCCGACGCTCGGAGATCAACGGTGTAGCCGATGACTAAAGCATTGGCGCACAGCCATTCACCCATCGCACCAAGCATGGGCTTACTCTGCATCCATGCCCATCGCAGCGTGCGTTGCTGACACAACACCAACCACCGTTTGAGACTTTCTCGCGTTTCTTCGTCTCGGGCATTACAACGGCAAAGGATCGCCATCCGTCGAAGTGGCTGGCAGGGAGATATCCATTCTTCGTTGACCTGATTCTCACGGGTCGCAGGCAAGTTAAGTAAATTCTCAGCGTCTTCACTTTTCAAAAAATCCGGTGTAAAAGGGGTCATGCCAAAATCGTGATATAAGCGCTGAAGGCTGTCTCCCCAACGATCCACCATCTCTCGCCCCTGCTGGATGCAAAAATAGCCCGACTGCCAGATTGCCCGCTTTGACGGTATCCGACGCTGAACATCCTCGACAAAGTACGTAAGCCTTTCGATGTCCGTCACTTCAGAAACGGCAAATCGCAGGGTTGGCACTGGCTGAAAATCGCTCATTAAAGGAAGAAGCGTCGCACCTAACGCCTGCAATTTTTGCTGTGCTCGGAAGGTACTCAACGAAGGGGGCAGGATCGCTGACCATTGAGGTGTGTATGACAGCGCATGAATCGTCACAGGCGCACCATCCTGATAATCGCTTTTCAGCAAAAAGTCAGATTTGGGTACAGGCAAAGCGCCGCCTACCCCCTCCAGCGCTTTGGAGATCTGTCGCCAGAGTGCCACCATAGGCCATGAACCCGCAGTCAAGACATTGTAAACTCAGGACGGTAATGCGTTTGGTGATACCGCCTGAGCGTCACGATATCCAGTGCTTCAAGCGTATCTGGCATCCCCCCAAATAACGGGGCCCTGGGCTGACTACATTGCGCTCGGGTGATTGAGTCTCTGAATACGGGGCTGCGGATATACGCTTCAAGCTCACGATACAGTGCCCCATCAAAGCCAACTCCTTGCTCACGAATAATTTCCTCGTCAAAGTCCTCTTCGGTGAGTTGAGGAGAAAACACACTGTCAGCAAAAAAGCCCAGCCCTCTCAGCGCCGAGGTGGGATCATAGCCCGTCAGATGAAAGCGGGTGCTTTGTAGCTTGGTGGTCGCATTGAATTCAAGCAGGGCAAGTTCAGCCCGCAAAGAGAGGAAGGTATCAGGGTCGGGGTTACGCATGGACCCACGAAGCACCATATGTTCAAGCGCATGCGTGACGCCACTGTCATCCTCGACGGGCGTTGGAACAACAATAGAGGCGCTTAACCGATCTTCGTCTGACGAAGCGTGATGCCAATGCAGCATGCCACTGGTGTGTCGATAGCCTACCCACCCCATTTCCAACTGTTGTTGATCCGGTGGTAACAAGAACCAATCTGGCGCAGCAGGATGCGGTTTCGCCATTCATTTCCCTCACGGTTTGACGGATATAATCAGTTGGCTATTTTTGATGGTTCTCGCTAACGCCGTTGAATGGCAGCCTTGGTTTGCTTTCGCCACGGCCTCTTCAATCACCGTATGATGCGGCGACTTGCTACAAACTGGATCGGCATTCGCCGCATCGCCAGTCAGCAGTAATGCCTGACATCAACAACCACCAAAATCTTGCTCTTTCTCATTACAGCTTCGGCAAGGTTCGGGCCTCCAGTCAAATCCGCGGTAGTGATTAAAGCTCTCTGAGTCATACCAAATGTCAGAAATGTCGTGTTCTTTCACATTTGGGTGAGGAAGATCGAGCATTGCAGCGCTGTGGCAAGGCAAGGCTTTTCCATCCGGCGCGATATTGATGAATATTGATCCCCAACCACTCATACAAGGTTTCGGACGCTCCTCGTAATAATCTGGGGTCACAAAAATAAATTTGGGGCCTTTCCCCTGTTGGCGTTCACGCAGCCTATTCACGCGGTGTTCAGCGCTCTCTATTTGTTCTCGGGACGGCAATAACGCATCCCTGTTGTGTAGAGCCCAACCGTAATACTGCGAGGTGGCCAGTTCGACAAAATCTGCATCCAACTCAATGGCCAATTCCATAATGGCCTCAATCGATTCGATATTCTGTCGCGTGATCACCGCATTCATCACCATGGGGAAACCCTGATCTTTCACGGCCTTAAACATGGCTTTCTTATGCTGGAAGGCATTGCGTTTACCGGCGATAGCATCATTAAGATCGGGATCCGCCGATTGAAAGCTGATCTGAATATGATCCAACCCCGCCCGCTTTAACGCTTCTATGCGCTTTTCATTCAAACCGACCGACGAGGTGATCAAATTGGTGTAATAGCCCAATTGATGTGCATGGGCGACAAGTTCTTCGAGATCTTTGCGCAGCAAAGGCTCTCCGCCAGAAAAACCCAGCTGCACCGCCCCGAGCTCGCGTCCCTGTTCAAGCACCCGCTTCCACTCTTCGGTGGAAAGCTCATCATCGGGATCGCCAAGGTTGATTGGGTTGGAGCAATACGCGCAATGCAGCGGACAGCGATAAGTAAGCTCCGCCAGCAGCCACAAAGGAGGGCTAATCGCTTTCGAGCCATTTTTTGTCACAGGCCACCTCCACAAACTCACGCACATCATCAGCCAGATCCACGCCCGGGAATTTAGTTTCTAATCGCGTAATCACTGCCTGAACCGAGCTTGGCGTCTCAAATTGCTGGAGGATTTCGGCGGCACTGTCACTGAGTTTGACCATGCCCTCTGGAAAGAGCAGCACATGACAGTCTTGCGCCTTTTCGAACTGAAGGCGAAACAGTGGATTTCGCTTCAAGACGGAATGTTCCATAGTGCGCCCCCTTATCGGTCCAGTGCATGGTGCCAAACAGGTTGGTCGGTGATCCCCACATACGGCGGCCGTTCAAACTCGTAAGCCATGCTGATGGCATCAAGCAACGACCACAAAATGTCGAGCTTAAATTGAAGTATATTCAACGCTTGCTCTTGCTGCTCAAATGTCTTGAAGTGCTGCAAGGTAATGAATAGACCATGTTGCACATCACGACGTGCCTGACTCAAACGCTGGCGGAAGTAGGTTAATCCTTCGGGGTCAATCCAGCCGTAATGAGCGGGCCAGGAATCAAGGCGGGATTGATGGATCTCAGGCGCAAACAATTCTGTCAGTGAAGAGCAAGCCGCTTCCTGCCACGTAGCGCGGCGGGCAAAATTCACATACGCATCCACCGCAAAACGCACGCCGGGCAACACCCATTTCTCGTCAATCACTTCCTGCCTATCAAGGCCTACGGCTTCAGCCAGTCTCAGCCACGCCTCAATACCGCCCCACTTGCAGTCCAATGACTTGTGTCCGTCATGGTCGAGGATACGTTGCACCCACTCTCTGCGAATATCAGGATCTCGGCAATTGGCCAGTATCGCCGCGTCTTTGACGGGGATTGAAGTCTGATAGTAGAAGCGATTCGCCACCCACATTCGGATTTGTGTTTTGGTACATTTCCCGCTGTACATGGCTTGATGAAAAGGATGATGAATATGGTAGTACTGCCCTTTTTCCAACAACTTATGCTGGAATTCTTCTCTACTCATTGCTTTGCTCATCATCCCTCCTAAATATGAATTTCCATGCCATCAAATGCCACCTCAACGCCAGCCTCCAAAACCGCTTTATGCTGCGGGGAATCAGGATCGAGAATAGGGTTGGTGTTATTGATATGTATGAGTACTTTTCGCGGTTTGCTGAATTGAGAAAGCAGGGCCAGCATGCCCTCTTCGCCGGAGACGGACAGGTGCCCCATCTCACTGCCCAACGACGTGCCTAGCCCTTCTCGGATCATTTCATCGTCCGTCCAGAGCGTGCCATCCATCATCACGCAGTCCGCCTTATCCATGGCGCTTAACACGACAGGCGCGGGGGCCGCTAATCCCGGCGCATAAAAAAGCGATGCCCCAGTTCGGGTATCGACGATCTGTAAGCCAATATTGTCGCCCGGTCGAGGGCGATCGCGATCGCGATAAGGTGAAAATGGCGGTGCGTTAGACTCAAGCACGATGGGCACAAAGCGCAGCGACGGCACACTTGGTATTTGCCACCCTTCTTCGGAAGAAGGATCCACCGTCGTAGTGCGATAACCCCCTTGCCAATGCGTCATCATGGAGAGAATGGGATAGCTGGAGCTCAGCTCATCCGCAACTTCTTTGGTGCAATACAAATCAAGCGGCAAACCTTCACGCAAGATCAACAGACCCGTGGTGTGATCGATTTGTGCATCGGTGACGATCACTGCGCGTACCCCAGAGCCTCTGGCTCCATCTGCTTTGGCTAATTGCGGTGACGCATTGATTTGTTGGCGAATATCCGGCGAGGCATTAATGATCACCCAATTATCACCATCATCGCTAACGGCAATAGAGGATTGTGTTCGCGGTTGTGCGCGACTGGTTCCCTGTCTGACGGACTGGCACATACGGCAATGGCAATTCCATTGCGGAAACCCACCCCCTGCGGCTGAACCTAGTACAACAATCTGCATCGTTCACTCCCTTCAACGCGCTGCCCCGCTCGTTTTATTAAGCATAAGAAATATTTTGAAAAAGAAAGATTTTGAATCAGAAATAAAAAAGGGATGAGTCCGGGGCCGGCCTCATCCCGATTGTGCAAACTTAGCGGTTACTGATGTACAGAGTAACCTCGAAGCCAAGTCTCAGTTCGGTGTAGCTTGGTTTTTTCCACATAGAATTCACTCCTTTGTATCCAGATACAACGAGACAATCTTGCCTCTATAGATAGACTAGCCTTGACGGAGAAACTACCAATCCTACTTTGTGATGATTTCCCTTTTCTAAGACACTATTACTGGCAAAAGTCTTTTGAAAAATCAGGGTTAACCCATCACGTCTACCGTTTTAATCTTAGACACACTGCGGTTACGCTTACCATAACGCTCTGCCACACAACGGTTTTTATCGGAAATAATGACTGCGCACTCCATACATTGAATGCACTCGTTGTAATCAATCTCCCCGCTTTTGGCGATTGCATGAATACCGCAGCTCTTTTCACATAACCGACACGGACTGCCACATTCCTTTCGCCTAGTCAGCCAACTAAAGAGTCGAAAACGCCCTAACACCGCCAATCCCGCTCCGAGTGGACACAAATAACGGCAATAGGCTTTGTGAACACGGATGCTCAACAATAGGAGAAGTACGGCATAGGCGATAAAACGCCGTGCTCACCAGCACCACTAAGACAAGATATTTGGCGTATATCAATCGACTATGCAGCTTCTCATTGATTTGCCATTGCCGTATTCGCAGCTTCTCTGCAAGCACGGTCACCGCTTCTTGCATCGCACCAAACGGGCACAACCAGCCACAGAAAAGTCCTCGTCCCCACAAAAACAAACTGACAAAGACATAACTCCAAAGGACAAACAAAATCGGATCGAGCAGGAAAACCGTAATATCGAACCCGTGCCAGAGCGACAACAGCAAGGTGTAAATATTGACGACAGAGAGTTGTCCCTGCGCGTAGAAGCCAATAAACAGCACCACGAATGCTAACGCCCCCCAACGCACGGGGTGAAGCAAATGGCCAAAAGCAGAAAGACGATGTTGAAAGGCAAACAGTGCGGTCAGCAAAGACAGGTAAACACCCAAAATGGCGATTTCCAACTGTCTATCAATCCAAAGTCGCTGCCACAAGGGCAAGGGCGGTTTGGGTGGTGATACGGCGATCAACAAAGTGTCTGGCAACACATACTGTGTGATGGCTTCCACCGACTCAAATTCAAGGAAGTTCTTTTTCAGTTGAACACGCATCCCAACAGTAATAGGTTCGGCGGGATCAAAGCCACTTTGCTCAGAGAAGGTAAAGATAAAAACCTGATCAAAATCGAGCAACGGCGAAACAAAGGTAGGCGGCGCAATGTGGTAGAGATCGGCGTCTCGAAGCACCAGCGGACTGCCATCTTGCATCAACGAAAATCGCGCAGGGGTCGTTCCCCGCACAAAATCATCCGCCACCAGTCGATAGCCCCCACTTGACCCCACCAGCACAGCAATGTCGCCAGGATCCAAGGCCGACATAATGCGAAGGTACTCCGCCTCTCCCAACACGTTCACGCCAATGGTGGGGGGGTTCAACACAGCGACTGAGAGATCGATATACGGTAAATTGTCATTTTCATCGTCTCGTGCATCACGCAATAAATTAAGGTCCCTATCGAACAATGACGCGGCCTGCTCATCGCTCACTGTCCACTGCAAAAGCGCCCCTTCAAGAAGGAGTTCATTTAACGATTTTTGCAAAAACTGTTCTGTATTGAGCCGTGCTTTTGTGGCCGAACCAAACCCTGTCAGCCGTGATTGCGCAACCTTTCTTGCCGCAGAAAGGAGGGTGTCATGCACCACCAGCACAGACACGGTTGCCTTGGTCACACCATCGAAATAAACAACCTTATCGCTGGCAATTCGCTGCTGGTTGCTACCAACAAAGACCTGCTGCTTCAGCGATAGTCCTCGGTATTGCTCAATAAAATCCGTTAACGCAGTTTCACCCAACCCATGCAGAAAAATCGGCTCATGGTGGCGAAGCAATACCACCCCCACAATTCGCCCTTCGGTATCCAGCCCCACTCTCATGTTAATGGTTTCACCAGAAAAGCCGGGGAAGTCAGTAAGGTCATCAGTTTCAAACACATAACCGATAGGTTGGTCGAGTTGGTAGATTTCAGTAATAGGGAGATGATCGGACGATGCTTTCATGCGTGTTGCACGGGGGAAAAGAGACTCTGCTTCTTCGGATAATTCCATCCATTCCGCAGACACAAAAAACGGCAATAGCATCAGAAGAAGCCAAAGTAACCAGGTACTACGCCACGGCATGACAACCCCGCTAAACAGAAAGCTTATAAAAAAGCGGGGCAAAATGCCCCGCAATGCGTCTGTTTCCGACAGCGTCGGGAGTTTCACACTGTCTTCGACCAGACGGACAAGGACGAAGGACTAGAAAAATCCGAGTGGGTTGATGTCGTAGCTGACTAGCAAGTTCTTGGTTTGTTGGTAGTGATCCAGCATCATTTTGTGTGTTTCGCGTCCAATACCTGATTTCTTGTAACCACCAAATGCGGCATGCGCAGGATACAAATGGTAACAGTTGGTCCAGACACGACCCGCTTGAATGGCGCGACCCATGCGGTATGCGCGGTTCATGTCCCGCGTCCAGACGCCAGCACCCAAGCCATATTCGGTATCATTGGCAATCGCCAGCGCTTCCGCTTCATCTTTGAATGTCACCACGCTCACGACCGGACCAAAAATTTCTTCCTGGAACACACGCATGTGGTTTTCACCTTTCAAGATGGTTGGCTGCACATAGTAACCACCACCAAAGTCAGCAGATTGACCACCGATCAACACCTCTGCGCCTTCTGCGCGGCCAATGTCGAGATAGCCCATGATTTTGTCGAATTGCTCGTCAGATGCCTGTGCACCCACTTGGGTTTCCGTGTCGAGCGGGTTGCCATGCTTGATTGCATTCGCACGCTCGATGACACGCGCAATGAAATCATCATAGATACTTTCTTGCACTAACAAGCGTGATGGACACGTACACACTTCGCCTTGGTTGAAGAATGCCAGCACACAGCCTTCGACCGCTTTACTAATAAATTCCTCTTCCTGATCCATCACATCTTCGAAATAGATATTCGGTGATTTACCGCCAAGCTCAACGGTAGAAGGAATAAGGTTGTCTGCTGCGCAGCGCAGAACATGGTTACCAATAGCCGTGGAACCGGTGAAGGCAATCTTAGCAATGCGGTTTGACGTAGCCAGTGCCTGCCCAGCTTCCGGCCCCATGCCGTTGACGACATTGAGCACACCCGGCGGCAGTAAATCACCCACGACTTCCATCAGCAGTAACATTGTCGTCGGGGTTTGTTCAGCAGGTTTTAAAACAATGCAGTTACCGGCAGCTAACGCGGGAGCAATTTTCCACGCCGCCATTAAGAGCGGGAAGTTCCACGGGATGATTTGTCCCACAACGCCGAGTGGCTCATGGATGTGGTAGGCCACGGTATTGGCATCGATTTCAGCCGTAGAGCCCTCTTGTGCCCTAATCGCCCCAGCAAAGTAGCGGAAGTGATCAACACAAAGCGGGAGATCAGCGGCAAGGGTTTCGCGCACAGCCTTGCCGTTTTCCCACGTTTCTGCGACAGCAAGGTATTCAAGGTTGGCTTCGATACGGTCAGCGATTTTAAGCAGGATGTTGGAACGTTCAGTGGCCGAGGTAGCCCCCCAAGCGGCTTTTGCCTGATGAGCGGCGTCGAGAGCGAGTTCAATGTCTTCAGCGCTGGAACGTGGGATCTCTGCGATCGGATCGCCTGTACAAGGCGACGTATCGGTGAAGTATTGTCCTTTGACTGGCGGTACCCAATCGCCGCCGATGTAGTTGCCATAACGCGCCTTAAAATTAACGACAGCTCCGTCAGTATTCGGTTTTGCGTAAATCATTGTCCACCCCTGTATGTTGGCGTTGTTCCTTGTTTCTTCCCTGAAGTGCCCACCTTTAGAGGACGACGTCAGGCGCTTAACATAAAGAGTATGGAGTGTTGGCCGTTCTCACCATCACCCCTTGGTCGACAAAATCTCATACTTTCGATGGAGTTTTTCAGCCACAAAACTTAGTAACAAAATTATTGATATATAAAGTATTTCACCAGTCAAATCGCCATTGCGTTGAGAGACCGGGAACAGGAACGGAACCTACAACCTGCTTCTTCTGCGCCCGCAGGTCGAGCCAATACATCCAGATGGCTTCAACTGTCCATGCATCCTGCAATCTGTCTTCCAGTATGAATGTATCTCCCGCACTGACCTGTCCTGTTTCCAACACACGGTAATACCATCCCGTTTTCATCAATGACACCAGCAGTGCCATCACATGACTGTTGCCGACATGCTGGTTGAGCTTCCAACACGGCATACGAGGCTGGCTAACCTGAAGTAGTGCGGAGCCGACGCGGTAGCAATCGCCTACGTAGACCGTGTTATCTGTCATCCCTGATGAGGAGAGGTTCTCACCAACACAAGGCGATGAAAAACGGGCGGCGAGGTGTGGTAACGCTTCCGCCAACGTCGTGTAAGTTTCAAACGGGAACTGGTAGAGCGCTTTATCCAGCCCACCATGAACCCGGCTGTCGACCTGAAAATCGCCTTCCAGCCCCATCTCAGTGACCTGAATCTTGCCTTCAATCGGCCGTTTTACTATGCCTGTTGAGACAGCCCGAGGGCCTATGACGGAAGGTGTCGCAATGCAGACGGTTTTCAGTCGTGGCGAATCAGACATGGTGTACCTCCTGATCGCACCATGCCGGACTCTCGCCCGGCATGGTGTTTCCTGACAAAGATCTAACTGTTTTTGGGGAGTTTAAACGTCCAGACCATACCGCCTTGGTTGAAGTTCTTGACCCGCTTGGCCACGTCTCCGCCCCAAAGTGGCACCGCTCCCCCCAACCGGAGAGAATAGAAATGTATTGCTCACCGTCCATTTCCCAAGTCACAGGTGTCCCGACAATGCCTGAGCCCGTATTAAACTTGTAAAGCAGCTCACCAGTTTTATCATCGAACGCCATTAAGTAGCCTTCAGGGTTACCCGTGAATACCAGGCCACCCGCAGTTGTCATCACGCCGCCCCACAGAGGTGCGTAGTTTTTGTATTCCCAGACACGTTCGCCCGTTTTCGGATCGTAGGCGCGAAGTGCACCGATATAGTCATCGTTAATGGACTTAATGGTAAAACCCGCCCCGAGGTACGCGGCCCCTTTTTTGTACGAGACTGGCTCATTCCAAATGTCCATCTCCCACTCGTTGGACGGCACATAAAATAAACCCGACTTCGGGCTGTACGCCATCGGCATCCAGTTTTTTCCGCCTAAAAATGAGGGAGTTGCCACCACGGTTTGGCCTTTTTTACCATCGGCGACATCGGTCGGATTTCCCGGGCGATTGCTGTCGATATACAGCGGTCGGCCTTTGTCATCCAACCCCTTCGCCCAACTGATCTTGTTTACAAACGGAAAGCCACGAATGAACTCACCGCTGGTGCGGTCAAGCACATAGAAGAAACCGTTACGATCCGCTGTCGCGGCCGCTTTCACTGTTTTGCCGTTTTGCTCGTAATCGAAGGCAATCAACTCATTCACACCATCGAAATCCCAGCCATCGTGCGGGGTGGTTTGGAAGTGCCAAACGATCTTGCCGTCATCCGGATCAATCGCTAAGCGAGAGGATGAAAAGAGGTTGTCACCCGGACGCATATGAGAGTTCCAAGGTGCTGGGTTACCTGTACCGAAGAACAGCAGATCGGTATCCGCATCGTAGGTGCCGCCTAACCATGGCGCAGCCCCGCCACTTTTCCACAGATCGGCTGGCCAGGTTTTTCCGGGCGCGCCACCGGAAATGCCGTTTTCGATTTTCTTACCGTCTTTCCATACGTAGCCCATGTGGCCTTCAACGGTCGGACGCTCCCACACCAACTTGCCGGTCTTGGCATCATACGCCCTCACTTTCCCAATAATGCCAAATTCACCGCCGGAGACGCCGGTAATCACATTGCCTTTTACCACGATAGGCGCAGCCGTGATCGAGTACCCATCTTGATAGTTATCGACGGTTTTCTTCCAGCGCACTTTGCCCGTTTTTGCATCCAAAGCCACCAGCTTGGCGTCCAGCGTACCGAAGATCACCAGATCGTCGTAAAGTGCTACGCCACGGTTGATCACGTCACAACACGGCATGATCCCATCCGGTAATCGCGCATCGTATTGCCACAGTTCATCCCCAGTTCTTGCATCAATGGCATACACTCGCGAATACGATCCCGTGATATACATAACGCCATCTTTGATCATTGGCTGGCTTTCTTGCCCACGCTGCTTCTCACCTCCCAGAGAAAATCCCCAGACAGGGCGAATTTCTGAGACCGTTTCTTTATTGATGGTGTCCATCGGGCTAAAACGCTGTCCTCTAAGGCCCATGCCGTAGGTGACCACATCCTCAGTCGTTTGCTGATCGGCCATGATGTCCTTGTCTGTGACACCCGCAGCCATTGATGGCGCGGTCAGCACGAGTGAGAGCGCGGCGAACAATCCGCACCGTTTAAATGACATAGCTGTCATAGGGAAATACCTCTTCGTTGGCTGTTGGCTAATAAGCTGGTTTGCTCATTAGCGATTCCTGCCTGCGCTACCCCGAATGTCCTTATAGGGTTCGTAAAGTGTTAGGAGCAGATAGAGAAACAGGCGTTCAATTTAGGGTGTTTGTGCAATGGCGTCAGATTCAGGTAGGAAGCGTTCTGGCAGACGGTAATCGACACCGAACTTCTCTCCCCAGCGAACAAAATCGCCGTTTTGAATATGAACCATGACAATGTCTTCCAGTGCGTAGGCCAGCTGACGGTAATCGGTTTGCACTGCCATTCCCAACTCCCAGTTCGATCGACCAAGTAACGGAAATGCCAGTTCAGTGAGTGATTCACTCGCATCTGTTGCCGATGCGTTTTGTTGGTGAAGCCATTCAAGTTGGGAACTCATGCCCATCACAATGGCGACATCTCCCTGCCCTAACGCCGTGAAGGCATCAGTGATAGAAGAGTAAGTGCGGCTTTTTTCTCTGAGTCGACCACCATAAGCGGTAGTCAGATAAAACTGTGGAACCGTATCGACTTCAACGCCGACCGGGTGATACATAAAGCGTGCGGCGGTTTGTGGTGCATCGAGCTTTTTCGCATCAAACACCATCCGCCAACGCTCTTGTTGGTAGGGCACAAACATGTGTACGCGTTCGTGTGCAGGATGACCCACATCGTCCCTTTGCATCGCAAAGGCTCGGTCATAAGGCACACGCAACATCACGTCCGCTTTGACACGCTTACCGTCATCACTGGTCAGGTTCATCCCTTTCCAGAGGTAATTGCGCATGTCATCTTCAACCGTTTCATCGGGTGTCATCCAGTGCAGATCAAGCTTCACGTTCAGCCCTTTCGCCAACGCGTTTGCCAGTTCGATATCGATGCCAGCAGGAGTTCCGTTTTCATCCTTGAAAGAATACGGAGGGAAGTGGTCATAAACGGCCACGCGAATCTCACCGTTGGCTTGAATGTCATCAAACGAGAGCGCATAAGTCGGCATCGTCACGCCAATCCAGAGTGCAAAAATCATCAACACATCTATGAACTTGATGCCTTTAAACCCGATATCGTTCACCGCGACCATGCCAACGCCCCCTAACCGTTTTCTTCCGGAGCGACAGACTCAAGCCAAGTCCGAATCGCCCACAGCGCTTCTTGATTGAGGTGCTCTGTCATTTTTGGCATGTATACCGCACCGTTTCTGACTGCACCGTTTTGCACGCGATAGATGTACCATTCATCTCCATCGTAGTCGGGGGAAAGCAAGCGAAGATCCGGCGCGATACCGCCAGATATCCCCTCCAAGCCATGGCAACGTGCGCAGTTTTGGTTGTAGGCCGATGCGCCTATCCGCTCGACTTCCACTCTGACATCACCGTCCAACTCTCGGTACGGGTTGGTCTCAGTCCAATCCGCCCCCAGAACGGGGATTGATGTGGTGTCGATCGACTGCGGTGTCACGTCCCCATGAGCCCAAGCCCACTGAGATACCAGCGCAGAAACCAACGCTATCGCAGTGAAAACACAAACCTTTCGCTCAACCTTTTCCATGTTACAAAACTCCTTTGCGCTGATAGCAATTGGATTCAGTCTAGGCGCTGCCGCCCTTGACTAACATGCTACCAAGGCGGGTATAACCCTCATTCTTTGGGAGGATATTCTTATTAGCTAGACGAACGGATTTGGCAAAAACGCCCGTCCCTGCTTACAGTAAAAACGTTGCCTTTTTCGGAGAGCTGTACTTGATGAAACGTTGCTGGGTTTGCTGTCATAACACCTTCATTGCCTTTCTTTTTCTGGTGTGGGGCATGATTATGTCTGCCAGCGTTAGCGCAGAAGTGAACGTTCGGATTGGCATGTTGCGCTTGCCCGTCGAAGAGACCCGCGCAGTGCCAGAATACCTGAGAGAGCCCGAAAACAATGGGGAAGCCGGTGCCAAACTTTCCATCAAAGACGCCAACGGCACCGGTAAGTTTCTTGGTCAAAAATATTCGCTGTAGGTTACAACATCTGACGATATTGTAGTGCTCAAAAGGTCTGCTGCTGCATGGTATGACGAGGGCATTCGCTACTTTCTAACTGACTTGGATACTGACTCACTAAAAGCACTGCGATCGTCTCTCCCAGAAAATGCCTTGTTGCTCAATGTGGGCAACCGCGATGACAATTTACGCTCCAGTATCTGCCTGCCAAACACGCTTCACACCGCACTCAGTTATTCCATGCAGGGAGATGCCCTGTCTCAATGGCTTCGCGTGAGGCGTCTCAACGACATCTTTGTCGTATCGGGAGTAACCAATGCCGACAATGCATACCTTACGGCGGTAAAAAACACACTCCAGAAATACCGCCACAAGGTAGTCGCTGAAAAGGTGTGGAACTTTGACACTGATTTACGCCGCTCTGCCTCTGCGGAAATTCCGCTGTTCACGCAAGCCAGTGATTATGATGCGGTATTAGTGATTGATGAGAGCAATCTCTTTGGTCAGCACCTGCCCTATAATACTTGGCTACCCCGCCCTGTAATCGGCACCCATGGGCTGCGTGCCGATGGCTGGAGCTATGTCATAGAACAATGGGGAGCGATTCAGTTTCAAAATCGCTTTACCAAACAATTTGACCGCCACATGACCGCAAAAGATTACGCCGCTTGGGTTGCTGTTCGTTCCATCAATGAAGCCGTCACTACGCTCAATAGCGGTGACGTAGATACGGTATTGCCCTTTATCATAAGCGATCGCTTCCAGCTCGCGGCTTACAAAGGCCGCAAGCTCACTTACCGCCCCTGGAATGGTCAACTTCGCCAAACAGTCTCCCTGTTTGACGCACAAGCACTGGTTGCTACGGCCCCCTTCGAAGGCTTCCTTCATCCGCGCAATGATCTCGATTCATTGGGCATTGATGAAGCACAAAGCCAGTGCCGTCTTTACAAATTTAACACTGCAAACAATCAGTAAGGATACAGACGATGCATTACGCCAAATCGATTCTCGCGCTAACACTTGCCACCCTGATGGTTTCGCCGCTTCTCTCTTCAGAAGCCATGGCGAAAGAGCTCGCTTATGTCACCAACGAAAAAGATGACACCGTGAGCATCATCGACATGGACTCGATGGAAGTGATCAACACCATTGACGTGGGCGATCGTCCCCGTGGTATTGAAGTCAGCAAAGACGGCAAACAGCTCTACATTTGTGCCAGCGAGGACGATACCGTGCAAGTGCTGGATTTGAATAGCAACACCATTGTTGGCGATCTTCCCTCGGGCGAGGATCCAGAGTTATTCGCCCTGTCGCCGGATGGTAAGCGCCTTTATGTTGCAAACGAAGACGATGCGCTGATGACGGTGATCGACATTCCGACCTCCAGTGTTGTCACCCAAGTAGAGGTGGGCGTAGAGCCTGAAGGTGTTGCAGTAAGCCCGGACGGGAAAATCGCCATCATCACTTAAGAAACCTCCAACATGGCGCATTGGATCAATACAGAAACCAATGCGATGTTCCACAACACCTTGGTTGATGCGCGTCCACGCTACGCGCAGTTTAGCCCTGATGGCAAACAGCTTTGGGTCAGCGCAGAAATCGGAGGCACCGTGTCTGTGATCGATACCGACACCAAAGAAATCATCAAAAAAATCAGCTTCGCCCCCAAAGGGGTCCACAAAGACAAAGTGCAACCTGTTGGCGTAAAACTCACGTCTGATGGTAAAACCGCCTTTGTTGCCTTGGGTCCCGCAAACCATGTAGCCGTCGTGAATACAGGCACTCTGGAAGTTGAAGATTGCTTGTTGGTCGGCCGCCGCGTATGGCAAATGGCACTGAACGAAGCGGAAGACCGATTGCTCGCCACCAACGGCGTAAGCGGTGACGTGTCCATCATTGATGTACCAAACCGCGAGGTGATTAAAACCGTCAAAGTCGGTCGCTACCCTTGGGGTGTTGCCGTTCGCACTGTCGAATAACGACGCCCTATGATTGAGGTTATCCATCTCAACCACCACTACGGTTCGCGCCACGCATTGAATGACATTTCACTGTCTCTCGGGCGTGGCCTCCATATGCTGCTCGGGCCAAATGGCGCAGGGAAAAGCACCCTGTTTTCGCTGCTCACACGGTTAACGCCCGTTCAATCAGGAGAAATCAAACTTCTCGGTGAAATCCCTCAACGTCAGACCATGGCAAAGTTGGGCGTGGTCTTTCAGCAAAACACACTCGACCTTGATTTGACCGTGGCGCAAAACCTCAGTTACTACGGTGCACTGCATGGGTTCAGCAAATCACAAAGCCTAGAAAAAGCCGGGCCGCTGCTCGAACACTTCTCCCTTGCAGACAGACTACACGACAAGATCCGCGCCTTGAACGGCGGTCACCGACGTCGCACAGAACTGGTCCGCGCCTTGATGCATTCGCCGGAAATATTGTTGCTTGATGAACCCACCAGCGGTCTGGATCCCAAGGCACGCGCGTCACTTTCAGACGCCGTGCGATCGCTTTGTGAAAAGCAACCTTTGTGTGTGCTTTGGGCGACCCATTTGATTGAAGAAGTGGATGACGATGACGACGTACTCATCCTGCATCGCGGCACCCTGCGGGCGCACAATGTCGCACATGCGCTAAAAGAAATTCACCAGCACCCGACGCTGGCAAAAGTCTTCGCCAACCTCACCGCGGATGAGATGTCGGAGGCAAGCCGATGATGCGTTACTGGTTTGCCTTTAAAGGCATTTGCTACCGAGAATGGCTGCGCTTTTTCCAACAACGCGCCCGCTTTGCCGCAAGTCTAGTCCGCCCGCTGTTGTGGCTGATTGTCTTTGCCGCAGGCTTTCGCGCTGCCCTTGGCATCGCCATCATGGAGCCCTACGCCACCTACATCAATTATGAGGAATATATTCTGCCCGGCCTGTGCGCCATGATTTTGCTTTTCAATGGCATGCAAAGCTCGCTGTCTATCGTTTATGACCGGGAGATGGGCAGCATTAAAGTCCTGCTCACCAGCCCACTTCCACGTCCTTTTTTACTGCTATCAAAACAGATCGCCAGTGCCTTGGTGAGCGTCTTACAAGTAGGGGCCTTTTTGGTGATTGCCGCACTCTATGACAGGCCGCTTTCTCCGTTGGGCTACATCATGGCAATCCCGGCACTGTTCATTACCGCGCTAATGTTGAGTGCGCTAGGGATAGTGATTGCCTCGCGCGTAAAACAATTAGAGAACTTCGCTGGCGTGATGAATTTTGTCATCTTCCCGATGTTCTTTTTATCCTCTGCTCTGTACCCGCTTTGGAAAATGCAAGAAGCAAGCATTTGGCTTTATGACCTCTGCCGCTACAACCCTTTTACCTTTGGTGTTGAGCTCATTCGATTTGCCCTCTACCAACAGGTGAATGTCACCGCGCTCTTGGTGGTCTCCACCTGTACGTTGGTGTTTATCGCACTGGCTGTCGCTGGATTTCAACCAACACGTGATCAGGGGAAAAAAGGCCGTTAAGCAAAGAGGAAAATCAGGCACAAAAAAACCGCGCCATTGCGCGGTTTTTCATTTCCACTGACGAGCAGCGAATTAGAAGTTAAATTCTGCACCAACGAAGAAACCGTC
Source organism: Enterovibrio nigricans DSM 22720 (assembly GCF_900167155.1). GTDB lineage: Bacteria > Pseudomonadota > Gammaproteobacteria > Enterobacterales > Vibrionaceae > Enterovibrio > Enterovibrio nigricans. The sequence goes on along the minus strand of NZ_FUXU01000004.1, from coordinate 19,676 downwards.
GTTCATGAATTTACCGTTGTTCGCGCCAAAGTAGTTGAAATCGTAATCTTGAACGCGGTAGCCCGCTTTCATGTTCAGATCCGCAGCAACCAGACCCAGCGTGAATAGAACACCTGCTTCTGCATCTACTGTGCTCGTATCGTCGTAGCTACCAAAGCTGAAGGTACCGAACAGAGACAACGGCGTTGCTGGAATACCCAGACGCACGTCACTGTATACGTTTGGCTGCCACTCATCGAAGTTCTGGTTGTTAAAGCGACCATCGAATTTTTGTAAGTTCAGACCAATGTCAAAAGAGATCAGGTCGTTATCCAGAATTTCGTAGTAAGCAATCATGTCAATCTGAGTAAAATCAGTATTGAACTTGTTTGATTCAACGCCAGTGTGACGAATTTTAGCGTTAGGAATCAATGGAATGAAATGTTCAAACGCCGCGTAGTAAGACATCTGTACGTTTGCGTCATCAGCGCGAACATCATTGATCTTCGCATCGGCATACCAAGCATCTGCGCCTACTTTGGCCCCTAAAAGTACAGCTGCTTGCGCAGGCAGTGCAAACGTGCCCGCCACTGCTAGTGCAGCAAGAGATAGGTTTAGTTTTTTCATTGAAAGGGCTCCGCCTTACATTTTTAGGATTATGTTTGCGGGGACTATAGCAAAAAACCAATAAAGATTCCGCACAAAACTGACGGTTTTTTATGCGGAATCATCGATTTAAACCTAGTGCATAACGCTACTTATAGGCTTAATAGCGGCGTGCTCGGTTGTATCTACGCGAGCGTTTATAGCAGTAATTACGTGCATTTTGTGCTGTTTTATCTCGCCCTTTGAGGAGCCAAATAATCGCGGCAATCAAGATAATCCATGGCAACATCTTGAACAATAAGCCAATCATGCCAGCCAGTGCCATGACAATAAAGCCCACAGCCATCGCTGCAACAATGCCGAGGAAACTAATACCTGTTGCCAACAACACTAATGTAAAACCAACCAGAAACAGAAATTCAATCATCAGACCCTCCTAAGGTACACAGAGACTTTCTTTTCCTAGGGTATTGCACGAAGTAGGCCAACTTTACTAAATTTATATATTTCAATGAGATAATAAAAAACCGCAACCCTAAGAGGGCTGCGGTTTCAATGTTTTTAGTAATTTACGCCAAGTATTGCGGTAAATTTAACCAACCGTTCAGACAAATACGGTTAAACGTCCAATTCCGCCGGGATTTTCGCCAACGCCGCTTCCAGCACTTCGATACCCGAGCCTGGTTTATGCGCATTTTCACTGATGTAACGACGCCATTGACGTGCACCTGGCATGTTCTGGAAAATACCCAGCATATGGCGGCTGATATGGTTCAGGTACGTACCTTTGCTCAGTTGTTCTTCGATATACGGGAACATAGCTTTGACCGCCTCAGAACGCTTGATGATTGGCGTATCACTGCCGAACAAGCGGCTATCTACTTCAGCCAGCAAGTAAGGGCTTTGGTAAGCTTCGCGACCAATCATCACACCATCCATAAATTGTAGGTGCTCTTCGGCTTCTTCCAGCGACTTGATACCACCGTTGATTGCCATGGTCAGGTGCGGGAAGTCTTTCTTCAGTTGGTAAACGCGTGGGTAGTCCAGCGGCGGAATTTCACGGTTTTCTTTCGGGCTAAGACCTGACAGCCATGCTTTACGCGCATGAATAGTGAAATCATCACAACCGCCTTTCTCACTGACGGTACGAACGAAGTCGACCAGAAATTCATAACTGTCCTGATCGTCGATACCAATGCGAGTTTTTACCGTCACAGGAATATCGACCACTTCTTTCATGGCAGAGACACATTGCGCCACCAAATCCGCTTCGCCCATCAGGCAAGCACCAAAGCGACCATTTTGTACACGATCAGACGGACAACCGACATTCAGGTTAATCTCGTTGTAGCCTCGCTCTTGCGCCAACTTCGCGCAATGCGCCAAGTCCGCCACGTTCGAACCGCCCAATTGCAGCGCCACCGGATGTTCTTCTTCATTGAACATCAGGAAATCACCTTTACCGTGAATTATGGCACCGGTCGTCACCATCTCGGTATACAACAGCGCGCTCTTCGACAAGATACGGTGGAAGTAGCGACAATGGCGGTCGGTCCAATCAAGCATGGGCGCAACAGAAAATCTAGAGGGGCTGTAATTGTTAGTCATACCTTATATGGCCTTGTTTTATCAGGTTTGCCAGCTTCCTGTAAATGCGTTCAAATACATTGAAATACCCTAAAATACTTGCTATAGATCCCCTCACAGAACCCCTCACTCAAAAGGGGATCCAGAGGATATCAAGTGGCATATTACAATGTAGAACGCAGAACCTTGAGCAGTGGTGAACCACGCTACAAAACCACAGTATTTGTAAAAAAGAATGGGCGCATAGTACACCGTGAAAGCAAGACGTTCAAAAAAAAGGCTCTAGCCAATACGTTTGGGAAAAACAATACCCCCTACAACCGCTTCAAATTTAGTCAGTGCAAAAGTCCCTCTCCGTCAAAATCGTCAAAATAAGCAACACCGATCGCAAAATAAATGACGGTTACACCTACTCAATTTCACTTAATTTAACACTCGGTCGCAATTTTATCTCCCTATTGGCATCGCTAAAAACACGAATGTCGATTAGATAAAAAAATGAGCAGCAAGGTAAATCCAATATCAATCAAATACACCGCAAGCTACTGATAGTTATGATATTTATTATATTTATTATATTTTTTATTCTTTGAGAACGTTTCATGCGTTAAATCATTCACTTATGAAATACATTCGTGCCGAGCCTGTTAACAAGCCATGGGTGTTTTAGACACTTTTTGGCTGTTTTGGACATAACAGACGATTAATTAAACGGAATAAAAATAATGAATAAGAAACTACTCGCCATTGCTATCGCCACTTCTGCTTTCACTTCTCAAGCGGTTGCAATCGAGCTTTATAATGCAAACGGTTCAACATTCGCGATCGGCGGCCACGTGTCTGTTGCACTGAGCGATTCAGAGAAAGGCGAGCTGGAAGTTATCTCCGCATCACCACGCCTGAACTTCAACGCGACTCACGACATGGGCAACGGTTTTGTTGCTGATGCAAAAGGTGAATGGGCGCTGAACTACCTGACTAACGGTGCAAACGCGTTCACTACCCGTTTGGGCTACATTGGCCTGACGCATGAAAACGCTGGCCGTGTTGTTGTAGGTACCCAATGGGCACCTTACTACAATGCAGTTGCAGCAACTGACAAGCCTATCTCTTACGCAAGTGACTTTACTTACAACGACCACGCTAACCTAGGCACCGGCCGTGCGGACAAAATGGTGAGCTACACCAACACGCTGGCACTGGGTGAGTCACAATCGCTGACACTGGCTGGTGGCTGGCAGGGCGCACATGGCGACTATGAAACTCGCCTGCAAGCAGCAATCAGCTACAAAATCTCTGATTTTGCGGTTAACTACGCTTTCACTACGGGTGATGTAGCTGCTGATAACGCGCAATCTCATATCGTCAGCGCAAGCTACGGTTCTTGGGGTAAAGGCCTTTACGTTGCTGGTGCTTACGCGATGGGTGAGCACATGATCCAAGATCTAGAAGAAACCAACGTGATGGAGCTTCTGGCAGGTTACGCGCTGAACAACGGCGTAAATCTGATCGCAAACTACGAATCAGTTGAAAACAAAAAAGCGGACAGCTCTGTTTATGCGACTGCTGCCGTTCAAGCTGAGTACAAGTTCACTCAGACGTTTGTTGGTTTTGCTGGTTACCAGTTTGGCCTAGATGGTTCAGAAGAAGACAACAACCAGTGGAAACTGGGTGTTCGTTACTACCTGTAATCGAATAAACGTGTCAAACGGGCTTCCCGCTTAACACACGAAAATCCCTGAGCCAGTCTCAGGGATTTTTATATCTATGCCCATGACCGCGTCGCGGTGTATCCCCCGCTCAACCCTTTCGCTACACACGGAAGTAGCAAGTCCAATAAGCCAAAAATTGATCCTCAGGAACCTCCTCTCTTTTATGACGTAATTGCGTTTTTACTAATATGGTTTCGCATCAACACTCTATTTGGAATAAAATATTGATATGCCAGTAAAAACATATTCACCCAAAGACTTGCTAAGGAAACGTGTATGAGGGATGTAGATCCGATCTGCGACATCATTGAACGCATTACAACGTTATTCAGAAATGAAGTTCGCCTTGCTGGCTTAGAATATGGTTTGCATCCTGTTCATTTGGAAGTGCTTTACTACCTCTCTCGCTGCAACCAACTCAGCGACACGCCTGCCGCTGTTACCGAGTTTTTGGGGATCACGAAAGGCACAACATCTCAGTCGATCACCTTGTTGGAAAAAAAAGGGTTTTTGACCAAAGAAAAAGACCCTGTTGATCGTCGCATCACACACTTGCTCTTGTCTAAACAAGGGTTGGCCATTTCACAACAAGCGATTCCACCCGCTTCTATTCGCCGTGGCATAGACAAGCTGGGTGATGCTCAAGATACGCTAAAAACACAGCTTGAGGCCTTGCTTAGGGATATTCAGAAATCAAATAACTGTGCAAGTTTTGGCCTTTGCAAAACCTGCCGTTTTCACAAGCCCTATTCAGATCAGGAATTCTTCTGCGATTTGACCAAGATGACCTTAAACATTTCGGGTGGCGATCTTATTTGTCGAGAACATTCAGAACCTAGCAAAGATACGTTATAAAAAAGCCGGACATTGCAGCAATATCCGGCACCATCTTTATCTCATCTTCCGTCAGATAAATGCGTTATCCAAGATGCAACGTGACACATCCAAATTAATGGCTTCGTGTTCACCTAACGCGGTCATATTGTGTTTTTCTAGCTTAGACACAATAGCCTCAACCGCTTGTTGCTTGCCCATTTCTGCCGCGGAAAAGGTGGTTTCAACACCCAAAGAACGATAAAAATGTTCGATGGCATCAATGGTCTGAGACGCCAGTTCGTCTGACTCCGCCAAACCAAATACGTTGCGGCCCATTTGCTCAAGCTTACTGCGTTTCACGTCTATCTGGTTGCGAAGCAGTGATGGCTGAACAATCGCCAGAGAGCGTGCATGGTCGACGTTCCAAATCGCGGTGATTTCATGTCCAATCATGTGTGTTGCCCAGTCATGCGGAACGCCGGAACCTAACATGCCATTCAACGCTTGGTTTGCCGTCCACATCAAGTTCGCACGCCAGTGGTCGCAGTCTCGCTTTTCAAATTGTTGCCCTAACACCAACAGGTTTTTCAGCAAGGTTTCTGCGTAGCCTTCTTGAACCATGTTTCCTGTCGGATAGGTAATGTACTGTTCACAGATATGTACCCAGGCATCCACAACCCCATTGATAACCTGATGTTCAGGCAGCGACTTGATGACATCTGGGTCTAAAACCGCAAATTTAGGCTGCACTGCTGATGACATGAAACAGAGCTTTGATTGCTCCGCGGCATAGGTGATAACGGCACCGCTATTAGATTCAGAGCCCGTAGCAGGTAACGTCAAAATCGCGCCCAACGGCGTCGCTTCTGTCACGCAATGGCCTTCGGACATGATGTCCCAGCTGTCACCGTCATACTTGGATGCCGCTGCCACAAACTTCGAGCCATCGATCACTGAGCCGCCACCGACTGCCAAAATAAAATCAACGCTTTGTTCTTTAACGATCGCTACCGCTTTGTCGAGCGTCTCACGTGTCGGGTTTGGCTCAACACCCGAAAATTCCAGCCACTTGTGATCGCCCAACGCTGCAGAAACTTGCTCATATACGCCATTGCGCTTGATAGAGCCGCCACCGTAAATCACTAGCACTTTGCTGTTCGCGGGAATCGCCGTTGCAATTGCAGAAATTTGGCCTTGGCCAAAGTGAACAACCGTTGGATTGACGTAGGTAAAATTCATGTCCATTCCTAAAAAAACGCCATAATGAAAAAGGGCCTTTAACTCCCTGTTCCTCGGGATCCTACCCCTTTTCAACGCGCCCGCAACCATTATTAGAGCAGTAAAATCTCTCAGGTTTTATCGTCCGTCCGGCGACTTTTTCCAGCCAAATACTCAAACGAGCAACCGTCCTAAGCCCGCCCACTCAACTGGATTGAATTTGTCCGATTAGCCTGACACCAATATGTTTCCTATAGTAGGAATATGGACTCAGACTTTTGGTGGATATACAGTGATGAATGACAACCTAAAGCGCCTTTTAAGTGTTGCCGAATCCAAGGTAAAAGAAGCTCAAAAGCAAGAGAAGGAGCTTGAGCGAAAAGCACTCGAAGCCGAGTTCATTGAGAAATTTAAAGCCGTGAGCAGCAAGGTGATTACGCCCGCCATGGAGCTTGTCAGCCATCGTTATGAAGACGTCAACAAACGCACGGTGAAGTGCTGTCAGCTTAATTACGACAAAAAGTATCAGCTTCTGGTGCACGACAGAGAGATCCTCTCTATCTCCGCCAACCCTCAGCAAGGAAAAATCGAGGTAGAAGCGAGATACATTTTTTCAGGCGAAGGGAAAACACGTTCAGAAAGTTTTCCTATCGAAGAATTTCAAGAATCACTTGTCGCGATGAAAATCGTGAGGGCACTCTCGCAACGCGGTGCCCCCTTGTTCTGTGAAGTGTCGAAAAAAGTACAATGATTAAACTGAGAGCACCGAATCACGTTTAATCAAAAGTGGCTGAAAACCTCTCACCAATGCGCTGTCCTTCCCTTCAATAGACAGCCTCGCCGCATTCATGCCCATGCTTTCAATCGGATTACGGATGGTCGTCAGTTTCGGGCTGAAATAGCACTCTGGTAACACATCATCAAAGCCGACAATCGACAGCCTTTCTGGAATACCAATGCCATGTTCTTTGAACACTTGCATCGCCGCAGCAGCAAAAAAGTCATTAAACGCCACCAGCGCCGTCACTGGTAATCCTTTGTTAAGGAGGTTATTTGCCGCGGTGACACCACCCTGCTCTCCAAACGGCACTTCTTCAATCCAATCAGGATTAAGGTCTATACCGGCTTCAGTGAGTGCGCGGCAATACCCATTGAAACGATCAGCTTTATCATCAAGTGCCATTTCACAGGAAATATAGGCAATTGCTCGGTGACCTTGATCAATCAAATGCTTGGTTGCGAGGTAAGTCCCTTCGCCGTTATCTAGCCATACACATTGTTCTTCTATGGCGTCTACATGGCGGTTTACGACAATCAACCCTGGCAATTGGTTGGCGAGCTTGGTCAACGTCACATCAGTCATCCCCTTGCTGTGCAGCACAATATTGCGGCACCCTCGCGCCAACAAAACATCAATGGCTTCTTGCTCTCGGCCTTCATCGTATTCACCACTGAGCACCATCAGATTGCGACCGTGCTTACGCGCAATCTTTTCTACTCCCTGAGTCAGCAGGCCATAGAAGGGAGAATTAAAACGGCTCACCACTAAGCCCAACAAGTCATCGCCCTGATTGATTGTGAGTCTTCGGTTCCCCTTTACGTGGAAATCGAGTTCACGCATGGCAGCTTCCACTTTCGCCACCGTTGTAGGTATCACATTGTTGGCCTGATTAATCACTCTCGAAACGGTCGCGATGGAGACGCCTGCTGCTTTCGCAACATCCTTGATGGTTGCCATATGTGTCCTTGATCATACTTTTGAATTATGTAAATTACATTGAAATCATATTGTTTTGCATTGGTGAAATCCATCACGGATTGCAGGTGTTTTACGGATTATTTTAATAATTCGACTTAGAACTGATTTGAATTTTTATTTATCTCTGTTTTTTCTAGCCCTACCGAATGTAAATTACATGAATAACAAAGTAACATCTGCTCCATCTAATGTTTTGGCATTGCTCCCCTTGGTCGCAATGCTTGGTTTTCTGGTGATTGGATACGGCGTATTCGGACTACCTATTGAAAGTCTTCTTCTGGCATCAGCTGTTGTAGCAGCAGGCGTTGCATGGAAAATGGGTTTTAGCTGGGATGACATTCAAAAAGCCATTATCGATCGTCTGGCACAAACCCTTCCTGCAGTATTCATTCTGATTCTGGTCGGCGGCCTGATTGGTAGCTGGATGGTCGGCGGAACAATTCCACTGCTGGTTTACTACGGTCTGAAAGTCATCAGCCCTGAATACCTCGTATTAACGTCATTTCTCGTAACCTGTATGGTGTCTTTATGTACGGGCACGTCTTGGGGCTCTGCGGGTACTGTCGGTGTCGCATTGATGGGCGTTGCAGCCGGTATGGATGCAAACCTAGCCGCTGTTGCAGGTGCTGTGGTGTCTGGTGCCTACTTTGGTGACAAAATTTCTCCGCTTTCAGACAGCACCAACTTTGCGCCCGTGGTGGCAGGTACCGATTTGTACTCGCACATTCAGCACATGCTTTGGACGACAATCCCTGCGTTCATCCTGTCTGCATTGGTGTTTTTCTTTGTGGGTAGTAGCGATGTGTCGGCAGATACTCCTGAAAAAGTGGTTTCGATTCTGGCCAACCTTGAGCAATTATTCTCTTTGAATGTGTTCCTGATTTTACCACCGTTATTAATCCTTTGGGGTGCGGTACGCAAGCTGCCTACGATCCCTCTGATGCTTGCGGCGATTGCAATCGGTGTGCTGAATGCGGTGATTTTCCAAGGCTTCAGCCTACAGACAGCATTGACGGCAATGATCAGCGGCTTCAATGCAAGCATGTTTGCTGGCGCAGGTCTTGGTGATGTAGAGATTGTTAAGGATGTGCTGACATTGGTTAACCGTGGTGGCATGACATCCATGATGGGTGTGGTTCTGCTGGTATTCTGCGCCTTCTCTTTCGCTGGCACACTGGCACTGACAGGCGGTCTGAAAGTGCTGGTAGACACCATGGCAAAAGGCATTAAAGGGACCACCAGCCTGATTGGTGCAACCATCGTCACTACCATCACTGTTGTGTGTACCACCTCTGACGGCAAACTGGCACTGCTTATCCCTTCAGAGCTGTTCCGTGACACTTATAAGAAAATGAAACTGGATGCGAAGAACCTGTCTCGCACCATTGAAGATGCGGGCACCATCATCGAACCACTGGTGCCTTGGACTAACGCGGGTGTATTCATGGCTGCAACCTTGGGTGTATCAACGTTGGATTACCTGCCTTGGGCAATCCAAAACTACTCGGCGATTTTCTTTGCCATGATTTGGGCGGTGACCGGCATCGGTATCGCGCAAGCGAAAGACCACATGAAAAGCGCACAACCTGCTGCGGCTGTGTAGAAGAAAAACCTAAAACAATAACAAATTGAAGCCTTGTCTCCCCAAGGCTTCCACTTTTTCTGAGGACGTTATGGCTCACGAACTGAATACAGTAATTAACCGCTACGGCACCGATTGTCTCAAATGGGACTACATGGAGAAATGGCTGGGCGTCCCAGAAGGCGAGGCGCTGCCAAGCTGGGTCTCTGATTGGGATTTCAAAGCCCCTGACTTTATCACCAAGCCTCTTCAAGAACGTTTGGACCATGGCATTTTTGGCTATTCAGAGCGTAGCGATGAATACTTCAATTCTGTGATTGATTGGTGGAAAGACCGCCATCAAGTGACATTGAAAAAAGAGTGGTTTCACACCACGCCGGGAAGCCTGCCTGCTATTGCGATGTTGGTTGAACGCTGGAGTAAGGAAGGCGAGAAGGTTCTGATTTTAAGTCCGGTTTATCACGCATTTTACCGCACCATCGAGAACACGGGCCGCACCGTTGCCACGTCAACGATGATCAACGACAACGGCTACTACACCATCAACTTTGACGATCTTGAAGCCCAGTTCAAAGACGGTGTGAAAGTCATGATCTTCTGTAACCCACATAACCCTGGTGGCCGAGTGTGGACAGAAGAAGAAGTTACTCGCCTTTGCAAACTATGCCACCAATACGGTGTATATCTAATTTCTGACGAGATTTGGGCAGATATCGTATTCGGCGAAAATACTTTCTTCAGCTGTTTGCGCGTCGACCCAACCTACTTCGAAAAAATGGCTGTGTGTATCGCGGGTACTAAAACCTTTGGCCTGCCGTCTCTGCGATTAACCAACACCATGATCCCTAATGAGAAAGAAGCAGAAGCGTTAAAATCCAAACTCTTGGCCTATGGCATTGATGTGTATAGCGCATTCAGTATTTTGGCCAACCAATCGGCGTACCGTAACGGTAAAGCGTGGGTGGATGACACGCTGCAATACTTAGATGGCAATAATCAGTTATTGGCAGCGTTTGTGCACACCGAGTTAAAACAAGTAACTTATCGTATTCAGGAGTCTACCTATCTAGCTTGGGTCGACTGTCGCGCCATGGAACTGGACGATGAAGAACTCGAAAAGCAACTTCACGCTGCCGGCGTTATTCCGACCATGGGCTACAACTTTGGAGAAGAGGGGCGCGGCTTTATTCGTCTGAACTTGGGCTGTCCAACATCAGTACTAGAGGAAAAAATTCGCCGTCTTCGCACTGTATTAAAGTAAAACAATGCCTTTTAGGTGGGCCGAAAGGCCCACCGCGCTTCACCATCAACACTTCATCTGCAAGCGATCCACAATCAAAGTAACGCGAATCTCACCTGCCTATTGGTATTCATCAACTACAATTACCCAAAGCCCAACCGCCGTCACGGTGCAGCAAGTACGCGTTAAAGATGCTGTGATAGAATAAAGCCTTCAGCCTGATTTCTGAGGTCTTATGGCCAACCTTTCACACCTAATTACCCGCGCGCAGTCATTATGCGAACAACGTGGCGTGCGAATGACAACGCAACGCGGACGGGTCTATGAAATTATTATCCAAAGCAAACGTGCGATCAGTGCTTATGATTTGCTGGATAAATTGAGAGAAACCGAGCCTCAGGCAAAACCACCAACGGTTTACCGAGCACTCGATTTTCTGCTTTCTCAAGGGTTTGTACATAAGGTCGAGTCAACAAACAGCTTTATTGCTTGCTGTCATCTCGGTCACGAACCGCATTGCTCTCAATTGTTAATCTGTGATTCATGCGGTACGGTAGAAGAATGCCACGCTGATGCGCTATCTGATGCACTTCAGGAAAGAGCACATCAGGTTGGCTTTAAAGTGATCAATCACGTCGTTGAAACACATGGAACTTGTCACACTTGTCAGGTGGCGACACAGAAAATGCAGTAGGACGGTGAATTAACATTATGCGCGCAGAATTTATAAATCCATTTTTATCTTCATTGGTCAATGTGCTGACAACGATGGCGCAACTCGAAATCACGCCGAGGAAGCCACAAGTTAAAAAGTCAGAAGTTGCCAAGGGCGATGTGTCTGGTCTTATTGGGATGGTGGGAGCGCAAACGAAAGGTTCTTTTTCTGTGACTTTCGAAGAAGATCTTGCGCTGGAAATAATGAGTCGCATGCTGGGTGAACGCCCAAGCTCGATCAATGCCGATGTCACCGACATGGTGGGCGAAATTACCAATATGGTCACGGGTGGCGCTAAACGTATTCTGGCTGAGAAAGGCTTTGATTTCGATATGGCGACACCCATTGTTGTTTCGGGTCGCGAGCACACCATCACCCACAAGAGCGAAGGCCAAATCATTATCATGCCGTTTGAGTCAGAATTTGGCCGAGCGTACATTGAAATATGTTTTGACTGAATATGCTTTTCGCTCATAAAAAAACGCCGCAGATTTTGCGGCGTTTTTTATGTCAATCACAGTCACTCGCTGGTCGCACTATGCGCGCCACTGCTTGAACGTGTTGATCAGGCCATTGGTTGAACTGTCATGGCTATCCACTTCATCTTGGTCAGCCAGCTCTGGCAAGATTTGGTTCGCCAATTGCTTACCCAACTCCACACCCCACTGATCGAAGCTGAAAATATTCCAGATCACGCCTTGAGCAAAGATCTTGTGCTCATACATGGCAATCAACGCACCCAGTACACTTGGCGTGACTTGCTTAACCAGAATCGAGTTAGTTGGGCGGTTGCCTTCAAACACTTTGAACGGCACCAGTGCAGCCACTTCTTCTGCGGATTTGCCCGCTGCTGCAAATTCTGCTTCAACTTGCTCTCGCGTCTTACCAAAAGCCAGCGCTTCGGTTTGCGCAAAGAAGTTAGCCATTAACTTAGGATGATGATCGCTCAGCGGGTTGTGGCTGATTGCAGGTGCAATGAAATCGCATGGGATCAACTTAGTGCCCTGGTGGATCAATTGGTAGAACGCGTGTTGACCGTTCGTACCCGGCTCACCCCAAATGATAGGGCCTGTTTGGTATTCCACTGGATTGCCATCACGGTCTACGTACTTACCGTTTGATTCCATATTGCCTTGTTGGAAGTACGCAGCAAAACGGTGCAGATACTGATCGTAAGGCAGGATCGCTTCGGATTCGGCACCATGGAAGTTGTTGTACCAAATGCCAATCAACGCCAGCAACACTGGCAGGTTTTCAGTAAACGGCGTGCTTTGGAAGTGCTTGTCCATCTCGTGCGCACCAGACAGCATCTCAATAAAGTTGTCATAACCCACAGACAAGCAGATAGACAAACTAATTGCTGAACACAGCGAGTAACGGCCACCAACCCAGTCCCAGAATTCGAACATGTTGTCAGTGTCGATACCAAACTCAGACACAGATGCAGCGTTGGTAGATAGCGCGGCGAAGTGCTTCGCAACGTGCGCTTGGTCTTGTGCCATTTCGAGGAACCAGCCACGCGCAGACAACGCATTGGTCATGGTTTCTTGAGTGGTGAACGTTTTCGACGCGATCAGGAATAAGGTTGTTTCTGGGTTCAGATCCTTCAGCGTTTCCGCGATGTGTGTGCCATCAACGTTAGACACGAAGTGCAGGTTCAGGCGCGTTTTGTACGCCGCCAGCGCTTCGCTCACCATATAAGGACCCAGATCTGAACCACCGATTCCGATGTTGACCACATCGGTAATTTCTTTGCCGGTGTAACCTTTCCACTCACCGCTGATCACACGATCTGAGAACGCTTTCATTTTTTCCAGAACCGCATTCACGGCTGGCATCACGTCTTCACCGTCCACCATGATTGGTGTATTGCTACGATTGCGCAGGGCAACGTGGAGCACTGAGCGGTCTTCAGTCAGGTTGATCTTGTCGCCACGGAACATCGCGCTGATTGCGTCTTTCAGCTCGGTCTCATCTGCCAGCGCAAACAGTTTGTCCAATGTCTGCTCACTGATCAGGTTTTTTGAGTAATCCAGCAGAATGTCATTACCGAACTGAACAGAGAATTTGTCAAAACGATGAGGGTCGTTGGCAAAAAGCGAGGTAAGGGTCAAATCCTGCGCATCTTCAAAGTGAGCAGTCAGCGCTTTCCACGCTGCTGTTTGCGTCGGATTGATGGACTTCAACATAATTATTGTTCCTTTGTAGACAAAGTCTGTTCCGTGGATACTGTCATGCCACGTTTCACAGAGGTCGACCGCTTTCATAGAAGCAGCCTTCAGATTCGCGTAATGTTACGATGTCATTCGCATCGATACTAGGCTCTACACACAAACAACCTGTCTCGCCAAGTTGAGTGGGTGTAAATGTTGTCACGATTGCATGGCAATCTTTTTGCGCTAGGTCAGTGTTCGTATCATAACCAACACTGGGTTATTCAGTCGCCCAAGACTTTAACCAATTTCAGTACTGCAGGGTGTTTTAAATGTGGATACAAAAAACCTTTACGCTTCGCGCTCGACCTCGTGGTTTTCATCTGATCACGGACGACGTACAACAAAACCTGCCTGAGCTTTCCGATATCCGAGTTGGTATTCTTCACCTTTTCATCCAGCACACCTCCGCGAGTCTCACGCTAAACGAAAACGCCGATCCAACCGTGCGTGCTGACATGGAAGCGCACTTTAATAAGTTTGTGCCTGAGCGTGCGCCTTATTACCAACACACGTATGAAGGTGATGACGTACGGGTTATATAGACACGGATTATCGTACCGGGTTATGTGGTGGCTATATAGACATCAGGTTTCTTAGTTAATAAACTTTCTTACAGAAAAATCCTATAAATCTTCATTAAGCATTTTCTGAAGGCTTAATCATCCAGATACTTAGTAATAGATGTTGCAGAACTATAAGTATGATGTTTGCTCTGATCTGCTCTTTACTGGCAAACATCTAGTTCTTTAAAGCCTGAACTTACCCGATAGCCTCTCTTCTAATTGTGGCGACAGGGTGAGAAACAGCTAAATATTCCTGCTGATAAAGAGTGAACAACAGCGATGTAAACCTTGTAATGCAACACTATGTTATCTTCCCTTGATTTGACAAAGTCCACACTCAAGAATCTAGGCAAACGGTTATTCTTTTTTAAAACGGAGTTCATCAAGTTCCTCCGGTACTTCCAAGATTACATTTTCATCGGCTGTTAATAAGCCGCCATCTTTATAGCCGTAGATTGGCTCATTAAAACTTGAATTTAGTATGCTCTGTCGCTGCTTCTCGATTTCTTTAAGGGAAAGTGCCATATCCTTTGGACAAGGTGACCGTCCCCACCAGTTCAAAAGCAGTTCTATTTTATGCTTTGGTGGTAAGTCTTGCAGAATGCTATTCATGAGTGTGCAGCATGCAACTTGGTTGGTAAATCCTTGGTAATCTCCCATTGAGCTTGGAATGATGTGTTCAATAGATGCATCACGCTCAAGAAGCGGCTTTCTACAGTAAAAGCAAAAGCCACCTTGCCGGTGAATCAAAGTGTTTAGCTTCATGTTGTTATCCAAGTGTATTGAAATCGTAATATCAGATTAATGCAAAATGAGCGACATATCCCGTGGTGATATAGACTACATTTGGTGATAGTTCTGTCTTTTAGGCAGAGCAATTATGAAAGATCCGCGCTTGGTCGCTTTTGGTGAAAAAGTTCGTCAAACGAGAAAAGAGAAAGGTTTATCTCAGGAAGCGTTGGCTGATCTTGCAGGGATCGACCGTAGTTATATGGGACACATTGAACGAGGTGATCAGAACATTACCCTCACCAAGATCTATCAGATATCTGAAGCTTTGAGGGTGTCAGTTTCCGATTTGATTTCTGATTAAGTGTGCCCCCCCAATGCGAGAAGGGCATTTAATTAGTCTGCTAAAAAAACCGAGATTAGCCTGCCACAAGGGGTAACGTCGGTAAGCATTTCAGTACCTACAGTTAATGACGCAGTGCATGAGAACGATGAGAACTTTACGTTAGAGGCTTGGGTCGCCACCAACAAGAGTGATCTGAGCTCTGCCAGCGTCACCATTACTGACAACGATCCGGCTGAAGTGGGAATGAGGCTGTGTAGTAATGGTAGTTGGACCACACCAACGAACTCGCTAACTTGGTGTTCAGAAAACGATGACGTGACATGGATTGGGGACTACCACAATTCAACGCACACCTCTCGCTATGAAGGTGCAATTGATGGATTATCGATTGGCTCTGCCAGCACGCTGAATTACAAGATCCTATCAACACAAGATATTGGTGGCCTATCTCGATTCACGGTTGAGATGGACTATGGAAGTGGATGGGTCGTTGTGGGCAACTATCAATCAAGAGTGTACTCGAAACCAACGACTGTTTCTTATACCTATGACTTTACGCCAGTATCCACGCAAGCCAACTTCAGGCTCACCTGGAATATCACTTCAGATCGTCCTGATGGCGGTGACGATATTTCCATCGGACTCGAAAACGTGACTTGGTAATTCTGCCGCAATATGAAAGAGGCCAACGTTAAACGTTGGCCTCTTTCTTGTTAGAACGGTTGATTGATCATCACCCGGAACAACCCTTCTTCGCTGCCCCATGCCATTTCCGAACGCACCACAATCCCTTCTACCTGAAAGCGCATTCCTGCCCCCGCACTCCATTTCATGTCTTCATGCAGGGTTTTCAGATTGTAATCATCGGCCACGCGGCCCACGTCGGCAAACAACACCCATTGCCACCATGGCACATCGTACCAATTGAACACGGGTACATCACCGAGCGGTTGCCACTCAGGGATCACGCGATATTCCATGCTATAGCTCAGTGCAGAGCGGTCAGCGAAACGGCCAGTCTGGAAGCTTCGAAGACGATACAAACCGCCCAGTCTTACGCTTGCAAACTCAGGCGGACGATTAAATTCCGCCTGCCCATTAATATGAGTAATGTTGTTCCAGCTAGGCGTATCAGCGGTGTAGATATTCAAAGCAAACACCTGCTCTTTTGCCATAGCCTCCCACTCACCCAAGCGCCAATACCAGCTTTGGCTCGCTTCCCATTTCCACCAATTAGCACGGTTGTCAGAGCCGGGGTCTACCGTCACGATAAACTCACTCAGGCTACCTTGAGTCGGGTTGGTAGTGCTGTCTCGGTTATCCCATTTAAAGCGGGTTTCTAGTCCCCACACTTCCGAGTTATCAGAAAACGCACTCGGTATGTCTGCACCAACTCCGGTAAGGTTTTGCGCTTTGTAAAAAGGGCGAAAATCAATAGACGATACACCGCTGTTCCATGGCACATTGCCATCAACTGAACGCTTGGGGATTAACGCCGCACGAATTGGATTCTCTTGAGCAGCCCCCCAAGGCAAGATGTAGCGCACAGAAAGGTGGTGCTGCGCTTCTCGGCTGTCCAATTTAATTCGGTCATCGAAAGTGGAATCATTCGACGCGGCGTTACCTAGGTAATAGTCAAACTGCTTATAATCCGCTTCGTAAAACTGCCCACCAAACAGCCACCGACTATCGGCTGCTAACACATAGTTATTGGCCGCAATAAAACTCAGCCAAGTCCCCGTGGAAGAGCCCAATCCCGCAGCAAATAAAGACGCTTGCGGCTGCCCCGCGCCTTTCCATAATCCGGCCATCCCCGCAGAAAAACCCATCACTTCAGTAGAAAAAGCAAACGGGACAATTTCAATATCTAAGGCTTTGGGCGGTTGCTTTTCAGCCATCGCCGTCATTGGCGAACAAAAGAAAGCCGTAACCAGCGTTACGGCTTTAGACAATGATTTATTCAAGACAACCTACAACATGATTCAGGTGTATACGAGTTCGACACGGGAGGTCAGATTGGTTACGAGTTCATAGCCTATCGTTCCGATGTGACGCGCCACTTCTTCAACAGGGAGATCTCCCCCCCAAAGCACCACTTCATCGCCCACACGATCGGTCGAATCCGGTCCAAGATCCACGGTGAGCATATCCATAGAAACGCGGCCAACCAAGGGGACCTTACGTCCATTGACAAGTAACGGCGTGCCATCTGGTGCAACGCGTGGATAACCATCGCCGTAACCAATCGCCACCACACCAATCTTGGTGTCACGGTCAGCAAACCAACGTGCGCCATAGCCCACAGGTTCGCCTTTTTTGTGGTCACGCACCGCAATCAAGCTCGATGTCATGGTCATAACCGGTTTCAAACCAAAATCAACACCGCAACGCTCAGACATTGGCGAAATACCGTAAAGACTGATGCCCGGACGCACATAGTCAAAATGACTTTCTGGCCAGATCAAACACCCTGATGAAGCCGCCAGTGACTTAAAGCCTAGCTGTCCATTAGTGAGTGTTTTGAAGACATCAATTTGCTGCTGAGTGAACGGCTTTTCCGGTTCATCGGCACAGCTAAAGTGGCTGATAAAGTGCAGCGGTTTTGCAACGTTTGGACAGGCGTTCAAACGCTCGATGAACTCAGGCACGCTCTCTGGGCGAACGCCGAGACGATGCATACCAGTGTCAATCTTCAGCCATACATGAAGTGGATGCTCCAAGTTGGCTTTTTCCAGTGCTTCGAGTTGCTCGGTGCAGTGAACGGCAGTTTGCAGATTGTGCGCTTCCAGCATCGGCAATTCAGCTGATGAGGAGAAGCCTTCGAGCAACATGATTGGCTTGATGACGCCACCAGCTCTGAGGCGAACCGCTTCTTCAAGTCGTGCGACGCCGAAACCATCAGCTTGGCAAGACAGGGCTTTCGCCACCTCCACCAAGCCGTGACCATAGCCATTGGCTTTCACTGCAGCCCATGTGCGGCTATTGGGTGCCATAGCTCGGATAATGTCGATATTGTGGTTTAACGCACCGGTATGGATCAAAGCGGTCGCTGCTTTCATAACACCTCAGACTTACTCTTCATCAAATGCAGGACCTGCATAGTTATCAAAGCGAGAGTACTGGCCTTGGAAGGTCAGGCGTATAGAGCCGATAGGACCGTTACGCTGCTTACCGAGGATAATTTCGGCGATGCCTTTTAGCGGGCTTTCTGGGTTATACACTTCGTCGCGGTAGATGAACATGATCAAGTCAGCATCCTGCTCGATCGCACCTGATTCACGCAAGTCGGAGTTAACAGGGCGTTTGTCTGCACGTTGTTCCAGCGAGCGGTTAAGCTGCGACAGGGCGACAACGGGCACGTTCAATTCTTTCGCCAACGCTTTTAGCGATCGGCTGATTTCGGCAATTTCAAGGGTACGGTTATCTTGCAGACCTGGTACACGCATCAACTGAAGGTAGTCGACCATGATCATGGACAGACCGCCATGCTCACGCGCCACACGTCGTGCACGAGAGCGCACATCTGTCGGCGTCAGGCCGGAGCTATCATCGATGTACATATTGCGCTTTTGCATCAAGATGCCCATGGTCGATGAAATACGTGCCCAGTCTTCATCATCAAGCTGACCGGTACGGATTTTGGTTTGATCGACACGAGACAACGACGCGAGCATACGCATCATCAACTGTTCGGCGGGCATCTCCAGCGAGAAAATGAGTACAGGTTTATCCTGATCCATCGCGGCG
This sequence comes from Enterovibrio nigricans DSM 22720, assembly GCF_900167155.1. Lineage (GTDB taxonomy): Bacteria > Pseudomonadota > Gammaproteobacteria > Enterobacterales > Vibrionaceae > Enterovibrio > Enterovibrio nigricans. The sequence goes on along the minus strand of NZ_FUXU01000004.1, from coordinate 861 downwards.
TTTTCACACAGGTTCATCGCGAACGTGGTTTTACCCATGGAAGGACGGGCTGCCACAATGATCAAATCAGAGCCTTGGAGACCCGCAGTTTTCTTGTTCAGATCAGAAAAGCCGGTTGAAACCCCTGTCACACCATCTTGCGGTGACTTAAACAATATTTCGATACGCTCAAGGGTTTTCGACAAAACGTTGTCGATGTTTTGCGGACCTTCGGTTTCAGAGGTACGGGACTCAGCGATGGCGAAAACCTTGCTCTCTGCCATATCAAGCAAGTCTTCTGACGTGCGACCATCAGGCTCATAACCCGCATCGGCAATTTCATTTGCCACACCAATCAGGTTACGCACCATCGCACGTTCACGAACGATATCCGCATAAGCGACAATGTTCGCTGCACTTGGTGTATTTTTAGCAAGTTCTGCAAGGTAAGCAAAGCCCCCGACGTCTTCCAGTGAACCATGCTTTTCCAAATGCTCAGAAAGCGTGATCAAATCGAGTGGATGACCATCATCGAGCAATCTCTTCGTGCTTTCAAAAATCAAACGGTGTGGCCGACTGTAAAAGTCAGTCGCAATCACCTTTTCGGAAACACTGTCCCAACGCTCATTGTCGAGCATAAGGCCACCCAGTACCGATTGTTCCGCTTCCAGAGAATGCGGCGGCACCTTCAGGGCATCTACCTGACGGTCTTTGGGTTTATTGGAATTAAATTGCTTGCTGCGTTGCTCTGCCATATTACTTATTACCTTGTCATTGCGCAGGCCATTATATACTCAAACAACGGCTTTGTTGCTTAATTCGGTTGGAAGACATGGCAGCCTAAAGTTGTTCGGTTCTTAAGCAATATACTGAGTTTCAGGC
>NZ_FUXU01000016.1 GCF_900167155.1 Enterovibrio nigricans DSM 22720 | reverse complement strand
CACCACGAGAAGGGGCTGCATTCTGGGAACAAGGACACCCTCGCAATTTAGCAGTAGGTTGTCAAAAGCTCTACGGCTCCAACAAGAAGTGGAAAAAGCGGTATGGCTATCACAAGCGCTCACTATCAGAGACAGCAATGTACCGAGTAAAACAGCTGCTAGGTGTGAAATTAAGCCTAAGAAATTACATTGCTCAGGTTGGCGAGACTTACGCTATGATCAAAGCGCTGAACAAGCTTACAGGACTGGGTATGCCTGAAACTCAGTATATTGCTTAAGAACCGAACAACTTTAGGCTGCCATGTCTTCCAACCGAATTAAGCAACAAAGCCCTTGAGAGAGAACAACCCCAACGTGTTGAACGCCAGAAACGGAAAGGATGTGGCTTTCAATATCCCCCAACTCAATACGATGTCCGTTAACCTTGACTTGGTGATCTTTGCGACCTAAACACCGATAGCTACCATCGGGATTGCGTAAACCTAAATCACCCGTTTTGTACAATTGCCCATTGGGCACCAAAGGATGACGTATAAAGCATTTGGCGGTTAACTCCGGCTTGTTCCAGTAACCCGCACTGACTCCCGCACCGGCGATGCATAGCTCTCCCACTTCACCGTCTTCAACGGGTCTCTCTTTCTCATCTAAAACGTAAACTTGTGTATTGAGAATCGGGAAGCCGATGTCCACCTGACTGCGATGGGTAAGTTCCTGAACACACGACCATACTGTTGTTTCAGTAGGACCGTACATGTTGAAAAGACGCGCTGACGTCACGCCCTTCAGTTTTTCAAGCAAAGGCTGCGGCAGTGCTTCACCACCAATCAGCAATAAGCGGAGTTTGGATAACGCTTCAGTGGAAACAGAGCTTTCTAAAAGAAGACCTAGGTGGGAGGGCGTAATTTGAAGAGCATCGACAGATTCAATCACTTGTGTCAGTGGGATTGCCGATTTGCGTTGGTCATCCGACACAAGATATACGCATACCCCTTGTAGAAGGGCAACGATGGATTCGAGAACAAAAATATCGAAACATATCGTGGTCAGCGATGCAATAGCGGAAACATTCACCACACCGATACATTCCTGCATACCCGCATTAAAGTTCAGTAAATTTTGGTAGGTGACGCATACGCCTTTGGGTTTCCCCGTCGAACCCGAGGTATAAATGATGTAAGCAAGGTCAAAAGGCTGACTAGTGTACATCTCGAAATCAGAGGGCATTGATTCACATTCGGCAACAGGAATAAACGAAATTCCAAGCTGAAGGCTCATCAACCCCACAAATTCGGCACCACTTTCATCCAGTAATGCTGCTTGACATTGGCTATCTTCAAGCATGTATTCGATGCGGGAGTGTGGATAATTTAGGTCAATCGGAATGTAAGTCGCCCCCACTTTTAAAATCGCCAGTATTGAAACAATGGTGTCGACTGAGCGATCCAATAAGATGGCGACTCTATCTTGTGGTTTTATCTGGTTCTCGACGAGTAAATTAGCGAGCTTATTCGCCCTGTCTTCTAATTGGCTAAAGCTTATAGCCTTGTTATTAAAAACCACGGCTTTCTTGTCTTCCGACAATTTCACCCGTTGCTCAAGCAATTGCTGAAGACTTATATTGTGATCTCGATCAAATCCATTGGTCATATTCATTCCACGGAATATTATTTGTGAAAATTAGAGCTATCCTTTGAACCAATATTCTATAGATAACTTAAAGTCAGCCTTTCGATTATTCGCTTCTTAACCTTCTCATCAGAAGTGCTCTTTTATTAATTTTGTTTTTAATCGTTTTATTTACTGAATTAACCTCTGATTGAGGTTTTTTTTCTGGAGGCTTGGGGGATGGTACATATCCGCTTTTTTCAGATACGAGGGCTTCAATCAGGTTATTGACCTCTGAAAACGGTTGTTCTTGGTTGATATAATTCGCTACCTCGTGGCATTTTTTTTTCAGCAAGCCAGAACTAAGCTCCTTCATCGCGTGTTGAAGTGTCTCCATATCCCAGTCAGATTGAGGCAAAAATCTCCCAACACCAAGCGATTCGACCCTTCTGGCATTATCGGGACCGTCAGTCATATGCGCCATGACAAGCTGAGGCACTCCAGAAGCTAAACATTGAGCTGTACTACCAATTCCTCCATGATGAATAACCAAAGAGCAGTGCGGAAATACCTTATCAAATGGCAATCTTCTGGCTCTCAGAATTTGAGAAGACAACGAATGAGGTAGCACGTGATCGTGTTCTGTCACTACGATAGCGGCTCGATCAGATCGTTCACACGCCTCAATCGCGACTTGATAAAAATTCTTTGAAATCAGTTTGCTGGTCCCGCCCGTTATTAATATAGGCGCAGAGTGTCCAGACAGGAAATGGGCAACATTGTCTGGTATATCATCAGATACGTCGAACTGAGGCAATGGAAACCCGATAGCGTCAGGCTGTAATTTCCCTACCGACTCAGAGTTCCACTCTGGATGACTGCTCCAGAGCGCCAAATTGTGAGGCGCTGAAAATTGATAATCTAGCCACGTTGACTGGGTACTGAGCCCAAGATATTTCCTTAATACATTGATTTCTTTATCCGCATGCTCTTTGAAGCTCTGATTGATGAGCATCATATAACTCAGGTTACTAGGAGCAAGATATACATTGATGTAGGGAATCTTATGTATCTCAGACAGATGCATGGCAGCAATACTGGAGCGACAGCGTCCAATGATAATAGTATCAGGCTCATCTGCCCATTTAGCCAAAATATTGAACTCTTTAAGACGACGTTCAGGACTTAAATACTGACTCCGAAAAAGTTCGAATTGTTTTGGCTGAGTAAAGGGTTCAAGAAAGCCAGGTAGATCTATTTCAAGTTGTTGGTACTCTTGTTCATTTTCCCAAGAAGTAAAATCCAGCTCGGCTTCCTTCACCCAATGTTTATAACCGTAATGGCTAAAAACACGAACTCGATGCCCCTGCCTTTTTAAATACTCACCCATTCGAATGAAAGGAAGAATATCCCCTCCCACCCAATGGCTAGACAGTAATATGTTTGCCATTTTATGATCCAGACCAAGGTTACAAATTCTGACATTGTTTATTTCACGCTGTGAATTAAATAATAAACTTAGCCTAGTTATATTTACATTTAATTTGAATTAAAATTCGACACATCTAACAATTATCCCATCGAAAGCAAGTTCTCGAACGTTATTTTGAACGACAGTTTCCCAGTATAAAATATGGCATTTAACTACCTAGCAAAACGTTACAGACTAAAAAACAAAGCGAAATCGATACACTTACGCTAGTTTATACAAACACCAATACCAGTGATTTAGTAGAGGAAACGCGCCACTCAGATATCACTATGATGGCAAAAGTCTGTGGAAAGTAGTTAAAAGAAGCGAATAAAACGGAATCTGAGCGATCTTGGAAGGAAGAGAGAAAGCAAAGACGCCCCAACAAGTCTTGGGACGTCTTTCTTTATATTTGGAACCGTTTTTGGAACATTTGTTAGGAAAATACGGCTATTTCCGCTCTACTGTCGTCATAAAGCCAACATTCGAGCGATGAGGGCTGACATTTTCTCTCCCCCACTTTAACCCTACTCCCAATCCAGAATAACCTTACCTGACTGGCCAGAGCGCATCACATCAAAGCCTTCTTGGAAGTCATCAATGCTGTAATGGTGCGTGATGATTGGGGTCAGATCCAAACCAGATTGGATGAGACTTGCCATTTTGTACCAGGTTTCGAACATTTCGCGGCCGTAGATACCTTTGATAACCAAGCCTTTGAAAATCACTTGGTTCCAATCGATACCCATGTCGGATGGCGGAATGCCCAGCAGTGCAATACGACCACCATGGTTCATGGTTTTCAGCATGCCATTGAACGCAGACGGATTACCTGACATTTCCAGACCCACATCAAAACCTTCTTTCATGCCAAGCTCAGCCATGACATCTTCCAGCTTCTCTTCTGCCACGTTCACGGCGCGGGTTACACCCATCTTGCGTGCAAGATCCAGACGGTATTCGTTCACATCCGTGATCACTACGTGGCGTGCTCCAACGTGCTTCGCGACCGCTGCTGCCATGATGCCGATTGGGCCAGCCCCTGTGATCAGTACGTCTTCACCAACAAGGTCAAACGACAGCGCGGTGTGCACCGCATTACCGAACGGGTCAAAGATAGACGCCAAATCATCAGAAATGTCTTCTGGAATTTTGAAGGCGTTAAATGCAGGGATCACCAAGTACTCCGCAAATGCACCTTCACGGTTTACACCCACACCGATGGTATTACGACACAAATGTGTACGGCCAGCACGGCAGTTACGGCAATGGCCACATGTGATATGACCTTCGCCAGATACACGATCACCGATGTTGAAGCCGCGAACTTCCTGACCAACGCCCACCACTTCACCCACATATTCGTGGCCGACAACCATAGGGACAGGAATGGTATTTTGTGACCATTCATCCCAGTTGTAGATATGCACGTCTGTGCCACAGATGGCGGTTTTACGGATTTTGATTAAGAGATCATTGTGACCCAGTTCCGGCAACTCAACCTCGGTCATCCAAATGCCAGGTTCCGCTTTCAATTTTGCCAGTGCTTTCATTTTGTTCGTCATTACTGCTTATCCAATCAGGCCCATGTCTTTACCCACTTTGATAAAGGCATCAATGGCTTTGTCCAATTGCTCGCGGCTATGTGCTGCCGACATTTGGGTACGAATACGTGCTTGGCCTTTTGGTACGACAGGGAACGAGAAACCGACAACGTAGATACCTTCTTTCATCATACGTTCAGCAAACTCTGCACCTACTTTCGCGTCGCCAAGCATTACCGGAATAATGGCATGGTCAGCACCGGCTAGCGTGAAGCCTGCTTCGCTCATGCGTGCACGGAAGTGGTTCGCGTTGTCCCAAAGCTGGGTACGCAGATCGCCACTTTCTGCCAATAGATCAATGACTCGAATCGATGCCGCAACAATTGCAGGCGCCACAGAGTTAGAGAACAAGTAAGGACGCGAACGCTGACGTAGCCAATCGATCACTTCTTTCTGGCCTGCGGTGTAGCCGCCTGATGCGCCACCCATGGCTTTACCCAAGGTTCCTGTGATGATGTCAATGCGATCCATCACGTCATGGTGCTCATGTGTACCGCGACCGTTCGCACCCATAAAGCCTACGGCGTGAGAATCATCAACCATCACCAGTGCGCCGTACTTGTCCGCCAAGTCACAGATAGCAGGCAAGTTTGCAACAACGCCGTCCATCGAGAACACACCATCGGTTACGATCAACGTATTACGCGCACCAGCCTCTTTCGCCGCAATCAATTGCTGCTCAAGCTCATCCATGTTGTTGTTGCTGTAGCGAAAACGCATCGCTTTACACAAGCGCACACCATCAATGATCGAAGCGTGGTTCAATGCATCAGAAATAATGGCATCTTCCGCACCTAAAATGGTTTCAAATAACCCCGTATTTGCATCAAAGCACGAGGTGTAAAGAATAGTGTCTTCCATGCCCAAGAAGGCTGAAAGTTTTTGTTCCAACACTTTGTGTGCATCTTGCGTGCCGCAAATAAAACGAACAGAAGCCATACCAAAGCCTTGCTCATCCATGCCTTTTTGAGCTGCTTCAATTAAAGCAGGGTGGTTTGCGAGACCTAGATAGTTGTTGGCACAGAAGTTCAGCACCTCCGCACCCGACGTCACTGTAATTTTCGCCTGTTGCGCAGACGTGATCACACGTTCATCTTTATAAAGACCTTCAGCTTTTACTTCTTCAAGCTGCTGACAAATTTGCTGGTAAAAAGCGGCAGTCATCGCTTACTCCATAAACGGAAACAGGAACGGGAATTCAACACAAATTCATAGGATCTTGATTTCGTGCTGGTTGTTATTCACATGTGAAGCTGATATGTCCAACAGACAATCTTCTTACAGTATGACATAGTAATTTGGAGGCTGATGATAGAGTTCTAAGGAAGGTTGCGTCTACTTAATTAGCACATCTTGTTGCAGTGGATCACGCAACGGTACTCGCCATTTGTGCGCGATAGTGCTCGATCAATTCGGCAACAACAAAACGGCCCTTTTGGGTTGCCAGCGGAGAGACCATATCCAGTATCTGAAGCACTCCTTGATAAATCACAGCGGGTGTCACTTTGGTCTCAGGAGCTTGTGCGCTTTGATAAAAAATCCAACTTGATGCCACAAGCTTCAAGGTGCCACAAAGGGACTCCAACTCGTCGTTACTCATCTCCACCCAGCCCGTCTTGCGAAACTGACTCAGCATGGTAAGCAAGTTGGCCTTTAATTCCTGCTGGGCGCTTAGGTACTTAACTTGGAGCTCAGCATCTCGACGCAAAATATCGGGAAGGTTGGCGTAGAAAAAACGGTAGCGCCACATCAGTTGGAAGGTCGCATCTAGATAGCTAAGCAAGCGTTGTTGGTCTGAATTGGCAGCCACTTCCGGCTGAAAGCCCACAGAAAGATCGAGCGCGTATTGATCGAAAATACTGTGTATAATCTCTTCTTTATTACGGAAGTGATAATACAAATTCCCTGGGCTGATACCGAGATCAGCAGCAATATGATTGGTAGTGATGTTGGGTTCACCCTGCTCATTAAATAATGCCAATGCAGAATGAATAATGCGATCACGTGTTTTCATGGTTAAGCTGCTATCCTCAAGCCCAAAAAGGGAAACAATACTTGTCGGATCCACTCATTTTTTAGAGAGTTAATCCGTCAGGTACTCATATTACCATAGCCTCCGCGAGATTGATGGCGGGGTCTTCTCAATGTCTGATATTAGGTAGAAATATGATTATAGTGACTGGCGGTGCCGGCATGATCGGCAGCAATCTGGTTAAAGCACTTAACGAGCAAGGTATTAACGATATTCTGGTTGTTGATAACCTGAAAGACGGTACCAAGTTCGCTAACCTGGTTGACTTGAATATCGCAGACTACATGGACAAAGAAGACTTCATCACGCAAATCATGGCGAGTGATGACTTTGGCCCAATCGAAGCGGTTTTCCACGAAGGCGCGTGCTCTGCGACCACAGAGTGGGACGGCAAGTACATGATGCTCAATAACTACGAGTATTCAAAAGAGTTGCTGCACTTCTGCCTTGAGCGTGAAATCCCGTTCCTATATGCGTCTTCTGCTGCTACTTACGGCGGCCGCGATCATGACTTTATCGAAGAGCCACAATACGAAGGCGCACTGAACGTTTACGGTTACTCAAAGCAACTGTTTGACAACTATGTTCGTCGTCTTTGGGCGGATGCGGAAGCACACGGTGAGACCTTGTCGCAAATTACAGGTTTCCGTTACTTCAACGTGTATGGTCCACGTGAGAACCACAAAGGCAGCATGGCGTCTGTTGCATACCACCTGAACAACCAAATCAAAGGCGGCCAAAACCCGAAATTGTTTGAAGGTAGCGATACCTTCAAGCGTGATTTCGTTTACGTCGGTGACGTGTGCAAAATGAACATCTGGTTCTGGCAGAACAACCAATCTGGCATCTTTAACTGTGGCACTGGCCGAGCGGAACCTTTCCGTGCAGTGGCAACGGCTGTGATCGCGCACCACGGTAAAGGTGAAGTGGAAGAGATCCCATTCCCTGACCACCTAAAAGGACGTTACCAAGCGTTTACTCAGGCAGACCTGACAAAAGTACGCGCGGCGGGTTACCCAGAAGAATTCAAAACGGTTGCAGAAGGTGTTGCCGAGTACATGGCGATCCTCAACAAGTAATGGGCAGAAAAACGGGCCACGGCCCGTTTTTCTTATTATGTCTGATTGATTTGTAGTTCCAATCCTATGAGCCAAGATTCAAACACCAACTCTTCTTATCTCCCGACGTTCGAGAGCGCTTTCCTGCATCCTCGCTATTGGAGAACCTGGCTAGGTATATTCTTTGCCGCCATTTTGGCCTTCGTCCCTTTTCGTCTGCGTGACAAGTTGGCAACGTTTTTAGCTAAACGTTTGGTAAAACTAAATAATCGCGCCAAAAAGCGTGCAGTAATCAACATCCAAGAGTGTTTTCCTGAAAAAACCGACGAAGAACGTTATGCTATTCTCGAACAAAGCTACATTAATGCAGGATGCGTAATGCTTGGCTTCGCCACCATTATGATGCGCAGCAAAAAGTATCTCGAATCACGCACGCTATTTCGCAATGAAGACATTCTGACGGAGCTGGTCGAGGACGGTGAGAACGTTATTTTGTTAGTGCCTCACAGTTGGCCGATTGACTACCCTGCCGTTCAGCTTGCGTCACGTGGTTTGCCCGTGGCCGCGATGGTAAAGAAACAGAAAAATAAAGTAATAGACTGGTTGATGAATGTTCAACGTCTGAAATATGGCGGTCGTATACATGAACGTTCTGACGGTGTAAAACCTTTCATTAAGTCTGTGCGTGAAGGCTATCTCGGCTACTACTTACCTGATGAAGACCACGGTCCAAATTACAGTGTATTTGTTCCCTTCTTTGCAACGCAGAAAGCCACCCTGTCAGGTTTAGGCAAACTGGCCAAACTTAGCCGCGCCAAGATTGTGCCGTTAATGCCAGTCTATAACCGTCAAACCGGCGATTTCGAAGTCATTGTACAGCCGCCTCTTGCACCATTCCCAACAGGTAGTGAAGAAGCCGATGCACGAATGATGAATGCGAGAATTGAGCAGTTTCTGGAGAATGACCCAGGGCAGTATATGTGGATTATGAACCTGTTACGCTCGAAGCCAGATGGTGGCCAGCGTTACTAACACAACCAAATTGCGTTCACGGAGGCCGATTGTTTAACTTTTTATTTCGCTGGCGAAATAAAGTTCGAGTGTCAGAAGACAATCATATCTCACTCGAAAAGAATGTACGTATTCGCCAATGTGGCATACAAATAAAAGGCAAAAATAACCGTCTTATTATCGAGGAAGGCGTAAACCTTAAGGGTGTGCATATCGAAATAGATGGAGATAATTGTCAGATTATCATAGGAAGGAACTGTGTCATTGGAGAAGGTTGTTATTTATCATCAAGAGAGAAAGGCACCACTCTCCGTATCGGTGACAATTGTATGTTTTCACGTAATGTAAAACTAATGACGAGCGATGGACACAACATTTGCATCAACTCTGAGCGCATAAATCGGGCAAAAGACATTACTGTTGGAAATAACGTATGGCTGGCCGATAGTGTTACAGTCCTTAAGGGCGTTCATATAGGTGATGGTGCAATAGCAGGCATTCAATCCGTCGTGACAAAGGATGTACCAGAAATCAGCGTAGTCGCCGGTAATCCAGCTAAAGTTGTAAAAAAAGCAGTGTCCTGGAAAAGAGAGTTAACATACTAAAATGATGAACCTTGCAACAAAACAACGTCCTAATATTTTGACGCCAGAACGAGTCATTTCTAATAGCCTGTTTTTTGTTCCCGGCTTATTGCTGTGGACGCCAAACTTTAGCGTTGCTATTGCTATTTTCCTAGTAATTTATGCCACTGTATATTGCATTCAGAACAGGAAAAATATCTCTTTAACCAAGTTAGACAAGCTAATTTTTGTGTTTTTGTCCGCTTACTTCCTCGTCAATGTACCCAATGTAATATTGGACCTAGGCAACTTTAGATATATCGATGGACCAAGTAAGATTCTACTTTGCATCCCTGTATATCTGTTATTCAAACAAGAACTTCCTAACATTTCTGTAAAAAAGCATCTGGAGTATGGTTTAGTCGTTGGTGCGATTGGAGCCATGATGATCGCGCTAATCCAACATTTCTTCTTAGGGTACACACGTGTTGACGGCTTCCTATTCAGCATAAATTTCGGTTATTTAGCCTGTTCATTGGCATTTTTAAATCTGTCTTTTGCTTTCAATTCACCAAGAAAGCAAATCCTTTTTCTAGGCTTTTTTGCCGCTTCAGTAGCAACACTGCTAACACTCACTCGTGGCGCGATTTTTGCGATACCTCTTCTTCTAATTTTGATACCTGCCATCTACAAGATGAAACTTGCACCTGTTAAATTGGCGACGATGGTATTTGCAGTTGTTGCAACTTTGATGAGTGCTTACCATTTGTCACCTTCTGTAAAAGAAAGAACAGATTTTACCATTCAAGAATTTAGAGAAGTGGCCTCTGGCGATATTAAAGACTCTGCGTCTACGGGGGGGCGGCTCCAATTATGGTATGCCTCAATCGAAGCATTAAAAGCAAATCCCATTTATGGCCTTAGTCACGGAGATCGCGAAACGCTGAATCAACATCTCTATCAAAAAGGCAAAGTAAGCTATTGGGTAACAGGAGTTAGCAGAGGTCACGCTCATAGCCAGTACTTTGAAATGCTGGCTTCAAATGGCCTGTTTTCCATCCCCGCAGTCTTTGCCATGCTGGTGTTTCCTTTGTTATTTTTCATACGAAAGAGAGAGAGTGAATATGCACGGGCAGGAGCTATTTTTGTCGCAGGGATAACTATCTTTGGTTTAACAGAAGTGCTTTTGCAAGCAAACTTGATCAGCGTGTATTTTGGAATTTTCATGGCATTTTTCTTTGCCGCTACACTTTATGGCACAAAAGACAACGAGCAAAACGCTTTAAGTTAGTGTCTGGCAGACATATATGAAGATATTAATAATTGGCCCATCTTGGGTCGGTGACATGGTGATGTCGCAAAGCCTTTATATGAGGCTGAAAGAAAAGCACCCAGAATCCCACATTGATGTGCTGGCACCCGCTTGGTGCCGTCCAATACTGGAACGTATGCCAGAGATAGACAATGCACTTGAAATGCCAATCGGGCACGGTGAATTTAATCTTTCCGGTCGTTTCGCCTTGGGAAAATCTCTTCGAATTCACCAATACACACATGCCTATGTACTTCCAAACTCAGCAAAGTCAGCACTTATTCCCTGGTTTGCTCGTGTACCGAAACGTACAGGATGGAAAGGCGAACTGCGATATGGTTTGCTAAACGATTTGCGACCAGACCGTAAAGCCTTCCAGTACATGGTAGAACGATACGTTGCATTGGCGCATACCAAAGAAAAGATGTTGGAAGAGGTAAATATCGAACGAGTTCCTTACCCAAGGTTAAGCGTCGATAAAACGAATCAAACCGTACGTTTAGAGCAATTTGGCATCAAAAGCTCTCAGCCTATCATCGGTATTTGCCCTGGTGCTGAATTTGGACCTGCGAAACGCTGGCCTGAAAAGCACTATGCTGACGTTGCTCTTACGCTTATCGAGCAAGGCAATCAGATTTGTTTGTTTGGGGGCCCTAAAGACAGAGACGTGACAGAGTCCATCGTTCACGCTCTCCCCAAAGAACTTCAAAACAAGTGTTTCAACTTAGCAGGGAAAACGTCACTGGTCGATGCTGTCGATCTGCTGGCAGCCTGCCACACGGTATTTTCAAATGATTCAGGGCTTATGCACGTAGCTGCCTCGGTTGGTTCAAACATCGTAGCGATATATGGCTCAAGCTCGCCTAAGTACACGCCGCCACTTTCCGCATCGGTAAAAATGGTGAACACGAGTATCGACTGTCGCCCATGTTTCAAGCGAGAGTGCCCGCTAGGGCATTTAAAGTGCTTAACAGAATTAACGCCATCCTTGGTAATGAACGCTTATAACGAACTCAATTCGCAATCGGTACCATAATGAAATTCAGCCAACCTAAAATTTCGACCAAATACGCCTGTTTTGAAAAAGGTGCTTATGCATCAAAATCTGCAAAGCACTATTTAAACAACGAGTTTGATCCTAACCGAGTGAAAAAAGTAGCGGTTATTCGTCATGCCGCACTTGGCGACCAAGTCATTACCCGCCCATTTCTAATCGAAGCACGCAAGTTTTTTCCAAATGCTGAAATTACACTCGTCGCCCTGTCCACCTATCAGTATGGTATGCCGTCTGATTTAGCAGACCGCACGGTAGTTTTACACGGCAGAGACAAAAAAGAACACGTCACATCGTCAGAGAAATTCGCTAATTTCAAAGAAGTTGGGGATCAAGATGTGATTTTTGACCTTGCCTGCACCAATCGCTCTTACTGGGTTAATCTTCTCAACAAAGCCAAATTGAAAATAGGATTTCCCTATAAGGCATGGCTACGCGGCACACTTTATAACGCGGCAGTGTTTCGCTCGGATCTTAGCCCAGAAGTAGAGACCATGTTGGACATGCTAAGAATCTTGGGTCATAACCCTGTACATCGTTTGGACTTTGGTTACCCCGACCACAAAGAATTGGTCAACAATGACAAGCCATACATTGTTTATTTTAACGGCGCTTCACAGCCACGCAAGGTGCTAAAAAATGAGCAAATGGCTGATCTTCTCCAATCTGCTGTGACGCACTTCCCGCAGTACCAGCACGTTTTCTTGGAAGGGGTTAAAGACAATGAGAAAGGTGACTACCTAAAAGTCCTCACCGAAGAGCATGATAATTTCTCCATTCAGCCGTGCCTGCCTTTGGATGCTCTACTGCACTACTGCGCTGCAGCCTGTCTTGTTGTAGCACCTGATACTGGCGTTCGAAATGTCGCAATTTCGACGCATACACCAACTGTAGGCATTTTTTATGCAACGGTACCGTTTAGATACACGCCACGATATGAACCAATTCATCATATTGTGATGAATGCAGACACGTCGATCCCAACTACAGTGCAAATCATTCAATGTATGGAAAGTGCTGGGATAACCTCTCAACACTGATTTCCATAAAACTACTAATAAACATATAAACGGATTTATTGATGGTCTTAACTTTACTTACATTTGGCGACCGCCTAGAAAATCACTATCAGGCCTCATTTGCAATTCTCTCTTTTTTACAAAGCCCATTAGTAAAGAAGGTTTGTGTCGTCACTGATCGCCCTAAGTACTATGAATATTTCGGAAGCCATGTCGATATCATCGAGATCAACCAACAGATCATGAACGAGTGGCGAGGAGAACATGACTTTTTCTGGCGCATTAAAATGAAAGGGATCGAATCTGCCATTTTGGCAAACCCTGACCAAGATACTGTCTATATTGATTCAGATACCTTTTATGTTCAAAATCTTGACAAAATCATAGATGGTCTAGGCCGAGGCATGTCTTACATGCATGAAAGAGAAGGTACACTGGCAAACAGTTCTAGCGGTACCTTCACTAAAATGTGGAAATCGCTTAAGGGAAAAACATTTGCTGACGTCACTATCGATTCGCACTCTGAAATGTGGAACGCAGGTGTTATCGCGATAAGTGGGAAAAATGCAAAATCCGCTATTTCGTTGGCGATTTCAATTTGTGATGAAATGTGTGCGACAGATTGTACTCGCCGACTTGTTGAACAGTTCGCGTTTTCGGTTGCCCTAAAGTCAATAGGCCCCTTGGAACCTGCAGAGAATCAAATTGGTCACTATTGGGGGAATAAAGAACAGTGGAATACCCGAATTGTGGATTTCTTTATGCTCTCAATGCTCTCTAACTCGAGGTTGGAAAACGACCTTGCCAGAATGAGAGAGATCCAGTTAGTTGATCTACCTACTGTGTATAAAGAAAAAAGCATCAAGGGCAAAGTAAATAACCTTCTAAACAAACTGTTTCCGCCCAAAGAAGTACAACATTTTAAAGGAAGAGCTTGCTAAAACGCCTTGGAGAATTCATGGAAGAGCAGAAACAAGGGCAAGGCCAAAGTATCACCAATGGGCAATCGAAAGAGGTAAGCATCTCGATCGTTTGCCCTTGCTACAACGAACAAGTCGTTCTTGCTCGCTTTCACGCCCAAATATCTCAGATTCTGACAGATATCCAACTTAGCTATGAGCTGCTATTCATCAATGACGGCAGTTCAGATGATACGCTCTCCGTATTGAACCAGCTTGCGAAGAATGACCCAAACATCCGCATCATCAACCTCTCCCGAAACTTTGGCAAAGAAGCGGCGCTAACAGCAGGCTTAAACTTAGCGAAAGGAGACGCGATTATCCCTATCGATGCCGATCTCCAAGACCCACCAGAGCTCATTCGCGATTTTATTCAAGAATGGCAAAAAGGCTTTGATGTTGTTGTCGCTAAACGCGTAGACAGAAGCAGCGATACCATCTCAAAAAGAATAACGGCGAATTTGTTTTATCGATTTCACAACAGCATCGCCCACCCTGAAATCCCTGACAATGTGGGCGACTTTCGTCTCATCAGCCGCAGAGTTGTCACCGCGATTCAACTTCTTCCAGAAAACCAACGCTTTATGAAAGGGATATTTTCTTGGGTAGGGTTTAAAACCTCGGTCATCGAATACACACGCCAGCCTCGTGCTGCAGGTGAAACCAGTTTTAATGGCTGGCGGCTTTGGAATTTCGCGCTAGAAGGGATCACCAGTTTTAGCACTGCCCCACTACGAATATGGCTGTATCTCGGCGTTATCGTGTCCCTTATCGCCTTTGTCTATGGCAGTGCCATCATCATTCGTACAATGTGGCATGGCATAGATTTACCCGGTTATGCATCACTTTTAAGCGCGGTTCTATTCATTGGCGGTATTCAGCTTATTGGGCTTGGGGTGATGGGCGAGTACATTGGAAGGATCTATATGGAGACAAAGGGACGTCCTGTCTACATTGTTGAAAGTGATTCCGATAAAGCGCATAGCGATACGCCGTGAGTAGCTGGTCAGATAAATTGCTCAACGTGCGGATTGTTCGCTTCGCGCTAACAGGAGGGCTGGCAACGTTAATGCATGTCGTTGCCGCCTTTGCGATGATCCATTTTTTCATGACTCCCGTGTTCGTTGCTAACGTGATTGGCTTCGCATGCGCGTTTTTTCTTTCTTACTTTTTGCAATCGACCTTCGTCTTCAAACAACATCTATCTCTCAATAATGCTTTTCGCTTTTTCACCGTACAGTTCTCCGCGCTTGTCATTTCTCAGCTTATTAGCGAAATATTTCAAGGGTCCAGCCCTTATCTCCGAGTCCTCATCGTTGTTTTCCTCATCCCCTTGGTCACCTACATCATTCACAAAATCTGGACATTTTCAGAGCCCGCCAAACCTTAATTCTCGGATTTGCCTATGCCTTTTATCGATCGTCATTTTTCTTTACTTCAAAAAACAGGGGTAACCCTTGGCTTGCTGTTAGCCATCCTTTACGCCAACTACCAAATCATGACAGGCGATCAGGAGCAAATGTTGCTCAAAGGCTACCTAGGGGCATACCAAGATATCTGGCTGGCCTATGGCAATGCAGCGAGTGCTGTCGGTAATGTGCCCGGCTCCTTGTCCGCATGGATTGTTGGCGGACCACTTTTGCTATGGGATAACCCATGGGCCCCCATGTTGCTGTTGATTGGTTTACGTGTGCTGTCCTACCTGATGCTGGACGCCGTCATCAAGCAGGTGTTCAGTCAGCAAGTACGTCTTTTCTTTATGGTGGCGTACTTGCTCAACCCTTGGCTTTTGTACGACAGTCAGATTTATAACCCCGCCTATCTTTGCTTTTTCGCAGCGTTGCATTTTTGGTCGGCGTTTAAGCTCAGAGAAAAGCCAGATTTCATCTTCAGTTTCTTGCATGTTTTGGCAATTGGCGGCGCGATGCAGTTCCACTACTCTTGGCCGATTCTTGCCGTTATCTCGTGCTACCTGCTCTATCGAAAAATGTCCCACCCAAACTGGTGGGGAGTTGTCGCTGCGGGTTTAGTCATTCTGATGTCCCTTATTCCCTACTTTCAGGAATACGCCAACAATGAAACGATAAGCCGCGAAAGTGATCGGTATATTGGTTATGGATTGGTGCACGTCTATCCGGTGTTAAAGGCCATCCTCTATTGGCTGCGCTATGCCTCGACACTCTTTTCAAACCGCATTATCACGGACACCACGTTTGACTGGTTGACAACCATTGGCTGGCTGCAGATGGTGTTCCAATACCTTTGGCAAGCCACACTGTATCTGGTTGGCGCGGTAACCGTCGTGATAGCCGCCAAGATAAACTGGCGAGCCTGGAAAACGGTGAAACCCATGATCAAGCGGGACACTGTGATTCCAAATAACTCGCACTGGCTTTTGCTATACGCTGCTGCCACCGTACTGGCCATCATCATCAATGCCATGCTCTCGCCTATTACCTTTTCGTATTGGCATCTGATCATGACCTTCCCGATTTCGCTTATCCCGATATTGGTCACCGTCGATAAATGGCGACAAGATAATCCCTCTCGCTTTAGAAAACTGTTGATAGGGCTGACGGCTTTTTACCTCGTGGTAAATACCATCGCGGCCTGCGATAGCGAAAAGTACTCACACAAGGTCAATTATGCTGATCAGGTGGATGTTTATTTGCAAAAAGAAGGACTTCTTCAATAAGCATAAAAACGAAAATGGCTCCCGTTTTAGCCCTTTGTTGTACACTAGCCAAAAATCGTTTTAAAAGGATGCGTTGTGCGTTTTCTCTACACCCTGTTACTTGCCCTTGCTGCCCCTTTTCTGTTGCTGGGGCTATATCGCGCCAAAGACGGGAAACCTAAAGTCGGTAAGCGCTGGGTTGAGCACTTTGGGTGCACGCCATCTTTGAAGCATCACGAAAAACCGATTTGGGTACATGCGGTATCTGTCGGTGAAGTTATCGCAGCAAAACCCGTTATCGCAGCGTTGAAAGCGCAATATCCAGCTCTCCCCATCCTTGTTACCACCACGACAGCGACCGGTGCAGCCATTGCGGCGACAATCGACGGTATTGAACATCGCTACATGCCCATTGATTTCGGGTTTGCCATCAATCGCTTTCTAAAGCACACCCACCCTAAAATCATGCTTATTATGGAAACCGAGTTGTGGCCGAACACGCTACATGCTGTCCATACCGCCGGCATTCCCGTCATCGTCATGAATGCGCGACTGTCGGAGAAATCCCAGCGCGGCTACCAACGTATTCAACCGCTATTTAACGCACTTTCTCGTAATATTGACCATGTTTTATGTCAATTCGAGGATGATGCCCGCCGTTTCGTTGACCTAGGTGTAGATAGAGACAAAATTTCTGTATCAGGCTCCGTGAAGTTTGATCTGCCAGTATTCGATATCCATCGCCCAGATGTGACAGAACTAAAAAGCCAGATCGGTTCTCGTCCGGTGTGGATTGCCGCGAGCACGCACCCAAATGAAGATGGCATATTACTCGATGCGCACCACCGCATTCTGAAAAGCCAGCCCGATGCATTGATGATCTTGGTACCCCGTCATCCAGAACGATTCAGTAGCGTGGCGGAGATTGTCAAAAGCAGCAAACTCTCATTGGCGCGTAGATGCCTGTGCGAGACTATCACCGCTGACACCCAAGTCTATCTGGGTGATACCATGGGCGAGATGATGACACTCTTTGCCGTCTCTAATATTACGTTTATGGCGGGTAGCCTGATTGGTGAAAAGGTGGGAGGGCATAACCTGTTAGAGCCCGCATCACTGGGCATGCCGCTTATCACGGGGCCAAGCTATTTTAATTTCCAGGTGATTGCGGAGCAGCTTATCGAAAGCGGTGCATGCTCAGTAAAAGCAACACCCGAGGAGATAGCTGAAGACATTATGTCCTTAATGGCAAACAAAGAAAAACGCGAGATGATGGGACACAACGCACTCGCCGTTGTCGAGCGTAATCGCGGCGCATTAGCAACGACGCTTGCCACCCTTGCGCCTTGGATTAATTAAGCCAGACGCTAAGTGTCGTAGCCATTCAGAAGTTCAGCCCAGTCTGATTCCCGCCATTGGATGGCACGTTTACCCTGCTCTTTTCTAAACGAACGCAGCAAACGACTCAAGTTTGCTGCTTTCCAGCTATCCCCGCTGCGGCGGCCGCATTTGTCGAAATCTATCAACCAAAATGTGCCGTTGTTATCCAGCAAGATATTGTGAATATTCAAATCGGTATGACACACACCCGTATCGTGAAGCTTTCTCACCAAAACACCGATTTCACGATACTTTTCGGCAGACAGAGATGATTGGGTCAGGATATCAACCAAATCTTTCGCGCCATCGACTTTCTCGACCAAAAGATCAGCACGGTATGTCAAACCATCACGGACAGCTCTCGCCGCTATAGGGCGAGGAACAGAAATGCCTTGTTCTATCAAGTAATGCAACAAATTGAACTCTTGGGCTGAACGGGTATTTTCCCATCCCGAGAACCAATAGCTGTCAGCCACTAGCTTGCCAAATAGCCCACCGCGACGGTAGTGGCGCAACGCAGCGGGCAAAGTTTCAGTTTGCACAAACCACGTGGTGCCACGTCCGGTTGCAGACCCCAATATCGCGTCTTTTTGCTGCCAGAATTCCACATCAAAACAGCGTGATGCATCTTCTTTTAACAGCGTTTCATCAAACCAAATTCGGATATTGTTATCAGCCAATCGCTCCACGCGTGCTCCTTTTTGCATTCAAATCCTCTCAGAAATTTGTTCTGAAAGATCGTTGCATTTTACATTGCTGATCGGCAACTGCATAATTTCAGCCAAGATAATCACAAAAGCAGCATCATGGCCCTATTTTCCACACCACCTCAATCCATTTGCGTCCTTCGCCTTTCCGCTATTGGCGATGTGTGCAATGCGATAGCAGCCATTCAGGCAATCCAGACACAATGGCCAGAAACCGATATTACCTGGATTGCAGGTAAGGCTGAGGCTGCGCTATTAACACCATTATTGCCAACTATCACCGTCATCCCCTTCGATAAGAAAGCGGGATTTAAAGGTATGCAAGCGGTGTGGAAAGCCCTCAATGGAAAACGCTTCGATGCCTTGCTTCATATGCAGACCGCCATTCGTGCCAGCCTGTTGTCATTGGGTATAAAGGCCAAGTACAAACTCGGGTTTGATAAGACGCGCGTCAGTGATTTACAACAATACTTCACCAACGTGAAAGTGCCATCGCCCCAATCATTGCATGTATTGGATGGCTTTATGGCCTTCACGGAAACACTGGGTTTGACGCAACAAAAACCCACGTGGACATTGCCTCTTCGCGAGGAAGACACCGTGTGGGCAAAAGCACAACTGGGCGACCAACCAACGCTTATCGTGGCGCCCGCCGCCAGCAAGGCGTTTAAAAACTGGACGGCTGAAGGGTATGCCGCTGTCATTGAGCACGCCATCGACAAAGGTTTTGATATCATTTTGGTGGGTGGGCCAGGGCAAATCGAAATCGATTTAGGTCATGCCATCGAAAACCAAATTTCACGTCAGGTGAAAAATCTGATTGGCAAAACCACCCTACTGCAATTGCTGGCATTGGAAAAAGAAGTGGCGTTGGTATTGGCCCCGGACAGCGGCCCTGCGCATTTAGCCAATGCCGTCAACACACCGGTGATTGGTCTCTACGCGCACCACAACCCAGCTCGAACTGGCCCTTATAACTGGCGACACTATGTGGTCAGTGCTTATGCCGACGCCATAGAGGCTGAAACTGGAAAAACTGTGGAGCAGGTATCATGGCGTACCCGTGTAAAAGACGAACATGCCATGCAACGCATTACAACCGAGTCAGTGATCGCGCGATTCGATGAAGTCACCGAAAAAGAGGAACTCCAATGAGTCAGTCACCGCGTGCGACGATTAGCGCCATCATCATCACCAAGAACGAAGAGCAGATCTTGCCAGAGTGCTTGGCCTCGCTGGATTGGGTTGACGAAATTGTGGTGGTGGACTCAGGCAGCACAGACAACACAATAGCCATCGCCAAGGCGTCTGGCGCAAAAGTGCATGTGAACGCAACATGGCCAGGCTTTGGGAAACAAAAGCAGCTAGCTCAGAGCCTTGCAACCAAAGACTGGGTGCTGGCCATTGATGCTGACGAAGTGATCACTGACGCGCTGAAAAGCAGTATTATTGAAGTGCTTCAAAATCCACCGAAAGACACTTTGTTCATCTTACGCCGCACCACTTGGGTATTCGGTCGCTTCCTCAAGCACTCGGGCTGGTATGACAAAATTGTGCGTCTCTACCCGCGTGAGCTGACTGGATATAATGATGCGCTGGTGCATGAAAAAATCATTGAACCTAACGGCGTGAAAAAACAGACGCTCAACGGGGACATGTTGCACTACTCCTACCGGGACCTTCATCAGTATCTGGTGAAATCAGCGTTTTATGCCAAATCATGGGCGGATGGACGTCAGGCACGAGGAAAGAAAAGCAGCATCAGCCAAGGGATCACCCACGCTCTGGGCTGCTTTTTGAAGATGTACATATTAAAGCGCGGCTTCCTCGATGGTAAACAAGGCTTTTTAATTGCGGTATTATCAGCGCACTCCACCTTTGTGAAATACGCTGATCTTTGGATTCGTGATAACGACAGCCGCGCAATGAAAGACTAGTTTAGTCTCATTACTCGACTAAACAACACGTGCTAAAAACGCATTCACGTCCGGCAAAATGGCGTCGATATTTATCTTCGACATGTCTGCCGCCACGTCCTTGTCTTTGTCCTTAGGTGGGGCAAAGGCAAGGTGCTTGCCTTCACTGTTAATCGGCTGCCAGCGAAGCGGTGTTGCACTGCGTTTTGCTGGGAAAAACCCCACGGTCGGGACATCCACCGTTGCCGCGATATGCAGCGGCCCTGTCGAACCCGCGATAAACGCATCCGCACACGCAATAGAACGAGTAAAATCCTGCAAACCGTCATTTTTGTCATAAACCACGGAAGAGACATGCTTCTTACCCAATAGAGTCTGAAGTTCTGCCGCTTTTACCTCCTCACCCGGTCCAGCAGTCAACACCACTTCCATCGCATTTTCTGCAACGATGCCCGACACCAAGTCTGCATATTGAGCCAATGAAAGGTTATTCGCCGAACCGCCGCTGCCCGCATGGACATACAGCCATGGCAAATCAGAACGCAGGGACAATGCCTGTACCAATTTGGATTTTTGCGTCGACAAATCATCCTCACTGAACACCAAATAAGGGGCGCAGGGCTCTGAAACTGACGTTGCAAACTTTTCCAAGAACACCCGCACTAAGTCCAGATTGTATTCAAATTCTGGCTTGGCTGATTGTGAGCGACGCTGCTTCACTCGGCAGTTATACAGAAACTGGGAAATTTTGGTGGCCGGAGCCAGTCGGAACGGAATCGATGATCGCCATACCAGCTTGGCGTTATAGCTGTCAGAGAAAAGGCAGATCGAGGCATCAAACTGCGCCGCCTTGATCGTTTGGATCAACGCCTTTTTCCCCAGACTACCCGCATCTTTTCCACAATCTACCAACACCTTATCAATAGACGGACAAAGCCCTGCCAATGCTTTCGTATAAGACGGCACCAACGCGGTGATCTCAGCCTCCGGCATGGATTGTTTCAACATAGCAAATGCCGGCCATGCCAGCATAAAGTCGCCAATTTTGTCGTTTCTAATGACAAGGATTTTTTTCATTCTGTGTACCCGTTTACGGTTCTTGATGCCGATCATACCGGATGATGATACAAGTGCTAAGCCTCTGACTAGGGACTCAGAAGAATAAATGTCAGATGGGTAGCTTTTTTCAATGTATCCAACAGTAAGAATAGACCATTTTCGACAAGTTTTTGGTAGCATGTCGCGAGATAAAACTATGGCAGGACATCACTGTGAATAAAAAAGCACTGACCCGAGTGATTTATCCGGGCACTTTCGATCCAATCACCAACGGCCACGTTGATTTGGTGGAGCGTGCTGCATCCATGTTTGATGAAGTGGTTGTCGGTATTGCTGCCAGCCCGAGTAAAAAGCCGCTATTCGAATTAAAAGAACGTGTTGCACTGGCGAAAGAAGTAACCGCACATCTGGATAACGTGAGCGTCGTGGGCTTCTCAGGCCTGCTTGTCGACTTTGCGAAAAAATATGATGCGAATATTCTGGTTCGAGGCCTGCGTGCTGTGTCTGACTTTGAGTACGAGTTTCAACTGGCGAACATGAATCGCCGTTTGATGCCAGAGCTTGAAAGCGTCTTTCTGACCCCGTCAGAAGAAAACTCGTTTATCTCATCAACCCTTGTGAAAGAAGTGGCTTTGCATGGTGGTGACACCAGCGGTTTCGTGCATCCAACCGTGCTCGCGGCGCTTAAAGAACGTTTGAACAAGTAAGCCAATATAGCGTTATAAAAAAGCCCGCATTCGCAGGCTTTTTTTATTTTTGGCAGTTTGAACAAAAAAACGTATTTCGTTGCCCGATTTTAGCACTCTCAATCTCAGTACTGCATACAGAGCAAGGCTGTCCCTGCTTTCCATAAACCAGAAGTTCTTGAGCAAAATACCCCGGTTTGCCATCTGTTTGGGTGAAATCCTTTAGCGTGGTACCACCTTGTTTGATGGCGGTCGCAAGCACGTCTTTAATGTCTGCCACCAGCACATTGGCTTCATCTAGTGTTAGCTGTCCCGCCTGTCTTTTCGGATGGATACGCGACATAAATAGAGATTCACTGGCGTAGATATTTCCGACCCCCACTACCACAGCATTATCCATAATGAATTGTTTGATAGCAGTTCGTTTACCACGGCTTCTGTCAAACAGGAGATCACCAGTGAAATCGTCAGTCAAAGGCTCAGGACCTAATTTTTCCAGTGCAGGATGATCACTATCATTCGGTTGCCACAACCAAGCACCAAAACGCCTCGGATCGTTATATCGGATCATCACGCCAGTGGCCAAATGCAGATCCACATGATCATGCTTGCCTGGTGGCGACCCCACGGGCAACACTCGTAAACTGCCCGACATGCCAAGGTGGACCAGCGCATAGCCAATGTCAGTTTCGAGTATCAGGTATTTCGCCCTGCGTTTTACCGCACGAATCACCTGCCCTTCTATATCGTAAAGTGCATCAGGAATGCGCCATCGCAATTGTGGCTGCCTGATGTCTAACTTCGAGACTACTTGTCCTTCCGCATGCGGTTTAATCCCCATACGGCTGACTTCAACTTCCGGTAATTCTGGCATGGGATCAATTCTGATTCGCGAATGGGAACAAGTAGTGTGGCTCAACAGATACTGCAAGCCAACGATTTTCCGCATTTTGAATCAACCAAAACTGGGGGAGTTGGAAATAGGTCAGTCTCAGTGGCTCAACGTCTTGTCCTAAATCGACAACCAGCGTAGACGGCGACAGCAAGCTGGGTTTAAGTTTGTCATACATTGCTTTATCGATTTCTGTGCCCGATAAGTTCATCCAACGACCCGCCAATTCAGTGGGAGAAATGTTTAAAGCAATGTCGGTTTGCCACGGGGAGCCTTTCGTTAGCGTAAAATCGGGGAATTGAAGCGCTTTCACTGATAAATCGTGAGGCATCAGAGCGATCACACCATCAGGGACGACTTGCTGGGACTGTTGCGCGGCATCAAACTCCGCCACTTTGCTACGTAGATACGTAGGCAGATTTATCAGGGCAATGAACACCAAAATACCAATGATAAGGAAGTTGTTAAACGCGCGACGGGAAGGTAGTGCCATCTTTGAGCCCCAAAACAGTAACAATACGTTCAGTTTATATCCGGAAGTCGCTGATTTATAGCTTTTCGATATTTCCTAGATTTGGTGTTTTATACCGTATCCACGAATTTTAGGTATAAAAAAACCCAGCCAAAGCCGGGTTCTTTATAAGAAGTGAAAAACCAATTACTTGATTTTTGCTTCTTTGTACAAAACGTGTTGACGAACAACTGGATCAAATTTCTTGATCTCAAATTTGCCCGGCATATTACGCTTGTTTTTGTCAGTAGTGTAGAAGTGGCCTGTACCAGCAGATGATACTAGACGGATCTTCTCACGAATGCCTTTAGCCATTCTTTAAATCCTCTTAAACGTTCTCACCACGGGCACGCATTTCTGTAAGAACAGAATCAATGCCTTTCTTATCGATAATGCGCATACCTTTAGGGGTAAGACGCAGTTTAACGAAGCGGTTTTCGCTTTCTACCCAGAAACGATGAGTTTGCAGGTTCGGCAGAAAACGACGCTTGGTGGCGTTACGTGCGTGAGAACGGTTATTACCCGTTACAGGACGCTTGCCAGTTACTTGGCATACTCGTGACATGAATGTCTCTCCAAATCGTTTCAGCTCGATATCAACCTTGCCCACCAGTCCTGCAAACAAGGTCAGGCTCTAGGTCAAGGCTATCAAAGGTGGCGCATTATACTAACTGTAATTGCATTGCTCAAGTCCCGAGCAGATCCTTTTGCCATTTTTTGATCGTTTTTTAGCAAGTTTTCTTTGAAACGCTTATATCCAGCCACGTTCAGCGAAGGAGACAGTTTCTCCATCCCCTATCACCATGTGATCAAGCAGCCGGATATCGACCAAGGACAATGCATCTGCAATACGTGATGTGATATGCCTATCGGCAGGACTCGGTTCTGCAATACCTGATGGGTGATTATGCGCCAAAATAACCGCATTTGCATGCATTTCCAACGCACGTCTAACAACTTTTCTCGGATACACGCCTGCGGCGTTAATAGTTCCTTCAAACAGGATCTCATCTGCAATGGGCCGATTTTGGTTATCTAAGAAAAGAACGAGGAACGCTTCCCTTGGTCTATCTCGTAACCGCGCAGATAAATAACGTGCCGTGTGGGATGGGCTGGTCAACGCATTTTCTTTTGCCATCACTTCACTCAAGTGGCGTTTACTCAACTCCAGCACAGCCTGAAGTTGTGCATACTTGGCGGCACCGAGTCCCTTCCTTTCGCAAAATTGCTGCTGATTTGCCTGCATCAACCCCCTTAACGAGCCAAAATCCGCTAAAAGATAGCCTGCAAGCTCAATCGCATTCATGCCTGAAACACCGGTTCGTAAAAATATCGCCAACAGTTCAGCGTCAGATAATGACTCTGCGCCTCGGGCCAGCAATTTTTCTCTTGGTCGACTTTGCTCAGGAAGCTGTTTTAATGACATCGGCCTAACCCACGGAAAAACGCCATCCTTCCTTTTTACGGGTATGGGTTCAAATTCAGGTCGCAAAAGCTTGGGGAACCCCGAAGCCCTCAACTTTTGAGAAGCTTCTTTGTTACATATCACTTTGGGATACCTCCGCTTTCACATTCAGCAGCGACCAAGGCGTGATCAGCGAATATTTTGTGTTATCTTTCCTTCCATTACCTCATTGGTTGATTTGGTTATGGTTCAGAAATTTACTCAGACACTCGCAGGAAAGCGCATTGTATTGGGCATCAGTGGTGGCATTGCCGCTTATAAGTGTGCCGATCTTACCCGTCGATTGATTGAGCGCGGCGCAGATGTGCGTGTGGTCATGACAACTGCGGCAAAAGAATTTATTACCCCGCTAACAATGCAGGCGGTGTCCGGTCATCCTGTCGCGGACAGCTTGCTCGACCCCGCAGCCGAAGCCTCGATGGGACACATCGAAATCGCAAAGTGGGCAGATTTGGTGCTGCTTGCACCAGCAACGGCCGATCTCATTGCTCGCGTTACTGTCGGCATGGGGAATGATTTGCTGAGCACCCTTTGCCTGGCGACAGAAGCGCCAATCGCAGTGGCACCAGCAATGAACCAGCAGATGTATCGCGCCATCGCAACTCAAGAAAACTTAGCGACGCTGAAGCGCCGTGGCTACCCAATTTGGGGACCTGCAAGTGGCGAGCAAGCCTGTGGTGATGTCGGTCC
This sequence comes from Enterovibrio nigricans DSM 22720, assembly GCF_900167155.1. Classification (GTDB taxonomy): domain Bacteria; phylum Pseudomonadota; class Gammaproteobacteria; order Enterobacterales; family Vibrionaceae; genus Enterovibrio; species Enterovibrio nigricans. The sequence goes on along the minus strand of NZ_FUXU01000016.1, from coordinate 43,639 downwards.
CGGCCGCATGCTGGAGCCACTTCAACTGGTGGCTAAGGTGGAAAACCATTTCGCAGAAGGCGACTTAGAAGGCACTTCTTTTCTGATTACTGCGGGTCCAACTCGCGAAGCCATTGATCCAGTGCGTTATCTGTCAAACCACAGCTCAGGTAAAATGGGGTATGCGATTGCCGAAGCAGCGGCCAAACGCGGCGCCAACGTCACACTGATAAGCGGCCCAGTTAGCTTGCCAACACCTCACAATGTCACCCGTATTGACGTGCAAAGCGCCGAGGACATGTATAACGCTGTTCAGGCAAAAGCCAATACGCACCAAATCTTTATCGCTTGTGCTGCGGTAGCAGACTTCAAGCCTGCATCAGTGGCCGACCAGAAAATGAAGAAACAGGACGGTCAGGACGAAATGACCATCAGTTTGGTCAAGAATCCGGATATCGTCGCCTCCGTCGCCGCGATGAACGCCGATCGCCCGTTCACCGTCGGATTTGCGGCGGAAACCCAGGATGTGGAACACTACGCACGCACCAAACTTGCGAAGAAAAACCTCGACCTTATCTGCGCAAACGACGTATCCGTTGAAGGCTTAGGCTTTAACAGCGATCAGAATGCTCTGCATCTCTACTGGCCAGACGGAAACAAAGTGCTAGCCCAAGCGGACAAAACCGAGCTCGGTAGCCAACTCGTCAGCGAAATTACCGCGTTATATAACGCCAAGAAAAAATAACTCAGTGGAAACGTCATGAAAAAAATCGACCTGAAAATCCTCGACCCACGTGTAGGTAACGAATTCCCACTTCCTGCGTATGCAACCGAAGGTTCTGCGGGACTGGACTTGCGGGCATGTCTGGACGAGGCACTGACCATTGAACCTGGCCAAACGCACCTAATTCCAACAGGCATGGCAATCCACATAGCGGATCCATCCATGGCGGCGACGATTCTTCCTCGCTCAGGTCTCGGCCACAAGCACGGTATCGTCCTTGGTAACCTTGTGGGTCTGATTGACTCTGACTACCAGGGTCAATTGATGGTGTCTTGTTGGAACCGCGGGCAAACAACCTTTGTTGTTGAGCCAGGCGAGCGCATCGCGCAATTGGTATTCGTACCAGTGATCCAAGCCGAGTTCAATATTGTCGAAGATTTCGATGCCACCGATCGTGGTGCTGGTGGTTTTGGACACTCAGGTACAAAATAATCACTGTAAACGTCTCGAAAACGCCGCTAAATAGTGGCGTTTTTCTTGCGCTATTCACGATTTAGAAAATTCCAGTAGGCTTCTTTGACGGGGAAGGTGCATTATCCTTTTAATACAGAGGGAGCACCGTTAAGATAGCGCCTCTTCAGCCGACATTAGCTAATACAACAAAGGAACCATCTATTCATGGCTGGCCAAAAAAAGCAGAACCGCCGCGAAGAAATCCTTCAGGCTCTTGCTCAAATGCTAGAGTCCAATCAGGGCAGTCAACGCATCACTACGGCAAAGCTTGCCGCGCAGGTAGGGGTATCTGAAGCCGCGCTTTACCGTCACTTTCCGAGTAAAGCGCGTATGTTTGAAGGCTTGATCGAATTTATCGAAGAGTCACTCATCACACGTATTAACCGTATTCAGAATGAAGAGAAAGACACACTGACACGTCTGCGCCTGATCCTTCAACTTCTGTTGGTATTCGGAGAGCGCAACCCTGGCTTGACCCGCATCATGACTGGTCATGCCCTGATGTTTGAACAAGACCGACTGCAAGGTCGCATCAATCAGCTATTCGAAAAAATCGAAAGCCAGTTGCGTCAGGTATTGCGTGAGCGTCGTCTGCGTGAAGGAAAAGGCTTCCCGGTTGAGGAAACCATTCTTGCCGCGCAATTGCTGGGTCAGGTAGAAGGCAGCTTAAATCGCTTTGTTCGCTCCAGCTTCAAATATCCGCCGACTGCGGAATTTGACCAATACTGGCAATTGTTGAGCGCACAGTTGGACTAAGCACCCACTACTGGCACTAAAAAGGCTGCAATGTGCAGCCTTTTTCAATATGCCTGACTTTTTATCGGGCATCGCATCCAATCCCCAGTTTTCCCGTGACATTACGCGTTTAATTGATCCGCGCAAACATGGAAGTCATTCGCTGTACCGCAGGCACGAACTTCATCTTTTGTGTAAGCAGTGTCCATGTCAGTTAGCGCAGGAGAAGCCTTTTTCTCACTTAACTGAATCACACAGTTTTGAAACTGGTTTGAAGTTGCACAAGCTCGCGTCTCATCCAATGTATACCCTGCCTGCGCTCCTGCAGTAAACAAACCGAAAGTCACCAGTGTCGCCATCATTACTTTTTTCATAGTTTCTTCTCCGACGTAACAGTGTGTAGGGTTTGGCAAGAATGCTTCGTTGTTCACTCATGCCGTTTCGTTGAATTCATAATACCCATCGCCACTGAACAAATACTGAACAAATACTGAACAATTCGTGCATTAATCACACACCCATATGCAACAACCTTTCCATTACCCAAATGAAAAGTGATTCACGCCGTGAATTATTAGAGGGAGTTCAATCAGGAAACGCACATCATCAGAGAAGAAAAATCAATGGTATCGCCTAGACAAACAAAAAAGCCCGCCAATCATGGCGGGCTCTTATCAAGTTGTATATTGGCAATTAGATGCCGTACTCCGCACGGTACGCTTTCACCGCATCCAGATGCGCAGAGTTTGTGCCCTGCTCTTCCAAATAGGTCACGAGATCGCCAAGACTGATGATCGACACCACTTTGCAGCCAAAATCACGCTCAACTTCTTGAATCGCAGACAACTCACCTTTGCCACGCTCTTGACGGTCAATCGCGACCAATACGCCAGCCAGATCCGCACCGTTCGCTTGGATGATTTCCATAGATTCGCGAATAGCAGTCCCTGCAGTGATCACGTCATCCACCAACATCACACGGCCTTCCAATGCGCTACCTACCAGGTTTCCACCCTCACCGTGATCTTTAGCTTCTTTGCGATTGAAGCAGTACGGCGTGTCAACGTCATGATGCTCAGCCAGCGCTACCGCGGTGGTCGTCGCAATTGGAATGCCTTTGTACGCAGGACCGAACAACAAATCGTACTCAATCTTTGCATCAACCAGTGCTTCTGCATAAAAACGGCCAAGACGCGCTAAATCACGCCCCGTATTGAAAAGACCAGCATTGAAGAAGTAAGGACTCTGACGGCCAGACTTCAAAGTAAACTCACCGAATTTTAATACTTGTTTTTCCAATGCGAACTCGATGAATTGACGCTGATACGCTTTCATTTTCTCTCCTGTCGATATTACAAATCGGCTTACATGCCGGAATAGCCAGAGACAATTTTTGTCATAAAAACTGCCTCAACAAATAACACGTCAAAAAAAAGCGGCTTCAATAGAAGCCGCTCTCTTATCAATCAATTAACGATGCTTTCTGAATAGCAACGATGTCCTGAATGCCCTTCGTTGCCAAAGACAACATGGCATTGAGTTCATCGGCGGTGAACGGTTCACCTTCTGCCGTGCCTTGCACCTCAATCATGCGGCCATCTTCCAACATGACAACGTTCATGTCAGTCTCTGCTTGCGAGTCTTCTACATACTCCAGATCGCAAATCGGCGTGCCTTCGAAAATACCTACAGACACAGCAGCTACGTGACCTTTCATCGGGTTTTCTTTCAGCTTACCGTCAGCAACCAATTTATTCAGTGCATCGGCCATTGCCACGCTTGCTCCCGTAATAGAAGCCGTACGTGTACCGCCGTCAGCCTGGATAACGTCACAGTCAACGGTGATGGTGAAGTCGCCCAGTTTGTCGAGGTTAACCGCTGCGCGAAGACTGCGAGCAATCAGACGTTGGATTTCCATGGTGCGACCGCCTTGCTTACCGTTCGCCGCTTCACGACGGTTACGGGTATGGGTCGCACGTGGCAACATGCCATATTCAGCAGTGATCCAACCTTGGCCTTTACCTTTCAGGAAGCGAGGCACACCTTCTTCTACTGTCGCGGTACAAATAACCTTGGTGTCACCAAACGCCACCAGCACAGAGCCTTCTGCATGGGCAGTAAAATGACGAGTCAGGGTGACCGGACGAATTTGACCTACTTCTCTTCCGCTTGGGCGCATAGGGGTTCCACCTGTTGTAATTGTTTAAACACTGCTGATTTTCGCTAACCGGCGATTATAACGATTTCAACCTTATCGTGCTAATACTTACCGCGATCAGTGTTCTTTTTCTCACGCCCTTCTATGAGGAGACTACACACACGGCAGCAACTGCGTATAATCAATACAACTTAATTTAAAGAGTGCACATCAATGATCCACAGTATGACTGCCTACGCCCGCCGGGAAATCAAGGGCCTATGGGGAACCGCAGTATGGGAAATCCGCTCGGTAAACCAACGCTATCTCGAAACCTATATTCGTATGCCAGAGCAGTTCCGTGGCCTTGAACCTATCATTCGTGAGCGTTTCCGCCAGCGTCTTGCACGCGGTAAAGTCGAATGTAACTTGCGCTTTGAAGCCAACCCTTCGAACAACACTGAATTGAAAATCAACGAAGAGTTGGCGAAACAAGTGATTCACGCTGCAAAGTGGATCAAAGAAATATCCGGCGAAGGCAACATTGGTCCATTCCAAGTGCTGCAGTGGCCAGGTGTGATGGAAACACCAGAGCAAGACATGGATACCATCAACAAAGCCCTGCTTGAAGGCTTTGATGAAGCCGTTAAAGACTTCATTGCCGCACGTGCAAGTGAAGGCAACAACATGAAAGTGTTGATTGAAACGCGTTTGGATGCGATTGCTGCAGAAACAGTAAAAGTACGCACACGCATGCCAGAAATTCTGCAATGGCAACGTGAGCGCCTGATCACCAAGCTAGAAGAAGCCAAGCTGGAATTAGATGCCAACCGCGTTGAACAAGAAATCATTCTGTTGGCACAAAAATCAGATGTGGCAGAAGAACTGGATCGCTTGGACTCTCACGTCACCGAAACCAAGAAAATCATTGCCAAAGGTGGCGCTTGTGGCCGCCGTCTGGATTTCATGATGCAAGAGTTCAACCGTGAGTCGAACACCTTGGCATCGAAATCGATCAGCACTGACATCACCGCCTCAGGCGTTGAACTGAAAGTGCTTATCGAGCAAATGCGCGAGCAAATCCAGAACATCGAATAATCACCCAGTCACACATTTAAAAGCCCGGCCACTGTGTCGGGCTTTTTGTTCCTAAGGATTTATACCCGACTTATACCCAATACAACGGGTATTAGGTTATCCTAAATGGTAATTCAATTTTTAAGCGGTCCGTGGTACTCTGCGCGCCCTTTAACCTCACAGTGATCTAGACCATGAGCCAAGGTACGCTTTACATCGTTTCAGCGCCTAGCGGTGCCGGTAAATCCAGCTTGATTTCGGCACTGTTAAAAGACAACCCTCGTTATGACATGAAAGTGTCTGTTTCTCACACCACACGAGCAACTCGCCCAGGTGAAGAGAACGGCGTTCACTACCATTTCGTGTCAGTTGACGAATTTAAAGCCCTGATCGAGAAAGATGCGTTTTTGGAACATGCAGAAGTTTTCGGTAACTTCTACGGGACTTCTCGTCTTTGGATTGAAGAAATGCTGGCAAAAGGCGTCGACATTTTCTTGGATATTGACTGGCAAGGTGCCCAGCAAATCCGTAAGAAAATGCCAAAAGCAAAAAGCATTTTTATTCTTCCACCAAGCCGCGAAGAACTGGAGCGTCGTTTAAATGCGCGCGGTCAGGACTCTGATGAGATCATCGCAAAACGTATGGAAGAAGCCGTTTCTGAAATTTCTCACTATAACGAGTACGACTACGTTATCGTGAACGACGATTTCGATGTGGCACTGATGGACATAAAAGCCATCCTTCGCGCCGAGCGAATGAAACAAGACAAGCAAGCCAGCAAATATCACGATATGCTGGACAGACTGCTGGCGCAATAATTACGAAACTTGCGCCATCAACCACTTGTTGGTTGTTAAGATCCAATCGCTTTTGTATAATTTTCGGTCATTTTGACTTTATTACACTTACTGGAGTTTCTTCATGGCACGCGTAACCGTTCAAGACGCTGTTGAAAAAATTGGCAACCGTTTCGATCTAGTATTGGTAGCAGCTCGTCGCGCACGCCAAATGCAAACTGGTGGTAAAGACGCACTGGTTCAAGAAGAGAACGATAAGCAAACTGTTATCGCTCTTCGTGAAATCGAAGAAGGCCTGATCACCAAAGAAATTCTGGATGCACGTGCGCGTCAAGAGCAGCAAGAGCAAGAAGCTGCTGAAATGGCTGCTGTAAGCACCATCACAGGCTCTCTTCGCTAATTAACCTCAGGGAACAGGCCGTTTGTATCTCTTTGATAGCCTGAGAGAAGTCGCAGCACAATACTTGCCGGAGTCGCACCTAGAGGCACTCCGGCAAGCGTATTTGGTCGCGCGTGACGCCCACGAAGGGCAAACCCGCTCCAGCGGCGAACCTTACATTATCCACCCTATCGCCGTTGCCCGTATTCTGGCGGAAATGCGTCTTGACCACGAAACCCTGATGGCAGCATTGCTGCATGATGTTATCGAGGACACAGACGTAACCAAAGAAGATCTCCAGCAACGTTTTGGTGATAACGTCGCCGATCTGGTTGATGGTGTCTCCAAACTCGATAAGCTCAAATTCCGCGACCGTAAAGAAGCACAGGCAGAAAATTTCCGCAAAATGATCATGGCCATGGCGCATGACATTCGCGTTATTCTGATCAAACTGGCTGACCGTACGCACAACATGCGCACCCTTGGCGCGCTGCGTCCGGATAAACGTCGTCGTATTGCCCGTGAAACCCTAGAGATTTTTTCTCCTCTCGCACACCGCCTCGGTATTCACAACATTAAAGTTGAGCTCGAAGAGCTGGGCTTTGAAGCCTTGTACCCAACGCGCTATCGCGTGTTGAAAGAGGTGGTGATTCACGCTCGCGGTAACCGCAAAGAAATGATCCAAAAATTCCATGCGGAAATTGAAGGTCGTCTTGAAGATGCGGGCATCAAAGCGCGTGTACTGGGTCGCGAGAAGAACCTGTACTCCATCTACAACAAGATGAAGAACAAGGAACAGCGCTTTCACACCATCATGGACCTTTACGCTTTTCGTGTAATTGTTGATGATTTGGATACCTGCTATCGCGTGCTGGGCCAGATGCACAACCTGTACAAGCCGCGTCCGGGTCGCATGAAAGACTACATCGCCGTACCGAAAGCCAACGGCTATCAGTCTTTGCACACGTCGATGATAGGCCCTCACGGTGTCCCTGTTGAAGTACAAATCCGTACCGAAGACATGGATCAAATGGCCGACAAAGGTGTCGCTGCACATTGGGCATACAAAGACGGTTCAGATCGTGCGAGCGGTGGAACGACCGCGCAGGTGCGTGCACAACGTTGGATGCAGAGCCTGCTCGAACTTCAGCAAAGTGCTGGTAGCTCGTTTGAATTTATCGAAAGCGTCAAATCTGATCTGTTCCCCGACGAGTTGTTCGTCTTTACGCCAAAAGGTCGTATTGTCGAACTGCCTGTGGGCGCGACAGCGGTGGACTTTGCTTATGCCGTACATACCGATGTTGGCAACTCTTGTGTAGGAGCGCGCGTTAATCGCCAGTCTTACCCATTGAGTCAGGCACTGAAAAATGGCCAAACAATTGAGATCATCACCGCACCGGGCGCACGTCCAAATGCGGCGTGGCTTAATTACGTCGTTACCTCGCGCGCGCGAACCAAAATCCGTCAGGTTCTGAAAACCAAGCGCCGTGAAGAGTCTGTTATCTTAGGTCGACGTCTGCTGAACCACGCACTGGGTGCGATCAATGTTCAGGATGTCGAGAAAGAGAACCTGAACAAGGTTCTGCAGGATCTGAAATTGGCGACATTGGAAGACCTGCTGGCGGACATCGGTTCGGGTGAATTGATGAGTGTGGTCATTGCCAAGCGTTTGCTGGGCGATGCCGATAGTTTGGAAGAGCAAGGTGGATGCCTGCCTATTCGTGGTGCCGAAGGCATTTTGCTGACCTATGCAAATTGCTGCCGACCACTGCCGGGCGACCATATCGTGGCGCACGTAAGCCCAGGTAAAGGTCTGGTGATTCACCGTGAAGAATGTGCCAACGTTCGTGGCTACAGCCAAGAACCCGACAAGTACATGTTTGTGGAATGGGGCGATGATATTGATCAGGACTTCACCACAGGCCTTCGCGTGGACATGCTGAACCATCAGGGCGCATTGGCGGATTTAACCAATACAATTGCCGCAACAGGCTCCAACATATTGGGTCTGACGACAGAAGAACGAGATGGTCGTTTGTATACCATCGACGTCAAACTGACGACCAAAGATCGCGTGCATTTGGCCAACATTATGCGACGTATTCGCGTAATGCCAAATGTAGTGAAGGTAAGCCGTCAGAAAAACTGATCCTGTCGCGTCGACAACAAACTCCAACGCCCGCCATAACGCGGGCGTTTTTATAAACAGGAAACACCATGACACCCGAACGTTTTGCACGCATTCATGAAGTGCTGGCGACCCGTCAGCCTGATCTCACTGTGTGTATGGAAGAAGTCCACAAACCGAACAACATCTCTGCCATTATCCGCACAGCAGACGCCGTCGGCGTGCATCAGGTACATGCGGTTTGGCCAAAAAACAGCAAAATGCGTACATTGGGTGGCACGTCCGCAGGCGCGCGGAACTGGGTCGATGTGGTCACGCATGACAACACCCCTGACGCTTTTGCCATGTTGAAAGACAAAGGCATGCAGATTCTGGTGACCAACCTGTCTGACACCGCCGTCGACTTTCGTGACATTGATTACACCAAACCCACTGCGATTGTTATGGGCCAGGAAAAAACCGGGATCAGTAAGCAAGCGCTTGAATTGGCAGATCAAGACATCATCATTCCCATGTTAGGTATGGTACAGTCGCTGAATGTGTCCGTTGCCAGTGCTTTAATCCTTTATGAAGCCCAGCGTCAGCGCCAAAACGCAGGCATGTACCAACGTACCCGCACCTTGATCCCTCAAGATGAAGTAGACCGTATTATCTTTGAGAGAGGTCATCCTGTTCTGGCAAAAGTGGCAAAGCGAAAAAGCCTGCCTTACCCAGCTTTGGATGAAGAAGGTCAAATCGTCGCAGACGAGGCCTGGTGGGCAAAAATGCAGGCGGTAAAATAAGCCTGTCACCGTATAGATTTAGGAGAGATGAGAACACCATGCGCGCTTCAATGTTAGACGCCATTTCTGTCACCTCACTGATGGGTGTCGGTGGAAAAATGGCTGAGAAGCTGGAAAAGCTGGGCTTATTTACAGTTCAGGACTTGTTGTTTCATCTCCCTTATCGTTACGAAGACCGCACCCGCATATGGCCTATCATGAGCCTGATGCCCGGTCAGCATGGCACTGTAGAAGGCGAAGTGGTCAGCAACAACACCACTTTTGGTCGCCGCCGCATGCTCACCGTGAAAATCACCGATGGCAATGGCTCATTGACCCTGCGTTTTTTCAATTTCAACGCTGCGATGAAAAATAGCCTTGAGCAAGGCAAGCGCGTTAAAGCTTATGGGGAAATCAAGCGCGGTCAAGGCGGGTTGGAAATCATTCACCCTGAATACAAAGTATTCTCAGAGCCGACTGAATTGGCGCTGGAAGAAACCCTGACTCCCGTGTATCCCACAACCGAAGGTCTGCGCCAGCTGACGCTTCGTAGTCTGACCGATCAGGCGTTGGCTCTCCTTGATAGCGCAGCCGTTCAAGAATTGCTGCCCGATGGTTTGTATGACCGACAAATAACCCTGCGTGATGCGTTAAAAATTCTGCATCGACCCACACCGGATATCTCCGTGACCAAGCTAGAAGCCGGTGAACATCCGGCCCAAAAGCGATTAATTCTCGAAGAGTTGCTGGCGCAGAACCTGTCTATGCTCGCTGTGCGCAGCAAACTACAGCAAGACCCTACCTATTCTCTGCCACCGTCGACTGACTTGAAACCGAAACTGTTGGCGTCTCTGCCATTCAGTCCAACTGGCGCGCAATCTCGTGTTGTCGCTGACATTGAACGGGACATGGGACTGAATAAACCCATGATGCGTTTGGTGCAGGGGGACGTAGGCTCAGGGAAAACCTTGGTAGCTGCGCTGTCAGCATTGCAAGCCATCGAGCAGGGCTATCAGGTGGCACTGATGGCACCGACCGAACTGCTTGCTGAGCAGCACTCGATTAACTTCGCCAACTGGCTGGAGCCACTCGGCATTTCCGTCGGCTGGCTGGCGGGCAAACTCACCGGCAAAGCCAAAGAGGCCGAACTTGCCAAGATCGCAAACGGCGAAGCGAAAATGGTTGTCGGCACCCATGCCCTGTTCCAAAAGCACGTAGAATTCGACAAGCTTGCCTTGGTCATCATTGATGAACAGCACCGTTTCGGTGTCCACCAGCGATTAGAGCTTCGCGAAAAAGGCATGAAACAAGGTGTGCATCCGCATCAACTAATCATGACAGCGACACCCATTCCGCGTACCCTCGCCATGACAGCCTACGCGGATTTAGATACCTCCATCATCGATGAACTGCCACCCGGTCGAACACCTATCCAGACCGTTGCTGTGCCGGATACCCGCCGTATTGACATCATCAACCGTGTACATGCCTTTTGCTTAGAGGAAGGCCGACAAGCCTATTGGGTATGCACGCTGATTGATGAGTCCGAAGTGCTAGAAGCGCAAGCGGCGGCTGAAACCGCAGATGATTTGTCCCGCGCCCTGCCAGACCTCAAAATCGGCTTGGTGCATGGTCGAATGAAAGCAGCGGAAAAGCAGGCTGTGATGCAGGCATTCAAATCCGGCGAATTACACCTGCTTGTTGCAACCACTGTGATTGAGGTGGGGGTAGATGTCCCTAACGCCAGCCTGATGATCATCGAAAACCCTGAGCGCTTAGGCCTTGCGCAGCTTCACCAGCTTCGAGGGCGCGTGGGACGAGGCTCAGTTGCGAGCCACTGTGTTCTGCTGTATCACGCACCGCTGTCTAAAACGGCGACCCAGCGATTGGGTGTTCTGCGTGAGAGCAGTGACGGTTTCGTCATTGCCCAACGAGATTTGGAGATTCGTGGCCCAGGCGAATTGCTAGGCACCAAGCAAACCGGCATGGCCGAATTTAAAATTGCAGACTTAGTGCGCGATCAGAAAATGATCCCAGAAGTGCAGAAATTGGCGTTATACCTTCACCAAAGCTACCCAGAAAATGCCAAAGCCATTATCGAAAGATGGCTGGGCAACAAAGACAGATACAGTAACGCCTGATATCCAACGTAAGGAGATACGGTTCGTGCGTATCTCCGTTACTCCTCGTCTTCCCAGTATTGCATCACCAGCGCCATCACCTCAGAGCGACTGTAACCGACTTCTTTGGCATCGGTGATCAGCGTTTTCAGCTTAGATTCAACAAAACCAAACCTGTCTTCCATTCTGTCGTTTAAACCTTCGCGCGCAACAATCATCCCAATCCCCCGGCGACGCTCCAGCCAGCCCATTTTTTCCATGATCTGGTAACAGCGCGAGATAGTCATGGGATTGATATTCAGTTCAGCCGCTAATTTTCTGACAGACGTCAGCTTTTCACCCGGCATCAAGGTACCCGCAACAATCTGGCGCTGGATCTGGGTCATCAGTTGACGAAACTTGGGTGACGGGTCCTGTGGATCGATTACCACTTTCATGTTTTCATCCCTGCTGTATTGGAGCTTTATTACAGTATTAGCAGATGACTCACAAATGAGACAAAAATAGCGTGAATTTTTTGTGGATTTTGATAGGAAGAAAAATGCAGGCTTATCGCCTGCATTCCTCGTTTTAGTGCAAAATCGGCTTAGTGTCGGCTATTGCGCGGCGACTTCCTCTTGGTTGGCAATACGATTTGGGCGCGTAAGCCCCCTTCAGAGCGTTGGGTCAATCGAAGCGCACCCTTGTGCTGTTCAACAATACGTTTAACAATCGCAAGGCCTAAGCCCGTCCCTTCACTGCCTCGTGCGGTATCACCACGCGTAAAGGGCTGTAAGACTGTTTCGACCTGATCAGGTGCAATCCCCGGGCCGTTGTCCTCGACCGCAATCCATTGGTGACGTCGGTCTGCCGTGCTGCCGGTGCTGATTTTCACCCAGCCACCACCATAGCGAACCGCATTCACCACCAAATTGGTCACCGCACGACGAATCGCCACTTCATTGGCATCAAGATCACCAATAAGCTCACCTTTGCTGAGTTCCAGTTCATGTCCCGTTGCACCGTCCGCCACAGAGACATCGTCGACTAACGCATTTAAATCAATCCGATCCATGTCCTGCAACTGCACCGACCGCAGATAGTCCATAAACTGATTGATGATCTCGTTACACTCCTCGGTGTCCTTAATCATGCTGTCAGCCAGATAACTGTCTTCCGGAGACATCATCTCAGTCGCTAGGCGAATTCTCGTCAGTGGCGTGCGTAGATCATGGCTTACGCCAGCCATCAACAATGCACGGTCTTCTTCGAGTTTACGAATGCCTTCACTCATCTGATTGAACGCTTTGGTCACTGCGCGAATATCAGAGGCTCCTCGCTCGGGTAATGGTGGCGGAAACGTGCCCCGTCCCACATCCAACGCGGCTTTTTCCAATACAGCAAGTGGACGGTTCTGCATCTTAATAAACATCCAGCCACCGCCAATCACCATGAGTGCAATCACCATGGAATACAAAAATAGCGGTTGGAAATCATCCTGATGCAACTCCGACAGTGGTATCCGCATGACGAGGCCAGGAAAGGCTTTACTCTCAAGCCAAAGGACATAACTTTTGTCATCTAGGCTGATGCGCGCTTCCGTTGGCGCATTCAGTTTCTCCGTCATGTCTTCGCTGAGAAGATCGATGGTCGCGGCCTGATCAAACTCATGCATCACCTCCGGCTCTGACGCTTCATGTAACGTCACACCGAGCTTCGCCAATAACTGACGGCGCAAAGCCTCATCGAGGTGGTACACCTTGCCATCACCCAGCGTCACGTTATCTTCCAAAATCACAGAGATTTCGTGCGCCAAAATCTTATTAAACTGCTTGATGCTTGGCAGAAGGGCGTAATTGAGGATGGTTAGGTAGGAGAAAATCTGGCTGGCGATAAGCAGGCCAGCCAGAACCACGAGTGTACGCGCAAAGTTACTTCGTGGGGAGAAACGCATGAATTACGCGTCCCCGTCAGGAACAAACACATAACCCAGACCCCAAACGGTCTGAATATAACGTGGTTTGCTCGGATCTTCTTCAATCATGCGGCGAAGGCGCGAGATTTGAACGTCAATAGAGCGTTCCATCGCTGAATATTCGCGTCCACGTGCCATGTTCATCAACTTATCACGAGACATAGGTTCACGTGCATTGGTCACCAACGCTTTCAGAACAGCGAACTCGCCTGACGTCAGCGTCAGTGGCTCGTCGTTGCGGAACATTTCGCGGGTACCTAAATTCAGGCGGAACTGACCAAACTCGACGATTTTCTCTTCACTTGATGGCGCACCCGGCGCTTCAATTGTCTGACGACGCAAAACAGCACGAATACGCGCTAACAGTTCACGTGGGTTAAACGGTTTTGGCAGATAATCATCTGCACCCACTTCCAAGCCCACGATACGGTCAATCTCATCGCCTTTTGCCGTCAGCATCAGAATAGGAAGCTGGTTATTTGCCTGACGTAAACGGCGGCAAATAGACAAACCGTCTTCGCCCGGCAGCATCAAATCCAACACCATCAGGTGGAAATTTTCACGCGCCAGCAAACGGTCCATCTGCTCAGCATTCGCCACGCTGCGAACCTGAAAACCTTGCTCAGACAGATAACGCTCCAGCAACGCGCGTAAACGCATATCATCATCAACAACCAGGATCTTGTAATTTTCTTGCATGACTAACCTTTCTCATCTGACGGCAGTTATATACCCAAACAACCTCAAATCGAGCGTCTTCAAGTTGTTTGGGTATATCATCGATTGTATCGCCTGACATGGCTATGAAACATCAAAGTTAACGTCAGCGCTACCAAAAACTGTTACCAGTTGTAACGCGTTCTCGCCCTTCGATTTATACTCCTAGATAGAATATTCAACAATGCATTTCATCTACAGGCTTAACGTTGCCGTGCCTGTTCACTTTAAACCGCGCGACAAAGCGGTTATAACACGTGTCGAAAATGACATTCATCCTCGGAAAACGTAATGAAGAAAACCGACTTGGTCACCCGAGAAGGCTATAACAAGCTCAAGCAAGAGCTTGACTACCTCTGGAAAGAACGTCGTCCTGAGATCACGAAAATTGTGTCTTGGGCCGCAAGTCTTGGCGACCGCTCCGAGAACGCCGATTACACATACAATAAACGCATACTCCGAGAAATTGACCGTCGCGTTCGCTATTTGCGAAAACGCCTCGAAATTCTGCGCGTGGTTGATTACAACCCCCAGCAAGACGGCAAAGTCTTCTTTGGCGCATGGGTAAATATTGAAAATGAAGACGGCGACACCCTTAAATTCCGTATCGTTGGGCCAGATGAAATCTATGGCCGAAAAGATTACATCTCTATTGATAGCCCGATGGCACGCGCACTGATTAAAAAAGAAGTTGATGACGAAGCCGTCGTCAATACGCCTGAAGGCGCAAAAGTCTGGTTCGTCAATACCATTACCTACCAGCAAGACGAACTCTAACGCCATGCTCTAACGAGCGAGGGGTCACGTAAAGGAACATAATGACTAATTCAATCTATCTACAAATCGCAACTGAGCTGAATGTTCGCGAAGCGCAAGTCACCGCTGCGGTAAATTTGCTGGATGACGGCAACACCGTCCCCTTCATTGCGCGCTACCGTAAAGAAGTCACCAACGGTCTCGATGACACCCAACTGCGTAACCTTGAGTCTCGTCTGGGCTACCTGCGTGAACTGGAAGACCGTCGCAAAGTGATCCTGAAGTCGATTGATGAGCAAGGTAAGCTGACTGACGCGCTGAAAAAAGACATTCTGGACGCAGACAGCAAAAACCGCTTGGAAGATTTGTACCTGCCTTATAAACCTAAGCGTCGTACCAAAGGGCAAATCGCGATTGAAGCGGGCATTGAACCGTTGGCTACCCTGCTCTGGGAGCAACCTGAACACACCCCAGAAACGGAAGCGGCCAAATTTTTCAATGCTGAAGCTGGATTCACTGACACCAAAGCCGTATTGGATGGTGCACGTGCGATTTTGATGGAGCAATTTGCAGAAGATGCTGCACTGTTGGATAAAATCCGTCGCCACCTTAATCAGCAAGCGCAGATTCAATCGCGTGTTGTAGCGGGAAAAGAGAATGAAGGCGCAAAATTTAAAGACTACTTTGCGCATGATGAGTTACTCACCAAAGTGCCTTCCCACCGCGCATTGGCGATGTTCCGAGGCAGAAACGAGAGTTTCCTACAACTCTCTCTGAATGCCGATCCCGGTCAAGAAGAAGTCTCTACCGGCTCTTACTGCGAAACAATCATTGCTAACCACTACGGCATGTCATTTGGCTCCGCCGCGGCAGATCGCTGGCGCAAGCAAGTAGTGAGCTTCGCTTGGCGTATCAAGATTTTAATGCACATGGAAACCGAGCTGATGGGCAACCTGCGTGAAATCGCAGAAGCTGACGCGATAAAGGTCTTTGCTGACAACCTAAAAGACCTGCTGATGGCGGCACCTGCAGGTCCACGTTGCACCTTGGGTATCGATCCAGGTCTGCGCACTGGCTGTAAAGTCGCTGTTGTAGACAACACAGGGAAGTTGCTGGATACCGCAACCATTTACCCTACTCCGCCACAGAACAAAATTGCCGAATCTGCGCGCGTTGTGATGGCGTTGGTTAAAAAACACGGAGTGGATTTAATCGCCATTGGTAATGGCACCGCCTCTCGTGAAACTGATGCGTTCGTTGCAGGTATGCTCAAAGATGCCGGCGAAAAAATTCAAACCGTGATGGTCAGTGAAGCAGGGGCATCCGTGTATTCAGCATCTGAGCTGGCGGCGGCAGAGTTCCCCGGGCTAGACGTTTCTTTGCGCGGCGCGGCATCTATCGCTCGTCGTCTTCAAGACCCGCTGGCAGAATTGGTGAAAATCGACCCGAAATCTATCGGTGTGGGTCAGTACCAACATGATGTAAGCCAAAGCCAATTAGCAAAACGTTTGGATGCGGTTGTCGAGGATTGTGTAAATGCCGTGGGTGTTGACGTCAACAGTGCGTCAGCAGCCCTGCTCACTCGTGTGGCGGGTTTGTCGACCGCCATGGCAGCGAACATCGTTGCGTTTCGAGATGAAAACGGTCGCTTTAGTGAGCGAAAAACGCTGCTTAAAGTGCCTCGTCTTGGCCCAAAAGCCTTTGAACAATGTGCTGGCTTCTTACGCGTGATGAATGGAAAGAACCCGTTAGACAGTTCATCCGTCCACCCAGAAGCCTACCCTGTGGTTAAACGCATCGCAGAGAAATCTGGCAAAGCCGTGGATGCCATGATTGGCAATCACGATTTTCTTCGTGGATTAAAAGCAGCAGATTACGCCGACGACACCTTTGGTATCCCAACGGTGACGGACATCCTTTCGGAGCTTGCTAAGCCAGGTCGCGATCCACGCCCTGAATTCAAAACCGCGACATTCGCTGACGGTGTGAACGAAGTGAAAGACCTGATCCCAGGCATGGTACTGGAAGGCTCAATCACCAACGTGACTGCATTCGGTGCGTTTGTCGATATTGGCGTTCACCAAGACGGTCTTGTCCACATTTCGGCATTGTCAGACAAATTCATTTCAGATCCACGTGAAGTGGTAAAAGCCGGTGACGTGGTGAAAGTGAAGGTGATGGACGTTGACCTTCAGCGCAAGCGTATCGCTCTATCGATGCGCCTAAGTGATGAGCCGGGAACCGACAATAAACCCACTCGTGAATCACGGCCTGCAGTCAAGCAAGAACGCAGCTTTAGTGGTAACAACAAAGGCAGCCGCGATAACAGTGGTGGTCACTCTTCAGCCTTTGGCGGGGCCTTCGCTGACGCATTTGCTAAAGCCAAAAGAAACTAACGTGAAACCAAAAACAGCGCCAAAAAAGGCGCTGTTTTTTTATCTCAATGTCACATCAAATCACAATAAGCACTTCCGATGGCACATTGGCTGCCGACGATTGCTGATACCGCATTGCGACCACAGCCCCCGTTCGCTGTGATTCTTTCAGCTCATCAATCTTATCCAAAATTTCCTTCGGCAATTTTATCTTCATTGCATAGCCGTTTTCGCTTTGCGGCACATAGGAATTGCTCGAAAGCATCGATGAGAGCTGACCCAATGTTTCATGCGCAGAAAAATTCCCACCTGTGAACGCATTTTGTTTTTGAGTGATGTCTGAGTAATCAGGGTGCTCTGAAGGATCCCAAGATGGGTTTTTGAGTTGTTTCTCATCCTGCGTGACGGGCCGCTCTTCTGCACTAGTACTTGGCTGCTTTGGAGGGACAATTTTTTCACGCACACGATTTTCCCGCGCGACCTGTTCGGTTGGCGGGTTAACAGATGGTACGACAGCGGGTATGCTGACGTTTGCGGGCGAAATATTCATGCCAATGTTGTCTCCCAACATCGACCGAAGGCTTTGTCGCCTGTGCATATCGCGGGGTTACCCCGCGTATGCGCGTGCCGTATCTCTACAGCGAAACTCTTTCTCTACTGCGTTTAGACCAAGACTGCGATCAGGCCCCCAATGGTACCTAACGCTGACAATACTTGACCTGCTGAGTACGCAGCATCATCGTTGTTTTTCACCTCATCAGGACGGTCCATGCCCAATGCCCCGTAAGTGAAAGACTCAACGCCAGACGAAGTTTTGCCTTCGGCTTCCGTTGCTTTATTCGCAGCCTTACCTTCAGACACGCCCTTGGCGACTTGCTCGAAAGACTGCTTTGCACCCTCAGACACATCTTTTGCTTGATTCGCCTTCGCCTCTTGGTTTACTGGCGTCGGCTTGGCATAAGCGTGCTGAGAATACCCAACGTTACCTATATTCATTATGGTCGCTCCTGTTGCCATAGCAAGTGAGATGAATAAAGTATCGGCCAGCTTTGTTTAAAATTTAGCCCTGTTTCACTTTATTTAACCACTTTGTTACCTCAGGATGGCAAACATTGTCCGCAGAAGGCCAAGAGTTCCTGCGTAAAATGTTGAGGATCCGAAATAAACGGCGCATGAGAGGCATTGGCAAAAACTTGCCGCTGAGATTGCGGCGCCAAGATATCCAACTCTTGCGCCACTTTCACAGGTACTAAGCCATCAAGCCGACCATACATTCGAAGCCAAGGCATTGAAATTTCACGCAGATTAGGCCGAAAATCAGCATCAGCAAGAATATTAAGACCGGCCTGAAGCACTTCAGGTTGTGGAGACGGGTGAGAGAGAACCGCCTCTTTCAACCACTTAATATCTTGCCTTGCCGTTGGACTTCCCATTGCCTGAAGTGCCATGAAACGATCTACCGTGGAGGTAAAGTCCTCCGCGAGTTGTTTCGTAAACGCTTCCAATACCTCGGGTTTTATCCCTCGCCATCCATGTTCTGCAGCAAAGCGGGGAGAGCTGGCTACCGTCACTAGACCCGTCACACGCTCAGGAGCCTGTAAGGCTACTTGCGTTGCAACTAAACCACCCAGTGACCATCCCACCCAGATCGCTCTCTGCGGTGAATTATTAAGCAAAGTACGTGCCATATCCTCTAGAGAACGGTCCGTCGTAGGTTGACTGTGTCCATACCCGGGAAGATCGACGCAATGTACGCGAAAATGCGGAGTGAGACTTGGCAGGAGATTTCGCCATACCGCGCTGTTCATCCCCCAACCATGGATGAGAATCAGATCGTAGCCTTGGCCTTCCGTATGCCAGTGAAGAGGTGTTGTCATTTAAACTGCCTGAAAATGTTTAAGAAAATTGCTGTCCCTATGTTTCGCTCTATCTTACGCGCCCTGCCGCTGAGGTGTCAGCTATGCCATCACAGGTTGGAGGAGCACAGAACATCTTGGTGTCAAACCTGCCATGACGCCTTGCCTCTACGCCCCCGATGTCTGCAGTGTGGATTGCCCACCCCGTATGAAATAGAGTCATGCGGGCGCTGTTTAACATCAGCACCCGCGTGGAACACCCTTGCCTGCGTGGGAAGCTATACCTTCCCTTACACAACCCTGTTACATCGCTTTAAATACCAACGACAGTACTGGCTTGCCGATGAGTTAGCCTCATTGATCGCGACACGAATTGATGAGCCCGCGCCAGTCATTTCTCCCATCCCTATGCATTGGATTCGGCGTTGGCATCGCGGGTATAACCATAGCAACGTGCTAGCACAATCTCTCGCTAAACATTTGGGCGTGCAATGTGCGTCCGATCTCCTAAAACGCGTTCGTGCTACTCGCCAGCAGAACGGTTTAAATAGACAATCTAGGCTATCAAATCTCGATGATGCGTTTGCCGTTACCGCAACAGTTCCAGAGCACCTCGCCCTTGTTGACGATGTAGTTACAACAGGAGCCACTATGACTCAGGTGTGCAAGTTATTACGCGCCCACGGAGCAAAACGCATTGATGTTTATTGTTTGTGTCGAACCCCTCCGCCATCTGGTAACGGAAATTAACCTTGCTGGTTTAGGGGTGATAGGAAACGCAAACAAGAGTAGAATATAAACAAGTACCGTAAATTCAGGTAAGAAGCCGTGTCACAAATTATTATTACAGAAAATGCGCAAAGCCATTTCGTTAAGCTGCTTGAGCAGCAACCAGAAGGCACAAGTATTCGTGTATTCGTGGTGAATCCAGGCACTCAAAACGCTGAGTGTGGCGTTTCTTACTGTCCTCAGGATGCAGTGGAAGCAACCGATACCAAAATCGAATTCAGCGGTTTCTCTGCCTATGTGGATGAGTTGAGCCTTCCTTTTCTGGAAGATGCCGAAATCGATTTCGTTACCGACAAAATGGGATCACAACTTACGTTGAAAGCACCTAACGCAAAAATGCGCAAAGTGTCTGACGATGCTCCTTTGATGGAACGCGTCGAGTACGTTATCCAAACTCAAGTTAACCCACAGTTGGCGGGTCACGGTGGCCACATCAGTTTGGTCGAGATCACCGAAGACGGCGTAGCTGTTATTCAATTCGGCGGTGGCTGTAACGGTTGTTCAATGGTAGATGTCACGTTGAAAGATGGCATCGAAAAGCAACTACTGGAAGAGTTTAGCGGCGAGCTGAATGCTGTACGCGACATGACTGAGCACGCACACGGCGATCACTCATACTACTAAGCGTTTTCTAGGCAGAAGAAAGGCACCGACTGGTGCCTTTTTTGTATCAGAAATGCGCGGCTAAAAACGTATCTTTGCGCCACTGGTAGGCAAACAACAATGCCAACGTCAGCCCTCGTAATGCCATAAAACCAAGCATTGCCGCCCAAAGAGCGTGATTTCCATAGCCACTCAGCATCCACCAAATTGCAAAGAATCCTGCCATAGACATGAACATGGTATTGCGCATTTCCCTGCCACGCGTGGCTCCGATAAATACCCCATCCAGTAAGAAACACCACATAGAAACAAGTGGCATCGCCACCAGCCATGGCAGATAGATAAATGCTTGCTCTCTGACCGCTGGAATGTCGGAAATAAGGCCAACCACTCCCTGCCCACCCAACAAAAAACCGAGCGTGATAAATAGCGAAATAACGAAACTCCAGAGCGTTGTCGCGGCGAGTGACGCCAACAATTCCTCACGATTTTTCGCACCAACCGCTTTCCCGACCATAGCCTCCATTGCATATGCGAAACCATCCATCGCAAATGACACTAGCATCAGGAAGTTCATCAAGACAGCATTGGCCGCAACAACATCGTCACCTAGCGTTGCGCCTTGAAACGTCATAAAGGTAAATGCCAATTGCAGGCAAAGGCTACGCAGGAAAATGTCGCGGTTTAGTTTAAGAAGACGCCCCATGCCTGCTGACGCCTTTTTCCACTGTGCCAATGGTGACGGCAGTGACGACGCTTTCCACGTGCCCGCGACAAAATAAAGGCCGAGTGCCATGCCTGCATAGTCTGCAATCACACTGGCTGCAGCTGCACCTTCTACTTTCCAACCAAAGCCCACCACAAACAGCAGGTCGAGAATGATATTGATCGCATTGACCACAATCACCAGCATCATTGGCTTTTTGGCATTTTGCGCGCCAAGCAACCATCCCATGATCACCAGATTCGTGAGAGCTGCAGGGGCACTCCAAATACGAATCGAGAAATATTGCGCTGCGTAGTGCTTCACTTCCGCACTGGCATCGCTGACGCTAAATACTGCGTCAGCAATGAATGGATGCAAGGCCACTATTGCCAATGCGAGAAGCCAGGCCAATGAGAGGCCTTGCAAGAATACATTCGCCAAGCCCGCTTTGTTTTCAGCGCCCCACGCCTGCGCAGTCAGCCCGGTGGTTGCCATTCGCAGGAAACCTAATAACCAAAAGGTAACGGCAATCATGGTGCTGCCGACTGCGACACCGCCTAGATACCAAGCGTGCTCAAGGTGACCGATGACTGCCGCATCCACCAGCCCAAGTAAAGGCACAGTGATATTGGACAAGACCATAGGAAATGCGAGAGAGAACACCCGAAGATGAAGTGTTTTTTGTTGAAGAGCCGGGAACATAATCCGTTAATTCGACGAGAACAAGTTGGCGAAGTGTATCAGAAAGTGAGCGAGAGAAAGACGGTATCAGTCCCTGACTCAATGTCCATTTTGAAGCCATTTTTCTCCAACACACGGAGAGAGGCCGCATTCGCTTTCTCCGCTCCTCCCGCCAGCGATGAGACGCATCCCGACGCACGACACCATGCTACCAGCCCTTCAATGATTTCACTGGCAAAGCCTTTTCCCTGAAAGTCTTCTGACACCACATAGCCGAGGCGTAATGCTATCCTTTCAGGCGTATCGCTTATGGCATACAGCAAGATAAAACCCGCAAATTCTCTCGTCCCCCTCTCGGAGAAAGTAACGAGTGTCGCGTCAGATAAAGTTTCAGTCAGCCAATACTTGGCTGATTCCGTATCAACAACCGCATGCACTTCTGGTGGCAAATGCTGTTTAACCGAAGGGGTAAGCACATCGGCGATACGACGCGAAAAATCATCGGGGATATCACCGGAAGGACAATACGCCACAGCGTCTAGCCGTGGCGTGAAAAATTGAAGATCAGAAAGGGGCATCTCACTACTCGGGCGGTGCGTGATGCACTTATGCTACCGCATACCATGCATGGTCGGCCAACAACACCACAAACAAACCGAAGATATGCCAGATAGAATATTTAAACGTCTGCCAGGCAAGGCCTTTCTTATCGGCAAACTTTAAACACCACGCGTACCATGCAAAACCAAGATTTAAAGCGAAACTACCAACAAGATAAATAGGCCCGCTCATCCCCGAAAGCCATGGTAAGAAGCCCACAACGACAAGCAGCAAGGTATACAGCAATATCATGGTTTTGGTGAACTCGATGCCATGAGTCACAGGTAACATAGGCACACCCGCTTTGGCATAGTCTTTCTGGCGATGAATAGCGAGAGCCCAAAAATGTGGCGGTGTCCACGTGAAGATAAGCACAACCAACAAAAGCGCATGCGGGTCAAGTTGCCCCGTCACAGCAACCCAACCCAACAAAGGTGGCATGGCACCAGCAAGACCACCAATCACTATGTTTTGCGGGGTAGCATGCTTAAGCCAAACCGTGTAGACCAGCGCATAACCAATAAGGCTGGCAAAGGTCAACCAAGCGACCAAGGCATTAAGCATCCAGAGCAACGCAAAACCAGCAACCATCAATACTACACCAAAGGTCACCGCCTGCACGGTGCCTACACGCCCTTTTGCAACTGGCCGATGAATGGTGCGCTGCATCTGTCGGTCAATACGCTGATCAATCACATGATTAAACACAGCAGCAGCCGCACTTTGCATCCCAATTCCGAGCAGACCCAGTATCACTACTTTTGCAGGTGGTAACACAGGCACGGCCAGACACATCCCAACCATTGCCGTCAGCAGTAGCATAGCGACAACTTTCGGTTTGGTCAGTTCGAGGTAATCTCGCCATTGTGGTGTGTCTGTTGCGGTACTGCTGGATAGTGTTTGTGTAAGTTTAACCATGACTTAACCTCCCTGTATCCCCTGAAGGCACCTGCTTAACGGACACGGATGCAGGCGAAAATATCTGTACGGTGGTTTTCACCATCACAAGCAATAAAAGCAGACCGCACAGGTTGTGTGCGACGGCGACGGAAAGTGGCAAATACGCGACGACGTTAGTCACGCCGAGTGTGATTTGTAGAGCCAACGTTGCCGTCAGCATCAAAGACGCCCGTCCGCCCAGTGTTTTTCGAACTGACCAAGCCAGCATCAAAATAAGAAGTGCGACGACCATGGCACCAATACGATGCGTGGCATGGATAGTGACGCGTTGATCGAACGTTAAAACCCCATACTGGTAGGTTTCTTTAACAGGACTTATGGGGTGAAACGCTGACGGGTCATAGCGACCTAACCAATCTGTCTCACAAACAGGTAACTCAGTGCACACCACCGCCGCATAATTTGCCGATGTCCATCCACCCAACGCTATCTGTGCCATTACCGCAATCAACGCGCTCACGACCAACACTTTCAGTTTGCTGTTCACATGAGGCGACTCAACGCTCGCCATGGGATCACCAACGATGCGCCGACGCTCCAGCCATGCTAATAAAAACAGCAGCGTTACCGTGGTAAAACCGCCCAGAAGATGGCCCATCACCACAATGGGCATCAAATTCATGGTCACAGTCCACATGCCCAATGCAGCTTGAAACGTCACCACGCCAAGTAGTGTCGTCGGCAAAACTCGGTTACGTCGTTGTCCACGCCATGCAAAAAAAGCGATCGCCGCAATGATCAGCCCCAATGCACCCGCCACATAACGGTGGATCATTTCATTCCAGGCTTTTTGAATTTCAACCGGTGCATCAGGAAATGCCTCGGAAGCAATCGCGATATGTTCAGAGGATTGTGGAACGGTCAAAAAGCCATAACACCCGGGCCAGTCGGGGCAACCTAGCCCCGCTTCCGTCAATCGAGTGAATGCCCCCAGGCCAACCACCACAACAGCCAGTAAGAGTGCACCGTAGATCAAAGCCAGATAACGTCTTTCTGCATCCATACTCACCCCACTTTTGACAGTTTCATCAGTTTGCGAAGATCTTTGAGTAATCCTTTGCTTTGGGTGATTTGTGCAGCTTTTTCCTGTGGAATTGGGTAAGCGAGGATGAGGTTATTTAGTGGGTCAACCAGATAAATCGCTTCTCCGGCAAACGGCAACGAAGACAAGCTTTTCTGTTGAACTGCGTCAATGGGCTGTTCTGTAACTTGGGGGCGAACGGACTCCATCTCGGTACGGTCACTCGGTACCAACAATATACTTGCAACGCGCTCACGCTCTCTGCCTACCGCTACTGGGATCTGGTTCAATTGAAAAAGTGCACTCTCACACTGTTCAGTACACTTTTCAGGCAAGGTATAAATTAACCGCCACAGCCCTTGGTGTTCAAGCCATTCTGTCTTCGTCTGACCTGACAGCAATTCGCCATTGTTGGTCACACCTTTATTGTACCAGCCCATCTCAAGTACCCATTTCGCTGCCACTACAGGCAGCAAGAAGGCAATGGTTACTAGTAGTATTCCTTTCTTCCCTGTCATAAGCGTCCCTTCCTCCACCAAACCAAGGATCCAACCGCGACCACAATGGCTAATCCAAACCACTGCACCGCGTAGGCATAGTGTTTTTCTGGCAACATCACCACTGGCGTCCATACTGGGGTGACATTGATGTTTTCAGTATTCCCTTGGACATCTTCGATACGCGTTGAACGTACAATCCAAGGAAACACGCTCTTTCCTGTTGCTACCGACAATGCGTCCATATCGATAGATTGAACCCGAAGTGGCCAACGTTTCTCGGTAATGTCATGCGACAACACCATCCTGTCTGACGGCGCATCCAACACGCCATGAACCACATAGGTGTCAGGTAATAACGGTAATTTCGGGAGCTCATCGCGTCTAGCTGGGGCGGCTACCCATCCCAATTCGACCAGTAACCACTTTCCGTCAACGGTAAAGGGAACCATCCACCGGTAACCAACTTGGCCATTTAACGTCTGGTTATCTAGCAAAATACTTTGGGTCGATTCGAACTGCCCTTGCAGCGCAACGCCAAATCCCTTCATGTCTGCGTTAGGTTCGGCTATCGCCGTCAACACAGTCTGTTGTCTGACGTCCAATTGCATCAAAAGCTGCACTTTCTCTTCAGCCCGTGACATTTGCCAGTAACCTAACTTGACCAACAGCGCTGTCATCGCCAAAGTAAAGACTAGAAAACCCACTCTTCTGACTTGACGTAATTTGGAAGAAGACAACTCATCCACGTTCTGATCACCATTTTGGTCTGCCGGAGGCAATATGCTGCTCAAAGGGATCCTTGTATGTCTGCTGGTCTTTATCGTCTATAACCTATTTCGAGCCTTGCCCATCATGGTCAAAGGTCAAACCGATATATCTATGTCCCGTTACCTCGGTCGACGCGTACTCTTCTCTGTGGTCGTGTTCGTTCTTTTGCTAATTGCATTGGCGACTGGGGCTATCGAACCCAACAATCGCCCCTACTGAGCTTTGGCTTTCTGAACGGTGGTTTACAAAACTGGGGGTTACAGAGCTTGGCTACCCCAGCTATAAAATATAAACAAACACAAACAAGCACAGCCACACCACGTCTACAAAGTGCCAATACCACGCGCCAGCCTGAAATGCGAAATGGCTGTCAGGTGTCATGTGTCCTCTCAGTACACGAAGCAAAATGATGAACAAAATGATCGAGCCCAAGAACACATGCATGCCGTGGAATCCCGTCAACAGAAAGAAGGTATTCCCGTAAATGCCAGAGTCCAACCTGAGGTTCAGCTCTTGGTATGCATGCACATACTCTTCGACCTGAAGACCAAGGAATATCCAACCCAACAAGACAGTTGCCCCCAGGAACACTTTGATTTTCTGGCGGTTACCTTCTTCCATTGCCACATGCGCGATATGAAGAGTGATAGACGACGTCAAGAGAATGATGGTATTGATAAGGGGCAATCCCCATGCGCCCATCGCTGTGGTTTCAACACCACCCGGGGTTTTCTCTAACGGCCAGGTCGGAATAAAGTCAGGCCAAAGCACTTCAGCCGTCATGGCATTATTGCTATCACCACCAAGCCAAGGCACCGCAATCATACGTGCATAAAAAAGCGCACCGAAGAACGCGGCAAAGAACATCACTTCGGAGAAAATAAACCAACTCATGCCTTGCCTAAATGAGCGGTCCATTTGCGAAGAATACAAGCCACCCATCGATTCACGAATCACATCACGGAACCAACCCGTCAGCATAAAGAGCAAAATGCCGGTCCCTGCCAGCAACATCCATGGACCATTGCCACCGAAAAGGTCCGCGACGGTCGCTCCTGCCCCCATGGCAATAAAGAACAAAGCCACCGCACCAACGATGGGCCATATGCTCTGCGAAGGTACGTAGTAGCTTTCATAATCCTGTTGGGCATCTGTGTGGGTATGCGTTGTTGTCATGATGACCTCACTGCAGTTATTGAGTCACAGGCTCAGGTTTGACACTGAACAAAGTGTAGGCCAGCGTCAGAGTGTTGATATCATCTGGAATCGCCGGATCAACGTAAAACACCAAAGGCAATTCCGCGTTTTTCCCCGCTTCCAGCGGCTGTCGGTTAAAGCAAAAACATTCAATTTTATTGAGATATTGCGCGGCAAGGCCGGGGCTAACTGAAGGCACGGCCTGTCCAATAGAGTTCACTGCCGTGTTATTTTTCGCGCGATAAGCGATGGTATGCGTCTCACCGGGATGAACAGAAATACGCTTTATCTCAGGCACAAAATCCCAGCCTAAGCCGGGATTAATGTAAGAAACAAATTCGACGGTGACGGTGCGAGACGTATCAATCTGATGACTTTCCTCTGCGGCGATATCACTGGTTTTGCCATTAATCCCCGTGATATCGCAAAATACGTCATAAAGTGGCACGAGAGCAAAAGCAAAACCGAACATCAGTACCGCCATTCCCGCCAATTTAAAAGCAGAGCGATTCGAACGTTGTGACTGTGGCTTGTGACTTTCACCCATGTTCAACCTCAATCGATTTTCGGTGGCGTAGTGAAGGTGTGGTAAGGCGCAGGCGAAGGCACCGTCCATTCCAATCCTTCCGCGCCATCCCAAGGTTTCGCGGGAGCCGGATCGCCACCCCGAGCGCATTTCACCACCAGCACCAAGAAAATAAGCTGAGAGAAACCAAACAAGAACGCACCAACACTCACAATCGCATTGATGTCAGCAAATTGCAGGGCGTAATCTGGGATACGGCGCGGCATACCCGCCAGACCGAGGAAATGCATCGGGAAAAACAGAATATTGACGGAAATCAGTGAGCACCAGAAATGCCAACTCGCTAATTTCTCGTTGTACATGTGTCCTGTCCATTTCGGCAGCCAATAATAAGCCGCCGCCATGATGGAGAAGATCGCACCAGTCACCAGCACATAATGGAAATGCGCCACCACGAAATAGGTGTCGTGGTATTGGAAATCAACGGGCGTTATTGCGAGCATCAATCCGGAGAAACCCCCGATTGTAAAGAGCACAATAAAAGCAAGCGCAAACAGCATAGGTGTTTCAAACGTCATCGAACCGCGCCACATTGTGGCAACCCAGTTAAAGACTTTTACGCCTGTTGGCACCGAAATCAGCATGGTGCAATACATAAAGAAGAGTTCGGCAAAAACCGGCATCCCCGTCGTGAACATATGGTGCGCCCATACGATAAAGCTCAAGCCCGCAATGGATGCCGTCGCATACACCATGGACGCATAACCAAAGAGCTTTTTACGTGAAAACGCCGGTATGATCGCCGAAACAATACCAAAGCTCGGCAAAATCATGATGTACACCTCTGGGTGTCCAAAGAACCAGAATATGTGCTGGAACATAACGGGGTCGCCGCCGCCTGCAGCATCAAAAAACGAAGTACCGAAATACTTGTCAGTCAGCACCATGGTGACAGTCCCGGCCAAAACAGGCATCACCGCAATCAATAGGAACGCGGTAATAAACCACGTCCAAACGAACAGCGGCATTTTCATGTATGTCATGCCTGGAGCGCGCAGGTTCATGATGGTGACGATAACGTTAATCGCCCCCATGATGGAGCTGATACCCATGATATGAACGGCAAACACAAACAGTGCAGTACTGTCGGGAGAATACGTCGTGGAAAGCGGTGCATAGAAGGTCCAGCCAAAATTAGGACCGCCCCCTTCCATAAACAATGACATCAGCAGCATGAAGAACGCGAACGGCAGGATCCAAAAACTCCAGTTGTTCATACGCGGCAACGCCATGTCTGGCGCGCCAATCATCATAGGCACCATCCAATTGGCTAACCCAGTAAACGCGGGCATCACCGCACCAAACACCATAATGAGACCATGCACCGTCGTCATCTGGTTGAAGAAGTTCGGGTCGACCAGTTGAAGACCTGGCTGGAACAACTCTGCACGAACAACCAGCGCCATGGCTCCACCCACCAAAAACATGGTGAAGCTGAACACCAGATACATGGTGCCGATATCTTTATGGTTGGTTGTTAACAGCCAACGCATAAACCCTCGGGGTTTATGATCATGGTCGTGGTCATCATGACCTACCTGATCTGGCGTCATATCTGTCATTGCCATCTCTCCTTAAAGATCGTCACCATTGAGTACCGCGTTTATCTGAGCAGCCTGTACGGCATCGCCAGTGTTATTACCCCAAGCATTTCGCTCGTAAGTGATAACAGCCGCCAGTTCTTTTAAACCTAACTGCGCGCCAAAGGCCTGCATCGCTGTACCTTGCTTTCCATGAATTACAATATTGAGGTGGTCGAGAAGACGCTCAGGATCTGCCGATATGCCTTGTCCTGCCAACGCAGGGAACACTCCAGGCAACCCTAAACCATTCACCTGATGACACGCCGCGCAACGCGAGTTATAGACCTCTTCACCCAGGGTCATCAGCTCTTCTTTGTCCATGTTCATCGCCAACAGTTTTTGCTCATCTTCACGCACCTGAGCCTGAGCCGCCGCGGTTTTTTGTACCCAAGCTTCAAATTCATCAACCGGTTTGGCAATAACCACAATCGGCATAAATCCATGGTCTTTGCCGCAAAGCTCCGCACACTGCCCACGATAAATGCCGGGTTTGTCGATACGCGTCCATGCTTCGTTGATAAAGCCGGGGTTAGCATCTTTCTTCACTGCGAAATCTGGCACCCACCAAGAGTGGATCACGTCTTCTGATGTGATGAGAAAGCGCACTTTTTGGCCGATAGGCACCACCAATGGGCGATCGACTTCCAGCAGATAGTTGTCGCGTTTTGTCGCTTCGCCATCAATTTGCGCGGCAGACGTTGCTAACAGTGAAAAGAACTCAACATCATGATCGAAGTAGCGGTAATGCCACTTCCATTGCGACCCCGTGACCTGAATAGTCAGCTCTGATTCTGTTGGGTCTTCCATCTCAAGTAGCACCTGCGTAGCGGGCACCGCCATACTGATGAGAATTAGAAAGGGAATGAGCGTCCAGAGGATTTCCACTTTGGTACTTTCATGAAAATTAGCCGCAACCGCACCCTTGGATTTTCGATGATGAATGATGGCCCAAAACATGGCACCAAACACCACGACGCCAATGGCGACACAAATCCAAAGAATGGTCATATGAAGGTCATAAACCTTGGCACTAATTTCCGTCACGCCCCTCGTTAAGTTAAACGAGGACGCCTCGTTTGCTGCTTGAGCAACAAACGAAGGCAGAAGTAAAAGTGCGAGCATGGATAGACGTTGGCGATTATTCACCGGATCCCTCCTCAAAATCTCGACGCTGTATTGTGAGTCAGTAGCTGCCGAAAATAACAGAAACATTGGTTAACACTTTGTTTACAAATAAAGCTAGGCAAAGAATGGGAAAAGAACAAAAAATGAGCAGTAAAATGCGCCGAAACATGATGCCAGCCACGAATTTACGAGATAAAGACAACTGTTTCAGAAGATGAGATTTTTACGCATTTTCTCGAAGCAAAAATCTTTTCCTGTGCGCGCTAAGCCTTGTAAAAAAAAGGCAAACATGGTGACTTTAGCGCTTAATACAGAAAGAAATGTCAGGTAGGGAAAGAGAGCGGATTGGCGTCTATCATGGCTTGAAGCACATTAAACACCACAAAAAAAAGATGACACTCAGTTTTTTCACTGAAGTCATCTTTTTATACTGTTTGATAAATATAAGAACAGCTACATCCAGTCGGTATTCCGAATCACACCAACAGCAATGCCCTCAATGGTAAGGTGTTGCTGAGCCAAGTCGACAACGATCGGCGCAAACTCTTCATTTTCGGCGTGAAGCAGCACTTGATTGCCCTGGCGCTCAAGACGCTTCACCGTGACATCATCTTCCACACGCGCAACGACCACTTGGCCATTACGTACATCTTGTGTTTTATGCACGGCCAACAGATCGCCATCCATAATACCGATGTCTTTCATACTCATACCGCTTACCCGCAATAGGAAATCGGCATGCGGTTTAAACAGTGATGGGTCAACTTGATAGTGTGTTTCTACGTGTTCTTGCGCCAAAATGGGTTCACCTGCGGCCACGCGGCCAATCAAAGGGAGCCCTGCATCATCATTGGCAGCATCCGTATCGACCAACAAACGGATACCGCGTGATGCGCCAGGTACGATTTCAAGCACGCCTTTACGCGCCAACGCTTTCAAGTGCTCTTCCGCAGCATTCGCTGAACGGAACCCCAGTTCTTTCGCGATCTCGGCACGCGTTGGTGGCATACCGTTTTCGTCGATTTTTGCTTTGATTAGATCAAAAACTTGCTGCTGTCTCGCGGTTAACGGCTTCATAATCAGACCTGTTTTTTTATACAGTTAACTGTGAGTATATCCAGTGTTTAACCACTTGAAAAGGCACAGATCGATTCGAAGGCCTAACAAGCCGTATACAGTTCACACTTTTCGCTTTACATTTGATTAGCGCACTCTTGGAAATCTTCTCTTAACCGTGTGGAATACTGTCATTTCGCTGCAAGTTCGGAGACGTTTTCTGCTAGACTTGCCACGCACAAAATATAAGAGGCCGCGATCAGATGTCTGCTTGCCAATCGATTTATCATAAATTGTTGAATTTACTCCTGTCGATACTGGTGAAAACCATCAGTATTCCGTCAGATCCCGTTGGCCAGTTAGGTTTTGACCTTAACCGCCCAATCGTATACGTACTACCATTTCGCTCTCATTCCGATCTGCTGACACTCCGTAACAGTTGTTTACAGCAAGGATTACCTGATCCACTCGATCCGCTTGAGCTAGGTGGGAAATCACTGCCACGTTATGTGTTCATTTCGCAAGGAAAGCGAATGTTCAATAACAGCGATCCGGTTCCTTTCGATTCAATTGAAGTGTTCACTGACTTGCTGGAACTTCATAAGCGTGATTCGGAGTTAGATATTCAACTCGTGCCCGCATCTGTGGTTTGGAACCGCGATCCCGGCAACGAGTCTCGCCCAGCAATGCCTGCTTTGACCGCGATGAATGGTGTTCAAAAGTGTTTCACCATCCTGACGCTAGGCCGTGACAGCATGGTTCGCTTCAGCAACGCCGTATCGCTACGTTATATGGCGGACAAACATGGCACAGACACGTCGATCGCGAATAAGCTGGCACGTGTGGCGAAGATTCACTTTTCTCGTCAAAAAATGGCCGCGTCAGGTCCTGGTCTGCCGAACCGTCAGGCCTTGTTCAAACGACTGCTTGCATCTAAAGCCATCGATAAAGTGGTACAGGAAGAAGCCGAAAGCCGCGACGTACCCGTAGAGAAAGTACGTAAAGAAGCCATCGATATGATGGAAGAGATCGCTGCGGACTTTTCACCGAGCCTCATCCGCTATGGCGATCGCGTCATGACGTGGCTTTGGAACAAACTGTATCAAGGCATTAATATCAATAACTCTGAGCGCGTGCGTAAATTGGCACAAGACGGTCACGAGATTGTATATGTACCTTGCCACCGCTCACACATGGATTACCTGCTGCTTTCATACGTACTGTACAAAGAAGGCTTAGTACCACCGCATATAGCTGCGGGTGTGAACTTGAACTTTTTCCCTGCGGGTCCGATTTTCCGACGTGGCGGCGCGTTTTTCCTTCGCCGCACGTTTAAAGGTAACCGTCTATACTCCACCGTTTTTCGTGAGTATCTGGCCGAATTGTTCGCGAAAGGTTATTCCGTTGAATACTTCTCCGAAGGGGGACGCTCTCGTACAGGCCGCTTGCTACCCGCAAAAACCGGCATGTTGGCGATGACCATTCAAGCGATGCTGCGTGGGCTGAAACGTCCTGTTACCTTGGTGCCGGTTTATATCGGTTACGAACACGTGATGGAAGTCAGCACGTACGCGAAAGAGCTGCAAGGTGAACGTAAAGAAAAGGAAAATTTCGGTCAGGTATTGGGCATTGTTCGTAAGCTTCGCAACTACGGTAAAGGCTACGTGAACTTTGGTGAGCCAATTCCGGTGAACCACTTCCTGAATGAGAAAGCGCCTACTTGGCATCAGGACATCGATCCCATCGAGCCTCAGCGTCCAAACTGGTTAAATCCAGTGGTGAATGAGCTGGCCGATCGAATGATGAGTAAAATCAATGACGCGGCAGCCGCTAACGCTCTCACGCTTTGTGCCACTGCTTTGCTTGCCTCACGCCAACGTGCATTGAGCCGAGAAGCATTGGAAGAGCAACTCACCATCTATTTAGAATTGCTACGTACTGTACCGTATTCATCCACCAGTACAGTGCCGGACGATTCAGCGAAGGATTTGGTTGAGCATGCCATTAGCCTGAACAAGTTCGTGGTAGAGAAAGATTCGTTGGGCGATGTGGTTTCACTGGATCGTCAACAAGCCATCTTTATGACCTATTACCGCAACAACATCATTCATTTGTTTGCCATTCCTTCTCTGGTGGCGCAAATGTTGGTGTTTAAAAATAGCGTGAGTCGCAAAGATCTCAACAGCACCGTGAAGCAGCTTTATCCGCTACTTAAAGCCGAGCTTTATATGGGCTTTGACGAAGCTGCACTGGAAAGCTATCTGGATGCAGTTGTGGTTGAACTGAATCGCCAACAATTACTCACGGTTGAGGGTGATATGCTACAGCGTAATCCAGCGAAGCTGACACAGCTTCAGTTGCTGGGCCGCACTATTGCTGAAACCCTGCAGCGCTATGCGATCACGCTGACGCTGTTCTGCCACGAGCCAGATGTATCACGTTCTGATCTGGAGCGACAAAGCCAGATGATGGCACAGCGCCTAAGTCGACTACACGGTATCAATGCACCAGAATTTTTCGACAAAGGTGTTTTCAGTACACTGGTGACATCACTGCGCGAAGAAGGTTATTTGAATGATGACGAGCACGCGAGGACGGAACAAATGGAGGCGCTGCTTGAAAGCATCTTCGGTCTCATCTCGCCCGAAGTGCAACTCACGATTCAGGCCATACTGAACCAATCTGCAGAATAAAAAAATCCCTCGCCTCGGCGGGGGATTTTTTTATATGGCAATGATAATTCTACTTAAACCATCACAGCCAACGCAATACCGACAAACACCAACATGCCGACATAGTTATTATTTAGAAACGCTTTAAAGCACGCATCACGCTCTCGCGTTTTACACAGCCATTGTTGATAAACAAACAAGGCCGACGCTGCCAACAGGAACCAGTAATAAACAGTGGCCAACTCACTCAAGTAGCCAACGAGGAGCAGCAGTAATAACGTCACCAGTTGCAACATACCGACGGCGGCTTTATCAAATTTTCCAAATAAAATGGCGGAGGATTTAATACCAATTTTCAGGTCGTCATCTCTGTCGACCATGGCATATAAGGTGTCATATGCCACTGTCCATGCCACATTGGCGAGAAACAGCATCCACGCAACAGGCGGAAGCACACCCGCTTGCGCCGCATACGCCATTGGGATCGCGCAACTGAACGCCATACCGAGCACCAACTGCGGCATGTGCGTAAAGCGTTTCATGAATGGGTACACACAAGCAAGGATAGCCGCGACCACGGACAATTGAATCGTCAGTCTGTCTAATGTCAGCACCAGCAAAAACGCCCCAAAAATAAGCATTCCAAAGAGGGCCAGCGCTTCTTTGGCCGTTATCATGCCTGACGGTAATGGACGCGCTTTGGTGCGTTTTACATGACCATCAAAATTGCGGTCAGCATAGTCGTTGATCACACACCCTGCGGCACGCATCATCACCACACCCAAAATGAAGACCATCAGTACATGCGGGTTTGGCATACCGTCTGCAGCAAGAAACAAAGCCCACAGCGTCGGCCACAGCAGCAACAAACTGCCGATCGGCCTGTCCATACGCGTCAATTGCCAAAATGCTCTCGCTTTGGCCACATCCATTCAGCCTTCCTCCTGATAAATCGGCGCATGAGGCAAAAATAGCTCAGAGACCAGCATAGGCTTATCGTTCACCCACAACCGTGAGCGACGCGCCAATAATTCTTGTCCATCAACAAAAAGGGTTGAAACTTCAATCGCATCACGCCGTGCGTTTGCTTGATTAAACACGCGCTGTCCCAGCGGAATGGCCCCCAAATCTGCGATATCTTTCTCTTGTTCAGTGAGCGTTGATTTAGGCACCAATGTACGTGCGCATAGCCAAGATTGCTCATCGCCAGACAGCACGACTTCTCGAACTAAGCATGCTTCGTCACCCAACAATGCACGCTCATCTTCTGACAGTGTGTTTTTCTTAATTTCGTATAAACCAATTACTTCAACAGTCAGCGTTTCACAACACGCTTTCAAGCGTTCTGTCATCGAATGGCGTTCAAGTAACCATTCACCAACCTTCGTTGTTTCTAGCTGTTGCCAATCAGGGGCCTCCCAGTTTGCCCCCATCAGAGCTGATACATGTAATCGCTTGAAATTTGACATTTTATCCTGAGCCAAAGAGCAAAAAAAACATAAAACTTTCGCCGAATCGGCCAATAGTGATTAGTATTAATAGTGCGCTATTGTACACAGCTGTGCTCACTCACGCGCAGCTAAACTACCATAAGAGATTCATTAAATCCGGGGTTTGGCAAAAACCATGAAAAAAAACATTACCGCCATTTTCACCTTAATAATGACACTGTTAGTTTCCCTGCCTGCTTCAGCGACAGAAGAGCAGGCCCCAGCTTTCAGTTATTTTACGCTAGAGCCTGAAATCACAACCAATTTTATTACAGACGGACGCAAGCTTGGATTTATCAATGTGCGAGTGGATCTGATGGTTGACGATGCTTCGTTGATCCAACAGCTCGAATATCACCAGCCGCTGATTCGCGATGCCATCATTGAGGTGTTAAGCCAGGAAAATGAAATCAGGGTAAAATCACTCGCAGGCCGAGAAGCAATTCGCAAAGCTTGTTTGGAAAAGGTCAACGAGATGCTGCTAGCAGAGACCAAACAAAAAGTCTTAGCCGATCTGCTGTTTACCAAGTACCTTTATCAATAGCTGATACCGTGAGATAAAAAGGCGCAGAATGATGCGCCTTTTTGCGTTGCTGTTATTTCGTATTCTCTGTCATTGGCTTTTTTCGCTGACCGTATTTTTCTGCGCAAGATAATCCGTCACCTCAGATTGTTCGTCTGCCGATAAATACAGTCCCAACTTGGTCCGACGCCACAGTATGTCTTCTGCGGTTTGCGCATACTCAGCCGTTGTCAGGTAGTCTATTTCTCGTTGTGACAAACTGACGCCAAACCGCTTTCCTAAATCCGCCT
Source organism: Enterovibrio nigricans DSM 22720 (assembly GCF_900167155.1). Taxonomy (GTDB): domain Bacteria; phylum Pseudomonadota; class Gammaproteobacteria; order Enterobacterales; family Vibrionaceae; genus Enterovibrio; species Enterovibrio nigricans. Next base: position 7,481 of record NZ_FUXU01000016.1, on the reverse strand, counting down.
CTTCAACTACATCGCCAAGCCAAACCCAAGCGCGGTTCCCGTACGTAGTTGCCAGCCGATTAACCATAAAATCGTCCATCCATGGAAACTGAATATGGAGAGCGTGCGCTACATCCTTATAAGAGGAGATGTCCTCCCCTCCCGGCAATGCCTGGGTTGCCGTCCACGCCTCTCCGCAGTCAGGGAAAAAAGGCGCTAACTGACTCACTGCCGCTTGCGCGAGCTTACGATACGTCGTGAGTTTTCCCCCAAAAACAGACAGGAGTGGTGCGCTGTCGGCTTCAGCATCAAGCACCAAGGTATAATCACGCGTAATTGCTTGCGGCGAGCTGGATTCATCGTCGCACAATGGGCGAACGCCGCTGAAAGTCCATACGATATCGTCTTTGTTCAACGGCTTTTTAAAGTGTTGGTTATACACATCAAGTACATACGCAATTTCTTTATCTTCAATGTCTACCTTCCTTGGATCACCATGAAACTCTACATCCGTGGTACCAATAACAGAAAAACGGTCGAGGTAGGGAAGCACAAAGACTATGCGCCCATCTTCATTTTGAAGAATGTAAGCTGATGATTCCTCGTGGACACGAGGAACAACGATATGGCTGCCTTTAATAAGACGAATATTACGGGGCGACATTTCAGACGTGTTTTCGTCAAAGAAGTGCTTCACCCAAGGTCCCGCCGCATTCACTAACGCCTTACCTTTACGGGTGAACCGTGTTTGCGTTTGCTCATCAAACACATCAATTTCCCACAGCCCATCGGTACGCTCAGCCCTAACAACCTTACAGCGGTTTCGCACTTCCGCACCGCGTTCTGCCGCATCCATTACATTCAAAATGACTAAACGCGCATCATCAACCCAGCAATCTGAGTATTCGAACCCTGTTTTGATTTCCGGTTTAAGGACAGAAGCTTCGTCAAACCGTATGCCCTTGCTTGCTGGCAGCGTTGTCCGGGTACTGAGATGATCATACAGAAACAAGCCTGCGCGTATCATCCAAGCAGGGCGGAGATGAGGGCGATGAGGCAGGCGAAATCGCATTGGCTTTACAAGAAAGGGGGCTTTTCGCAGCAAAACCTCGCGCTCAGCTAACGCCTCTCTCACTAAACGAAACTCATAATGCTCTAAATAACGCAGCCCGCCGTGAATGAGTTTGGAGCTTGCTGACGAGGTCGCTGACGCAAAATCTGCCGCATCATACAAACCCACCGTCAAGCCTCGTCCTGCCGCATCAGCTGCAATCCCTGCACCATTGATACCGCCACCGACAACCAGCACGTCAAACACATCGTTACTCATTCCAAACCTCCATCATCCATTCCATTTATTACGAACAGCACGGGCAATCAAGAAAATGCTCATACGAGCATTATTACTTTCGTTTACGAACAGTCTAGTGCAAAAAACGGACAGTTAACATGGTGGAATGATGAAAATTTATCCATTATAAGAACAAAAAAACCGCCATCGGCGGTTTAGAATTCTCAGGTGGTTGCTTTACTTACGAAATGATTTCTATATGCGTCCCAGCGTCAGCAAGCCTTTTCTCAATATCAGACGGCAAAGGCGCATTGGAAAAGAGCATATCCACTTGCGACACATCTCCTACATTGACCATGGCATTGCGCCCAAACTTGGTGTGATCAACCGCCAACATCACCAATCGGCTGTTCTCCATGATGGCCTGTTTTACTCGCACTTCATGGTAATCAAAATCAAGCAGTCCACCTTGCAGGTCGATGCCACTGATCCCGAGAATGCCAAAATCTAAACGAAACTGAGAAATAAAGTCCACGGTCGCCTCCCCCATGATGCCACCATCTCGGTTGCGCACTTCCCCTCCGGCCATGATGATACGAAAGTCCTCTTTCGCCATCAGAATGCTAGCGGCATTTAGATTGTTGGTGACGATGCGTAAATCCTGGTGATTAAGTAACGCTCTGGCGACAGCTTCAGGTGTAGTGCCGATATCAATAAACAAAGTTGCGCCGTCGGGAATATGTGCAGCAAGTGCTTGTGCAAGACGGTTCTTTTCTTCTTGCTGCATGATCTTACGTGTATCGTAAGCGGCATTGACAGAACTTGATGGCAGGGTAGCACCACCATGCTGGCGTCGGATTTGATTATCAGCGGCCAATTCATTAAGGTCACGCCGAATCGTTTGCGGGCTGACATCAAAATGCAGCACCAGATCGTCAGTACTGACGTATCCCTTACTACGTACGAGATCGAGTATTTCCTGATGTCGTTTAGTCTGTTTCACTGCGTCCTTGGCTCCAATGCGTAAGCTCCAGTATAAAAAAACGCCCCAGTCGGGACGTTTTTAGTGTAAATGCCTAGCGCATTAAAGCCAATGATTGGCCTGTGAACGCCGGAGCGCATCACATTAAGAATGCCTCGCCGCCCGTGAAAACTTGGCATCAAAGACACCAATTGCACAACCTGACAACAGCCCAAATAAGTGGGCCATGTTAGCGATCGCCATACCAAAGGGTTCAAAGAAACCCACCGCCAGCCACAACAACATAAAGCCAACATAAGCAGTTTCTATCGACAATCCGCGCTGAGGCGCTAATGCCCCCATCAACCAGAGGTAACCAAGCAAGGCATACACAACACCCGACATGCCTCCAAACGCTGGTCCTTCAAACGCATATTGCCCTAAACCGGAGAACAGAGACGTCAGCAAGAAGAGCTGTACCAATTTAGCACTGCCGCATTGCTTCTCTATTTTTCCCCCCAGCACCCACCACCACAACAAGTTAAACACTATGTGCATGGCTGAAAAATGCAGAAGCGCATGTGTAAACAGTCGCCAGATCTGCCATTGCTGTTCTTCCGTTGCGGGAAAGTGAAGCAAGGAAAAGACATCGTTGCCAAAGCCAAGCATTAGCCCTGCATAAGCGACGATACAAACGACCATGATCGATAAAGTAAATGGGCCGGAATTTTGTTTGAGAGACGTTAGCAAGCCTTGTCGAGGGTAGTAGAAACGCGCCGTCCGGCTTTCTGCCATATCCCAAGAAGCAGATTGATATTTACGCGCCGTCGGATTATTGAGAAAAGCATGAAGTTCAGACTCCGCCTCCACTTGATGTTCTGCATCAACCAACCAAAGTGCAAACGTACCTTCTCCCTCCGGCATCATCTGAATTTCAATGCTCCGTGACGCCATGTAATCAATAAATGCCTGCCCCGCTCTGGGGTTGGGTATCGCAATCAGCCGTATCATGGTACCTCTGAATTAAAGAGTGCCCGACTCGACAGGAAGTGTTTGTCGATGCCAAGCTTCAAAACCGCCATCTACACTGTACACCTGCTCGAAGCCTTGGTTAATTAAATATTGTGCCGCACCTTGGCTGCTGACACCGTGATAACACATCACCAATATCGGCTGCTCGTAATCAATCTCTTGCGTAAACTGCACAATTGAATCATTTGTGAGGTGAAACGCGCCCTGTGGATGAGATTGCTGAAAAGACTGAGGATCCCGAATATCCACCAAAATCGCATCCTGATCTTTATTTTGAAGAAGCTGCCAAGCGTCATTTACTGAGATATGCGCAAATTGTTCCATAGGTTATTCCCGTCCCTCAACGATAAATGGGTGCCTCCAACTTTTCGGCTACACCGCAAAACTGCCCGAAAAACTGCATTGTACCTGAGATTCGCCCCACGAACTCCATCGTGATAGTAAGTGTTTTGTACACTTTTAAACCACCTGTGGAAAAGTCTGTGGATTGCGTTGATAAGGTAGGATCAGCAATTTGGATCTACAACATCTTGTGTTGATCATAATAAAACTGTGGACAACTGATCTCAGCCCAATCAGCACAAGGGTTTTGAGGGTACAAAAAAACCGACAATATGTCGGTTTTTACGATCTTAGCAAGACAGCGATCACAGTACGTCGCCAACAGCCTCTTTCAGCTTACGCATCGCATTCTTTTCTAATTGTCGAATACGCTCAGCGGATACTTGATAGTGATCTGCCAATTCTTGCAACGTTGCTTTGTTGTCATCATCCAACCAGCGCGAACGTATAATGTGCTGGCTTCGCTCATCTAACCCAGACATGGCTGATGCCAATCGGTGATTAGCGTGATTTTCCCAGTTTTCTGATTCTAGGTTGTTGGCAACATCTGAACTTTTATCTTCCAGATAGAACACAGGGGCAACAGGGCCGTCACGGTCTTCATCATCTGCGCCGGCATCAAAACCTGCATCCTGTGCAGCAAGACGGGATTCCATCTCACGGACTTCAGATGCATCAACCCCCAGTTGCTCAGCAACCATGTTAACTTCTTCAGCATTAAACCAGCCAAGACGCTTTTTAGATTTGCGTAGGTTGAAGAACAACTTACGCTGCGCTTTGGTGGTCGCCACTTTCACGATACGCCAGTTACGCAATACGTATTCGTGAATTTCAGCTTTGATCCAGTGAACAGCAAAAGATACAAGACGCACACCCACTTCTGGGTTGAAGCGTTTTACGGCCTTCATCAGGCCAATATTACCTTCCTGCACGAGATCAGAAACAGGCAATCCATAACCGGAATAACCACGGGCGATATGAACAACAAATCGCAGATGAGACAGGATCAGGCTTTTCGCCGATTCCAGATCTCCATCATAATGAAGACGTTCTGCCAGCTCACGCTCCTCATCAGCAGACAGCATCGGGTAGGTATTAACCTGACGTAGATAACTATCAAGACTGTCTTGAGAGATCGGGGCTAGTGCATACATCTCTGTTGTCATTTTCACCTCTTTTCGATTAACTCGACTTTGTGAGCTGTAGTCAGCCTACGCAATACTCTACTCAAGATTAAAAAAACTGCAAGCCTGAGCACAAAATCACCATTTCTGAGACATTGAACTATGAAACAGGTTCAATTTCTTTCAGGTGTTTTCCTGCAGCTAGACGCGCTGCAAGCAATCCGATAAGGCCTGTAACCAACAGAAGAAGAAATGTTTCATCCACACCCAGTCCCGAAAGTCGAAATGCACTGCTATATAATGTAGCCAACTTTTCGACTGCCGCATCAAGCAATAGCGCATTCACTTGCACAACAATCCACGCAACAACAGCCCCCGCCAACGCTAACCACACACCCGTATAGATATAAGGACGCAAGATGTAGCTGTCTGTGGCACCGACAAGCTTCATGACTTGGATTTCTTCTTTTTGGTTCAAAACCTGCAGGCGCAATGTATTGCCGATGATCAGGAAGACAGCCATTAGCATCAGACCGGAAAACACCGTCGTTAATGTCAAAACCAAACTTTCAATCGCCGCCAGACGTTGCAACCAATCACTGTCCAAACGTACTTCATCAATGTTGGTATTGGTTCGCAGTTTTGAGGCCAATGCTGTTGCTGAAGCAGCATCCTCGGCACGCGGGGTAATCACCACGACCGACGGAAGCGGGTTGTCATCCAGCAAACTCACTGCGGCATCAAAACCTTGAATTTGGCGAAGCTGCTGCAAACCCTCGTCAGGAGAGATATAGGTTGCGCTTGCCACATCTGGCCATTCGCCAATTTCATCCGAAAATGCCTGAGCACGTTCATCTTGCATTGGCTGCAAATACACTGTGATTTGGTTCGGGGCCTGCCACTGTTCAGTAACCGCAACAATATTTTTCGCCAGCATAAAGAGCGTCGCAGGCAATGCCAACGAAAATGCCAGCGCTAATACGGTCAACATGTTACCCAGAGGCCGCGCTAATAGATCACGCAGAGCCTGACCGCCTTGCTGCTTGTGCAATGTAAGAAAGTTAGCCACGTGCCACCTCCGACAAATGGCCCTGATTCAAGTCAAATCGACGCATGTCGTATTTACTCAGCAGCGAGGTATCGTGGGTAGCCATCAAGACCGTTACACCCACTTGATTAAACTGGCGGAACAATTCCATGATCTGCTGAGACAAAGCAGCATCTAGGTTGCCGGTAGGCTCATCCGCGATCAGCAATTGAGGGCGATTCACCACAGCACGGGCAATGCCTACACGCTGTTGTTCACCACCAGATAACTGCATGGGCAAACAGTTAACTTTATCTAACAGACCTACTTTATCCAAAGCCGCAGAGACACGTTTTTTAATATCGGTTTCATTCGTCTGTTCTATACGCAGTGGCAAAGCCACATTGTCGAATACTGAGCGATCCATCAAAAGCTTATGATCTTGAAAGATGATTCCGATGTGTCGACGCAAAAAAGGAATGTCCTTGCGATCAATGCGCGAGATATCGTGGCCATTGAACAGAATTTTTCCGTCGCTCGGCCGCTCAATTGCGCACAATAATTTCAGCAGGGTACTTTTGCCCGCACCTGAATGGCCGGTGAGAAATGCCATGTCCCCTTTGGGTAAGTGGAAATTCACTTTCTGTAACGCTTGATGCCCACCACGGTAGGCCTTACTCACCTGCTGAAATTGGATCACGCTTATCAGTCCTCTTGGCTAAACAGAGCTTCGATAAAATCTTCTGCGTCGAACGGTCTCAAATCATCAATGCCTTCACCAACACCGATGTAACGAATAGGAATACCGAACTGATCTGCTACCGCGAAAATTACCCCACCTTTTGCTGTACCATCCAGCTTGGTCAGGGTGATACCTGATAACGGCGCAATGTCATTAAACAGACGCGCTTGGCTAATCGCATTCTGCCCCGTTCCTGCATCAATGGTGAGCATGATTTCATGTGGCGCATTTTCGTCGAGCTTTTTCATTACTCGAACAATTTTCTTAAGCTCTTCCATTAGGTTAGCTTTGTTTTGTAGACGTCCTGCCGTATCAGCAATCACCACGTCCACATTACGTGCTTTTGCAGCTTCAATCGCGTCATAGATCACTGAAGCACTGTCTGCGCCAGTGTGCTGTGCAATCACAGGAACATTGTTACGATCACCCCACACTTGCAGCTGTTCGACTGCTGCTGCACGGAAAGTGTCACCTGCAGCCAACATGACAGACTTACCTTGTTGCTGGAATTGCTTAGCAAGCTTACCGATGGTGGTGGTTTTACCCACGCCGTTTACGCCAACCATCAAGATCACAAAAGGACCGTTTTCTGATTTCACGTCTAACGGCTGATCCACTTTGCTCAGGATCTCTGCCATTTCTTGTTTAAGCAGTCCAAACAGGGCTTCGCCGTCTTTTAGATCTTTGCGTGACGCTTTGTCGGTTAGGCTATCGATGATTTTGGTAGTGGTATCCATACCAACGTCAGCAATAAGTAACTGCTCTTCCAGCTCTTCAAAGAGCTCATCATCAATTTTTTTGCCGCTAAACAGACCAAAGAAACCGGCACCAAAGTTGGCTTTGGTTTTTTGTAGACCGCGTTTTAGGCGAGCAAAGAAACCTTCACGCTTTGGTTTTTCTTGTTCAGCTTGCGCCGTCGCTTGTTCTTCCGCAGCAGCTTTCGCTTCGGCTTCAGCAGCCAAACGGGCTTGTTCTTCCGCGGC
>NZ_FUXU01000084.1 GCF_900167155.1 Enterovibrio nigricans DSM 22720 | reverse complement strand
ACTAAACGGGCTTGTTCTTCCGCGGCGGCTTTCGCTTCTGCTTCAGCAACCAAACGGGCTTGTTCTTCCGCAGCAGCATTCGCTTCGGCTTCGGCTTGAAGGCGATCTTGCTCCGCTTGTTGCTCATCTTCTTTCTTACGGCCGAAACCCAGCCAGGACATAAATCCGCGTTTCTTTTTTTCTGCCATTGGCAAATCCTAAAGCATGATTGGTACAATCGGCGCAATTACAGCGAGCTGATCTAAAACTGTGGCCACTGCGCCTTATAAATGCAGTGTGGTAACGGTGCTATTTCTGCGTTGCTTGTGGCGCAGCGATATTGGCGAAAGAGGATAAACGCTCTAACGTCACTAACCTTAAATAACTTGAGGAAATGCAGTCCAGTTACCGAACTCGCATAGTCTAACACCTTCTTGGCGGTCAAAAAATCTATGGTACGACGTAACCCAAAAAACCCTGTGAAGCAAAATAGTGGTCGGGGCACTCAATCTTCTGGAAATACCGGAGGCGGTTCAGGATTTGTTCGCATCATTTCTGGTAGATGGCGTGGCCGTAAACTACCGGTAAAAAACGTGGAAGGGCTTCGTCCCACCACCGATCGCGTCAAAGAAACCGTATTCAATTGGCTGGCCGCAGACCTCTATGAGGCGAAGTGTCTCGATGTTTTCGCGGGAAGTGGTGGTCTTGGCTTAGAAGCCTTGTCGCGCCAAGCCGAACATGTCACCCTTTTGGAGCTCGACAAAGGGGCAGCAGCGCAAATTAATCAAAACCTTGCCGCGCTAAATGCAGAGAATGCAACGGTGAAGAATGTCGATGCACTGCAGTTTTTATCCCAGACTGGTCAAGCGTTTGATGTGGTTTTTATTGACCCACCATTTCGCAAAGAATTGCTGAATGAGGCAATCGACAAATTGGAAACCAATGGTTGGTTAAGCCCCAATGCATTGATTTATATAGAAGCGGAAAAAGAATTTGGACTTCCGGTGGTACCAAACCACTGGGATATGATTAAGGAAAAACATGCCGGACAAGTCAGTTTCCGGTTGTATCAAAGAGAGGAAAAATGAAAGCACTTATCTTACTGGCAAAAGCTGCCATTGGTTTTGTCTGGTTTGTGTTAATCGCCAATATTGTCCAACCGTTCCCAGGTGTGGCGGCGATGGCACTCTATATCATGACCGCTTTCTTGTTCTGTATGCACGGCCTGCAAATGCTCATTTTCATTGGTGCTTTCGGGGATAAAATCACGATGACGCGCTGGGAGAAGTGGTCCATTCTGCTGTTTGGCATTTTCGCGTTGCTGGATATCCGTCGCAAGTATATGGTCGGTAAAGAATAAACTGCCGCAATATACAAAAAGGCCTCTCTACGAGGCCTTTTTTCTGCAATCTATTCACCGTGTTGACAGATACGCGCTTCATTCACCATCAACGCACCTGCATTTTCGAGGATTTTTTTTCGACGACGCAAGAACACCAGCACGTCACTAAATTTCATGTCTTTTTGGCTGCATGTATGAAATCTGGCGCCTTCTCCCCACTGCCCGTCCACCCAGTTTGTCAATGCTCGCTCTGACATGGGTTCGGTTTTTAAATGGTTGAGGATCTGATGAACATGAATAGAAGTTTGCATATTGTTGTTCGCTTACTCTGTATTTCAATTGGCACATACAAACACAGGCGAACGTAAGAATTGTTGATATGTCTCAATGGTCACACGGTTTCAGTGCGCGGTGCACCACATTGCCAACATATCTCAAAGTTTCCGCCATTCTCTTCCTGGCAATCACGGCAAAACCACACAACGCTGGACTGCGCTTCATAATGCAGCAGAGCTTTTCGTGCCACGGCTTCTCGTGCAATGTCTACCCACAAGGTAACAGCCAACACATCTGCCGGTAGTTCCCCTGTGGCACTGGATAAAGACTCGCCTTTCAACATCACCCGAATACCTTCAGACTCCAACATTCCTTTCAGGCTATGCGCCTCCAAAGAATTGCTGGCACTATACACTTGAATCCATGACATGAATGGCTCCTTAGTGGACAAACAAGACTGAGGCGGTGATAAGCCCCTGAGCACAAAAGTATGTGCTCATGATCAACAGCACAGACGTGCGAAACGGTCCTTTAAATCGGTCAAATGCGAGCACGGTGTCTGACAACATAAATAACAATGCACCACTGAACGCATAGGCTGCCATGGGGGATTGCGCAGCCATCCAAAACTCCCCCGCCCCCCATGCCATCTGTGCGATGACAGCAATGTACAGCCCAACAGGAATAATCAGTTGGCCCAAGTTTGGCAATAATAAGAAGAAAATCAGCACACTGGCAGCACCGATAAGAGAAGGGAGCCACCATATCATCGGGCCATCGAATTGCTGCCAAAACGCCACGCTATACAAGATGTGAGCAACAAGAAAACTGAGCAATCCAGGAATAAATCGGTCTTTGGGTAACATAAGGAAAATGTCACCAACCAGAGAAAAAGCCAGACCCGCAATGATCCAGTGGGTATAACTGCTTTCTTGCCCCCCCGCCATCGCAATAACGATAAGGATCGCGATGGTGAGCGGTTTAAAAAGATAAAACTGCCAGCGAGGTCCTTTATAGGCAGCGCTAATATGTAGAAGTCCTGAGCAACAGACAGCAAACCAACTCAACATGACTTATTCCCTTACATTTCAAGCCAACCAAGTCTAGAGATGCACCATATAAAGTCCACCGCCTAGATCTCAGAAAGCGAAGCGCACATCAAAAGCGTAATAAGCCTCATCAATACCTATGAAATTTTTGGGTATTTATCACGTCATCACCGTCTCTTTTTAGCGACGTTAAGAAAGAATTTTTGCTACAAAAAAAGCACCTGTCACGGTGCTTTCTTTTGTGGGTAGATTACTGCCCAACAATGTGCCGCCAGTTCTCGATATAGAACCAAACTGCGCCAGCTGTTACTGCAAAGATAAGGAACAGGGCAACACGCCAGATCATTCGACTGCTGCGTGGTTGCAGTTCTTTTTCACATTGCTTACACGCGCTCATAAAGCCACGCATATCGTCAACTTCGTATCCGTCTTCATGCACGGCTTTGTTTCTGATCGTGGCAATAAATCGCAGTTTCGCGATCACATCGTGAGGTAATCGCTCTTGGCAACTGCTCACAAGTTCATGTAATCCGCGCCCCTGAGCATGGTAGTGTTCTTTGAGAAGCCCCTCCAGACGCCGACTTTGTCTAACTACTTTGCCAATGTCATCCATGTAGACCTCCGTAACGCCTTTAACGTCCCTTATTAAATTATAAAGGCTTACAAAAGAGAAATGTCTTTAATTTTGTTTACATTAGCGTCATTTCTAACGCCGATAAGTGCTATCGATCACGAATTCACGGAGGCACGCGTTTGCCAAATTACGGTCTGAAGTAGTATTGGCAACGATAGTTTGTGGCCGGAAACAAGGAGAACCCCGTGCCTATTTCGCTGTTTTTAATCATTGTTGCACTTGCGATTGTCGCCGGTGTTTATTTTTTCTTAATTTTTCAAAAACACACGCTGGGCAAAGGCGCTGAAGAGCGTGCTATCGATATTCGCATCCTCGACAAACAGTCTGTTGCTATTCCCAACCCAGGACAGCATGAAGATCCTGAGGAATACTGGATTTACGTTGAGCCTATCGACGGCGGCCCGAAACGCGAATTCCAAGTCGGCGTGCATTACTACCATGCGCTACAACAGGGCGACTGTGGCACCATGAGCTACCGAGGTTCCCATTTCCTTCACTTTGCCAAGTGGCAACGTAGTCAGTAATTACGGCACCAACCAAGCCGTGAACCGCCATTTCGCCAGACATTTGCTTGTCCCATAAGACAGCACAAAAACGGCAAGAGTCACTACGGGAATTGTTAACCATGCCCATGGGAGAACGATTCCCAACTCCCTTATTGGCCATAAAAATACAGGATGTATCAGATAGATGCCGAATGAATGTCGAGCCATCCGTGTCATTCTCTTCTGCGCTGGCTCAGACAATGTTTCCGCCCAATGTTTACACAACCCAAACACCATCGCGGCAATCAGGACGGTATTGATCGTCTTGTAGGAAAACCAGCCAGCACTCGTGTATGCACCAGAGGATACGCTTTTTGAAATGGCCATGTATTCGGTAGACACCAAGGCCAACACGCCGAAAAACAGAAGAAAACGAAACGGCCAAACACGGGAGTGCATCGCAAGCCCCAGAAGCAGATAGCCGCCATACAAGGCCAAATCTTCTATCAGTCCAAATGACACACCAAATAATCTCGCCACACACAGCACAAACCAAGACATCAGCAAGGCATGAAAGAGATTGTGGTCGTTTTGCTGAACAACTGGGCGAAGTACAGGAATGAGAAGATAGAGCGGAATAAAATAATAGAAGAATCCGAGATGGTAGTAGGTTTCTTCAACAGGGAAATGCGTCAGTAGCTGCACAGTTTCCGTCCAGCTTATATTGTGCAACGAAATACCTGCGAGGACCGCATAAAAAATAGACCACACCACAAATGGAACAAACACTTTCATGACCCGACGACGAACAAACAACGACGCGGAAAAAGGCCGAGTGTCTGAAAGCAATAATGCACCGGTGATCATGATAAATACGGGCACGGCCCATCGACTAGCACCGTTGATAGAAATTGCTGCAATCCAGTCTGAATCAGGAATATCGCCGGATAGATGTCGATAAGGGCCTAAAACATGAATCGCGATAACCGCAATAGCCGCTATCACACGCAGTAGCTCTATGTAGACTATTTTCTTTTGCATACCCCAACCAGATGATTATTCATTCACACCTTCATTGCCCGATCACTTCCTTGATGTCAGCCAACACAACTAGAAAGCGTCCCAATAGTACGTGGCTGTAATGAGTCATAATATTTTGATTTATGCGCAGGTTCCGTACAACCCTGCTGACGGGAAACCGGTCATTACTTTTTTTTCCCGTTTTCTCAATACGGTGGCCTTTCTCGCCCCTCTTTCCCCCGGCTTATACCTAGGTGAGTCAGTCTGTTTTAATGTCAATCTGTCGCACATATAAACAAAGACTAAGTTCAACAGCTAACATTTAGTGGCTGTTTTAGTTACGCCTGATGTGACCAAGTCATGGCAACGAGAATCATCAACTAAAGCTAGCTCCACACGTGTCTGTGGTATGCTAAATAAAAAACCAAGCCGGATCACACATGTCAATTGAACGCCCTTTTTTATTTTCCAGCGAGAAAACACTGACGTCGACAATGGTCGAGCAGATTTCTCCATTCTGGGCATCTCGACAACAAGGCCAGATTGTCGGCCATGACGGATTGCGCCTTAACTGGTGTTCATTCACTAAACCTGAGCACACCAAAGCGATTGTGGTCGTGAACGGTCGCATTGAAGCCACGGCAAAATACCAAGAAGTGTTTTTTGATCTGTTTCGTCAGGGATATGACATCTACAGCTACGACCATCGCGGTCAGGGTCACAGTCACCGATTAGTCATTGGCAGTGATATCGGCCACGTGGTCAACTTCGAGCACTATGTGGACGACCTCGAAACCTTTATCGATGGAGTGGTGGTACAAAAAAACCACCAACAACGCATGATACTGGCGCATTCCATGGGCGGAGCCATCTCTGTGCTTTATGCGGCCCGCAGACCAAACGCCATTGATGCTATCGCGCTCAGCGCACCGATGCTGGGCATCCAACTGTCACCGCTGCTTCAGAAAGTGGCCAAGCCTTTATGTAAAGCCCTGTCCTCATGCCAACACCCTGCGGGCTTTGCTCCGGGTCAGGTACCGTATTGGGCAAAGCCGTTCAAACATAACGTATTAACACAATCAGAGGCTCGCTATCAGTGGTTTCGAGAGCTGTATGAAGCCGACGAGACACTAAAAGTCGGCGGCCCAAGTGCACAATGGATATGGCAAAGTCTGCATGCCTGTGAACACATGATGCAGGCAGCAACGCAGATAAAAATGCCAGTGCTCTTGTTGCAAGCGGCGCGCGACCAGATTGTGTGTAACGAAGCGATATTCCAGTTCCATCGAGACCGTCTAGCTGCAGGGCTTCCCGTCCAATTCGATATCATTGCTGAGTCTCGTCACGAGCTTTTATTTGAACAAGATGGCATTCGAAATCAGGCACTTGAGAAAGTGTTAACCTTCTTCGCCGCACAAGTCAACGAGGTACCTCTCGAACAGACAGCCTAAGTCTGATCGGCCTAAAAAGGGAAAAAGCAGTTTGTCACTTATTCCCTTTTCTTTCCCCTTTTGTTGGATACACTTGTACCGTTCGCTCAGGCAGCTACGCCTAGCACGTAAAACAGACAGAGACATTCTGCTCCCCTACAGAGGTATCCATGTACAAAATCGTTGCGTCCGATCTCGACGGCACCTTGTTGACCCCAGAACACACCATTGCCCCATACACCAAAGAGGTGCTTCAGCGTCTGCATCAAAAAGGGGAGCATTTTGTGTTTGCGACAGGCCGTCACAACATCGACGTTGCACACATTCGCAAAAACGTGGGTATCCCCGCGTTTATGATCACCTCAAACGGTGCACGCGTGCATGATGAAAACGACAACCTCATCTTCAGCCGCAATGTTGAGCCTGAAATTTTGGCTGAGTTGGTCAAGATGGTGAAAGACGACGAAACCGTCACCATCCACATCTACCGTGAAAACGACTGGTTGTTGAACCGTGTAGATGAAGATCTGGCTAAATTTCACAAAGAATCAGGCTTCGGCTTTACTGAATTCGACCCAGAACACCCACCACTGGAAGACGTCGCGAAAATTTTCTTTATCCGCCACGACCACGACTATCTGGCAGAATACGAGAAAAAGTTCATCGATACCTTTGGTGACAAAGTGAGCGTGGCATTCTCAACTCCATTCTGTCTGGAAGTCATGGCAGCAGGCGTGTCAAAAGGTGAAGCGCTGAAGGCTGTGGCAGAGTTAAAAGGCTTTAGCCTAGAAGAGTGTATCGCGTTTGGTGACGGTATGAATGACGTTGAAATGCTGAGTGCCGCGAAAAAAGGCCTGATCATGGAAACCGCGCATCCACGCGTGAAAGCGACGCTGCCAAACAATGAAGTCATTGGCAGCCATGCTGACGAAGCCGTCGCTCGCTACCTAGAACAGCACTTGCTTTAACCGCTAGGTTTCAACTCATAATGGCAGCGTTCCCCCCGCTGCCGTTTTTTCTCCTCCCCCGCGACTTAACGCTCCCGTTTTTCAGACATTGCTAGAATTTCGTTCCACTGCATTTCCGTGACCGGCATGATGCTAAGACGACTGCCTTTTTTCACCAATGGCATATCTTCCAGCGCAGGGTTCGCTTTGATGCGTGCGAGCGACACATAATTCAGATGCTGTTTATAGCCCACATCGACCATGATCCATCGCGGGCTGTCTGGTGCGCTTTTGGGGTCAAAGTAGTCGCTTTCAGGGTCAAACTGGAAATAATCGGGATAGGCTTCTTTCACGACTTCAGCAATACCCACTACGCCTACATCCTTGCACGATGAGTGATAAATAAACGCCATATCGCCAACTTTCATTCCGTCACGCATCATATTTCGTGCCTGATAATTGCGAACACCTTCCCAACAAGAGACCTTTTGCTGTTTTAAGGTGTCTATAGAAAACGTGTCAGGCTCGGTTTTCAGTAGCCAATACGCCATAATTCCCCCGTTTTAGCGATATCCTGTAAAAGGTTTTAACGCGAACGCCACTGAAAGAGAAGAGGAATCTCATTTGTTTAGTTTGAACCATCGCCTTCCCAAAACGCTGCTCGCCTTATCCCTTGCCGCGTTGCTCTCAGCGTGCAGCACTTCTCCTTCTGGGCCGGTTGAGTTGGGAAACTCTGACGATTTGTTGGGTGAAAGCAGTACCACACACCAAGATGCCATCACGCCACAACGCTTCATGCTGCGCGGTGATGTATCACTTGGCCACGAAGTCCGCACCATTACGCCTTGTGGCAGTAACACCCAATACTGGCTTCAACTGCCTCCCTCAATGAGCCAGCAAGGCATGGCATTATCATCCAGCCCTTATGACGCAATCTATGGCGAAGTGATCGGCGAATTTATACCGCCTTCAGCCGACGGCTTCGCGGCAGATTACCCTGCAACCTTCAAAGTGACGCAACTAAATCTGATGTCCGCAGAAATCAATGGTTGTCAGCAGGCTCGGAATAAAACTGTGGCATCAGGTAGTGAGCCTTTTTGGTCAGTGTCTGCTTCTAACAATACACTGCGATACCAACAACTGGGTGAACAGGCAAAGGTATACCCGTTAACGGCGCGTACAATTTTGCCCAAAGCCCGTGTTTATGATGCTGAAAATGCATCACTCACGCTCACCCCTGCACTTTGCAACGACACCATGAGCGACAGCATTTACGGTTGGACATCGACGTTTATTCAAGACGGAAAAACGCTGAAAGGTTGTGCGACGTTATCCGCTGATGACCCGACGTTGCCTTGGGTGGCGCAATACCGTGGCCAAACCCACTTAGGCGATACCACAATCACCACCACCTTGACGTTGAACCCCGATCATTCGGCCACCACACTGTATGAGCAGGACAACAGCACACCACTGACTGAAACAGGTGTGTGGCAACAAGTCAGCGACAACAAAGTGCACGTGATGATGACGCGCCATCAAGGCCAATACCTCATCAGCGAACGCATTTTTACTCGCCAAGGCTTTGTGTTAAATGCGGACAGTGAAATCGTTAACGGCAGCAAATACAGTCTGGGCGAAAATGGGTTATCACTCAATTTGATGGTGGGCACCGAAAAACGGCACACATCGCTGGGTGCGAAAGTGAATAGCAGGGCCGACGCAAACCCCAACGTCGAGAAGGCACTAAACACTTATCTTGGCGACACGCTGGATAAGATGCCAAGCACCCAATATCGCTGGCTCACCCAAGACCTAAACAGTGACGGAGACAAAGAACTGTTAGTACTTACTGACTGGTGTGGCAGTGGTGGCTGCACGGTGCTGATTTTTTCCAATCAACATGGTGAATGGCAGTTCAACAGTCGTATCACATTGGCACATGTGCCCTTTCAAATGAGTAACGCCACATCTAACGGCTGGCACGATCTCATCTTCCCTGTCGGTGGCGGTGGCGCAAAAGCGGCCAGTCATGTGTTGCAATTTAACGGGCAGCGTTATCCGGGCAATCCTTCCGTTGCACCAAAAATCGCAATCCCAGATACTTCCGATACCCTGCTGTTTGCTGATGGTATCTATCCCCAGCAAGTGGGGGCTAAACTGAAATAAGAGATAAGGAGAGCCACATTGCGCACCAAACCCACCCCCTGCCCTCAATGTGGCTTTCACTACAATTGCATCTGTGAACTTGTGCCTGCACTTTCCAGCGAAGTGCGTATTGAGCTATTAATGCACAAGACAGAAGTCGCTCGTGCAACCAATACCGGCCAATTGCTCGAACACGCGCTGCCTTATTGCCGTCGCCATGTCTGGCACCGGAAAGCACCGCCCGCTGAATTGCTGACATTGCTCGCCGACCCTGCAGCAGAACCTTATTTAGTGTTCCCTGATGGATCGGCCATCTCGCTCGAATCGGCGGTGAACAGGCGAACAGCAAAACCAGAAGCGAAGCCCCTCCACTTCATCATCATTGACGCAACCTGGCAGCAGGCCCGCAAAATGCTGAGAAAAAGTCCGTGGCTTAGCGATGTTCCGACCGTTTCTCTACCCGATAACCTCACAACGACCTATCAGTTAAGGCGCAATCAACCCGAAGGGGGCCTTTGCACCTGCGAGGTTGGAATATTGCTACTTGAAGCCATGCATGAGCCGGGCAACGCCCGTGCACTGACAAACTACTTCCATCAATTTATGGCCGTATTTGAGGCAGACAGACAACACCAATCCCTGTCACAGTAAGGATTCGCTGTTTGTTCGAGAGCTTGCCTTTATGCTGGTCTGACCTTATGTTTATTGGTGAGTAAGTAGACACAGGAAACACGAAAATGACCGTGGTATCTATGACAGCCAGTGTCCCTCTAGAGCAGCAAATCAGCACACTGGAAACACAGTTCGCTCGTATGTTCGAATTGACCAACCAGACGCCAGATATTGCTTACGACGAGCGCATTGACGACCTGAATCGGCTGCAAAAATCCCTGAAAAAGCATTACGACGCTATCGTTACCGCCCTCTCGTAAGACTATGGCCATCGCAGTGAAACTGATTCGCTCATGGCAGATATTCTGCCGTGTTTTCAGACCCTGCATTACACCAAGCGCAAACTGAAGCGATGGATGAAGCCATCTCGCCGCTCAGAAGGAGTATTGCTCATGCCTGCCAAAGTGGCGGTGCACTATCAGGCACTCGGTGTGGTTGGCATCATCGTGCCTTGGAATTTCCCCATTACCTTGAGCCTCATTCCTCTCATCACCGCCCTTGCCGCAGGCAATCGCGTGATGATCAAGATGAGCGAGTTCACCCCGCTGACCAATCAAGCAGTCAGAGCCTTGCTTGCTGACGCTTTTTCAGAAGACAAAGTCTGCATCGTTGAAGGTGACGTTGCGGTGGCGACCGCATTTACCAAGTTGCCTTTTGATCATCTGCTTTTCACCGGCTCGACAGAAGTAGGCAAAAAAGTCATGGAAGCGGCTTCAGCAAACCTAACATCTGTCACGCTGGAGCTTGGCGGTAAATCACCGGTTATCGTCGCACCAGATGTCGACATGACACTTGCCGCGGAACGGGTGCTCTTTGGTAAGAACCTGAATGCCGGACAGATTTGTGTAGCACCAGACTATGCGTTCGTGCATGAAGAAAAGCTGGATGAATTTGTAGAAGCCCTTCGCGTGCAGTGGCAAAAGGCTTACCCGAAAGGGCTACAAAGTAAAGACCGTACCGCCATCATCAACGAGCGCCAATTTACGCGCTTGACCGACATCATCAAAGACACGGAGCAACAAGGACTAACGGTGATCCCTCTTGCTGATCCTGCCGCTTTGCCAACACAGCGCAAGCTGGCTCTGCATCTGGTGGTAAATCCCCCCGTGAACAGCAGTATCATGCAACAGGAAATTTTTGGCCCGCTACTGCCCATCATTACCTACAACGACGTGCACGATGTGATTCATACACTTCACCACCAACCACGACCGCTCGCGCTCTACCTGATGAGTTTTGAGAAAGAATTTATTCAATATGTCATTCGCAACACGCATTCCGGCTCAATCGCCGTCAATGACACCATCATGCAGGTTGCCATCGATGATGCCCCCTTTGGCGGCGTCGGGGCTTCAGGTCTCGGTCATTACCATGGCATTGAAGGCTTTCGCACATTCAGTCATGCCAAAACCGTGCTCCAACGCGGCAAATTCAACCCTGGCAAACTATTTACCCCGCCCTACGGCAGATGGTGGCAGAAGATCGCATTGAAGCTGTTTCTGCGATAACGCCCTTTACAAAAAACGCTCCCAAAGGAGCGTTTTTTCTCAATCTATTTATGTGATTTTGTGTAGTGACAATAAAGTTTGCCCGTAGCGGAATGTTGAGACAAAAAAGCTTTCCCTCACAACTTGTTAGCGTTCTTCGCTAAATCTCAAGCTATTTGACAAAAAGTTGCCTAACTCCATATTTCACAATTATTTTATTGAGTTGCCTTGCGGAACGCTGCAGTATCACAAATGAGAACGCACTGTATCATAGAGGCCCACTTTGCTCCGACTTTTACACCTTTCAGATATCCACTTTCGCACTTCCGATCTCGAGTCACCTGACATAGACCCAAATAGCCACATCCGAGATCTGATGATGCGAGACTTAAAAGCAGTATGCACTGAGCATGATAAAGCGATTGACGCTATCATGATCACTGGCGATATAGCTTACGCCGCTCACCCCAAAGAGTTCGAAGAAGCCAAGATGTGGTTGAAGGAGTTATGTGATAGCACTGGGTGTAGAGAAGAACGTGTCTATGTCGTCCCTGGTAATCATGATGTAGATAGAACAAAGGCTGACAACATCGCAGTTAAGGCCTTTAGACATATTATAAAAAATGATAATAACCCGCATGCAAGAGAT
Source organism: Enterovibrio nigricans DSM 22720 (assembly GCF_900167155.1). Lineage (GTDB taxonomy): Bacteria > Pseudomonadota > Gammaproteobacteria > Enterobacterales > Vibrionaceae > Enterovibrio > Enterovibrio nigricans. Next base: position 3,929 of record NZ_FUXU01000084.1, on the reverse strand, counting down.
TCACATGTGCGAGAATTCCTTTCCAATGAAATCTCGGGTATTCCAATTGTTGCGCCCCTTAAAAACTATATCGATTTCTCAAACTCATTCGACTGTGGTCTCACCTATGACAAGCCTTATTGGAACCAAACAATAGAATTGTCGCCTCGCGTTGATCTATATATAAGAGGAATTACGACAGCTCTATTTTCGAGCAGTGAGGATACTCATAACAGCCTGATTGTAGACTCCAGACAGTTCTCCTTTCCTAATAAACCTGGGGAGCTATACATTTCTCTTATGCATCACCCATACGACTGGATACTTGATGGAGATGCAAAGAATGATGAGCTGGATAACTTCGTACAGTTGCAACTATTTGGCCACGTACACAAAGCAAAAGTAACGCTAGGCGAAAATAGCTTAAAAATCTGTTCTGTTGCTTTGCATCCTGACAAAACTGAATCACGTTATGAACCTGGTTATGCGCTGATTGATTTGCAGGAAGGTGAAAGTGATCACAAGCACACAAATGTGAATGTTGAAGTTTTTATGAGGCTAATGACCACTAACCCCCCTTCATTTCATTTTAAAGGTTTTTTCAACGGTAACTCGCTGAAGAAAACAGTCCAGATCCCAGTGAAAAATATCAGTGCCGCAAATATAGTTAAATCAGAACAGGCTATTACGCCTAATGACACCCTATTGATATCCTCTACCTCTGAACAACCAAATGCTTCACCTGAAGTATCGAAGAGTGTCGCTTTTCTGTTTCAGGAACTCTCTGGATCCAGTCAACGAAAAATTCTAGACGAAATTGGTTTGTTGACTGACGAAGAATGGAAAACAAGAAGCGGTGTCGAACTCCAAGTTATAGCATTTCATCGCGCCTCAGAGCAGAACCGATTTGACCAGCTTAAACACATGATATTTGCGGAGAGAAAACTCAATGACTGATAGTACGATCGCTCAAAATCAGATAGATAGTAAACCTTTTGATGATTTCTCCGATTGGCTAGTACCCACTATAGTGGGAACAACGAGGGAAGAATACCCTTTCCGTTGGAAAACAATGGAAAGGCTCTTTATCACTTCTTGTTTAGAAGATGAACAATTGGGCATCTGGCTGAGTAATTTAATCACTGCCTCAGTTGAAACTTCTAATGCTCCCCCTGATGTCCTAATAAGACTAAGAGCTGAGATTAAAGCTGATGATCCGATGTATTCCAATAGCTCTGACAAAGGAGTGGAAGAAGCTAGAAACCTCGCTTCCTATGGTCTCCGGCTGATCTTGGATGATGAAATTTGGCAGACAGAAATTTGTTCGGTAGTAGCGACAAAAATTCTTGCTGCCTCTTTTGATGGGATGAGAACATTTAAAGGTGGTGTCGACTTATACACTTTGGCTAAAGACACCAATCACCGACTGGTTAGGAGCCTACGAGATAAAAAGTGCGTATCAGTATCTAAACTCTCACTTTTGGAATTTTCCAAAAGCCTAGAGGAAAATATTAGCCGCCTGACAGACGAAAACGAAGCAGTTGATACCGATGACATTAAAGATATTTCTTTAATCTTAGTTAAATCAGTGAAAAGTCAGATAAATAAAATCAACGAGCTATCGGCAGCTTTGTCATCCAATGTTCAAAAAGAAAACAATAAAACAGCTGAAGAGCTAGAGGTTCTCTGGTTTGTTACCACGGCTTGGAGCGAGATATTGGAAAAACCATACTCTGACCTATCTACGACTCAAAAAGTAGTCGATTTCGCCGTTTCACTGAGCAACAGAACCTATATACAGGCCGAGCTACCATCGCTTCAAGCGTTGGCTCATAAACTCGAAATTACGAATGAGATCGTAACATTTGAAGATTTCGTTGAAGAAACTGTGAGTTATGAGGGGCTTAACAAGCTAGACTTCGATGAGATCAATACTTCTACGCCGTATTTATTTGCATTGAAGTTGAAAAGAATCGGTGCTTGGAAGAAAAAATGGGAACAAGATACTGGTCTAAGTACAAAAATAGATATTAATGCACAGAATCTAGCTGTTCAGGTTTACCGCGAGTTGTTGTCGGTGAATTGGGATGACAGCCTATGAGTTGTAGTAACCCTAATTGCATGGTTTCTGAAACGGGGAGCTGTACCAGAGAACTCTCAACTGATTTATGTCCAGATTACAGTGGTATAGAGGACATAGATATAATCCAGCCAGACAGTCTAGTTGACAATAGCGGTGATGCTGACAACTTAGAGGTTAAAGAGGCAAAAGATGGATCAAAGGATAACTTTAAATTTCAAGGACAAAAACCGTTATCTTTAGATGAGGCATCATCTTTGGCAAAAGACATTCCGATTACACTAATCTCATTTGTAGGCCCAGTAAACGTCGGGAAAACAACTCTAATATCAAGTATTTATGATGCTTTTGGGCGACATAATCTCAACTCGCTCAAATTCGGAAAATCGTTAACAATTTCAGCCTTTGAAAGACTGTGCCACTCTGCAAGATCTAGCTCACAAGGTCGAGAAATATCAACACCAAGAACATCTACATATGATGAAGTGAAATTTTACCATATCGCAGCAGTTAATAATCTCGGTAAACGAGTTGATTTACTTTTGGCTGATCGCTCAGGCGAAAACTACATTGAGATGGTAGATGACATATCTCTATGCAAGACTTATGCAGAATTAAAAAGAAGCGATCTAATCTGTTTTCTAGTTGACGCATCAAAGCTAATAGATATGACGCAGAGACATAAAACAAGAGCAAAAACGACTAAGTTCATTGATAGCCTATATGAAACACAAGTATTAACAGCCAAATCAAACTGCATTTTGTTGGCGACAAAATATGATGAGATAGCCAGTTCTGATGCTGAGGAACAATGTAGGCAAGAACTCCAAAGAATTGTAGACAACGTTAGATCTAAGCTATCGATAGAGATTAGCCCGATGCAGATAGCTGCAAGGCCTTGCTTTACTGACAATCCAGGTATCGAAAGGATAGATAAACTTCTATCTGTATTCTCTGACTCGAAGATGCCCAAAAAAGATATTTCTCAAAACTGCAGAAAATTCACATCTAGAAGTTTCCATAATCTGGAGTTGATTCATGAAAGATATTAAAGAGATAAAACTCACCTTTTGTGGTCTTCCAGAATCTGGTAAGACGAGTTTTCTCGCAGCCCTGAGCCATCTTTCCAATAGTTGTGAAATAGCAACGGACTTGAAGTTGGAAAGCCTACCCAAGCACAGATATTTTATTAATAATCTTGCGGATCGCTGGTTGGGGTGTGAAGAAGTCCTACGAACTCAAGTATCCAATCGAGACCGATTAGAGATGACAGTTTCAAAAGGAAGCCAAAGATTTCGATTAGAAATGCCTGATTTGTCGGGTGAAACTTGGAAAAACTTGTGGGTTGATCATGAGCTAGATAACGAGAATATATCTTTTATTAACCAGTCTCACGGGATATTATTCTTTATCCATTGCGACAACATTCAATACCCTTACACCATTGGTGATGTGCAAGTAATGAACTACACCACAGATTCTAACGGAGATGAAAAGGCCAAACCTGCCCCTTGGAATCCGAGCATACACACCCCAACACAAACCATTGTTGTAGATCTCCTTTCCAAACTGTTCTCGCTAATTGATAACCGAGAAGCAAGACTCGCTATTGTTCTATCTGCTTGGGACAAAGCAGATGAAGGTATCGCACCCACTGCGTTTATTCAGAGAGAACTCCCCCTTCTTGGCCAATATTTAAACAGCAAACTAGACTTTCAATATGTGGAAATATTTGGAGTTAGCGCACAAGGAGGCGACTTGAAGAATAATGAAATTAGAACGCGACTAGGCTTTGTTGCTTAAATCGATGGAACTAAATCTAGAAGCTACGATCTGATCGGCTACACCCATCAATCGTCGTAGTCTCATG
>NZ_FUXU01000048.1 GCF_900167155.1 Enterovibrio nigricans DSM 22720 | reverse complement strand
GTTGTACTGCTTCCAGTTAGTTGTTTTGTAACGAGGTTTAGACATGAGACTACGACGATTGATGGGTGTAGCCGATCAGATCGTAGCTTCTAGATTTAGTTCCATCGATTTAAGCAACAAAGCCTTATCGATGCGGTATCTTGGCGAATCCTTGCGGAAGATCTATCTCATTTACTGAGCGGTTCTGCATTGCTGTCGAAAACGAGCAGTTATCGTCAGTGGTCTGAAAAAGTTGCAGACTATTCGCAATTAGTCGGCAACGAAAGCAAATACTGGCAAGCATCAATAGGCAACAACGCAAACTGGCCTGAGCCAAGTAAACAGCACTACCACACAGTATCATTGGCTGAGGGAGAGACTGATTTACTGCTACACGAAGCTAATCTGGGTTATGGAACAGAAATCAACGATCTATTGGTTAGCGCATTGAGTGTGGCCTTGTGTGAAGTGTTCGACCAGAGTGAAATTGGCATCACGATGGAAGGGCACGGGCGAGAGCTGTGTTTTGAAGGAATTGACGTTTCCCGCACTGTTGGCTGGTTTACGGTTCAATATCCGCTATTACTCTCAACGGGCGACACGCTCGGGGAAACGATCGTTAAAACAAGAGAAACGCTAAACCAGGTGCCAAACAAAGGAGTAGGGTTTGGTACTTTTGCTGCCCAAAATGGGCAGAAGATTAAAGACCTGCTCCCGCCAGTTGTCTTTAACTATTTCGGCCAGTTCGACAATGCAAAAGATCATGATAGCGGGCTGTGGGAAATTACGGGGGAGCCTTGCGGTGAAACCGTAGCCAAAGATAATCAGAGTCATTTGATTCTGGATATTAATGGTGCAGTGCTAGACGGGAAGCTGAGTTTTACGGTTGGCTCTCGCTTGTCAGAACCAAAGAGCGAAGCGTTCGTTAATGCATTCCAAGATGCACTATGCAGCGTAGTCAAACATTGCTGCGAAGTTGAACACAAAGCCGGTTTTATGTCAGCGAATGCATCAATTGATATTGTCACGGGCGATGTTCCTGTTGTACCCGTAATGCATTGGCTATTCCGCCGTGGGGAAGAATTTAGTCATCACAACGGGTATCACTGGCTTCGCGTTAATAGTGGAGATATCCCATTTTCCGCCGTGGAAAAGGCATATACAGCACTGGTAACACAGCATGATATTGCCCGTTCTCGCGTCCACAACGCTAGCGGAGAATGGCGTCATCAATTGGTAGGCGTGAGTGAGTTTTTGTCACTCAGCCCTGCGGAATATGTTGATTTCAGAGGCGGAGTCAATGAAGGCGAACTCGTTAAGTATGTACAAGATAAGTTAGCGAGTATCGATTTATCGATAGCGCCAATGAAGCTTTGCTACATCGAACTTCCTAACCATGAAGCAAGAGTGCTCTTCTTTTATCATCACATGATATTTGACGGTTATTCACGTTCAATTTTGCAAAATGATTTTATCTACTTCCTTAACGAAGCGGTTTTAGGAAGAAAAATTGTAGGCATTCCGAAAACAGACTCTGTGAAGATGTTCTCTGAACAACTGAAAAAATTCGCGAATACTGAAGCTGCTGAATCTTCAGACTATTGGCTAAATCTGCCTTGGAATAAGTATGCTCCAATGCCGAAGGACAACCCTCAAGGCGATAACACAATAGTAAGTGCCAGAATGGTTGAAACCACCTTGTCTGAGGAATGTAGTGAAATATTGCTCGGCAAACTGGCGTTCAAGCTCGGTGTACCAGAAAACATTATCCATCTTGCGTGTTTTGCTAAAGCATATGGAGAGTGGACTGGAAACAAAGCCGTCGTTATTGATATCGCGAAAACGACAAGGACGTTGCCGTATTTAAATGTAGATTTGTCTCGAACAGTGGGTTGGATGATAGACCCTGTGCCTATTATTCTCGATTTGGAGAACCTTTCCGGCAATATCATTGATGCGATACACGAGGTAGATGCCCACATTAATGGAATGCCGCATCAAGGCGTTTCCTACGGCTGTCTGAGATATCTATCTTCGGATGAAGAGCTTAGGGAGAAAATGAGTCATTTCCCACACGCTGAAATATTGTTTAATTATCAGGCATCTTTAACCAAGCAGGTTACGGAAGATGTTCAACTTCCTGAGGTTGCGGCATTGATAGAAGAAGCACCTGAAAATATTCGTCCGGAGGAGGGCGGAAGTTCAGGCGCAAATATCTATGAATCTCCAACGCTACAACGTGGTGTTTGCTTATATATTGAGGGTGTTACAACCGAGGATGGTTGTTTTAAATCACGTTTTCAGTACAGCCAAAACATACATAATGAAGAAGCTATTCAGACTTTTTCAGATTTATATGTAAATAACTTAATTGTATTAACCAGCCAAATTGCATTCAAAGGCTGATAATGGTTTGAGAGTTGCAAGTTATTTTTGCAACTCTCTTACTTTGCTCATTACGGAGTTAAAATAATGAAGATAGTAATCGTTACAGGTGATAGGCCACACTGTGTCTACCTTTGTAAAGAGTTAAGCAAGAAATATGATGTTGCAGCCGTTTTCCACTATAAAGGTGATCATCAATTTGCGTTGTCAGCAGAACAGGAAAAAGCAAAGAAAGATAAACTCAGTGAGCGATACAGCGAGGATTTCGTAAACTCACATTATGACGCGTTTTTATCCGATAAAAAATTGCCGCTTGAGCTACAACATGGCTATGAAGAAGCTGATGAATATTTTAAAGATGCTATGGATTATGGGGATCTAAGCAAAGATCGTATTTTTTATGAAGACGACATTAATAGCATTGAATCAATTGAAAAAATCGCGGCTTATAACCCTGATGTCGTTGTATGTCATGGTGGCCCACTGTATACAAAAGAGTTTATAGACGCATTTAAATTGGTGCTTAACTATCATAGTGGCATATCACCTGTTTACAATGGTTCCGATTCACATATGTTTGCCTTCGCAAATGGTCACCCTCATTTATCCGGCGGAACGCTTATGGTGATGAACCCTAAAATTGATGGTGGTGACATCTTGGCGCACTATTTACCAGAGATTGAAGATGGCGACTGGCCTGGGAGGTTGTTCACAAAGGGCTTATTCGGAACAGTAAAGTTATATGACGAATTTCTGGATAATTTGCGTAACGGGGGCCAGTTTAGCAAAGCTAGTCAGCCAGTGAATCCTCTTTTTTACTATAAAAGAATTCAATGGGGTGAGGGGCATTTGATGCAACTGCAATATCATCTCAAAGAAAACGTATCGTCAAAGCATGCACGAGCCGAGTCAATCGTGAACTATTGGAAAAGTACGAGTGATGAAGAGGCGAAAGCCATGCTTGATAATCAACTGTTAAGCATGCTTTTTCATGGTGAGAAATCTACCTCAAGCAATGTATATTTTTTGAAAGTGAGTGATATGTAGAATACATTGAGGTCTGGCGAAACGTATTCGTCTAAGTGTTGGCCTCGAACATTGTTTATGACTGCGTAATCCACTTGTGATCGCTGGGAAGGATTCTCTTCCCAGCGATTCGCAATAGAATCAAGAATCGAGAGCTTGGAAAGAGTTTCATCACACAGGATGATGAATGTTTCGCCAATTGCTTCAAATTTGGTCTTGTGATCAGTACTAACTAACAAAGCACTGACAATTGGGTTGTTTTTGATGGTAATCTCTCGGCATGCGAAAGTTAATAGCCGCCTTATTCCTTATCGTCCACATGCCTGCGTGGGCAAACGCTTCTTTTCCTGAACAGCTCAACAAGTTCAGGTCTTCGCTATTGCATGAAAAGCCCATCGCTGAATATTCACTCAATGCTATTCATAGTGAATACCCTAAAGCACTGTTGATCTCTGATAGCTTGTTGCCTCAGTCAACGAAATATCCTCTGAAAGATCTTAAACGTTTATATCAAGCGGCTCAAAAGTGCGCCGGGCCTTGGCCTGTTAGCCCGCTGGTGACCGATCCTTTGGTATTTACGAGAGCAATGTGTTTTAACACGCGACTACCATCTGTTTGGTTTTCTCGCTCAAACTTGATTCATCCAGGTGGCGGAAGTTATGCGGCAAAGTACGTTGAAAAGTTTCCAGAGCGGAGTGATGAACTGCTCCGTTTCTTTCACATAAAAGAAAGGCTTTTGGCCCCGCCGGAAACGTTATTGGGACAGCTTCAGCGTATGCCGGAAAATGGCATCAATGCATTGAACGGTGGGGCAGAGACGCTGCTTTCAAATGATGAACTGTGGCTAAGAAAGGGCAGCGAATACCGTGTTTATTCACCGGATATTTGGATGCCGCTGTTGGAGCGATTAGATCTCCTTGCCTCACCAACGGATAATAAAGGCTACTGCCTTTCAAGGATCGGTAACGTTTGTTGGAATCAGCAACAAGCGCCATCATATTGGTCTCATTTAGTGATTGGTTTGGCGATTGTTAACCTGCTATGGATTGCTGGCTGGGTATTCAATCGCTGGACAGTTAAACGTCGTCTCATTCAAGAACGTATGTTGGTATTACAGATCCTGACACATGAACTTAGGACGCCGATAGCAAGTTTATCGATGACTGTTGAAGGGTTTCGACGAAAGTTTGATAGCCTGCCTGAACCACTGTATGACGAGTTCAGAAGGTTGTGCGAAGACTCGATGCGATTGAAACAGCTGGCTGAGGCAAGTAAAGATTACCTTCAATCGAATCAACAACAGCTGGTGCGGGAGACGATACCGTCTCTCGAAGAATGGTTGGGTTATCTGTGTGAGGAACGAGGGGTCGGTCTCGATGTCAAAGAAGATGGCCCTGTTGCAGTTAATATATATTGGCTGACAACATCTCTCGACAATTTAATCAGCAACGCGAAGAAGTATGGTAAGGCGCCAGTACACGTCATCGCGCAAATTCAAAACGGTTACCTGACGATTAAAGTACAGGATCAGGGACAGTTAACCGCGAAGGATTGGAAGACAATTCGTAAGCCATTTGTCAGTGAAAAAGGCCTTGGGCTCGGACTGACAATTGTAGAATCAATGATCGAAAGGATGGGGGGTAAATTGACACTTATTGGCCCTCCAACCACCTTTATTCTGGAGATACCTTGTGACCCAAACAACGCTGTTACTCATTGAAGATGATGCTAACCTCGCTGATGGTCTATTAGCTAGCCTTGAGCAAAACGGCTACAACGTGCTGTACGCCGAAAACGCAACCAACGTTGAGCCGCTGTGGCAAAAAGCGGACTTGGTGGTATTAGACCGTCAACTACCTGAAGGTGATTCTTTAGAATGGCTGGAAGGTTGGAAAAAACTCAAAAATGTTCCTGTCATCATGCTGACAGCAATGGTGTCTGTGCGTGACCGTGTTGGCGGATTGGATTCTGGTGCAACAGACTACATGACAAAACCTTTTGCAGAAGCCGAATTGCTTGCACGTATTCGTGTACACCTAAGAAGTAACGTCACCGAAGAAGACACAACTCAAGACGATATTGTTGTTGGGACTCTACGAATTAACTCTGCGACGCGTTGTGTTATTTGTTCAGAAAGCGAAGTGATTCTGACGCGTACAGAGTTCGACTTGTTGGCGTTTCTCGCAAAAAATGCGGGGCGCGTGTTCACTCGTGATGAGTTGCTCGACCAAGTGTGGGGTTATAACCATTATCCAACCACGCGAACTGTCGATACGCATGTTTTACAGCTTCGACAAAAGCTGCCTGAGATTGAAATCGAGACGCTTCGTGGTGTGGGCTATAGAATGAAGATGCAATAATGAATCGGTGGGTATTTCTAACGCTTTGGCTTTTCTGGCCAGGATCCGTGTTTGCTGCTTGGTTTAGTGGTTCAGACGCGTTGACCTCTGCTCATCAAAAGCTATTAGAAGGAAATACCGCCGAAAGTTTCGATGCAATGGTAGAAGCGTGGCAGCAGGAGAATGGACCGGCAGAAAAACGGCATATGGCGGATCTTCTTTCTCTTGCTATCACTGAAGATTGCGGTAGAAGTTTAAGCACGCTGTCTTTACCTAGTTGGCTACAAAACATCGTTATACGTCGAGAGACGGTGCAAACACCAAACCGTGTGTTCTACCACTTTTCTATCTATGGAAGTTCATCGGCGGGTGTTTCATCTGTATCTTTTAGTGCTTGGCCGGATCGAACTGTCCTTCATAGTAACTTTGTGGATGATGAATCACGGGACTTTAAGCTTGACTACGATGGACTTTCCCGCGCAATCAAAGCCGGGTTATATAAACTGGATGTTACGTCAAACAATGGCGAACGTTGGTCTTCAAACGTTTTGATTACTCAGCCGGAAGCGATTCAGGCGATTAGTTGGAAAGACAGTCGGAGCTGGCGTATAGCACCACCTACTGATCTGAAAGGTTCTTGCCCAAGGCCTTTTCTATCCATGAACTTATACAGTCAAAACGATGGCGAATCGGCACCTATTTGGTCTGAAGAAAAAGACAAGAATTTGCCGACAGCATTACCCGTCATTGATGTGCCCAACGGTCAATATTGGTTTTCCGTGGCGCTAATCGAAAGACGTTGGCAAGGCGCGATTTTACTGGAGGAAGTTCAACGCATCGGACGCTCGGTGGATTTACCTGATGTTGATCTCCAGCAATTGACACCAAAACGCCAATAGAGAACAAAATATACGCTGGTGGTATTTGTCCTCTATGTCAGATAGAGCATTCCTGTAACGATATAGTTTGAAAAATATCACAATATAGTCACACACCTCCTTTTTGATACTAACCCTTGACTAACATGATAAGAATTGGTTGGATTTTCCCACTAACTTTGGGCGCAAATCCAACGTACTAAATCCAAAAAGTTGGAATGGAATTCTTATTATGAATAAAAAATTAGTGGCACTGGCAATATCTCTCGCTCCAATGACTGCGTTTTCAGCAAATTACAGCGTAGATGCTCGAATTGACGCGATGGCCGGCGCGGGTACGGTTGCGTCAGACTATCTGGCAGCCGGCTTTCACAACCCTGCACTCGTTGCTCTTGAACCTACCTCTAGCTTTGGTGTGTTATTTCCAACGCTTGGCGTTCAGTATCGTGACCCTGATAATTTTGTAGACGCGCTGGAAGATTTCGGTGATGTCTATGACAGATTTCAGTCCGATGCGACCAGTGAAACAAATCGAGCTGATGCTGCTAATGCATTGTCAAACCTGCAAAATAAAGTGGCCTATTTAGGTGGAGGGATTGGGGGCGCAATTGCTATACCGACCAATTCAATCTCTGGTAACTTTTTTGTCAAAGCTTATACCGAAGCGGTTGTGCTTCCTGAAGTGGCGGATTCAGACATAACGGCAATTGAAACCTCCACAACTACTGCGCCCACCTTGGTGTCAGAAGCCCGTGTGCTTGCGTTTGGTTTGGTCGATGTTGGTTTAGCACTGGCAGGCAATATCGAGTTTATGGGACAGCGCATTGCGTTAGGGGTCACGCCTAAAACACAAAAACTGTATACCTATCACTATCAGGTGTCTGTTGATGATTTCAACGCTGATGATTGGGACGCAGACAATAATAGGACAGAAGACAGCGGATTTAACATGGACATTGGTGCAGCGTGGCAAAATGGTCCAATGCGACTCGGGTTCGCGGCTAAGAACCTCATTGCGAATGATATAACCACTACCACCCGCTGGGCCCGTCAATATACCTACGAATTAAAACCATTGGTGACCATAGGCGGGGGGTATGTAACCGAGTTGTTCACGATGGCATTGGACATTGACTTGAACGACCAAACGCGTTTCGTTCAAGCCGTTGGTCCTGAAATTAAAGACAACACACAAATGATTCGATTTGGAACAGAATTTAATGCATGGGGCTGGGCGCAAGCACGAGCAGGCTACATGAAAGATCTTGAAGATACACTCGATGGAACGTTAACACTGGGTCTTGGTTTGTCACCGTTTAGTGCAGCTCACTTAGATCTCGCGGCGCAGTTGATCGACAGCAATAGCTATGGTGGTTCACTGCAACTATCGGTGACATTCTAAGATGACATTGCTTTGACAGATAAGTAGAATACGCGCCTTACATCTATTTTGTCAGAGGTGCATATGCACAATATGCCGTCACTAAGCCATGCTGAACAGCAAGAGGCTGCAGAAAAAATTCACGCGCTAATGGCTCAAGGCATGAGCAGCGGAGAGGCCATTATGTTAGTGGCTAACGAGATTCGTGAGCGTCAAGCGTCACAAAAAAACGATTAATATAGAAGCGGCCATTATTTGGCCGTTTTCTTTTATTTTCCTAACGTTAAGCTATAGCAAAATTAAAAGCCTATTTAGGGTAGGGCTTTTTTTGGAACGACAGTGGAATTAGGGGAATGTTGTGAACGATCGCTTATTGCTTGCAAGGACGATAGCAAGAACCCGCCATGAGGGACAGAGATACGGAAAGTTTCCTTATCATGTCCATCTTGATGATGTAGAGCGTCTTTCTCAGCCTTATGGCTTAAATGCCATGGTTGTCGCTCAACTGCATGATATCTTAGAAGATACCACGACAAGTGTGGATGAGTTGCGTCTTGATTTTGGTAACGTCATTGCGTTGTCTGTCAGTTACTTAACGGATCCGCTTGGGGTCGACCGTACTACCCGAAAAAAACAGCTTTACGAACGGTTCAGGCAACTCGATGAGCATGATGAGGCTTCTAGGCTAGCGTTGATCGTTAAAGCATGCGACCGATTGGCAAACGTAAAAGCCAGTCGCTTATTCTACCCTGAAAAATTTGTCCTTTATCAATCTGAGCACGCTGATTTTAGAAGTTCGGCTTACCGAAGAGGTTTGTGCGAAATGATCTGGTGGGAGCTAGATATGATGATCGAAGTTGGCGACAAGCTCGGACGTAAATAGATAAGGAAAAAGCACCTTTCGGTGCTTTTTCTCATTCTAAGCGATAAATTTATTCGTTATCGTAAATCGTAGGAATGGGCTGACGTTTATGCTGTGTCGCCGAATAAATGCCAACAAGCCTCTCCGTGACGTACTCAGGCACATCTTTCCCTTCGAGAAAATCATCAATTTCGTCGTAGGTCAATTGAAGTGCATCTTCATCTGCTTTTTGCGGAGCAAGTTCTTCCAAGTCAGCAGTTGGCGTTTTTACGACGAGCGTCTCTGGTGCACCGAGGTAGGCGGCAATTTGGCGAACTTGTCGTTTGTTCAAGCCGAACAGTGGTGCTAAATCACATGCACCGTCACCAAATTTCGTGTAGAAACCCGTAATGTTTTCTGCCGAGTGGTCGGTACCTAGAACCAAACCGCCAACCAGGCCTGCAACTTCGTATTGAGCGATCATTCTCGCACGTGCTTTAACGTTGCCTTTTACAAAGTCTACCTTCGCTTCATCGTGTGGGATAAGGCCTGTGCCTTTCAACGAAGAAAGGGTAGATGCGTGAAGGCCATCAACACCCTCTTTGATATTAACGCTGATAGAATGTGTAGGTTGAATGAAATCTAACGCAAGTTGCGCTTCATCTTCGTCTTGTTGGATCCCGTATGGAAGGCGAACAGCGATAAATTGGTACTTATTGCCCGCATTGTCTTCGTTGAGTTGATCAACGGCCAATTGCGCCAGTCGGCCACATGTTGAAGAATCAACACCGCCACTGATACCCAGAACGAGCGATGTAGTGTGAGAGTCACTTAAACGCTGTTTGATAAAATCGATGCGACGTTGCGCTTCAAATGCAGGGTCGATTTTTGGTAGGACGCGCATTTCTTTGCGGATAACGTGTTCCATTTCGCAAGATTCCTCAGTTTCTTTTCTATTTCGTCTCTGTATTTTGCATTAACTGGGAGTCAAAAGGTAGTGCTTAGAGGGATGGAGTGGTACGTTTGCTATATTAAGAAAGATCATTTATTTGCGGTAACCGTAAAACGGCATATTTCTTCATCATTCAGACTGATTTTTTACTAAATACGTTGAACGAAAACGGCATCCTGTATCAATATACGCAACAAGCTGAGCGTTGAATGACGTCGCAGTCATCGACATGTCTAAGTACTATGAATAGAGCACCATGAGTAAACAGGATTTACCGCAAAAAATTGCCATTTTTGGCAGTGCTTTTAACCCGCCGACGTTAGGCCATCTCAGTGTTATTGAGAGACTGTCTCATTTTGATAGAGTGCTTCTGGTGCCGAGTTTTGCCCATGCATGGGGTAAAAAAATGGCAGACTTTAACAAGCGCTGTGATTGGGTTAGTGCGTTTATTCAAGATATCGATTGCAACAATGCAGAATTATGCATTGATGAACAGGACGTTTATTCGGGGCAGTCAGTAACCACATGGGCATTGTTGAACCACCTCCAACAAAAATACCCTAATGCAGAGTTAACGTTTGTAATGGGTCCTGACAACTTCCTTAACTTTTCGAAGTTCTATAAAGCAGACAGCATATTGGGCCGTTGGATTATCCTTGCATGCCCGGAAACTGTACCCGTACGAAGTACACTAATCAGAGAACAGCTTGAGCAGGGTAAGTCAATTGACACACTGACTACCGTTTCACTCATAAGCATGTTGAATGAAAGTGATTTTCGCACCTAAATTTGCCTCGGTCACTATATCAACGGCAAACAGACAAATAGCTTCATAACAAGAAAAATAATCTCAGAGTAACGCTGTACTGTGATGAAGAAAATGCTACGAGCAGGGTATGTTACCTGCTTTTTTGTGACGCTGTCACACGCCAATGCTGCCTATGTCGATGGCCACAACTCGACAAATATTAGTAATACGGATGTTCAGGAAAAAAGTACGTCAGATGTTATTGCTGTTATCACACCCCAAGATATTTCGGTTATCGACTGGAACTTCAATGACAAAAACGAGTTGTCTATTTGGGACGGATGGAAGTATGGGTTTGATATACCGCAGATCTTGACGGCGTCTGCGGGTAACACATTTTATGGGTTTGGCGTTTGGCAACCCGATGAATATAAAAACCTCTCTTTTGGAGAGGTATCTACATCGGATTGGATAAAAAGCCACGGATTGAACGTCAGTTTTGGCACGAGGTCTTCAGACAGTGAAACGCGCTATCGTTTTGACGTAAGATGGCACGAAGACACGGATGCTGAGTTGATGCTACAGATGCAAATCCCTTTTAAATAAAACCTGCATACTCTTCCAACAGCGCAGCAATATCTTTTTCGTTTAACGATGTTGCTGCTGCGATCTTCGCATTGCTTTGACCTGATTTTCTTTGACGGACCCATTCTCGTATAACAAGTTGGGTTTGAACTTGTTTCTTTTCAAAACCAAGGGCGATTTCTACAGACTTGCTTTCTTCTGCCGACAATTCCTGTCTCGCCGCGAGTCGATCAATTGTCTTAATGAGAACTTTGATGTCGGCGCTATACTTGTCATTCGGCTGAACTGTCGACAGGTAATCGCGTACACATCTCAATAGACGGCCATAAGGACCCGACCAATCATTACTACCTAAAGACTGTCTTTTGGTGAGTTGAGTAATGATTTCTTCGACAAACCGGATATCGCTAACAAAACCTGCAGATAGAGGGAGAGAAACTGTTGAACGAACGGAAAAATCCAGCGTCGAAACTAGTGAGCCTTTAAGGATTGTCAGCGCATTTAAACAATTTACAGGTAGCCAGAATCCCTGTCCAACAGACACAGGAATTTCCTGTTTGCCTAAACGGATCAAAGCCGCGCCTTGATGGACGAAAACAAACGTTGAGTGGCTCTGTTTTTTACGCGCTCCGATGACCATGGTGTCCGCGGAAATAGTTTTATATTCGATAGCTTGTAGCATTTTGACTTTCTCATGTTGCGAGACGCACATACTCGGCTGTTTTGATGCCTAGATCAAGCATTCACGAGAAGGATATGGGAGAATATGTTCTATTGTTAAGGTGACGTTGCGAGATAGAGAGGTTAGACCTCCAACCTCTGTCATATCTTGCCAAAAACAATGTTCGAAATCTTATATCTGCGTAAAATGGCGCAGTTTTTTATCGGAGCAAGTAGAATCTCGTGCCACACACCAATGATCCTTTCCTAGATATTCGCCCATACAATGATGATGAAGTGCCAGGAGCACTTACTCGTTTGGTCAATGATGAAGAGTTTATTTCCGCAATCCTGAAGTACCGCTTTCCGGCATTGTCCAACTATGCGGGCTGGCTAGTGAAGCCGGTATTAAAACAGTATCTTCGTCATAAGTGGGGGAAGGTCAAAACGGTTCGTGATGTGCAACATAACGTTGCGAGTTACATGCAATCGATGATCAAAAATACCTCAGAAGGTTTATCCACCAGTGGTTTGGATAAACTGGATCCTAAAGTGGGTTATCTGTTCGTATCCAATCACCGTGATATTGCAATGGATCCTGCCATGGTGAATTGGTGCCTTCACCAAAACGGATTTGATACTGTACGTATTGCCATTGGAGACAATCTCCTAAAAAAACCGTGTGCCACCGAACTGATGAAGTTGAACAAAAGTTTTATCGTAAAACGTTCAGCAAAAGGCCCTCGTGAAATGATGAAAGCATTGGGACAATTGTCGGCTTACATCAAAACATCTCTAGATGACAACCATTCAATTTGGATTGCGCAAAAGGAAGGCCGAGCAAAAGACGGGCATGACAAAACAGATCCGGCAATTTTGAAAATGCTCTTCATGGAAGGACGTAAGCAGAAAGTTGAATTTGCCGATTATGCTGCGTCTTTAAAAATTGTGCCTGTTTCTATTTCCTACGAAAATGACCCATGTGATGCTGCAAAAGCGAATGAGTTGTACAGAAAAGAGAAAGAGGGTGCGTACGAGAAAGGTGAGTTCGAAGATATCGAAAGCATAGTTCAAGGTATTGTTGGTCAGAAACGCAGAATTCACGTTTCCTTTGGCGATGTTATAGGGGGCGGGTTCGATTCACCAGATGTGTTGGCTGCTGAAATAGATCGCCAGATTTATAAAAACTACTGTCTGTTCCCTTCGAACTACATTGCTGCTGGTAAAGAGCACGAATCCATTACAGATGCAGATCGCGCAGACTTCGATAGCAAATTGTCTTCTCTGCCTAGTGATGTGGCGAACATCGTAAGAACGATGTATGCCATGCCGATTGATAAAAAAATCGATATCTAATAGTGGATTAGTTGTTTTTATTAAAGCGTGACAGTGTCACGCTTTTTTTTGTTACGATGCATCAAACGCGTGAGTGGCATTGATGTGTTCAGCGAGAAAATCTACAAAGTGGCGAACTTTCGGTGCGAGAAATTCGCGACGAGGATATACCGCATACACGGGTAATTCCATTGTCGGCTTCCAATCTTTCATAACCACGTTTAATTTACCTTCATCAATTTCATGATCGAGAAGATAGGTTGCAATATACGCAATCCCCAATCCTGATTTTGCTGCTTCCAAAACTGCAGGCGCATTGTTGATACGATAAGTCCCCCGAACTGTAACGGATTGCTCGCTACCATCTCGCTGGAATGGCCATTGATCGTATGTTCGTTGAAGACTTTGATAAGTAATACAGTTATGTTCACGAAGTTCGGAAGGATGGGAGGGCATGCCATGAGTATCAAGGTACGCTTTTGAGGCGACCAACTTAAATCGACAATCTGCCAGCTTCTTAGCTACCATGCCTTCTGGTGGGTGCTCATGTATTGCGAGCCAGCAATCATAGCCATCTTCGACAAGGTTAGGACGGTGATCGAACAGATGGACTTCTAAATCAATATGGGGATATTTCGTCTGAAAGGAAGATAGAAGGCGAGTGATTTGCGCGTTCCCAAATGACTGAGCCACACCTACTTTTAATCTGCCTGAAACTTCATTTCTAAAACCTGCCACCATAGCTTCGGCATCTTGCATTGTTTCAACAATTTGGCGTCCGAACGCCGCATATTGTTTTCCTGCATCGGTAAGTGCAACGGAACGGGTGTTGCGTTGCACCAACTGAACACCTAAGCGTTCTTCCAAATAGCGGATTTGTTTACTGACTTGGGACTTTGAAATACCCAAGTACTCCGCGGCACGCGTGAAGTGTTGCTCATGAGCGACGGTAGCCAGCACCACCATTTGCTGCAGGTTATCTAACATTGCGGATTTTCCGTTAATCAAGAAGCAGATAGGTTACCACAACTTTATCTCATTCATTAAGTGACGGTGTCACATAAGAAGCAATCTGGCCTAATGAAAGTGTCGGCGGTGAAATGCTGACAAAACGTCTTTTCGCGGGAAACCAAATTGCTTTCTTTACCAGAACGAAGAGGGCATTAAGAGTTAAATGAGCGTTATTTACATACTACCAGTGTGAATGGATAGAGAGATTAACGAGCAGACCGTCCCAACCAATGTGAAGAGTGTTGTCAGGTGAAATTCTTTGGAAAGATCGCTGTTTGTAATTGTATTACGACCAATGGTGAATGAATGACAGGGTAAGAGGGGTGAGTATAAATTATTGTTATATAAGGGTATGTATTGGATTGTGTATTTATGGAAACAATCAAGCGCTAGGTTAGTGTGCGCTTACATACAAATGTAGTAAACCTACAGATCTACAAGATCCTCTTACGGGATCGGTAACGAATTGGTGTGTCTATCAAGGAATTGGTGTAGGGGAATTGATTTGATTAATAGTGATGATTAATACGAATTGTTTCTATTGATGCTGTGGCTTGGATAAAATTGACGTCATTAATGGAGGTTCAATTCGAATGTTAGACGTATTTTTTCGATTTCTTGTTTTAGGCTGCATGAGTTTTGGGGGACCCGTTGCTCATATTGGCTATTTTCAGCGTGAGTTTGTAGATAGACGCAAGTGGATAGAAGAGGATAAATTCACTTCAGCGTTGAGCTTATGCCAGTTTCTGCCTGGGCCAGCGAGTAGCCAGCTGGGTATGTTTATTGGCTATCACCGTGCGGGATACTTGGGGGCAATAGCAGCATTTGTCGGTTTTACATTTCCGTCGTTTGCACTATTAACGGCTGCGGCTGTTTATGCGACGCAATTAGGTGACTCAACCTGGTTTGGTTTATTGATTTCTGCAGCGAAGCTATTGGCCGTGGTCGTAGTGGCGGATGCTATATGGACTATGGGTAGAAAGTTCATTAGTGACGGCGTCACATTTGTCGTGTGTATTGGATCTGCTGCGTGGATATTGTGGCAAACAGGTCTGGTCGCGCAACTAATGCCTATAGTGCTAGCCGGTGTATTAGGTTGGCTGTTCATTCGTAAACCTCAGCCAGAGACAGAGACACCAAAACCCACGGGTTTACGACAAACGCTTGTGCTTTTTAGTTTGTTTGGGGCGTTACTGGTGCTTCCTGCTCTAAGTAATACACCGTTGATCAGTATGTTTAATCACTTTTACCAGGCGGGTAGCTTTGTATTTGGTGGTGGTCACGTTGTTTTACCTCTACTGCAACCATTGATTGGCGACGCAGTATCTGGCGATGCGTTGGTTGAGGGCTATGCGGCAGCTCAACTTGTTCCTGGTCCTATGTTCACCATTGCTAGCTATGTGGGTGCGTCAATGGATGGCATTCACCCAGTTATTGGTAGCATCATTGCAACGATCGCTATTTTCTTGCCTGGTGCCTTGCTGTTGTTCGCCGCTTTGCCCGTATGGCAAACAGTGATGGGGCACCCTAAGTTTGCAGGCTCTGTTGTATTAATAAATGCTGCAGTTGTTGGTTTGCTTGTTGCGGCATTCTATCAACCTGTATGGGTATCTGCTGTTTACGGTATCGGTGACATTGTTGCGGTGATTGTGGGCTTCATTGTACTTCGTAAGTTTAACTTATCGGTATTTTGGTTATTAAGTGGCATGTTGGCATACGTCGTTATAAAGAGCATGCTGTAGGCATTGCTACGAAGTGACTCTGTTCGTGATACTAAGCCTGCCGTGTGCAGGCTTTTGTTTATTTAAAATCAGTCACTAATATGACAAGTAACGTATATAGCGCACTATAACTGTGCATCTAGTGCACTATAATATTGTATGCTACGGGTGATGGGCGCGGTTAGGCGGTTACTAGAAAATGGCCACGTCGCAATAAAATGCCTTACATGGCCACGAGCGCAAAGGGCGGTTTAATCCGCCGTTAAAACTCCCAACGTTCAGTTTTTCCAGCGGATGAGGAGTGTAAAGCCAATTCCAGCGCATAAATTACCTTGACGGCATCATAGGTATCAACAGGTGACGCTTCGCCATTGAGTATTGCGCGCGCTAGTTGCGCAAATAATTCGCTGTAACATCCGACATCTAACTCAATTTCCTTCTCGGTGACGTTGTCACCTACCTCCAGCTTGCTGGTGTGTTGTTGGCGACCAAACTCAGGGTAGGTTACTGTTACGCCGTCACAAAGCTGTTGCTCTTGGATGTCTAAGCCATGGCAAGAAAATGTCGCTTTGTCGCCCTGAACCACAAACCGGGACGTATTACCGGAGCGATAAGGGCTGGAGTTTAATATGACCTCTTTATCTGCGTAATGCAGCGTCATATGAAAATAATCGACAACGTTTGATTCGGGGCGCATTGCTTTGCACTGTGCAGTAATTGACTGAGGCTGGCCGAAGAGGAAAAGGGCCTGGTCAACAAGATGGGCCCCTAAATCGTAGAGAACGCCAGAGCCGTCTCCCGGTAATTCACGCCAACGGTCTCTGACCTCAGGACGGAATCGATCGAAGTTGGATTCAAATACGCGTACATTGCCAAGTTCGCCGGATTCAATCAGTGATTGGACGGTAAGAAAGTCGCCATCCCAGCGTCTGTTTTGGTAGGGACAGAGGATTTTACCTCGCGTATTTGCCAATCTCAGAAGATCAAGACCCTGACCGCTTTTGACGACGAAGGGCTTCTCAAGCAATACATGACAATCGGCTTCCAAAGCCTGTCTAGCGTAGTCATAGTGAGTATGGTTTGGTGTTGTAATGACGACAAGATCGAGATCCGCTTCGCTCAGCATTTCCTCTATGGTTGCATAATAACTTGCTGTGGGGAGGTGTTCAGCGACGAGGTCACGCTTGGATGAAACAACGGCAACAGGCTCGAAGTCGGGCAGTACAGAAAGAAAAGGCAGATGAAAGGTTTGAGCTGAAAAACCAAAACCAACAATTCCCGTGCGAATCATTTGTCGATCCTTGTGATTATTTTAAGTGATTTCACTATAGAAACTATATGTTATCAGCGTTGTGCTGTCATCTGGTGACAACGTAGTAAAATTAAGGAATCGGTTGAAAAAAAAACCTCAAGAAGAGGGCGTTTTTATAGCGAAATGGTTAGGCTAAAACGACAGGATATGCGTTATCAGGGTGCGGAATAACGCTTACCGGCCATCCATACACCGCTTCTATGTTATTCGGTGTGATAACCTCTGACGGTGAACCCTGTGCCACAATATTGCCATTATTCAGCATAATAATCCTGTCTGCATACTGCGCAGCAAGGTTTAGATCGTGGATCACTGCGATCACCGCAGATCCATTTTCCGCCAGTTCTTTTGCCAGTTGTAACGTCTTATGTTGATGACCAATATCCAGTGCTGAGGTTGGTTCATCAAGCATTAGGACTGTATCTCTCGGGGATTTTGCCAGTTGCGTCAATACTCGCGCCAAATGAACGCGCTGTTTCTCGCCGCCAGACAAACTTGGGTATAAGCGATCAGCAAGATGGGCAACATCCGTGGTTTGCATCTTCAGTGTCGCTATCTCAGCGACTTCAGCTTGAGAAGCACTCAGCGCTAATCCACCCAACTCGACGACTTCACGAACTGTAAACGCGAATGTCAGACTACTGTATTGCGGCAATATGCCGACAGACTGTGCCAAATCCGACATTTTCCATGCTTCTGACGGTTTTCCGTAAAAACGCAATTGACCGTTACATTGCCATTCACGGCTGATCAGCTTTAGAAGGCTACTTTTTCCCGTACCGTTCGGACCGAGAATGATCGTTAATTCTCCCGTGTTAAATTTGGCACTGAAATTTTCCAGTAAAATTTTGTCGCCTAACGTCAGTGAGGCATGTTTAATTTCAACGCTCATTAAGCCAGTCGACCTCGTTGTTTAAGCAGCAATGCTAAGAAAAATGGGGCACCAATTGCCGCAGTGATAATACCTACAGGGATTTCCAGCGGCGCAACAACGATGCGTGCAACCATGTCTGATACGAGTAGCACCAAACTGCCTAACAGTAGTGAAACGGGAATCAATGTACGATGATCTGGACCCGTCAGCATGCGTCCAATGTGTGGAACAACCAGGCCAATAAATCCGATTACACCTGACAACGCGACAGTAATGCCTACACCTGCTGCAGTCAGTAATATCAGGTTGCGTTTTAGCTTTTGAACATCAATGCCGAGATGCCGTGCTTCAGCTTCACCAAGAAGTAAGGCATTCAATGGCTTTGCATTTCTCTGGAACAAGAACGCGAGAATGAACAATGAAGCATAGGCAAGGGCGATGGAATCCCACGATGCACCGGCCAAGGAACCCATGGTCCACAACGAGAGATCTCGAAGAGCTTGGTCATCAGCAAAAAAATTCAACAATCCCATGCCTGCACCCGCAATTGCCCCTAAAGCAACACCGGCTAAAAGCATAATCGTAACCGATGTACCGTTGCTGCTGGTTCCCATGTAGTAAATCGCAAACGTGGCTAACGCACCGCCGATAAATGCAAATACGGGAACCGTTCCAAGTACAAGAAAAGCGGTGTTGCCAATGATGCCGCCAAACAACACGATGGCGACGGCTGCCCCCAAAGATGCACCTGCAGATACGCCGATGATGCCAGGATCCGCCAAAGGATTGCGGAAAAGCCCCTGCATGGCAGTACCGCACATGGCGAGAATTCCGCCCACTGCGATAGCAAGCAGAGTTCGGGGCAAACGCACTTGTTGGATAATCACGGATATATAAGAAGGTAATTCTGAATCCAATGGAAGCAGCGCTTTTAGACTGTCGACAAAGCCGATGTTCATGGGGCCAAGGGTAATGGAACTCACTACCGCGATATACAGCAAGATCGTCGCTACAACCATTAACCAGCGAGCGGGTACACGACGAGTCAAAATATCGTTCATTTGAATTCCAATTACTATTTCGCGTTAAAGCGTTCGTTGAGCTCAGTCGCCAAATCTAAGCTTGCCAATCCAAATCCACCAAGGATTGAATAGCCAGAAATTGTGATGATATTGCCGTTTTGTACCGCAGGTGTGGCGGCAAGAAGCGGTTGCTGTTCAATCACTGCGTCGATTCCACCGATTTGCTCCAGCGTTCGCTCTGAAATCAGGATGTATTCAGGCTGCATTTCTACAATTGATTCTGTAGATAGGGGTTTGTAGCTGCTGGTCTCTTTTGCTGCTGGGTTAACACCGCCAGCAAGCTCGATCACGGTATTGACTGTTGTTTCGGCACCCGCGACGGTTAAAGGACGGCCATCAGATAGCATCATAAACATGACACTCGGCTTGTCGGCAGGTTGGGCGGCGCTTAATGCGTTGATTTGGTTGGTAACGTTTTGTTTGATTTCCTCGCCTTTTGCCTCGGTGTGAGTGATTTTAGCAACAGCATCGACGCGTTGTTTGAAGTCCTCTAACGTGTTGCCAACAGGAAGTGCTTTAACTTCAACACCTGCAGATTTAAGCAGTTTTAATGTCGTGTCTGGGCCCATGTCGGGGGAACCAAGTAGGTGCGTTGGGCTAAGCGCAAGCAGGCCTTCAGCCGCTAATTGACGGTGGTACCCAAGCACAGGGATATCACGGTCACCTAAGTAGTGACGACTGGTTAAGTCAATCGCGACAACATCTTTGTCGGCGCCGAGTTCAAAAAGCAATTCGGTGACAGTAGAGCCTGCACTGATAATACGTGTTTCGTCAGCCTGAGAAATAGGGCTCAGTAGCGCGGCAAGGGCCAAAGCCGCCGCTTTAATTGGGGTATTCATCATTATTCTTCTTCCATTACGATGTTGGTTGCGTTGATGTTGTTGTTCTGCATAAAGGCCAACACTTTCAGCATGCTTTCAACGTTCGCTTGCTTATCTGCCGCGATAACAACCGGTTTTCCAGGGTTAGCTTTAATCATTTCCAGTAGCGTTGTCGTAAACATATCCCATGAATCGACAGGCTCGCCTTGAAGGGCCCAAGCCGGCGAACCTTTGAGCACATTAATCGTAATGACCTCTTGATCAGGAGAATCAAGTACTGCGCTGTCAGTGGTCTGAGGGATTGCTACTTCCATCGTTTTTATCTGGATATTTGCGGTGAGAAGCAAAAACACCATCACGATGAAAATGATGTCCAGCAGAGGTGTCAAATCCGGTGTGAAGCTGTCACTGTCGCTTTCCGGGCGTGAACGTATCATGCGGCATCATCCATCGCAGTCGATTTCTTTACGCTGTTTGCACACGTTGGGGGGCAGTCTTTCGGGCAACAACTCCCATTTTCGTCAAAAGATACGCCAGCTAAGTGCAAGTTAAAGTGGTTAAGTACGTATTCGATTTTTGCAAGCGTACGATCTGCCCATAGACTGAATACTTGGGAGGCGGCGAGGGCAGGCAGGGCAATCAAAAGGCCCGCAGCCGTGGTTGCCATGGCAAGGCCAAGACCGCCTGAAAGCTCCGCGGGGGAAATCCCACCTTGAGAGGCGGATAGGCCTTCAAACATTTCAATCAAGCCCATTACCGTACCTAGAAGCCCAATCAAAGGACTAAGAACGCCAATGATATTCAGCAATTTCAAGCCAGCAGTAAACTGGCGACGTTTCTTTTGCAGCCAGATACTTACTGCTTCTTCACGCAGAGATTTTGTAAATTGGCGGTGGCTGATAAGCATGCAGAGACCTTGTGAAAGGGTGCTTTTGTCTTTTTGGTGCTTTTCTACGTGTGCTTCTAGTTGCTCGTCGTTGGTCAACGACAGGCTGTAAATCTCGCGCTGGAGGGCTTTACTGTGAGTTTTTGTGTTCAGGATAACGAAGACAATACGCTCAAAAATTAGCATCAGCATTAATGCAGAAAGGATCGACAAAGGCCAAGTCATGATGCCAAGTTGCGCGTGGATGGATGAGAAAAATTGTAAATCCATGATTAATCCAAATTAAAACGTACAGGAATTTTCACTCGGTGAGCCAACGGCACACCATTTTCTTCGTGGCCATTGAAACGCCACTTTTTCACTGCTGACATGGCAGCATCGTCTAAAACATCAAAGCCCGATGATTTTGCAATCGTTTGTTTTGTTTGATTGCCTTGGTCATCAAGCCAGACTTCAATCAGCACCGTGCCTTGCATTCCTTTATGCTTGGCAATTCTTGGATAGTTAGGTTGAGATGGACGGACTTTGAACGTCGGTCTATCAACCAAAATAGGGGCGTTATCCTTCGCCTGATTCATTTGCACCTCAGAAGTGACTTCCTGTTTCTTTTCTTCAGGTTGTTTCTCTTCTGGCTTTTCTTTTTTCTTTGGCTCGGGCTTCTTTTTAACAACCTCCTTTTTCTTCACCTCTTTTTTGGGTTTCGTTGGGGTAGGCGTCGGTTTTATTTTCGGCTCAGGTTTCGGCTCAACCAGCTTGGGTTGCGTCTCCATGACGGGTTTATCAACCACGGTCTCCTCCGGTGTGGGAGGTTCTTTTATCGGTGGTTTGTTCTGTACCACGGGGTCAGGTTGAACCTCTGGCTCAGGCACGGGCTCAGGTTTTGGCGGAGCGGCGGCGATAAGCTGGATAGCAACACGGTTTCCCGGTTGCGAATCATTCAACGCGAATTGAGGGGGGGGCTGTTGGGCCGATAGTGCCAGACTATGCAGAGCGACAGAAACGACACCACAAACAACGTACCGTCGAGCGTTCACACTCTCTCCTGAGTAGTAAATCTTATAAAACTGGGTTCATTATGCACGAAATAAAAATGAGATCAATTATCAGTTGCATTATCGTTCATTATGAATATGATTGAAAACACTTGAAAACAGGCCGTTGAGTGGCGCTGTTGTCTGTATAAGGTCGTTTCAGGCAATGAACTTTGATTTAAGCAACGTCGATCTGGTTGGTCAGAACACACCAGACCCGCTTCGTTTTGCATTTCAGCGTAAAAAAAGTGCACATGCTGGCGGCATGATGCATGCGGTAAAAGGCGATGATATTCAGTCGTCTTTAGAGCTCGCTCACGCTACCGTTCCAAGCAATTCTTTCGCACCACGATGCCTTTATATTCATATTCCGTTTTGTCGTGTGCGTTGTACCTATTGCAACTTCTTCCAATATGCGTCAAGCACTGCATTGATGGATAACTATGTAGATGCGTTGCGCCGAGAGATTCATTGGAAAGCGGCTCAGCCTTGGGCTCAAGCTGCACCTTTCCAAGCGGTTTATATTGGTGGCGGCACCCCGACAGACATCAGCGGTGAACAAATCCGTACGATCGTTTCTGAAATTCGTCGCCTATTCCCATTGACGCCAGATTGTGAAATTACGCTAGAAGGCCGCATCAACAAGTTTGGTATGGACAAATTCGAAGCCGCTCTCGAAGGGGGTGTAAACCGTTTCTCATTTGGTGTTCAAAGCTTCAATACTAAAGTCCGTCGTAGTGCTAAACGACTCGACGATCGCGAAGTCGTGATAGAAAGTATTCAGAAAATGGCAGCGTATAACGCGGCACCCATCGTACTGGATCTACTCTACGGATTACCTTATCAAACGATGGATATTTGGCAGGAAGACTTGAATGATTTCTTGGAGACAGGCGCACACGGAGTTGACTTGTACCAGCTGATCGAAATGCAAGGTCTGCCAATGGCGAAGATGGTTGAGCAGGGTAAACTGCCACATCCCGCAGATACCCAAATGAAGGCAAGCATGTTCGAAATGGGTGTGGATTTCATGGCGAAACACCACCTCAAACGTCTGAGTGTCAACCACTGGGCTTCTGATAACCGTGAGCGCAGCACTTATAACTCTCTGGCTAAGACAACCGCTGAAATTATGCCGTTGGGCGCGGGCGCGGGCGGCAATGTGAATGGCTGCCAGATGATGCAAACGCGCGATATGGATACCTACATCGCTGCGATTAACGAGAATCGTTACCCTGTCACCATGATGACCATGGCCCCCGCCAATCGTGCCGTCGCTGCAGAAATTAAATCAGGCTTTGATGCAGGCGTGATGGCGCAGTTTAAGCTGGATCGCGTGGCAGGCGAAGGGACCTTTGACGCATTGACGCCGCTGTTTCAAGCGTGGGAAAAGAACGGTCTTGTCTATCTTGAAAAGAGTACGTCAAGACGTGGGTATTTGAAACTCACGTTGGCAGGTCAGTTCTGGGCGGTCACGTTGGCGCAGAACCTGATTGAAGTAATACAAAATTCGCAACAAAACGCGGCAAGTACCGCTGCTTAGGAGTAACACTAGGATGCAACAAGCAATCATCGTGTCGGAAGAAACCAAACAACGCGTAGCCGAGTTCCTAGCACAGGACGAGCACACGCCGGTATCAAGCATGGCTGAAGCCATGAAGCTGACTGAAGGTGAAATCACCCTCGCACTACCATCAAGCATGGTTGCGCGTACAGAAGGCACTCTGGCACAAAATATCCTGGAAGCGATGCCTGCATGGGGCAAAGTGACGACCATCGTTCACTCTGGTGGTTCAGTCTTTGAATTCAAAGCGAACTTCCCGAAAGGTAAAGTGCTGCATGGCTACTACAACCTGATGGGTCGCGAAGGCCAACTGCATGGTCACCTTCGCTTGGATCTGGTTTCTGACATCGTATTCGTCAGCAAGCCATTCCGTGGAACCGAAAGCCACTACATCGGTTTCTACGACAGCACAGGTCACTGTGTATTCAAGATTTACCTGGGTCGCGACAAGAAACGTCAGTTGTTCCCAGAACAAATCGAACTGTTTAATGCCATGAAGCAGGAGTTGGCAAAATGATCGATAAGGCAGAACGTCTACAAAACCGTCTAGGCCCTGAAATTCAGGAGTTTCGTGATTCGCGCAATACGCTGCAACTCGGAACGGTAGATAAAGAAGGAAAACCACACACGAGTTACGCACCATTTGCGTTCTCTGAAATGGGTTATTACATCTTGGTTTCTGATCTGGCAACTCACGGCCAGAACCTGAAGAACAGCAAAGCGGTTTCAATCATGATGATTGAAGACGAAAGCGAAGCACGTTCAATCTTTGCACGTCGTCGTCTGTCATTTGACACCAATGCAGAGCACATCGAGCGCGATTCTGAACAGTGGGTTGCAGCGATTGAAGTGATGCAAGCGCGTCTGGGCGAGATGATCGAAAACCTGAGTTCACTGGGCGACTTCAACCTTTACCGTTTGAACCCAGTTATGGGTCGCTACGTGAAAGGCTTCGGGCAAGCGTTCAACGTTTCAGGTGAAGACATGCTGTCTGTTATGTACTTGGACGAAGGCCACGTGAAGCAGATGAAAGAAGATAACGCGAAATAATCGCCTTCTAATTCTATAAGGCTCTGCGGCCGCAGAGCCTAATCCCAATCCATATAAAAACACTAATTTTTCGTGCTGATACCAGTGCGAAAGGCTTTCTTTTGCCTTTTTTACGAGTAAAACAGATGACAATTAAGAAAAACAAGCTGGCGCTATTGGTGGGACTTCTGTGCGCCGGAAGTGCCAATGCACAGGAAGTGTATACCTTTGACGAAGTGGTTGTATCAGCAACCCGTACTGAACAAAACATCAATGACGTTGCGGTATCCGTAGACGTGGTTGATGGCAAAGCAATGGAAGAGAACCTGGCTCAAGACCTATCTCAAGCTGTTGCCTATGAGCCGGGCGTTTCTATGCCAGGTACAGGCCGTTTCGGCAATTCAGGCTTCAATATTCGTGGCCTGAGCGAAAACTACGTAAAAACCGTTGTTGATGGTGTTGAACAACCTTCTTCTTACGACCCAGGCGCAGACGTAATGCGCAAATACAACAACACGGTAGAAACGGATACGCTGCATCGCGTTGAAATCAACAAGGGCCCATCTTCAAGCCTTTACGGAAGCGACGCGCTGGCTGGCGCAGTCATCATTCGTACTAAAAATCCAGAAGATCTGCTTGAAGCTGAAGGCGATGATACTTACGCCGCAGTGAAAACCGGTTACTACAGCGCAGACGAAAGCTACAAAGCAACGGCAACGTTGGCAAACCGCACTGGCGACCTAGAAACGCTGTTGATCTTCACTCACCGTGACGGTCATGAAACAGCAACTCATGGCAGCGGTGCAGACATCGAAGGCCGTGACCGTGGTCAAGCAGATCCTTTCGACATCAACTCTGACAACCTGCTGGCAAAAGCGTTCTATCAAATCAATGAGAATCACCGTATCGGTGTAACGGGCGAGATCTTTAACCGTGAAGCGGACGGTCAAATCCTGTCGAACGAAGGCTACGAAATGATGCCGGGCTTCACCTACACACGTAACAGTGCGCAGGACGAAGACAGCCGAAAGCGTATTTCTTTTGAACACAGCTGGCAGGCAAACAATATCGCGTTTGACCACTTGAAGTGGCAATTGACTGCGCTCGAAAGCGACACGAACCACAGCACGTTTGATGAAACACCATCTAACGGTTACCGTAACCGCATGCGTAACGGTGTCGATCGCAGCAACCAATTCGATGCGCAGTTCGACAAAGCATTTGAGCTAGATAGTAGCTACCACGAAATCAGCTACGGCGTTAACTACATCACTAACGAGTTTGAATTGGATTACCGCGACTTCTATCTGGAAGGTAAAAAAGCGGGTACATCAGTAGATAAAACCGGTGAAGTGCCAAACGCAGAATCAGTGAAGTGGGGCGTCTACATTCAAGACCAAGCGTTCTTTATGGACGAGCAACTGGTTGTGAATGCGGGTCTGCGTTACGACAACTTTGAAGCAAAACCAAAGAATTCTACCGAGCACAAAAACTCTAAAAGTGACGCCGTCACTGCGAAGTTGGGCGCAGTTTACCACTGGACTGACTCGGTAAGCAGTTACGCGAACGTTAGCCAAGGCTTTAAGTCACCAACGCTACAAGACTTGTACTACTTTTACGAGACAGATGCTGCGATGGGTGCTGTGTTCGAAGCAAACCCGAACCTGAAACCAGAAGAAAGCATGGGTTATGAAACCGGTATGCGCTTCAACTACGAGTTCGGTCGTATTGATGTGTCTGTGTTCTATAACGATTACACCAACTTCATTGAGTCTCGCAAAACTGCTGAAGACAATGGTGAAGGGAAAGAGGTGTGGACGAAAGAGAACATCAGCGACGCAGAAATCTATGGTGCTGAGCTGAAAACTCAATTCGCACTGGATGTGCTGGTTGGCGCACCGAAAGGCATGTACACCGATATGAGCTTGGCTTACGCGAAAGGCGAAGACAAGCAAAATGGCGAAGCGATTGACTCTGTTGCACCGCTAACAGCCCAATTTGCACTTGGTTACGCTGAGCCACAAGGCACTTACGGCGGCAAAGTTGTGGTTAAAGCGGTTGCTGGCAAGTCTGATTCAGACTGGAGCAATGCAAACGGCGTGGATAACGTGAAAGCATCAGGTTACGCCGTCACAGATGTTACCGCATACTACCGTCCTATGAACGACTTTACGGTTCGCGCGGGTCTGTTTAACGCATTCGATAAGAAGTACTGGGAATACTCTGACCTGTCTGGCAAAGAAGCCGATGACCAAGGACTTGATCGTCGTACTCAACCTGGACGTAACTGGGGTATTGAAGCCGAGTACGTATTCTAACAAAGTGATACATACCCAGCATCTTCAGATGGCTTGGGTATAAAAACACCCCGGACTGCTGGGGTGTTTTTGGTTCTGTTAGGGGGGAGTTGAATGTATACCCAAGCGATACACGTGGTGCATTAAGCATTCATCGCCGTATCGGTTGGGTATACACTCAAATAGATATACATGAAAATGAAAAGAGACGAAGACACAGTGAGTAATGGTGCTTTAACTACGCTATCGACGAGATGGCTAATAGAACAGGCAAAAAAGCAGAAGAAACGCTTGATTGCCGCCAATCTTATCGCGATTTGTGCAACGCTTATCAGTGTGCCCATCCCGCTTTTGATGCCACTCATGGTTGATGAAGTGCTGCTGAACAAACCGGACAAAGGCATCGCATTCTTTAACCACTTTTTGCCAGAATCTTTGCAACAGCCTGCCAGTTATATTGTCTTGGTACTCTTGATGGTTATCGTCATGCGCATCGCAAGCCAGGCGTTGAACATTTGGCAAAGCCGCCAGTTTACGATGGTCTCAAAATCGATTACGTGTTACGTACGCCAACAGCTTTTGGACAAGCTTGGACGTGTGAACATGAAAGAGTTCGAAGAGCGTGGTAGTGGTGGTATAAGTTCGCATTTGGTGACGGACGTCGAAACCATAGACTCGTTTTTGGGTAACAGCCTAAGCCGCTTTGTTGTTGGCGTGCTGACGGTATTCGGCACCGCGATTATCCTGCTTTGGTTAGATTGGGCGCTTGGCCTGTTCATTCTTCTGGTAAATCCAATCGTGATTTTCCTGTCGCGTAAGATGGGTCAGCGTGTTAAACATCTTAAGCGTGCTGAAAACCAATCATTCGAGCGTTTCCAACAGCGTCTGGTTGAAACGTTGGAAGGTATCTACCAACTACGAGCAGCGAACCGCGAGCGTGCCTATTTAGATGTTCTCAAGAATGATGCGGAAGCCATCCGCCATGATGCAGACAAGTACGCGTGGCAATCAGAAGCGGCAGGACGCGTATCTTTCCTGATGTTTCTACTGGGCTTCGAGCTTTTCCGAGCGGCCGCGATGTTGATGGTATTGTTCAGTGACCTGACAATCGGACAGATCTTTGCGGTATTTGCGTACCTTTGGTTTATGCTCAGTCCAATTCAAGAGCTGTTAGGTATTCAATATGCTTGGTTCAGCGCGTCGGCGGCAATGAAACGTTTGAATAGCTTATTGGCGTTGGATGAAGAGCCAAAGAGTGAATCGACCAGTGACCCTTTGATCGAGCGCGATACGTTTGGCGTAGAATGCCGCAATGTTGAATTCGCATATGACAGCGAGAAAAAAGTGCTTAACGGCCTTTCTCTTTCTATTCCTGCGGGTAAACGCGTCGCATTGGTCGGGGCGTCTGGCGGTGGTAAATCGACGCTTATTCAGCTTTTGCTTGGCCTCTATCGTAAGTCAGACGGCGACATATTGATTGACGGCCAGCCGGTTGAAGATATTGGGTATGAGACACTACGTCAACATACTGCGGTCGTTCTCCAGCAACCGGTCATTTTCAATGACACGCTTCGTGCAAATTTGACACTCAATCGCGATGACTTTACCGACGAGCAACTGTGGCAATCGCTCAACATTGCGCAGTTGAGTGATGTGGTGGAGAAGCTAGAAAACGGATTAGAATCACAATTGGGCCGTCAAGGCTTGAAATTGTCAGGTGGTCAACGTCAGCGTCTCGCTATTGCACGCATGATCCTCACAAATCCAAAACTCGTGATTTTGGATGAGGCCACGTCAGCACTTGATACCGCCACTGAAGCGGCGCTGCATCAAGCATTGAATAACTTCTTGCAAGGCCGTACGACGCTGATCGTCGCACACCGTTTGTCAGCGGTTAAACAAGCAGATTTGATTTACGTTCTGGAAGACGGAAAGGTCGCACAATGTGGAAACCATTCCGATTTGGTGAAAGAAGCGGGGCTTTATCAAACCCTCTATGGCAACCTACAAGCCGGATAAACACGAGGCCCTGCAGATGCAGGGCTTTTTTTTTCCTATAATATTCTCAAGAGTAAATGGAACTTTGCTGGCGAGTAATGCAATCTCGTTCCACGCTTAAAGGAGCCATTCCAAAATGTAGAGTCGGTGATGAAGGTAGTTTTAAAGTCTGAGCTTATATGTCCTCATTGCGGGCATTCGAAGGTTGAGTTAATGCCTATAGATTCAAAAGCGCAGCATTTTGAATGCGAGAGCTGCAATGAGGTGATGATGGTACCTGACGGCGTCTGCTGCGTGTTTTGCGCGTATGGCGATGCACTTTGCCCTAAATCTCAACTCAAAGGTACTTGCTCCGACACTCAACATTAATTTCCAGTTGCCGGATAAAAAACCGCCAACCAAACAGTGTCAGTATTTGGCTTCGTCCAACTGACCTTGTGTTTTGTGTTGGCAGGGATATTAATGTAGTCACCGACATGAAGTTTTACTATCTCACCGTTTTCGAACGTTAGTTCAGCCTCTCCTTGCAACACCGAGACCCATTCGTGCTCATCTTGATCATACCAACCATCATCGGGTGACCGCTGGCCGTGAGACAATATTCTCTCTATTCGTACCAACGGGTGTTTGATTAGATCGTCAAAAACTTCGGAATCTTGGGCATTTGGAAGGGAATTAAAGAGGTTTCCTTGTTCGAACATGTATTATCGTCTCCCATTAATTAACACGCTGAGGCATAAGCACTATCTGATTTTTATTTAACGACCTAGCCAGTGGAAAAAGTAGTCCGACGGGTACTTTCGTTTAGTCAAAACATTATTACTGTGATGCAAAACTACTAAATCAGTCTTGTCTCATAAATGCATCACAAATCGAAGGCGATATGAAATTACACTCAGCGCTTTAGAGGAGTATTTTTCCAAGGAGTAGCACGATGAGTGTACATATGTGGCATTGTGAAAGCTGTAAAAAAGAAACAGGGCATGAAGTAAGGGAGCAATCTCATCATAATCCTGCATTGCAGGCTCTTATCTCACCACCATCCAGTGATCATTTTCAAGACCATACCGAATGCACTTGCATTGAATGCGGGCATGTCGAGTGGGTTGACCCAGTAGATATTTTTCACGTCGATGAGCATGACTTTGGTGATTAAGTTCAACAAATAGGAAGGGGAGATAACGGAATGTCGTCTCCTTCTTATTTACATTGTAACGCACTATAACTTTAGAGCGTACGGCCTAAGTGACACCACTCAGACGTTTAAACACTACCACTAACTCCATTTACCCTCCGTGACACAAACTCTCATTGTTGTCTAAAACGGTAACAGACCCATGAAAAGTGCGTGTAATTAACGCTGACATTTTTCTTAGTTGTATGATCGTTTCATAAGTTTCTGGTGAATGGCTAGAGCCAGTGGGAATTACGTAATACTATGAAAACAAAACAACGATAAGGAATACGCTAACATGCCATTAATCGCTTGTCCGGTATGCGAAAAACAAGTTTCAAAACGAGCCCTGGCGTGTCCAGGGTGCGGAGAGCCTGACCCTTCAAGGCATCATACAAGAAATACTTGGCTTGGCCGTTTATTTTGGCTTGCAGTATGGGTTGCCATCGGTGCGCTTGTTTGGGTGAAAGTCGTGCCATTGATTATGGATTTTTTTAAGCAGTAACCGCGATTTTTAAGGGAATGTAATGAAAGCGGACTGAAAATGGCCGCTTTTTAGTCTGTTGTTTCGGGAACGCGCGCCTGAATATGTGATGACGCCCAATCAGACAAACTTAAATGGGTGAGAAGAAAGCCTGGCGACGTTTCTCCCATTGCAACTTTGAAGAATAGACTCGCTGTTTCGATGTCACCGCCAAAGCACCGCTGTATCGTTCCAATCACACCACTTTCTGTGTTTCCTTCATTCACGAGCAGCCTTACCCATTCGTATTCAAGTGAGTTCCGGTTGACGAGTGTTTTCCTTCCCAAGGTAAATGTCGTCACTTATCCTCCTTGCAGGATGAAGAAACGGTTGCATTTTGATGTAGATAGATATTAAATCTGAAAAAACTGACATGCGAAGCGAGGAAGATCGCATTTGAGCGTCTTTCCTTCGTCAAGATATGAGTACTAAAGAGATAACGTATTGATATTTATCAGCTAAGTTAACTCAATTGGTTCCGTACTTTTACAAAAACGCAGCCTGTGACGCAAAATACTTAAAAAATCGTCCTGTTATAATCGAAAAGTGGTAGTTTTTTGGCGTCGCTTTACATGGTAGTTAAGAGTTATGAAATGGATTCTGTCTGACTGGATTCGAAAGAAAAAATACGAGAAATTTTTTAATCGCGTTAAAAAAGATTTCTTCAAAAACAAAAAGTACAGACCGTATTTAGAACAGCGTATTCTCTCCACGCTGAAAAACAGTGCAGAGCAGAAACCGAAAAGGGCCACACGCATCGTGCTCGGCTGCATACGACTGTCTCTTCTCGACAAATACCTCATTGAAAATCGCTACATTCGATTCCTTGAAGACAACAGCAAAGAACTTTGCAATCAGTGCGTTTCCGGCAGCGACATCACCTACGACCCAGAAGGTCTGATCGAGAACTTCATACACAATAAGCACCGTGAATGTTCCGACTATATCCTCTCTCACATCCCAAAATACTACAAAAAAGTCGCTAAAGAACTCGGTGTTGAACTTAGCTATACACTGGATAAACACGGCGAATCAGAGATGCATGAAGATATGATCATGATTCTTTGCCATAAAAACTCTGACGCGGGATAGGGCACTCGTCTCTTTCGCCCGTATGAGATTGACCACTGACAGGCCTGTGCCTGTCTTTTTCGTTTATAACAAACATACCCCTATACTCATTTCCCAGACGGACAAGACGATTCACACCAACTACAACTGATCGTGAGCACACCACGCGTTTAGTTAAAGGATGAACGTCTAATGAAAGACATTCCATTGATAGCCACCGAGGAAAGAGCACTTAAGGTGAGTATTTTTGCGAACCTTGTCATGGCCTTTTCTGGCTGGGTTACATATTACCTGTCAGGCTCCGAAGCCTTGTTACTCGACGGCAATCTCTCGTTTATTCTGTTTCTGTCATCCATCGTCGCGTTACGATTAACACGCGTCAAAGCCCTAGTGACGGATGATTTCCCATTTGGGAAATTTGCGGGGGAGTCGATGTATACCTTGTTCAAAGGCATCATGATCCTTGGCGTATTGCTGTCATCCATTACCACTAACATCGGTAAAATTGTTGGTTATATAGACGGGGAGCCGACACCAGTACTCGTTATCGGTCCAATCATGATATATACCGTTGCCATGGTCGTTATATGCTTGGGTCTGGCTTTTTATTTCCATAGCGAAAACAACAAAGTACAAAACAACAGCATGTTACTCGAAGCAGAGACAAAATCTTCGCTTGTGGATGGGGTGCTTTCTGCTGCTATTGGTGTCGCATTGATTGCCATTGAGTTTGTCGACATTCACGGTTCGGCGGGTTTCTTACACTATATTGGCGATGCCATTGTCGTGGTACTTATGTGTATTGTAATGCTGCCACAGCCGGCGGATCTTATCCGCTGCGCCTTCCACGAGCTAATGGGGGGAAGCCTAAAAGATGAAGACGAACAACGAGAGATTGATACCACTATCCGGCAACTTCTTAGCGCGAGAGGGATTGAGTGTGAAGAATTACTCGCGATGAAGGTTGGCAGCAGCTATCTCATCATTATCTGTTTCACGGCAGACGTGTTTAAGCACAAGAGTGATGATTTGGTTGAAGTCAGAAAAGAAATACTATCAAGCTTATGTAAAACAAGAAGTTTTGTAGATTTGGAGTTGGTACTAGATTAATGTCTCTACACCACGGACTTGATCAGCTGCCAGAATCATGC
Source organism: Enterovibrio nigricans DSM 22720 (assembly GCF_900167155.1). Taxonomy (GTDB): domain Bacteria; phylum Pseudomonadota; class Gammaproteobacteria; order Enterobacterales; family Vibrionaceae; genus Enterovibrio; species Enterovibrio nigricans. The sequence continues at coordinate 1,585 of NZ_FUXU01000048.1, read as the reverse complement.
ACAATAACACTGTATATATAAACAGTATTATTTAAAATGCCAGCAATTCGATACCGACACAACTACAAAGCTATTGTACTTCGTCATGAAGCGATATATAAAAAAGGCCACCTTATTCCCGCTTACCTTAAAGATGGTAGCTTGGTTTACTATCCCTTTGGCGGCTTTGTAAACAGAGAAGTACTGACATACGAGCAGTACGTTAAACTGGTTTTCATCGATGGATACTGCCATTCTGATGACGACGCTGCTTGGGAAAATATCAGCAGCAAAAAAGTGCTGGGAGTATTTATGAAAGGCGAGTACTTCGTGGTGTTGAATCAAGGAAAACCCATCGTACTTCAGTGATAGGCAAGCTAGTTAAACCGTCGTAAACGTTCATTCCTGAGGGCATTTTCTTCTTTCAAAATCGGCTCTGCATCCAGTTGACGCAAGGGTCTGTCATCCCCTCGGACAAGAACACCATCAGCGATAAGTGACAGATAGCGACTGCAACAAACCCGTAGAAAGGAGGTGAAATTGCTGACATCATGATTTGCTTCCAACGATTCGAAATACAGGTTGGTGATCATTTTGTTTAACGCAATTTGATCGCGGTGAGCAATCTCTTGAAGGGTATTCCAATAGAACTGCTCAAGTCGAATGGAGGTGACAACGCCATCTATGCGCAACGAGCGTGTGTGACTTTCCCACAATGCTTTATCGGCACCAATAAACACCTGACACATATCGACCTCCTTTTCATCGTCTGTCTTATAAAGCTAGCCCTTAAAACAGTGCGACGAACTGTTTTAGCATCTCGGGATGGGCTGGCCATGCAGGAGCTGTCACCAGATTTCTGTCCGTAATGGCGTCATTCAAAGCGATATCCGCATACTCACCGCGCGCGAGATCAATTTCAGGCTTACATGCCGGATACGCTGCCAGCTTTCTGCCTTCAACAACACCGGATGCTGTAAGTAGCTGGATCTCATGACAAATTGAAGCTACAGGCTTGTTAGATTCGAAAAATTCTCTCACCAGTTTTACAACATCTTGATTTAATCGCAGATATTCCGGCGAGCGACCGCCAGGAATATATAGAGCATCATAATCCGGTTCCAATACCTCGTTGAAATTCGCATTCAATGCAAAGTTATGGCCTCGCTTTTCCGTGTATGTCTGGTCGCCCTCAAAGTCATGCACCGAGGTCGAAATTGTTTCGCCTGCAACTTTACCCGGGCACACCGCATGCACTTCATGTCCCATCGCGATCTGGTAAGACCCCGCTTCTCTAGACACTCAATAGCTATATAATTGAACAAACTATGAGGTGTTGCTATGAGCGGAAAACGCTATCCAGAAGAATTCAAAATTCAAGCCGTCCAGCAAGTCACAAAACAAGGTCATACACTCAGCTCTGTAGCTGAGCGGTTGGGTGTCAGTTACAAATCTTTGTGTGATTGGGTTAAAAAGTACGATAAGCCCGAGAAGCAGCGTAAACAAGAAGACGATCAAAGTGCAGAGATACGCCAGCTGAGGGCTGATTTAAAGCGGGTTACGATGGAAAGGGACATTTTAAAGGAAGCCGCGGTGTACTTTGCAG
>NZ_FUXU01000162.1 GCF_900167155.1 Enterovibrio nigricans DSM 22720 | reverse complement strand
TGGCCATCTATCCGTTATCCGCCAGGGAGAAATGAGACGATTTTGGATCACTACGGATTTTTTGCAACAACCCCAGTGAAAGGGCCACTTCGGAACGATTTTGCTCAGTTTGACCTCAACAAAGACGGCTATCTCACCGAAAGTGAAATGCCGAAGGGACCGCCGCCTCTATGATCAAATCACATGTTTTTAAGGGGCTTGACGACAGCATCTAATCCTTCAATTTTTAGTGCCAGACACAGTGCCAACAATCGCCCTAATTCACCTTGAGGGAAGCCCTGCTTTTCAAACCACAACAGGTACTCCTCTGGCAAGTCGATAAGCACGCGTCCAGCATATTTGCCAAACGGCATTTTCATGCGCGCCAATTTCAGCATGTTTTCTTTTTCTAACATTTCGAGAGTGCTCAGTATGCATTTGAACGTGATTTTAGCAGGCAGAAAGTAAAGAATCCCCTCTTCATTTGTCGTAAAAAGAAGAGGGGAATAGTGTCAGAGGTCGGGATTCATCAAGCCATATTTCGATTGTTTTCAATATCGCTACATGTTCTATTTTGTGGATGCACGTTTCGCCCCCCTTTCTGACGCTTTGCCTGAACACACCATTTTGTTGCCATGTTTACGAGTTGTTTTTTCGTAATGGGCTTTTCCAGATGGTCATCGGTCACCTCTTCAACCTCTGAGATGATCTCCGGACTATATTCACCCGTTAAGCAGACAATAGGCACAAATGGGTTTACTTTGCGTATTTCTTTCGTCGCATCAATGCCATTCATGTTCGGCATTTGGATGTCCATAAAGATCATGTCAACAAACGTATTTTTCGCTTGCTCAATCGCTTCCAATCCTTATGTTGCTTGAAAAACTTCCACACCTTCAGCACTGAGGTATGCTTGAACTAATAGTCGGTTTGCCTGTATATCATCGACAACCAATATGCGCTTTCCGGCGAGTGACCCCAGCAGATTGAACGCGCCAGCATTTGCAAGTTGTGACAATGAACGCCAAAAGCTCAGTTTGTTATGACTGATAACTTCGCCCTGAAAAAGTGCGTTATCGTCGTAGTCGCTGCGTTCTTCACTGCTGTCCGTCGAACACCAAAACATCGGGACATTTCGCATATCAAATCGCTGGCGCAACGCCGTTACAATGTCATTAGAGTGGGCGTGATTTGACTCTGAAATCAGTACAAAGTCCAACGCCTTTTCCGATGTGATGTTTAACGCATTATTGATACTGTCAGCCTGAGAAAGGCAAAGATCAAAATCGCCCAGTAGATACTCTGTCAGACGTTCGCAGTTTTGGGTTGAACCTATGACAAGACCACGCTTGTGATTTAAATACGGTGTCAGTGTTTGATGAAGTGACCGTTCATGGCGCTGTTCATCTATCGACGGAAAAGTGGGCGTGAATTCGGTATACTCATCAACGGCAGAAATGCACGTAATCGTTCCTCCGAAAGCTTCCATCACGCGTCTACAGTATGCCAGACCAAGGCCCGTACCATTCTTCTTCCCGTAAGTGAAAAAATCATCAAAAACTCTGGATTGATTCGCTTCCGATATACCCGGACCTGTATCAGAAACAACCAGCCGATTCTCTGTCTCACCACGATAAAGCTGGATATCAATTCGACTGCCGATATGTGAATCAAAGTAATCAGACGCATTTTTCAACAAGTTGTACACGACAAAGCTAAACAGCGTCTCACTGCCATAAAAAATAAAATCATCGTCTAAGTGTGCCGTAATACGGCTTCGGTGCCCTTCCTTTAAAAAACTGAAATCATTTAAAGCATCGAGGGTAAGCTCTCCTGCGGAGTAATAGGAGAATTGGTCTGAACTAAACCCGCTGCCATTGATTTCAGACAAAATGGCATCAATAAAGCGTGTTCCCAATGACACCGCTTTTTTACTCTCCGCCAGTTCCTGATAGAGCTTTTTCATGCCATCTGAAGCGAAGTGGCCTAGCGTCACGTCGGAGCCAAACATGTCGGCGTCAATACGTTCGAAGTGATACTTTAACTTGCTAAACGGATTACGAATTTCATGCGCGATGGAGCCCGCTAACACCTGCGTTTTTCGGACTTTATCTTCCGTTACAATCCATTTATTCGCTTCATCGAAAAGCGCTTGTAGCCCAAGGATTTCTTCACTGGAAAAGAGCCCTACTTGATCGTTTTTTGACACCATATATAAATGCGACACATAGCCGGAGTGATCGGTGATGGGCAACACCAACGACGTCCCCGCATTGCTCATCGCATCCGTCAGGGCGATTAAGTGCGCACTATCTTCTACATTGTGATGACGAAGCACGTAATCAAGTTCTTCTTTAATCAGCGCGCGCCTATCATTTTTAAAGTAATCCAGAAATACACTGTTGAGATGCTCGTCAGCCCTTTGTATTCGGCCATGAGAGGCATTCAGCACTTGGTTTAGCTTCACAATCGCTTGATCACTTGAATATCGAAACTCGCCAATGAGACGACAGATATTGTCGACAGGATTTCCATTTTTTCGGTAGAGAACCTTGTTCACTAACTGCCGTATTTTTCCCAATGATTGATGCCAGAATATGCCTGACACCAGCGTCCATATTGCCAACAACGCAAAGACAATAAAGCTCGTCCCATTAGATGCAATCACTATCATAGGGACCAAATAGATGAGCGAATTTAAAGTAAAGCTGGTACAGACGAGACTAATGTATTTGGCACTATAAAACCGATTGTTCAACAACGCATAACCGATCAATAGTGCTTCAATGGCAGACAACGCAGGCGGAACCCATACTAATGAAAAATCATGGTAAAGAAGCGGAACAATCACAAGAACAATCAGTGTCGACACCATAAAAATGACAACACCAGCCATCATATAGCTCGATTTCAACTGGCTTAATCGCTTCTTAGTTTTCCAGGCTTTAAGAAAGTTAGTAAAGGTCAGGACAATGAGAATAGGGGCAGAAAGGAAAAATTGTTCATTGTGCTCACCGAAATAAAGAACAAAATCACCGACACCAAAAATTTCGATATCTGCAACTGTCATCCCCGGTACCAAATTAACCACAAAGGCATGAAGCGCGAGAGTGACAGAAATAACTACCTGGTAAGTTCTAAGTTTCTTACCGGGAAGCGTAGAAACCAACTTACAAAAAAAAAGGTAAGCGAAGAGTAATGCGACAAAGCAAAACAAATTCGCAATAACAGCCACGGTCAACGCGATGTTTTTGTCGTATATGAGAAGTAAATTTGACTGAAAAAAGGCGTTGGCAAATATCCATCCCGTAATTGAGATAGCGTAATAGCAGTACGGAAGATAAATGGAACTGTCTACTCCCATTTTATCTGACATGAACGTATGAGAAAGATATACAACCCAACCTAATACGCCTAGTCCAACAATGACCAATAACAATCCTGGTATGTGAGATACTGCATTAACGCAAAAATCAAGCATGCATCGCCTCCATGCATTGCTTTCTCACGGACAGAATTCTCTTGTAATAGTCTCTATAACTGCAATTTTTGATGGCATCACCCATTGACTGACTGAGAAAAAAACCTTTATACGTCACTGGGCTTCGCTCATTGACCTGCTGATAAGATAGCGGTATGTACGGATAATCATCCACACTGGTTTGATTAACCGATTGAAAGAAAAACAAAATTGAAGGTTGCTCCGTGATGATATAAACGACATCCAACCTCGCCGACTTTAGCAATAAGATAATATTTTTCAGGCTCCGTTGCAAAGTTAGTAGAAGGCCGCTGAGACCCTAGGTTATCC
>NZ_FUXU01000013.1 GCF_900167155.1 Enterovibrio nigricans DSM 22720 | reverse complement strand
GTGGTTGTCACAAGCAATTTACCGTTCTCACAATGGTCAAATGCGTTCGCTGATGACACCACACTCACGGCTGCACTGCTGGATCGACTGCTTCATCACTCTCACATCATTCAGATAAGTGGAGAGAGTTATCGGCTAAAAGGGAAAAGGGCGTTAGGGACAGTGCCAACCGTTCTACAAAATGAATCGGAGAGGCAGGGATAACTACCATGGGTGGGTCAATTTTACTTCGGCGATAGCGTCGCTAAGTGGATCAGTTTTAAGTCGGCGTTGACAACAACGCAATATAAATAGACGAGGAGAGGTTATTAATTACAATAATATAGATAGTAAATACCGATAACTTCCTCGCATCCCTAATATGAAATAAGGAAGGGAAAATAATATTGGCATAAAAAAGCACCGTTTAGACGGTGCCTGCGTATGAATTACAACGTAACATTTAAACCAAACATGCTATTGATGAGTCTCTTCAAACGTTGAAATCAACCACAATGATATCTTCTACATGAGGGACAAAAACTTCTTTGAGTGCGTCATGTTCGGGGTGGAAAAGGTAGGTATCCCGAACGTCTTCACCCGCAAATGTCATCAATACTACATGGGTATAGCCTTTGTTTTTTCCTTCGGGGCTATTGTTTTCACCCCATTCAACTGATACCACACCTTCTACGCGTTCAACCATAGATTCAAATTCTTCGCGAATTTCTTCAAAATCAGCTTCGTTTGACTGAGGTTTGAATTTCACCAGTAATATATGTCTGATCATGTCACTATGCTCCCTGCTAGTCCTTGGTCGAACTATATCGAAAATTTACGTCTCAGCTTGAGGGAGTCATCCCACTTTATCTTCTGTGATTGGTTGGATCACTTTCAATACCTTGGGCAGTTGACGTATAAGCCAGCTTTTGGCATTCCCCATACGGTTACGTTTCCACACCATCACCCAATAAGCTTGTAGATTTCACTCCCTTCGATCACGCTTAATCGCCCTTCCGCTAAATCCTGTTTGACCCACCACGCTGGCATTGTACCGATCCCATAGCCATCTAGAATGGCATTGTATTTTTCTGTCATTGAACTCACCGTCAGGCGCGGCTGCTCATCAAGAATATTGTAGGTGTACGTTTTGGCGTTTCTTGCCGTATCTGCTACTGAGATACTGCGATATAAGCGACGAGTGTCTGCATCAAAAGGATTTTTATGCTTGTGGATGGGGTGATTAGATGCCGCAACCCAATATCCTTCCGAATACCCCAACTCTTGCACTTTCACACCCTGAGGAATCGTTGGTGGCTTTGGGCAAATCAAAATATCGGCACGATCATCTTCAAGGGCTTCCCAAGCACCCGCGAGGATCTCCTCTTGCAGGCGTACGCGCGTGCTGGATTCCTGACTAAGTTTCTCCACCAGCGGGAAAAAATGCCTTGCTGTCAATAACCCATCAAACGCAACGGTTATGTCCAGCTCCCAACCATGGGCAAGAGATTTGGCGTCTGAAATAAGTTCATCTGCCGCATTAATCAAAATTCTGCCACGCTCCAGAAGCAACTTCCCTGCATCCGTAAATGTGGCTTTATGGCCAGACCGATCGAATATAACCAGATCTAAATCTTGTTCGAGTTTTTGGACTTGATAGCTCAATGACGAGGGAGCACGATTAAGTGAGTCTGCAGCTGCGGCAAAACTTCCTTTACGGTCAATCGCATCTAAAACCTGAAGTGCTTCGAAAGATAACATTGTGAAAGTCGTTCCTTGTTAATCCCAAGTAGATGACCTGAGTACACTGATTTTATATTCAATTGTGACGAAGGCTAGGTATCGGCAATGCCTAAATCTGTCACAATTAACTGAAAGAAAACAGGATTATCTCTAAAACATCAAATTCGTGATACACAACTCGCCATCACTTTGTCATCTGTCTTACGCTTAAGAATGGGGTAATGACCATGTTCACGACACAACCCTGCACACGACAAACCACACATTACCCTCTGAATTTACGTGCCTTTTTAGTAGTGGGGGCTTATGAGATTGGATCGAATTGAATTATCCGGTTTTCGCGGTATACGACGCCTTTCCCTTGATTTGGATGAACTGACCGTCCTAATTGGCGAGAATGCGTGGGGTAAGAGTTCGCTGCTTGACGCCTTGTCCCTTTGTCTTCCTTCTTCTGGTGAGTCCTACCACTTTCAGCGCAGCGATTTTCATATCGACCATACACTAGGCAATGCGCAAACCAATCAAATCCAAATCATCTTACGTTGGCAAGAGAGCTTCTCTGGCGAGCACCGAGCCCGACGCTATCGTCAATTCACCCGAACCTGGAACCTATGCGACGAAATAGGTCTTCGGCGATTGGACTTCCATATCAATGCCATTCATGAAGACGGCAAGATCAACGTCACCCGTGGATTTCTCGACGAAAACGGTAACGTTAAAGATATTGAGAACAACGATGCTCTCGCCAATAAGCTAGTCCAACTCCACCCGATTATCCGTATTCAGGATGCTCGCCGTCTCCGAGATTCCGACATTGATTTAAACGGCAATGCCACCCGCCTTGAGAAACGTTTAGAAAATACCGTCAAACGCCTCCAACAAAAACCTGGCCACGTGAACAAAGGGGAACTACGAAGCGGAATTAAAGCAATGCGTACGCTCTTAGACCATTACTTCGCATTTGGTAGTCACAACCGTTCTCCTGGTGAGATTGAGCCTTATCGTCACCTCAACATGCGCGCTAACTATGTCCATCCTTTGGAGGTTGTCGCCAACAATACATCTAACCAAAGTCGCCTGCTTTTGATGGGACTACTGAGCACCTTCGTGCGTGCGCGTGGACCAAAACAACTTAAAGCGAATGCGCGCCCTATCGTTATCTTCGAAGATCCTGAAAGCCGGCTTCATCCCACATTGCTCAATCAAGCTTGGCGGCTGATCAATCTGATGCCGATGCAAAAAATACTGACAACAAACAGCAGTAACCTACTCTCTTCGGTGCCACTGACATCGATACGGCGATTAGAGCGGGGTTCAACAACCACAGAAACATTTCAGGTTCCCCCCGACCACTTGAGTAAGAATGATCAGCGTAAAGTGTCTTTCCACGTCCGTTTCCACCGGCCTAGCGCATTGTTTGCGCGATGTTGGTTGTTGGTTGAAGGTGAAACCGAAGTATGGCTATTCAATGAGCTTGCGAGAATTCAGGGGTATGACTTATCCGCCGAAGGGGTTCAGCTGATTGAGTTTGCACAAAGTGGCTTAAAGCCGTTAATCAAGCTGGCAGGGGCGCTGGGAATAGAATGGCATGTTATTGCAGATGGTGACTTCGCAGGACAAAAGTATGCCAATACCGCGCGAAGCTTTCTCAACAGCGGTCAAGAAAAGCATCGATTGACCGTTCTTCCTGACCGAGATATTGAACATTACCTTTTCAACAATGGATACGAACCACTATTTCGCGAAATGGCACATATTGAAGGTAATAATCCGCATGTACCAGCTAAGAAGATCATCGCAAAAGCACTGAAGAAATACGCAAAGCCTGACGCTGCGCTTGCCATTATCGAATACACAGAGAAGCACCTTGATGATGCTATTCCACTTCTGTTGAGATGGACTCTGCAGCGCGTTATCAGTATGGCCAGAGGGGCAGGATAAAGCCCGCGATAGTCGCGGGCTTTAGGTATAGTGACGCGCAGTTATTGATCCGTTGCAGCTTCTTGTTCATCGCTGATCGCGATTTCTATTTGTTCTTCAAAAGCTTTCAAACGCTTATAAATCGACATCAATTCCACAATTGTGCTCCAAGAATGAACCAAGAACTGGAATGATTCTTCCACCTTACCGAATGCACGCAAGATCTGCTGCAGAACACCCAAGGTGATCGCGCCGGACACTATCGTTGGGCCCAGAGCAATGTACGGAACGATAACCGTGTACTGAATGTACGACCATTTCGCGATGTCAAAATAGAGATAATGGCGATACAGATTGAAGTAGTTTTTGCGTACATTCAGGAACAATTCTTTAACCGATTCAGGTTGAGCACGTTCTTCGTGATCTTCACCAAAAACCAACTCCTTTCGGTAGGCAGCTTCAACTTTCTGATTTTTGAACTCCAAACCCGGCAGCTTAATACCCACAATGGCTAACAATACCGTACCAAACAAAGCGGACAGAATAGCAAAATACACCAGTGAACGGCTCACTTCCCCAATCCAAGGCAGTTCGGTAACGTGTTCACTCAATGTCCAAAGAATTGGCAGGAAGGCGACCAAGGTCATGAGTGAACGCATGAAGCTGACACCCAACCCTTCCATGATGCGAGCGAAGCGCATAGTGTCTTCCTGAATACGCTGAGATGCACCTTCAATATGACGAATTTTATTCCAGTGAGACATGTAGTAGTCATTCATTGCGGTACGCCAGCGGAACACATAATGTCTGACGAAGAAATCAAGCATGACAGCGATGATGATGTAGACGGAGACGATATTGAAAAACTCAACACATCCTGCGAAGAATTCATCAAAGGTAACGGCATTTGGCTCAGAAAGGGCTTTTTGAATAAGGTTGTAGAAGGAGCCAAACCATTCGTTTACTTTGACGTCAATTTCTACTTTGTACCAAGTCACATAGAGAATAAGCGCAGAGCCGAGAATCGACCAATGAAACCAACGCTTATCCAGAAAAAACGATTTAAACATAAACACACATCCTTAGGCCTTGTGTCACTCTTTGAGTCCATAAATAAGAAAGAGTTTTGTAGTCTTACCAAATTGAACGTAAATTCTCGCCTTCTCTTTCAGTCTAGTCTTAGAATTTGAGAATGACTCGACGTTAACAATCTGATCTCATTGATTAAAACAGCAAAAGCAACAAACCTCCAGCGATTCATCACGAATTCAAATGAAACGGATTTTCGTTGCATGGTCAGAAAGTGAACGTAAATGAATCTATTGAATAAGAATGTGCGTAGACGACAAGGGATCTGACGACGTGAAGGAGGTTTTGAAAATATTGAACGGCACGGGATCACCAAAATAGGAACCTTGTAGCATTTCCACACCAGCACCGATTAAGTAGTCCGCCTGTGTTTTATTTTCTATGCCTTCAGCAACCACGTGCAGATTAGATTCTCTGGCAAACGCCAAGATGGAATCGAGGATTTTAATCTTAAAGTTTTCTGTGCCGATCCCATCCACAAACATGCGATCAATCTTGATCGTATCGATGTTTAAGATCTGTAGATAAGAAAATGCACCATACCCCGTACCGCAGTCATCAAGTTTGATGGATATGCCTTGTTCCGTCAGCGTTTCAATGCATTCTGCTGCTTTGTTCAAATCACTGAACTTGGTTCTTTCCGTGATTTCCAAGGAAAGTATATGAGGATCAATACCGCTCTCCTTCAACTTGGTTAACAGCTTTTCAGCAGTATCTTCGCGTTCCAAATAGCTTGGCGATACATTGACGCTGACAAAAAACCTATCCGGCAACACCGTACTTTTAAGGTGATAAAGCACATTGTCGATAAGCTGATCAGTGATTTTATGAATCGCACCATTTTGTTCCGCAAGCGGAATAAACGTATCAGGAGGAATATACTCGCCATTGGACGCAAGCCACCGCACAAGTACTTCTCCCCCAACCACTTTATATCCCCCGCCTTCCGGGCGTACAATCGGTTGGTAAAAAGGCCTGAGTTCATTGGATTCAATCGCTTCATTCAATAAGCCACTCAACCCCTTTCGCTCTGTTTGATTCAGCTCAAACCCGACGGCTAATAACACGCCAAGTAACACAATCAATACAGAGAAAACACCCACTAGCTCCCCGACAAGAAAATCAACCCCCGTCTGGTTGATGTACAACTTGATCATCATCCGGTTCTCACCCATCGGCCCTTCATAGACTTCTCGATAAGGGTTATTTTCACGTTGATAAAGCTGAATGACCCGCCCCTCAACGTCTACGGTCATATAAAGGCATTTTTCACAGTTAGACAGAAAGTTTCGTGGTTGCTGGAAAATAAACCGTAGAATGCCCTTCTTAGAATGTAAGCGCATTTCTTCGAACTGATTGTTTTCCATAATCAACGCAACATCGCCGAAATCTAGCTCTTCAGCGGGCGAAAACGTCCCTAGCGGCCGCCCTGCTTTCTCACTGTTATAAATTGAACAGGAATGTTTGTTCGTTAAGTGAAGGTCAACATAATCGACAAAGAGGTTGCCTGATTTGGCTTGGTTCATCAGCTCAATGTCTTCGTTGCTGCATTGATAATTCAGCTGGGTAGACAAGGACTTCAGTTGCTCAAAGCTCTCTCGGTAAAGCCCAGAATACAGCGTCGACAACACGGCCGCATCTTCCTGAATTTTCTGCTTTACCAGCCAATTAGCCACCGTAAATTGAGAAAAATATGCAACCAGTGCCGAAGCTATGATTATAAATAGCGCTTTCGTGTGTTTCTTGAGCCAATCCACTACGGCTCCCATCCCATTCATCATCCTGTAGCTAAGAATAGGACACTTGAAGGTAATGAATTTAAAAAAAAGCGAGACTTAGGGAGTCGCGATGTCGGTAAAAGGTGGCCCGAATAAATGAGAGCGGCTAATAGCTGGTAATTTCGTCGCTTTCCCCTAGCGCTATCCAGCAGCACAATCATCACCTTCTATCTCATATCTAAGACTTTTTCATCTCTAGCGACATTGCGGTTTGATTGTTATGTCATAGACTTCATAAGGAGACAATTGACTCATTAATAAGGTTATGACTTTTGTACGAGACACTTCAGCGCAATGACCCGTATACTGAAACGTCCCAAAATGCGCCCCGCTTTGTGTCTGTCGTGGCAATTGCGGCCGTCTGCATGCTCATCCTGATCTCCACGTTTACGCTTTATCGCAGCGCGCAATCTCGTCAGGTTGAACTTCAAGATCAAATGCTAAGCATTGAAGTCAATCGACTTCAACGCGCAATAGAAGTAAACCTTCAAAAAGAAGCGTATTTCATTGTTTGGTTGGCAAACAATTTTCAAAATGAAGGAGAGGTCACTGAAAAAAACTGGGCGTCTGTCACCGATAATATCAGCGAAACCTTCCCTTTTTTTGTGGGCGTGTATTGGTTAGAACTCGACAGGAAGATGACCCTTAGCTCTCCTCCTTCATTCAAGCCCGATAACGTCACAAATAACTGGCGCATCGCACTCGCTGTCAAATTCAGCAGCATGCCCGTCCTGTCTAAATTACAAACGTCCAATGTGATTAAGGGGTCAGACGACGAGTTATTTATCGAAATGCTTCACCCTGTCGAATTTGACGGGAAAATTTCAGGCCACTTAGGCGTAAGATACAATATCGACCATATGCTGAATGCAATCGCGTCACAGTTTCTTCGTCCAGAACAAACCTTGGTGTTAAGCGACAACGAAAACCAGTTCTATGGTGAACTACCTAAACAGCATGGCGTTCTCACCAACATGGTGGATGTGAATGCACTCAATGGGAAATGGCAACTGACTGTCTGGCAACAAGCCGTGTATGACCAATCCTATTTTTCATTGCCGATGTTGATTTTCATCTCTGGTATCGTGGTGACAGTGCTAGTGGCTATCTCGCTCTACTTGCTTGAAGTCAATGTTATGGGACGTCATGCGGAATCAGCGACGGTGTTGAAACTCCAGGGCGAGATCACCCAGCGTCGAGAGGTTGAAGCACAACTTCAGTTCACCGCAAACCACGACCCTCAAACCCATCTACCCAACCGCTTTGCGTTGGAAACCTATTTAGAGCGCTCCATTCGCGGCGACCAAGATATTGTTCTGATGTGTATTGCACTCGATAAGCTTCAAGAAGTGAATGACATGTATGGCTATATGGTGGCAGATCAGTTGCTGCTCGAAGCCGCCAAACGATTCAAATCAGTGTTACCACCTCACGCTCTGCTTGCACGAACCAGTAATGACCAATTTATGATTGCCTGTCCGGGCATGTCTCAACTAGAGGCTGAAATGCAGGCAAACCAATTGAGAATGTGTTTAGAGGAAGAGTTCTATATTGAAGACAACGACATTCTCAGTAGCTGTGCGATTGGCATTGCTTATCGATATATTGATGACATGCGTGCGGATGAGCTTTTGCGTCATGCGGATACTGCTGCACACAAAGCTAAAGCATTAGGTAGCCGTAAAGTCGTCGCCTATAACCAGACAATGCAAGAACAGCTGAACCACAAAAAAGAGCTCGAAAGAGCGATTCGTAAAGCGATCAACAATGACGAACTTCAACTGCATTTTCAGCCTCAAGTCGACTTACGAACACGCCAAGTTGTTGGCATAGAAGCACTGGTTCGTTGGGAATCCACCAATGGTACCGTGATAAGCCCAGATATAATTATTCAGACCGCCGAAGAGACCGGACTCATGCAACGGCTTGGGCATTGGGTTGTTGATTCGGCATTGAAGCAATTTTCACATATGCTGGACGAACGCTGCGCACCGAAATGTATCGCAATCAACGTGTCAGGCCATGAGTTTCAGGATGGCTACTTGGCGGATTATGTTATTCGTTCCGTTAATCGCTATGATATCCCTCCTTCTCGCGTTCAGATAGAACTGACAGAGCAGGTTTTCATTGAAAACCTAGAGCGTAATCAACACATACTGAACCGTCTGACAACCTCCGGTATCAGTTTAGCGATTGACGACTTTGGGACCGGATATTCATCGCTGGCATACTTAAAACACTTCCCTGTTAATACCGTGAAAATCGATCGCGGTTTCATTAAAGATCTTCCACAATCTAAAGACGATCTGGTGATTTGTCAGGCTGTCGTCAGCATGGCGAACTTGCTTCAATTGAAAGTGGTTGCTGAAGGCGTGGAAACGATTGATCAGCAAGAATTGCTGAGAAACATAGGCTGTAATTTTGCCCAAGGCCATTTCTACTACCCGCCAATGACAGCGGACGATTTAATTGCCTTGCTCAAAAAACAAAGAGCCGGGCGATTATACCCGGCATCTTAAATATTCGAAGTTAACGACTGAATTACGCCGCCGATGATTTCCAAACGTCTGGCATCAGAGAGATCACAGTGTCTCCAACTGAGAACCAAATCTGGCCATCTTCGATGGTAGACTGAATCGCCATTGTACGGCCAGACGCAGCCGCCGCAGCATCCAACACTTCATCAACGATGTTAATGATGGTCAGGTTCTTGAATGGATGAAGTTTATTCAACAAGGAAGCTTTCCACGCAGACGCAGCATGGTCACCGTACGTAAACAACACCACTTCTTTGGCCTGTGAACACGCTTTCTTCAAACGTTTTTCATCAGGTAAACCCAGTTCAACCCACAGCTCAATTTCATCACTGTAGTTTTTAATCCAAAGCTCGGGTTCTGAGTCTTCACAAAGGCCCTTAGTGAACTGCAAACGCTCATCGGCATACATTGTCCAAGCCAGTATGCGCAACATCATGCGTTGTGCGGTTTCCGACGGGTGCTGCGCGAGCGTTACGTTTTGGTCGAGGTATACATGTCGTGACATGTCCGCGACGTTAATCGACGCTTTATACACCGTTGCTTTAAGTGCCATGAGTAACCCTAAAAATTAAATATTATCCTTGATAAAGACCTGCGCAAAATCACTGTCTTTGCACAAACGTTCTTTATCTTTTTTGGCTAGACGCTTTATTTTCCATTCGAGGGACATCGCTTGTTGCTTTGTCCCAATCTCACACGTCCATGCCAAAGAAAGCGGCTGTTTGCCTCTTAAATACTTTGCAGTTTTCATACCATTTGTCTGGTGCTCGTCAAAACGACGCGCCACATCCAGAGTAACACCGCAATAGAGCGCGTTATCACGGGTACGAATTAAATAAACATGCCATTGGGCATTGTTTTTTGACGCTGTACTTTCGTCAGACAAGGCAGCCTTGTCTTGATTAGGCATTATTGATCGTTGCCAATCAGTTCGTTAACCAATGCTTTCAACTCGGCCACTTCAGCTTCAAGTACTTCAACACGTGCTGCCAAATTGCTGCCTTCATGTTCCTGCGAAAACGTTGGCTCACTCACCACCACCTCTGGCGTCTCCGAACCAAACAAATGGACATAGCGGCTTTCACGCTTACCCGGCTCACGAGGAAGTTGTGCAACATGCCCTTTTTCAATCATTTTCGCCAGTACGGATTCGACTTGGCGAACATCACTAAACTCACACAATCTGTTGGTACGTGTACGAAGTTCACCAGGCGTTTGCGGGCCGCGAAGCAACATAACACAAATGATCCCTTTTTCTTGCTCACTAAATTGCAGCGAACCAAACTCCGTGTTGCAAAAACGGTGCTGATACTTCGTCACTCGGCTACCGAAGCCTTCAACGTCACTGATCAAACGTTTGCTTTTCAACAATTCAACAGTATCCAAAACCTCAGCTTCAGAAAGCGAATATACCGGGTCACGGTTACTTTTTTGGTTCCCAGCCATTGTGAGACTGTTTAGGGTTAATGGGTATTGTTCCGGAGTAGTGACTTCCTTCTCAAGCAAACATCCGATAACTCGCGCTTCATGGTTGGTTAGTTCAATCGCTATAGTGAATACCTCAACATAGATCGTTATAACGCGAGGTTATAGCAACCAACGCGAGTGTCATCAATAACTCTTGTCAGGATTTGCCAGAAAGGCACATGCAATTGTCTAAAGTTTCACCCATTTACCGAACGCGGGCATGCAAAGGTGTCGCAGGCGTGTGATTTCGGCTCAACGAGTGAAATTTTTGTCACGCCACCTTCCCTATTTCGGATAGTATTCAGAGTATTGAGTTTTACATGCCTATGTCTCTAACCGCAGAGTGAAAGGAGTAGTAGTAAATGGGAATGTTCGGCAAAAATAAACCTTCTAACACATCTATGTCTTTGGTCGCCAAGCAATGCCGCATTGTTGGTGATTTCGATCTCGAAGGTGACATTCAATTCGATGGTCAAGGTGAAGGTTCAATCATCAATGCCCGCAATGTTGTTATCTCTTCTACCGGCCACTTTAAAGGCAGCATTCGCGCGGACCACGTTACGATTAACGGTCTGGTTGAAGGCACGTGCATTGCACGCGAAGTTGATATTCTGAGTAACGGCAAACTGAAAGGCCAGATTCAGAGTGAACAACTAACGATCGCCAAGGGCGGCTGCCTGATGGGTGAAAACGTCATCAAAGAAGAGCCTGCTTTAAAAGTCGTGAATGAGAAAAGCAAGAAATCCGACACAAACACGAAATCAGAAGATAAAGCGCAAGCCTCTGCATAAACTTATTAGTGCCTTAAATATGGACAGTCGACAAATGTAATCACCTAATACTGTTGACTTCACCTACTGGCACTATAGGATGCGCAATGTTTTGCGTTATCAGGAATAAATAAGATGTCTGAACAACAAATCGAAGCGATTAAGCTGGAAGATATGTCTGCTGAGCTGCAGCAGGTTATCAAGTACGAACAAGTGCCTGTAGAGCTATTCACTATGCTGGCATCTGTACACGAAGCGTCTGAAGACGTCGTTCGTCAAACTTGGGATTCTCTGCCAGCAAGTGCGCAGAACATTCTGGACAACTTCGAACAGTTCCACGCGTTGGTTAGTCTAAGCCAAAGCTACGCGGGCCTAGATTTCATGCAAGAAACTCAAGACATGAAGTTCGAAGACATGAACGAAGAACAAACGTCGGATTACAAAGCATCTCTGCTTGATAAAATCCTACACAACTGCGTGAAAGACCTTGCTAAACAACTTAAGCAAGCACGTCTGAAACCAGTAATGAAGCGTGAGTTCCGCGAGATCTTCACCAAGTAATTGTCTACGACAGTTTCTGAACAAAAAAAAGAGGTGACGTTGTCACCTCTTTTTTTTATTCAATTAGGTTAATTAGGTTCTGTAAAGCACCTTTAGTATGGACCATATTGTATTAATTCAACCATGTAACCACAGTGTTAATGATAGACCGGCCTATTCATACATTGTAAGTGAACACCTGATAACCACAGTATAGGTTCGCGTAAGCGAACAGACGCCGGAATATTTTTTATCATTGCATCATTTACCTTCACCAATGAGTTGTGGTCATTGGTCAATGATTAACCATCTAGTTAACCAGTTGTCATTCACCAAAAATGGTACCTTTTTTTCAAGGTTGCTTAATTTGACTAAGAACAATTCTAGCCAGATTGAAAAAAAGGTACCATTTTCATTGTTCAATAATTAAGCAAACACCTGAATATAAACGATTTTGTTTAGTTCGATAAGATATTCTTGTTGTCATGATAGAAGCAATTGCCTTAGTATGCGCACCGTTGAGTGGTTAAGGAGGGTGCTTCGGCACATTTAAACATTAACCAACTTATAGATTGATATTATGACTACTTTTAATACAAATACTGCCGCTCAACAGAACTTTACATTTGTGTTTCACGATCCTTATGAACATAACGTGATTTTGGATGCTTTACGTGCACTTGGTGTTAACGTAAATGATGGTAATGTTGTTTTTTTGAACACTAAAAATGACAACGACCCTATCAGTGAGATATATGTGTCTAGTTCAAACTTGGCTGTAGCGCAGCTTCTGCACAAACTTAATGCTTGCCACCTAGTGGAGTGTCAATATCGTGAAGATGGTGGATTTTTAGAATACTTCATCGAAGCACAGCATATTGATGCTGAGACACTAGTCAGTGTCCACGAGTATTATGAATGCTTGAACCAAAAGATGATGCTAATGGCCGAGAAACTTGAAGAAGATGGTATTCAATTATACTCGATTAATGAATTACTTGAAGCCAATTTCATTCATTAAAAAAGGGAGCTTCGGCTCCCTTTTTGCTAATCAATCATTCTAAGAATATGTTCAACTTCTGCTGGTGGAAGTTCGGTTGTATCTATCATCCAGATACGTAAAGAGTGATACATACTGCTAAAAACTTCGCACAATGCATTGTTACCTTGGTCGTGAAATAACCAACATAATTTGTTGTAGACGGCTAACGAAACATACACACCAAATGCTCTAGAAGATATTTCTATCGGTAACACATAGTTGCCATCATGACCAACTTCCAGTGATCCTGACGACACTGGATAAACTGCATACACATCATCACTATCAACAACGACTTCCCACGCTCCACCATCATAATTCGACACTGTTCGTGAAAATTCGTAGAACGCTTCTTCAACAGCCATTCCAAGCAGTGGATTCATTTTATAAAAGCGAGTAAACGGCATTACGACCTCTTAAATTAGTTTTTTCTAATATAAACAGGTCATGTGATCTCGTATACAAGTCTTTCACACTTTTCAATCATACCGTTTCTTGATTGTTATGAAACAAATCACATTTTTAATGAGCCAAGTCATTGAAAAAAAGAGCCTCAGACCTCATAAATGACTGGTAACTTAATGAGGTATCAATATGCAGCCATATTTTGAGATTAACGGCTTTAGTCACCGTTTCTTTGATCTAACACGAAACTTTACTTGGGAAATCCAAGGTTTTATCGACCAAAACAACAACGTACTACCAATTGACTCTGACACTAAAGTTTTGAGTACGGTTTTTGAACGTTTTGCTAGTCCAGCACTACGTTCTTTGGCTGCTGAGAAAGGCTATGTTGTTGAAACTGCAAATCAAACAACTTATCCAGACTTCACTCTAACTAAGTATGACGTTGATGGCAGAACTGTACTGCATCGCATTGCACTTGATATTAAATCTACCTACATTGAACCAAAAGCACCTATTGGTTACAAAAAGACCAAGATGACTCTTGGTAGCTATAACTCATTCATTCGTAACAACACGAAGAACATCCTTTACCCATACAATACTTACCATGAGCATTGGGTACTAGGCTTTGTGTACATTCGCAATGAAGCGTTTGAAGAGTACACGTTGGAAAATATCCCAACTCGTGGTCAGATCCGTTGTCCTTACTCGGTACAATCTGTCTTCATTCGTGAAAAGGTTGATTTGACTGGTATTCGTGCTGGTAGTGGCAACACGAAAAACATTGGTTCGGTCGAGATCGATACACCTAATGGCTTTGCAGCTGTAAATGGTCCATTTACTCAGTTCCGTAATAAGAAAGGTGCTTGTGATTTTTACTGGGCTAATTATGAGCGATTGAAAGACGCCATCAACAGTCCTGCTACGTTGTATAATCATCCAGAAATGGCAGCATTCAAATAAAACTAAGGGGAGCTTCTGCTCCCCTCTTATCATGCGGGTTTTGAAATGATGATTAATTCTTCATTTGTGTTTGTTTTACTCAATGCATACTTGTACTCGCCAGCAGAATGAATCTCGGCTGTACGACCTTTAGTTGACATTGCCTTTGCTGCTTCTTCTGGTACTGGTAAGCCATCACTTCTATAGCTAAACACAATTGTTGCATTAGGCCAGCGTTCACAGATCGCCGTAAGCTCTTTCAATGCGCTATCTGGCTTTAACCATGCACTAGGTTTCTTTGTGATAGGTTTATGAGGGTACTTATCATCACCATTATCGAATAACGAGTAATCGCAAAGCCCCTCTAAAAAATGATAGAAGTTACTGTAATCAACAGGTGTACCTTTACCATTGATGTATGGCGGATCAAGATAAATCAAGTCGAAATCATCAGCAAATGATTCTAAATCTGCTGAGTTAAAACCAGTTGTGTACTTGCTTAATGTATCAGCGGTTTTAATAGGATACTTCTTCAATTCATTGATACACTTGATTGCGTGCTCAATCATTGGTGTTTCCCAAGTCTTTTTATTACCAAAAGAACGTTTAACTTCTTTAGTGCGCATTTCTAGATTTGCACGATGGAAAAGATTGTATGGACGTTTCTTGGTTAACGCTTGACCAATAGCATAGATGTATACAGATTTTGCAAAATCGTCGAACTGATGAATGTTTTGACAGAATCGGTCAATCTCATCATTTTCAGAATCAATAAAGTAAATGCCTTTATAGTTCTTTGATACAAGACCGTCATCTGACAAAGGTAAGTTATACAGCAAATCTTCTAAATCAGACTGCGCATTCAAAGCATTCAATCGTTCGAGGTCAAATTCTAAAAATACTTTCGCTGTATTTTGGTTATACAACATGAAGTCATTTGAGCTAACGTTCTTACCTAATGTTCTAAACAACAGTGATACGACACCAGAGCCACTGAACATATCTAGTGTATTGTTGTACTGGATCGTGCTCAATGCTGTTGCTAGTTCTGGTAGGATTTTGCGTTTTGAGCCTTGGTAGCGAGTCGTAGGGAACTTAGGTAGATCCACTGCTTTGATTTTAAGGGCATTAACACCACTATCTGGTACTGCACAGTCGATAGTAAGCTGCTGATTTTCTAACATTTCTTACCTAGTAATTAAGATATTTAAGTGGTAGCATTATAATCAAAACTTGACAACATTGATATACTTGGTTCCATCTCTATGAAAAATCTACACTTTCTACTTAGATACAGTGATAAGCTGTCCGGTGCTGACACCATTGCTGAGCACTCAGCCGTCATTGAAGCTAATGGCAGTGTTTGGATGGGTAAGTTCGGAATCGGTATGAATCAGAGCTTTGTTAAAACTGCCAAGCTACAACTTGAGCGTGGCGAACAGTGCTACTTGTACCTAATGCATGGTTCAAAATTCACGTGTAGAGCAAACATCATTGACGTGATCGCTGGTAGCACGAGTAAGACTGAAATCTCTTCAAAAGAACCAGATCTGACACCTGCTTATTACCGAAAAAAGAAGTGTTCAATCTGGTTTAAACTCTCAGCAATTGAACCGATTGACGAAAAAGAGCTTAAACATCTTTGGTTGTACAACAACCCATCGTCTCACCCAAGTTCTGCTGGTATGAGAGGATTGATTTACTTGACGTATAACGATCAACCAGTGCCACTACCTAAAGAGAAAAAAGAAGAAAAACCAAGTATCTACACTCAAGGTCTGTTTGATTAACGTTCGATTTAGCTATAAATAGATTATATAAAGTATTAGTCATGCTTTGTTATTGGGAGTCTTCGGACTCCCTTTTCGTTTATAAGCTACTGAATATTTGAGCATATTGCTGAGCCGTTCGTGGTTTAAAGAACTTAATATCCACTATCCCATCAAATGACTTCCACGCATCTAATGCCTTGTTTCTAATGCTCATAGATTCTGTGTACTGACCGTTTGCTTTTGCACGATTCAATGCCTCAATTGCACCCTCAATTCCTAATCCACATTTAAATGACACCATACATAGCTTGAAAATGTTTAAGTGGCGATCACCGCTACCCATTGATGCAATAATGTTGTTCACAGCGTTATTCCAATATCTATTTGCATAAACTTCATCATAATCAGCATGTTCATTAACCGCACGTAATGAGGACATCATAGATTCTTCTTCTGCTTTTAAGATGCTGTACTCTGCTCTATACGCTTCCAATGAAATAACTTTCGATTTACCCAACTTGATATTTTTATCAGCCGAGAAGTAAGTGCCACGGTTCGCATTGCACGTTTGCGCATCAAGGTTTCCTTCGGGCATACCAATATCTACTAAATGAGCATACAATTTTTTGTAGCAGTGCTTGTAGAAGTCAGGATCTGTACCATCATAGTCAGTAGCAACAGTGAACTTTAAACCACCACTAGGTGATAAGAAGGCAAATACAACGTTATCAGCAAATTCGCTATTAAAAAGTCGATACATCAAGTCCTTAGATTCATCTTGCGACACTTTGTCAATGTCAAACATCATCAGACCTGAATGACTATTCTCATTATATTGGTTTGCTCCACCAGCAATATCGTGATAACAAGTTAGGTAGAACATGGGAAGATTATTCTTCACTTCTTTGGCTTTGTCATGTGCACCATTGGCTTTTAATAATCGTATTTTTTCAATCTTATTTTTGACTGCTTCATCTCTGATTAACTTTATTACAGTGCTTAGCTTTGCAGTCGTCAACGTAGAGTCATACATCGACTTTTTGATGCTAATGTCAGCATTAAGATACTTCATTACATTATTGGTATTAGTCATTTTTTTTCCTTTATAATTATTAGTCAATGAACATTAGTCATTGATTTTTCGATTGAAAATGGTACCTTTTTTGAATAGAGGCTAGTGACCTAGCCTCATCACTAGATGGTTTGGTTAGAAATTAATCTGGTTAATAACGTCATTTAATGACTGCTTGAATGGTTTTGGTTTCATTACAGCAACTTCTTTCATGTTGAACTTGGTCACTTCATGGTATGTGCTCATTTCAATACCTTTACTTTTCACAGTGTCGGCCTTGCGATTGTATTTTCTACGGTCGTTGTGATCTAAAACAACATGCCAAATTGCTTTTTCTTTCTTCGCAACCCAGTGACCATCTTTATCGTAAGTAATACCCATCATCAGCTTGAATAAACGTAGACGAAGAGTTTTATTGTCATCACTATGGAAGTGCCTATTATCTGACCCATTATCCCGAGAGATTGGATAAGCATTAATCCAAAACTGACTTGCTGCCTCTGCTACTTTCTCATCACTAATGATTCCACTGTACTTGTTCATAATGACTTCACTCATACCAGCGATAGCGTTGTCGATTTCTTGCTTTATCTCTTTATATCTTGGCTGGTGGATGTTTCGTAAAAATGCACGTCCATCACCATTGATAATCGACATCACGTTCCACTTGTCACCACGGAAGTTATATTTGTTCCAACTTGAATCCCACTCAATTAACTCTTGTACTGCATTGTCTATCTGCTCATTGCTTTTGTCAGGATTCAAAAGCTGCACCATTTGCACTAAAGCAGGTGTAGTGTCCTTGTTACCGATCAAATATGAAGCAAGTGCTGGTAGATCAGTTAATACGCCATCTTCAAAGACTTTTAACTCAATTTCAGGATCATCATTGCAAAGTGCATATTTGCTTCCATTGCGTTTAAATGAAACTTTGCCACCTGATTGATAAAGCACTTTCGCTAAGCGTTGCAATGACACCTTGCCATTGTTTTTGGTCTTAACATCAGATTCATATGAGAGCAATTGGTCAACTTTATACCCGAGCAAATCAAGCTCCTTGAGCACTTGCTTTGCGTACACCCCTTTTTGGAACTGAGAAGTGAACAATGATGCTAGATCAGCATTTGCACGAGCATCATGGTTTAACCACTCACAAAGCTCAGTTGAAGAAGCTAGACCGCACTCAACATTTATAGGCACACGCTTAACATCACCATCAACTGTAGAAGTGCGCCAGATTTGTCTAGAAGCTTTATTGTAAGAAAGGGATATGTAACCATGATCCTTGTTTTCAAGATCACCTAGAATCACCCAGTGCTCAGCAGAACCGCGTGCACGTCCTTGCTGCTGAAACAGGTTACCGCTCTCATCCTGGCAACTAACAACCTTGAAGTAATCGTTGGTATTGATTCCTTCTGCCATACAGGATGTACAAATGACATAGTCATATGTGACTTGTGAAATCGCAGCATGACTGATGATGCTTTGATAGACGGCTTTGGCTTCGCCACTCCGAATTGAGCTTGAAGATAACAGAATAGCTTTCTTACCCGTTTGCGACAGTCTTTTAACTACTGCGCTTGCTTGCGCGTTCGAGTTGATAAAAGCCATAACTTTAGCCTTATCGCCTTGCTGATCAATATACTCTAAACTTTGAGCTAGTTTTGCATCAGCGATCTTTACGTCACCCTTAGAATCAAGAGTGATTACGTTGACATTTCGTTCAAATCCCTTTTCAACATGGATAATGCTATTGAACTTTAACGGCATGAACTCGGTTCTCACCGTCGCTGAATACAAATAAACAGGCTTGGTCTGTGAAGCTTCAACTATTGTTTCGTATAATTTTTCTACAGACTTTCTAAAGCCACCCAGATACAAAATCTGAGCTTCATCGACATGTAGTTCATTTTGATTTGTTCTCCACTTATCAAGGTGTTCAATCTGTATGATCGTGCCTTGCAGTGAGTTGTCTGCCTTGTACTTTAAGCTTTGATTCATTACTGCTTTGACAGGGAAAACAGCAGTCCCACCATTAACATGACATTGTTCAAGCATGTGATGTGTTTTACCGACACCAGTTTTAGCAAGAATTAAATGTACCCCATTTGATTTTGGTAGTTGGCTAGCAACATGTGACAGATATTGTTCGTCACTCAATTTGATTTTTAAGATATTAGTCATTTTTGTTATAATTTTTTCATTTGGCACCTCATATTCATTAAAAAATTCTCACTTCAATGGTGCTGTTAATTAAAAGTTTTCTGTTTTATAAAGAGATGCCATGATCAATTTATGCACATCATTTCCAGATGGAGATGGCCAGTTGTTTTCTTTTGCTACACGGCATACATGGCTTTGAGAGCAACCAATTACACTTGATGTGATTTTGCTTCCATATTTGATGTACACTTTGCGCATAATGTTATTATCTAAAGCTTGCATATTTACTCCTTTGAGTGATTATGAATTATTTATTATCAAAAATATTTGATAGTTTAATTTTAAAAAAACGCCTTGCAGGCGTAATTAATTTGATACTGTTATTATATAACGATATAACTCAAAATAAACTTTTTGACACAATTATTATCAAATATTTTTAACAAGAAAATAAATTTACTTTTAGTGTTTATTACTAAAAATCTCGTTGTTATAATGATCTTCTCCAATACATTCAATACTATCTAATATCCATTAACACTGTGGATAATAATATTAAAGAGAAAGAAAATAATATTTGGTACAACACGCTTCGCGTGATATTAAAGTGCAGCAAATGACATTATCATTTTAACCATTCTGCTTGATACCATATCTTCACGAGCAACTTTTATTTCCGCACTCGTTCCATTATGCGTTTCTAAACGTATAATTCCTTTATTTTCACTTCTTAATGTATGAGTGTCATAATCAAGTGATTTAAAGAACTCACTCATACTACGCTCTTGAATTAATGTTCTCAATGGAATTGATTTAGTCATTTTCATTCTCTTCTAAATGTTTGATAAGTCGTTCTTTCATATCAGGAACTAGTTTAATTATTAATTCATCCTTGCTCTTGATACTACTCTTTACTCTTTTATTAGTTATATATTGAATTGTTCTGATGTTTACACCTAGCATCTTCGCTACAAAGCTAGCTCCAACTAATGGAACTAATTTTAAAGCCAAGTAAACATCCTTTGCATGTAAATGGTTATTCACTTCATACCTCATATGAAAAATAGTACTGCTGAACTCAAACTGAATGATGCTCAAGTTATTTGCAGTTCTGAAATATTGTTAAATTAAGCAGCTACTCTTTGACGTGCAATATCACTTGCTTTTCTCATTTCATAATCGGTGATTCCAAGTACTTTTTTTATACTTGCTTTCGTAAACCATCCAAGCTCAATTAGAAATGCTACTTGTTCAACAGTTAGTAATTTTTCTGGAATAGCTCCCGCATCAGTACAATTTTGTGAATATCCATTTTGGATGTTAAATCCGTTTAATATATTTTCAACATCTGTAATTAACATCAATACATCAACTATCTGAAGATGAATACCCTTAAACTTTTGATGCCATTCAATAAAGTGCTGTATATTAGAAAGATCAGTTTCTTTATCTACATTTTTCTTTCCGATCTCTAATAAGATTGGTCTAACATTTGGCAATTCAGCACCCATTTCATCAAGTAAGTCTGACATTTTGCTACCATATTGATTGAACTCTTTAAACTCATCGCTTGTGATACGACCATTTACGAACAATCTAATCAATGCTTTGCTGAAATAATCTCTACGCCACTTACCGCCAAAATATTCTTTATAATGACTTTTGAAAAACTCGTAAGTACTTTCTGCCTCTCTTACTATGTTATGCCTTCCTTTTGAGGTGCTATACATTTTTAAAACTTTCATTTAAAACTCCTTAAAAACTCTATTTTTGATTTAGTGTCACATTCATTGCTTAATGATGCTACATTTCTGTTATCTCTAACTTTATCCATTGTTGCACGTTTTATTTCAATGGGACGAATTACCTTTACCAGATTCTTTATGCCACTGAATGTACGAACTGGTTTTACGCCTTTTATTTTGCATATATCTCGTACACTGCGAGCGCTTCTATCAAACAAACAACTAGTAATTAATGTCCCATAGATAGATGCAAAAAAAGCAATCTCACTTCTCACTCTTTCGCTCATATTCTTTTCTCATCTTCCAATATTGAGTACGAGAGACACCAGTTTCTCTAACTGCAATAACTGGTTTAACTCCTTTTTCTACATATTCCTGAACTTTTAACCAGTTCACTGCATTGCGAATAATCTCACTATAATTAATCTGTTGCTGCCTACGTTCTCTTTCATCGACTTGTCTTTGCGCTATATTTTTCTTCCATTTCCAAGTACGTCCTGTTTGATCATAAAATGCTGTCATTTAAACCTCAGTACTTCTCCAATGAGTCCATAAATTCAGCACGTTCTTTTGCATCCTTATATGTCCTATTAATAATATTGTATATTGTCTGACGAGATAGTTGATTGTGAACCGCCACTGTAGATACTGTGTATCCAGCTTTTAGGTGACGAATAATACGTTCGTTACGAGATCTTTTCGATTCCGTACGATAAAGTTCATCTGGACTATAGTTTCTATAAGTCATAATTTCTCCTTGTGCTTTTCTTTATTTTATTTATACATTTAATTTACACATACTTTTATTGAGTTAACGCTTAATTTACAATCACTTTATATTCACTATACAAGTAAGCATTAAAATTAGTGAGAGAATTGACAAATATAAACAATATGAACACTTGATTTAAGAAAATTGTGCTCAGTCAGACGGATGATATGTATATGAAAGGGTATTTTTTGATGCTGGTGGATCAGATAGCACAGGTATAAAAAAAGGGCTTTCGCCCTTTTATTGTTCCCATTCTTCAAGTTGTTTCACTGCATCATTAACAAATGCGTTCAATTGCTCTTTATATTTCTCAGTATCAGTAAGCCACTTAATGTCATAGCCTCGATAACGATAGCAAACGACAAATGTTTGTGTATGACTGTTCTTAAAACGAACTACTACACGCACTTGAGATACTAACTTTTCCTTGTCAATGCGTTTTACTTCAATTGATGCAATGATGCGCCTTAATAGAACATTTCGTTGACTTTGATCCTCAACGTCCACAATGGCTTGGAAGTTGACTTCATTTGGTTGAGATTCCAGTAACTCTTTTGTGCGCTTTGCTTCATGTAGCTCTTGCT
The DNA here is from genome assembly GCF_900167155.1 of Enterovibrio nigricans DSM 22720. Classification (GTDB taxonomy): domain Bacteria; phylum Pseudomonadota; class Gammaproteobacteria; order Enterobacterales; family Vibrionaceae; genus Enterovibrio; species Enterovibrio nigricans. Next base: position 54,024 of record NZ_FUXU01000013.1, on the reverse strand, counting down.
CTGTTTTGGCAATATCAGCGTAAATTGCTGCTAGAGCAGTAGGATTTGATTGAAGTAACTCTTTCGTTTGATTTAGCAAAGTTAGCTTATCTTGAAACACCTTGATGCTATCAACTTCAACTGTTGCATGTGTCTTTACTTCATACTTCAAGTGTTTGAGTTCACCTAATATGATATTGTCTAGATCACGGAAACGGGATTTTTGATCACAGCTACCCTCAGTGGAACGAATGCAGACACGGTAATCGTATTTGACACCTTTTTGATACGTGCTTCGAGTGGTCATGGCTGAGCCACAACATGCACAACGCAACAGTTTGCTAAATGGGCTGCTCTTACTTCGCTTACCTACTTCTTTTGTGCCCTTTTCATATTTGATTTGCAACCAAATGCTTTTATCACATAATGCAGGATACAGATCCTCAACGATTTCAACTGGCACTAATTTACCATCTTTCATCTCACTATATTCTTTGGCTCCATAGAGCACATGGTTATCAATCGTCTTTCTGATCGCAGCTGCACCCCATGATTTCCCTGTAGGGCTTAGATGACCATCTGCATTAAGCTGCTTGGCAATGCGTTGCGCAGAGTAACCCTTTAAACGGAGATCAATAATAGTCTTAACAATCGTTGAAAAGTCATTAAGCATTGGCTTGCCATCTTGAAGAGTGATCCAGTATGGCTGCTTACCAACAATCTTGCGATTTTTGCGTGTTTGCTCTTTAGCGTGCTTGATCATTAATGACTTTTTCTCTGATTCACTGAACGCCAAATCAGCAGAAATAATGAGCGGTAAAGCACTGCTCAACTTGTTGATGTTTGTTGAATCATACACTTGGTTGTCATTAATCGTGCAGAACTTACAACCAGTTGCTACTAGTTCACTCACTAGTTTAAGCACATGTTGAAAGCCTTTACGGGATAGACGGCATGTTGTGTGACACAAGATCCAGCTATTAGCAGGAATGGTTCCATCACGGACAGCGTTCAAAAGCAGCTCAAGTCCTTCACGGACATTGTCTTTGTAGGCGCTTATTCCCAAGTCGGAGTAGTTAGCTTCAGATAACTTTAGATTGTGGTACTCACAAAACTTTTGAGCACCTTCTAGCTGGCGATTGATAGAATCATTGCCCACTTGGTTACGGGAACTGAATCGTGAGTAAAGGATAGCTAATGGTTGTTCAGTTTGGTGGGTAGTGATCTGACTGTAATGTTCACTAAGCAATTGAGGGGTATACATCAAGAATTCTCAGTAATTTCAACGTAGTACATTATAAACTACTGAGAGTTCTGGTATACAAGATTAATTAAATACGGTACAAAACTTTCACCACATGCCAGCCGAATTTTGTTTTCACTAAATGGGGTGTTAGCACCTCAGCGGTAAAACAAACCTTGTCAAACTGTGGCACCATTTGACCTCGGCGGAACTCGCCTAAATCACCACCGCTTTTACCTGATGGACAAGTGGAGTACTTCTTCGCGAGTGTTTGAAATTTCGCGCCTTTTTTCAGCTGCTGGATAATATCTTCAGCCTGATTTTGGTGTTTAACCAAGATGTGCAACGCATGTGCAGTGCTAGCCATGTTGCTACCTTCTTACTGCTGTGTTCATTATGGCCGCCGATTATAGAGATTTCGCTCTACGCACGAAAGCCCATTTTCAGCTTATTCAGCGTCACGCTTTGGTGGCAACTCAGACAATGGCAACCAATGGACTTCTACCCCTGCTTGCGTGAACATGTCTGCGCTGATTTTGATCTTTTCACCCCAACGAGAAAGAAAGTCTTCGCTTTGTTCAGGGCAATACACTTTAGAAATCCCAGTTTGGATAATTTTCGCTGCACAGTTCGGACAAGGGAAATGCGTCACCCAAATTTCGCAGTCTTCCAGATCACGCTTAGAGAAAAGAATCGCGTTCTCTTCTGCATGCAGCGTCTTTAACAACTTCATGTCGCGATCATCCGTGTCTGCACTGTCAGAAATACCGTGTGGATAACCGTTAAACCCTACAGACACAATGCGCTTGCCTTTGGTAATCACCGCACCGACCTGAGTTGAAGGGTCTTTACTCCAAGAGCCTACTAGCTCTGCCATTTGATAAAAACGTACTGCCCACTTCGAGATCATCGTGTTTCCAATGTGTTACCCAAGAATACATTGCTGCTATTTTGCAGAACTGCGGACAAATGCTCAACAAAAAAGAGAGCGGCTTTCGCCGCTCTCTTTTCGATCATTGGGTTAGAATGCCCCGCTATTCAACCAGAGGTGGCATAAAATTGATGCCACGTATCCTATGAATATCACCGGAGCCCATTTCAAGTGGCCGAAGAAAGTATACATACCTCTCGCTTGCCCCATCAAAGCCACACCTGCAGCAGAGCCAAGAGACAGCAAGCTCCCGCCGACACCAGCGGTCAAGGTAACAAGTAGCCAGTTACCCAAAGACATCTCGGGTTGCATGGTCAACACGGCAAACATAACAGGTATGTTATCCACCAAAGCAGAGAGTATCCCCACCAGTGTGTTGGCCCAAACAGGATCCCATTGCAAGTACATTACGTTTGAAACGCTTGATAAGTAACCGATGAGACTCAAACCGCCCACACACATAACAACGCCGTAAAAGAACAAGAGCGTATCCCACTCTGCGTGGGAGACTCTGCGGAATACATCAAACGGAATGACAGAGCCCAACCTTCTTAATGCTGCCTCATCGTTCTTGGCTTGTGCTAACGCCCTCTTACGCGCCAGTGAATTGGGTAAGGTTTTTCGTAGATAGAACCCGAAAAATTGCAGATAAGCTAATCCCATCATCATGCCTATCACCGGTGGGAAATGTACCAATCCGTGGAAGCCAACGGCGGTTAATATCGTGAACAGAAAAAGGACGACGATTCGTCTCGCACCGCGTTTCAGTTCAACAAATTCCTGTACCACATCTGGTTGTTCTTTAGGAACAAACAGAGACATGATAAAGGCAGGCAGAATATAGTTAACAACAGATGGAACAAACAGCGCACCGAATTGCGTAAATTCAACAATACCCGCCTGCCAAACCATGAGCGTAGTAATGTCTCCAAATGGACTGAATGCCCCGCCAGCATTTGCAGCAACGACGATATTAACGCACGCAATGTTCACGAATCGTGGGTTATTCCCCCCAATTTTCATTACAACTGTACACATTAACAATGCAGTGGTCAGGTTGTCGGCTATGGGTGAAATGAAAAAGGAAAGCCAACCCGTGATCCAAAATAGTTGACGAAGATCGTACCCCTTACCAACGATCCAGGCTTTTAACCCATCAAATAAACGCCTTTCTTCCATGGCTGAAATATATGTCATTGCCACCAACAAAAAGAGCATTAATTCAGCATATTCGAGCAGGTTATGTTCGATAGCGTACTGTGCAACTTCTGTCTTCCCCGCACTGGAATAGACAAACCCAAGCATAAGCCAAATAAGGCCAGCAGCTAGCAGTACAGGTTTGGATTTACGAAGGTGTATCTGCTCTTCCATCATGACCAGCGCGTATGCGCCAACAAAGATAACCAAAGCGATATAACCTACAGGGGAGTCAGTGAGGTCGAGTGGGGTCCCTGCGCCTGCAGCAAATGCCGTTCCCGGCAACAGCAGCATTAGCATTAGCATTAGCGCCATTAGTAGCTTCATTTCTTGCGCCTCCAAGCGAATTGTGTCCTTTGCGATGGGAAAAATCGCTCAGCAGTATTTCGGCCATTAGAGGTGCCGGCACCTTCCCCAAAGCCTCCTCTCAATACAGTTGTTCTTATTTTGGAAGAGTCGCACAAGTCCTTGTGCGTAACGAAAATAGTCGAGAGAAGTAATTGGGCACATATCTTAGAGGGTGAATGAGAATATTACAGTTCTAACTTCTCGCTTTCTGGCTTACCCCACAAACATCAACATTCCCCTTAAATTTTCATCATCAATCAGACTAAATGGGAGAAGGATCTTTCATTTCAATGCACAAAAATGTTAGTAGCACGTACTCTTGTTCTTGCTCGTTCGCCAGTTTTCAGGATTTACAGTGTAATTTGAGGTTGGTTTACCCATCGTAGATCAAACTTTCTTACAAAAAGATGATATTTCGATCGTAAAGACATTGTGACATATTATTCACTGCTTTATAAGGTAGTATGTTACCACTAAACTCACATTCTGTTAAAAACATAGAGTAACCCACTATTTGAGCGCTATTGGATGAATATCCAACATGGCACAAAAGTATTGTTTATTCATGAACTTAACAGCATAAATGTTCAAGAGAAGCGTAATCGGGCAATACAGTTGGTCTTGTTTTGCAACTTTACTACCTGATTTAACGTCAATTTTTGGATATAACAATGGATTAACACGTGACAAAGCGTTGGGTGATTCTTGCCCACCGTCACTCATCAGGGAGAAAGCGATGAAAATTTCCAAACTAATCATGTCCGCATGCTGTGCTGCCACTCTTTTTACTGTGCCTTTTACCGCCAGCGCTGACACGGCAAAAGTAGCCGTTTCACAGATTGTTGAACACCCCGCATTAGACGCGACTCGCCAGGGTCTTGTCGACGGCCTGAAAAAACTCGGTTATGTTGACGGTGAAAATCTCGACTTCTCCTATCAAACGGCTCAGGGTAACCCTGCTATCGCTGTTCAGATTGCTCGTCAATACGTCGGCGAAAGACCTGACGTCCTCGTCGGCATTGCAACTCCTTCTGCTCAAGCGCTTGTTGCCGCAACCAAATCCATTCCTGTTGTCTTTACAGCAGTGACTGATCCGGTTGGCGCAAAGCTCATTAAAGATATGGAAAAGCCGAGTGCAAACGTCACTGGGCTGTCTGATCTGTCTCCTGTTGCCCAGCATGTCGCACTTGCAAAAGAGCTGTTGCCAAACATGACATCTATCGGTGTGGTCTATAACCCGGGAGAAGCAAATGCCGTTGCACTGGTAGAGTTGCTGCGTGCAGCCGCAGATGCTCAAGGTTTAAAAGTGGTTGAAGGCACGGCGTTGAAAAGTGCTGACGTTCAATCTGCCGCGCAAATCGTAGCTTCTCAAGCCGATGTCATTTATGCACCAACCGACAACACGGTTGCCAGTGCGATTGATGCACTTGTCGGTGCGTCGAACCAAGCGGGCAAACCTGTTATAGGTGGTGCAACATCCTACATTCCAAATGGTGCGGTTGCCGCACTTGGCTTTGACTACTACCAAATTGGTGTTCAAACCGCTGATTATGTTGCCGCGTTGCTGAAAGGCGAAAAAGTGGCAGATCTTCCCGCAAAGGTTGCGGTAGGTTCTGACCTAGCAATCAACCTGAAAGCAGCTCAAAAACTGGGCGTCACTGTACCGCAATCGCTGTTAGACCGCGCAACGACGGTTGAAAAGTAATTCACTAGGAGTAGTACATGACCTCAATTGCCTTTTTTGGCACGCTGGAAGTAGGTCTGGTTTACGGCCTGGTGGCACTGGGTGTTTATCTAACCTTCCGAGTTCTGGATTTTCCAGATCTTACTGTTGATGGCAGCTTCCCTATGGGCGCTGCCGTCGCAGCGACGCTAATTGTTTCTGGTGTTGACCCTTGGGTTTCAACCATTGCTGCAATCTTTGCTGGTGCAGCCTCAGGGTTGATCACTGCGTTTTTGACGGTAAAGTGCGGCATACTAAACCTACTTTCCAGTATTTTGACAATGATCGCTGCGTTTTCGATCAACATTCGCATCATGGGCCGCCCGAATATTGCGCTTCTTGGTGAAGAAACCATTCTCACGCCATTCGAAAACATGGGTATTGACCCTGTTTACGCACGTCCGTTGGTCGTCTTTATTTTAGTGGTGATCAGTGCGTGGTTTATCATTCGTCTTTTGAACAGTGACTTTGGTTTAGGCCTACGAGCGACTGGTGTGAACGCTAGAATGGTCAGAGCACAAGGGGCGAGCACGGCGTTTTACACATACTTTGGTTTGGCGATTTCGAACGGTTTTGTCGGTTTTTCCGGCGCACTGTTTGCTCAGACAAACAGTTTTGCAGACGTCACCTCTGGCGTCGGGACGATTGTTGTTGGTCTTGCTGCAGTGATATTGGGCCAAACGTTACTCCCAGGCCGTAAGGTTTGGGTTGCCGTTGTCGCTGTTATTCTTGGCTCTGTTCTTTATCGCTTAGCCGTCGCTTTTGCCCTTAGCTCTGGCATGTTTGGGCTAAAGGCATCCGACCTCAACTTGGTCACTGCGTTGCTTGTAGCACTGGCGCTAATCGCACCTAAAGCCAGAGAGCAATACCAGAAGAAGAAAAAGATCAAAGAAGCGGGGATGGCGAAATGATCGAATTAAAAGACATTGAAGTCACCTTCAATCCCGGCACTGTGTTGGAAAATCGGGCCTTGCGGCAAGTGTCACTCACTGTCCCTAAGAATGAGTTTTTGACAGTTATAGGCTCAAACGGTGCAGGTAAATCGACCCTCCTTGGCGCAATCAGTGGTGAAACGCCCATGATTGGTGGCAAGGTCGTCATTGATGGCACTGACGTTACCCGCCAGCCCGTGCATAAACGTGCAAAACTCGCAGCCCGAGTGTTCCAAGATCCTTTGGCGGGCACCTGTGCAACTCTCACCATTGAAGAAAACCTCGCCCTCGCTTTTAAACGTGGCGGTATTCGAGGCTGGAGTCTAGCAACATCAAACAAACGCCGAGATGTTTTCAGAGACCGTATATCCATTTTGGGATTGGGGTTGGAAGACCGACTTGGTGACAGTATTGGCCTTCTTTCAGGTGGTCAGAGACAAGCTGTGAGCTTGGTAATGGCGACACTATCAGACAGTAAATTGCTACTGCTAGATGAACACACTGCTGCCCTTGACCCTCGCATGGCGGCTTTCGTGATTGATCTGACTAAGAAGGTTATCACCGAGTTTGGCCTCACCGCGCTTATGGTCACCCACTCGATGAAAGATGCCCTCGCTTGTGGCGATCGAACAGTGATGCTGCATCAGGGACAAATTGTACTGGATGTGAAAGGTGAAGAGCGTGCCAACATGGATGTTCCTCACCTCCTCGAAATGTTTAGTAAGGTCCGTGGTGAGGAGCTTGCGGATGACAGCTTGTTACTGAGTTAATGCAATCTCAAAGACGTAACAAAGAGCGGCTTGGGTCGCTCTTTGTATTTGATTAATCTATAACGGTATTCGCAAATTGTTGCACGGAAAAAAGGAAGACTTTATATGGTATCGATGGAATTTCTTATCACCTCTCTGGTTGTCGTACTAATCCCTGGCACAGGCGTTCTATATACCATATCAACTGGACTGTTTGTCGGCTACCGTGCCAGCATTTGGGCGTCGATTGGCTGCACAGTTGGAATTATCCCCTCCATGCTCGCCAGTATCACGGGGTTGGCTATCCTCATCCATACCAGTGCTATCGCCTTTCAATTCGTGAAATATCTCGGCGTCGCCTATTTGTTGTTTATGGCTTGGTCTATGTGGAAAAACAGCGGGACTTTATCTGTTAGGCAGGAAAAAGAGCAGACTAACATGCTGAGTATTGCCGTTCGTGCTTGTTTGATAAACGTGCTCAACCCCAAGCTAACATTGTTCTTTATGGCCTTTCTGCCTCAGTTTGTTCCAAGCTCAATGACAAACCCTACGCCGATGATGCTGTTGCTCGGCTGCATATTTATGGCAATGACTTTTATTGTTTTTATTGGCTACGGGTTACTTTCTGCAACAGTAAGAGACTATGTGCTCAATTCATCACGCATTACTACCCTATTACAGCGTGTATTTGCAGGCAGTTTTGCGTTATTAGGGTTGAAACTCGCATTTTCTGAACGACACTAACTTGCGCATAGCACGATCAAATAGCCCCGCAATGGCGGGGCTAATAATTAAAAGCGCTTAAGCAACCTTCCCATCAATGAAGGATGGTAATCCCACACACAATCAAACATTTGCATCAGTGCTGGGTTTCCATATTTTGATAGATTAAGAGCATGAAAGCGATTGTGCTGCCCTTTTAGCTTTTCCACTTTATCTCGAACGTCTTTGTCCTGCTCTGGGGCCATAAAATCCGAAATGACCACCAAATCTGCATTGCGGTATTTGTCTGTTCCCATCAGATCAATTGAGTGCGTCAGCACAGGTGCTAAATCTGTACCTCCATGAAAGGAGTAAGAAAGAAAATTTAACGCTTCTTTTAGTCCTTCTTCGCCTGTGAGTTCATAGCTGATGTGATCGGTGGAAAAGATCATCACCGTGCATTCGCGCTCTTCGCGAACCGCGATTTGCATCAAAGCGTACGCCATTGCTTTGGCGCACTGCTCAGGGTAACCACTCATCGAGCCAGAAGCATCAACGCAAATGAGAAAGGGCCCCTTCTCAACGTCTATCTGCTTACTTTCTGGTTTAAACGCTTTTACTTTACGTAACGAACGCTGCATCCCCTGCATGCGATAAGTCAACAACCTTTTATCCGCGAAATGTTTATAGAACAAGATTTCCAGTGAAGGCTCTGCAAGGTAAATGGTTTCATTGGGAACAAGCTTATCAAGGTGATCACTTTGATGAATACCAACAATATCGTCTGCGACGTTGTCCGCAGGCTCTTCCACCAGCTTTAATTCTTCAGAAGGTGAACGCTGCAGAGAGGGATCATCAACATCACTGGCCATTCTCCCGAGCTTTTGGGCGATATCCTGAAGGTCTTGATTGTCTTTAAGAAAAGCGACAAATTGTTTTAGTAATTCAACGTCGGTTTGTGTCACTTTCGCAGCGGCTAAATCCCATAGCCTGCCAACCTTTTCAAACTTGCCCTCTTCTTGCACATCTTCCAGCGTTTTGTAGGTTTCAATCCGCTGGTACAATTCTTTCAACAATCTGTCTTTGTGCGCTTCTAATTGTTTCTGCTGCGCATCTTTTATAGAGCTCGCTAGGTGCTCGTACCATTTATTGCAGAAGTACGCTTGAAACATTGGCGTTTCTTGCGCAATGTTTTTTTCGAGCAAACGCCGTGCTTCGAGATAGAAAACTGATTTCCCTTCGAGCTGTTTGATCATGCCTTTGGCATTTTCAGAGAACGTTTGTTGGGACATTTGAACAGCTTCTTGGTAAAACGTCAGCTCTTGCTTGAGATCAGCCGTAATACAGTCGTTGCTCAGGCGACGCTTTACAGAATGACGCCATTTTCGAATATGTCGTCTCACTGCAGATTTTGCGCCAGGGCTAGATTCGGTTAACACCAAAAGTTGAGGTTTAGCCATGACTTCCGTAACCGCATGCTCCAACATACCAGTTTCGGCCAACATCATGCCGAGATGTAGGGATTCTGGACTCACCATACCATCTCCTTATTCAATGTATTCTGACAACATGCGAACGCGAAACGCATTCTTTTCAAATTTCGTTGTCTGACGCTGTAGTGTCTCTTCAGCATCAGTGATACTCGTCGCCAGTAACTCTAAAAGATCAGAATTAGCAAAATGATGAGGCAAAGCTGCATTTAACTGTGTGCGAGCCAGACGGATCAGGTGTTTTGATTCATTGATCTTTTTGATCGCAGCCTCATTTCTTTCCTGCCATTCTACAAATGCTTGCGCATCGTTATCATCCACACCCGCAATAGCAACGGGCACAGGTCGGTTAGCAATGTCTTTGATCAACAATCGACGATCACTGTCTACATCTAATTTTAGTACACACAGGTTTTCGTTCTTATTGACGTAGCCATATACGTCACACGGGGCACTTTTTATTTTCTTCTCAAACTCAGCAGCATCGACATATACCCAGCGACTGTCTCCTTTCTCTTTCTCAGACACCGAAGGGTTCGCTTCCAGCATCACCAACTTGATCATGTTTTTAGACATGTTGATGCTGTATCGACGCGCGTTCGACAGATCTACATAGTACTTTTCCTTACGCATCGACATTTCCGTGTCCATGGTATGACCAAGCGAGTCATTAATATCTTCTGCAAGGGTTTTAATATCCTCACCGGCTTCTGCGGAAACAGCCAAGGCTTCTTGTTGGTTGAAGCAGACATCTTGCGCAAAGCGACGCATGATATTGTTAACCACTTCACGTGATTCTGGGCTATGCCACAAACATTCCTGAAGCAAAAGAATATCGACTGGATTAACTTCGCTGCGGCCATTAAAAAACGCACTCGCTTTGAGTAAGCGCACTGCTTTTTTCCATCGTCGGTCAGACACATAAAGCTCTTCAGACGGGAATACGTGGCTACCATTTTCGGCTTCATTTTCTAACAGCATCTTGAGCGCGTAGATCTTCTCAAAAACAGCATCTGTCAGTAGCACTTGGTCAATTTGTCGCTGCCAGCGATCATACTCAGAGGCTTTGATCCTTATCGACGAGTCCAGTTCGAGATCCGGATCCGCTGCATCACCTACCAGCAGGCGTTTAAAGTTGTTTTTCTCTTGAATTCGGTTTACGAAAATACGAACCAGCATGCGATCATACAGTGCATCAAGGCCGCTATCAGGATCGGGTAATTCGTTGGAAGCAGTCACAAGAAGGCGCATAGGAACCGGCAATACTTCGCTACCGTTTCGGAAAACGCGCTCATTAACGACAGTTAAAAGCGTGTTGAGAATAGCAGGACCTGCTTTCCATATTTCATCAAGGAAAACGACATCAGCCGTTGGCAGGTAGCCATCCGTTAAGCGAACATATTTTCCATTGTCTTTTAGTTCTTGAATCGACAGTGGACCAAACACTTCTTCAGGTGTTGAGAAGCGCGTCATCAGGTACTCAAAAAAGTGGCTGTCATCAAATGCTTTAATTAAACGTTTGGCGATATAGCTTTTCGCAATGCCCGGAGGCCCCAACAAAAAAACACTTTCACCGCTTAACGCAGCAAGCAAACAGAGACGAATAGTATTTTCCCGCTCGTATACACCGCTAGACAAAGCTTGAACAAGCTTTTGAATCCGCTCGGGAAGTAATACGTTATTCGTCGACATAGCAATTTTATTTGTCACGCTGCTGCTCCATTTCGCTCTATCAACAACATGATTTCAGTCATATCATATTGTTAATAAATTGTAACCATTAATATCTGCTTACATGGTGTATATCATTCCAACTTTGACCTGTTCCACCCTTCAACCTTAGTTTTCAGATTTGTAGAGTAACTTTTGAACAATTCGCGCCTCCTATTTTTATCCATTCGTTCTAATATTCGTCATGCACAAATTGAGTGCGGTGAAGCCAAGTTGTTCACGGATATCACATTATTGTCATATTACAGTCATAAAATTCCTCGGCTTTTTGGCACCCTATAACAAAATCGGAGAAAGTATGTTGTTTCGCTTAATTGCGCTGGTATTCAGTTTTATCATTCCTTTTGCCAACGCTGCGTCTGAAGATCGACTAACGGTTTCAGGCTCTACATCCGTCACGTATTTAATTGATGTATTGTCAGAACATTATGAAAAAGAAACGGGTCAGGTTATTGAAGTTCAGGGAACTGGCTCTTCAGCTGGCATTCTCGCAGTTAACAAAGGTATTTCTGAACTGGGTATGAGCTCTCGCTATTTGAAGAATTCAGAAATCATGCCTGATTTGAAAACGCATGTTATTGCTTATGATGGGCTCACATTGGTTGTGCATCCTGAAAACCCAGTGGTTTCTCTTACTTCCAAGCAAATTTCTGAAATTTATCGCGGTAAAATCACTAACTGGCGTCAAGTCGGCGGGGAAGATCAGAAAATTGCGGTGGTATCGCGTGAGCTTGCATCCGGTTCAAGATATTCGTTTGAATCTTTTCTTGGTTTAACCCGTGTGTATAAGGGTGCGCAAGTATCCGACATAAGCGCTTCGCTGCTGGTTGTAAATGCAAACAGCATGGTGAAAATGCTGGTTTCCAACAACAAACATGCCATGGGATATATCTCAGCAGGAACTATTGAGCCTTCAATTAAATCGGTTGCAGTAGACGGTGTGTCTTACAGCCTTTCAAATATGGAAGATGGCAGCTACAAATTGTCTCGCCCATTTTTGTTGCTACATAAAAAAGATGAACTATCCGACATCAGCCAAAACTTTTTGAATTATGTCCTCAGTGCCAAATCTCAAAAACTAGCAGCTTCTATGGGCTTTATCCCTGTGATTAAATAACATTTGAATCAATAAAGCCTTCTTAATCGAAGGCTTTATTCGTTTGGTTAGACGTGATTATTTTCCGCTAACAATCGGTAGTGTGTGATCACCGCCCCATTCGGTCCATGACCCATCATAAACCGTCACGACTTTCCCCAGCGCATGCTCGCTCGCCAACGCAAGAATACACGCCGTTACGCCCGAGCCACAAGAAGCGACATTACGCTTATCATCGTTCAGTGACGGTTCGATTAGCGATTTAAGCACGTCTTGAGTTTTGAATTTTCCGGCTTCAAGCAACTGGGTAAACGGAAGGTTAACCGCATCGGGCATATGGCCACTTCTCACTCCCTCTCTAGGTTCTGCGGCGACACCATTAAAACGATCGCTAGGGCGAACATCTATAACGTTTACAGAGCCGTCATGAATGCCTTCAAGAAGCAGAGACTTGTCAATCACCCGCGTTGCATCAAACGTCGCTAGGTAGTTTGCAGGTTCGATTTCTGAAGGTTCTGAGGTATCAAGCCCGCCTCCGAGACTTTCCCATTCAGGCAAACCACCATCCAGGACCACAACATTTTCATGCCCCATAATCTTAAACATCCACCATGCTCATGGCGAAGAGAAAATGCCCATACTGTCATAGACAACCACAATGTCATCACGGTGAATGCCTAGTAGGCTAACTTCTTTTGATAAAACGTCAGTCGTCGGCAACATATGAGGCAACGATGAAGACTGGTCACAAATTCGAGTGTCGAAGTCAAAGAAAACCGCGCCTGGAATTCGTTTACTTTTCCATTCATTCAACGCGTTTCTCGGGGTTCCCGGCATAAAATTAGTGGCATCCACCACCTTTATAAAAGGTTCATTTAGATGGCTTTTTAGCCATTCAGCAGTAACCAATACCTTATTTTTCAGTTTCAAGTCACTCTCCTTAACGACGACTATCGCCACACCAGCTTGAATGGTTTAGCATGTTCCCATTAACGATGAAAATCACCCGTTTAGCAATAAAAACAACCTGTTTTTCTCCTAAGGATTTTATGTTTACTCGCAGTTTTCTTGGTGCGGCAATTCTCGCTGCTCCGTTGGTCAGTTTTCCACTTCAAGCGGCCACGGTTTCCTTGTCAGTAGACAATGATGGGATGTTGGGTACAGATAGAGAATACACCAGCGGTCTATTCCTACGCTGGTCTTCTGACCCAAGCACAGTGGGATACAGTGTAGAAATTGGTAATCAAATGTGGACGCCTTCAGATATTGAAGCTGCCACACCGCAAGCTAACGAACGCGCTTACGCGGGTTTGCTCTACCTTCAAGGCCGTACCTATCACCAAAATGACCTCAATGCATATAAAGCAGGTCTGATGGTCGGCACAGTTGGTCCAAACTCCATGGCGGAAGAAGCGCAGGACATCGTGCATACCATTGTTGGCTCTCCAGACCCTCAGGGCTGGGATTACCAAGTTTACGATGAATTCGTGTATCAATTGAGCCTAGAAGCACACCAACTTGTCTCTCGCTCGGCGGTGGGCGAATTCAGCGTCTATGGTCGCGGGCAGGCGGGGAACTTCCAAAGTGAAGCGGCGATTGGTGGTACTTATCGATATGGATTAGATCTTGGCAGTACGCTGGGGTCAACAACGGTGATTCCCGGAAACAACGTTGACGTGAGCATGCTTAGTCACAGCGCTCAAGGTATGTTTTTCTACGCAACGCTCGAAGCAAGATACCGTTTCAACGATATCACCGTAGAAGGTGATAAACCGTCATCGAATGCGACGACAACGCTAGAGAACACACAAGGTGCACTTTCAACTGGCCTTGCTTGGTATAACCAAAATTGGGGTGCAACGCTGTCTGTGACCATGGAATCTCAGCAATTTGAAGAATCGAAGCGCAATCACCACAGCTTCGGAAATGTCACTGTCTTCTATCGCTATTAATCTGTCGTGAACCCCTTACCATCATGCTGCTGGTAAGGGGTTTTCAATCGGATTTTTAGTGCGTTAATGCGTTTGCGATTTTCTCCAGCAGAAAAATCTCACGCTCTAGAGAAAGCCCCTTCTTATCACTGTTGTGTAATGTGTGCTTATTGTGTGCGATAGCTTCATGGATGTTTATCCACACCGGACGCATACCATTTTTCACTTCATACTCTTCAAAAGCGACGTCGCCCAACTCTTCGTCAATTTCGCAATAGAAACAATGCGAGAGCATGTGCATCACATCATAATCAGGTTTGTACCAAGGTCGATATTCTTCATAAGTACAGAAAGGAACAATATTCCGAATATTCCGAGCACCCGTTTCTTCTTGCAACTCTCGAATCATTCCTTCGGTCTCGCTTTCGCCATCATCAACACCACCACCTGGTAGTGAGTAGTCGTGATAGCGTGCAGTATATAAGAGCAATATATCTTCGCCACGCAGTACAATTGCGCGTGCAGCTCGTCGATGGAACATTGATTTGCCTTCTAACGGGAATACGTCAGGATGCATGGCAGTTTGGAGTGGTTGCATTAAATCGGCCTGTTACGCTAACACGGTATTAAAATCAACGCGCACTCTATATAACGTCTGCGCAATCAGCAACAGGTATTCACTCCTTGAATAAAAATCAAAGCGTAGCACTTGCGTTTTCTCAACATCAAAATAAAATACACCACACTTTAATATGAAAAAGTAAACGCTATTACGTTAAGTCTTACGCTATCAGACACCGAAATATGCAAGAAATTCGTTTTTTTCAAGAAAGTAGGTAATTTCATTTAATCTATATATTTCATCACAATTAGTGATGCATACGGTTAAAATGTAACGAAATGAATACTTTGTCTTTTAAATCAACCAATATCTCGTATTTTGTATATAGTTATATTCATAACCATGTGCATTTTCGCTCTTATATCGCGATAGCCTTATCGAATGTTCAACCCATTAAAACAGCAATAGAATTCTGTATACGGAGCCCCATCAATGCTGCAGAAAGTCGCCATTGATAACGTTGAGATAGGTATGTACGTCGAGCAGACCGAATCTCAGCACGCTCGTACCAAGATGAAAAAGCCTGGCTTTATACGCCGTCAGGAAACCATCGACAACCTTCGAAATAAAGGCGTGCTTTTCGTATACATCGACGCAGACCAAATCACGTCCGACGAAGACATTCGCTATCACGTCACGAAAGTAGGCAAGCATTCCTCCATTAAAGGCAATGACGAGTATTCCTACGCCAAAGAGCTTGTCGACACGTCCAAAAAGCAAATCAGTAAACTGCTCACCGACATCTACGAAAACAAACCTGTTGATATTGAGCCTGTCAAAGAAATCAGCGCAGACATCGTAGAGAACATTTTTGAACGTAAAGATGCGGTACTCTGGATAAGTGGTATCAGAGAGAAAAGTGCCTACCTGTTAGAGCATTCAATGAACGTGGCATTTCATTTGGTAAACTTTGGCCGCTTCTTGGAATTGGACAGGCGAACCCTTGAAGATTTGGCAGTTGGTGGGCTTGTTCACGACATTGGTAAAATTCTTGTGCGTGACGAAGTGCTTAATAAGCCAGGAAAGCTCACGGATGAAGAGTTCTTCCATATGAAAGAGCACCAAACACTGTCCCAGCCCGTTTTGGACAGCATGCTGGAACTCTCGCAGACCAGTAAAGATGTAAGCCTGATGCACCATGAAAAAATCGACGGGAATGGCTACCCAAACGGCTTAAAAGGCGACGAACTTACGCTAATCGGGCGCATGTCGTGTATCGTTGATATCTATGATGCGCTTACTGCTGAACGGTGTTACAAACCCGCCCTCTCCCCTTCTGAAGCCTTCAAAATAATGATCGGTTTGACACCGTTTCACCTTGATTCCGACCTATGGAAGAAGTTCATTCGCTGCATAGGCTTCTACCCAATCGGTTCAGTCGTAGAATTGAGTAATGGACGTGTTGGGTTGGTATGTAAAGATAACCCTGATGATCTGATGACCCCAACAGTCAAGCTGTTTTACTCTGCCAGAACCGAAGCCTTTCGTGAAGTTGAGTATGTTGATCTTCGCAAACGTCCGGACCTTAAAATCATTCGTGGTATCACCGAAGCCAAACTGAAAAAATCATTCAGCGACTTCCGCTAAAAACGCGTAAATCCTAGACCTCGCGGCGTTCTATCTGCACTAAATTCCATCATTCGCGCATCATTGTCATGTTTGTGCATGACCTACCGCTCTCGTTTGCTTATAATGTTGCGCTCATTTACATGTGGAATAAGAATAATGCGAGTTTGTGCTGTCGACTTTAAAAGCAATGAAGCGAACATCTGCCTACTAGATCTGAATCAGGGTCTGTTTGACGTGCCAGATTGCCGTGCACGCAAGTTCACCATCTCTGATGCAGCCAGCACTGATCAAATCCGTAATTTTCAAAGTCAATTTGTGAAATTAATGGAAGATTACAAAGTGGACAAAATTGTTATCCGCGAACGCCCAATGAAAGGTAAGTTTGCTGGCAGTGCAATTGGCTTTAAATTGGAAGCAGCTCTTCAGCTAATCGAAACGATTGATTGTGAGATCCTAACCGCTTCCGCGATGAAAGAGTCCCTTAAGCGCACACCAGTCTTGGTTTCGATGAAAGATGTGGGCCTTAAGCAGTTTCAAGAGCACGCGTTTCAAACTGCCTGTGCTTACTTGAACAAGTAATCCCAGAAAAACAGGTCGCTCATTGCGGCCTGTTTTCTATGTAAGCTCCTCGCTCGTCGTCCCTATCGAACGGTGCATGTCTGCCAATTGACATACAACGCCTTGTCATACATTAAAGGATTAATTTATGGTGCAGTATCGCTACAGCTATCGCTCCCCACTCGGTCTCATTACATTAACAGCGTCAGATAAAGGCCTCACATCTCTGTCTTTGCCTGAGTATAAGTATGACGTACCTGTTTGTTCAGAGCACATTGAAAACAAGTTGATGTTTGAAGATCTTGTTAGCCAATTGGATCGTTATTTCTCTGGTGAGGCATTTGCTTTTAACGTTGCACTCGACTTACAAGGCACCGCTTTTCAGCAACGCATTTGGGAAATGCTACAAAAGATCCCAGCAGGCGAGACACGCTGCTATGGCGATTTAGCGAACCAAATTGGAAAGCCCAATGCTTCACGTGCTGTTGGCGCTGCTAATGGTCAAAACCCGATCGCGATTATCGTTCCTTGCCATCGCATTATTGGTAAGAATGGAAAGCTAACAGGGTATGCAGGAGGCCTTGCTGCAAAAGCGTGGTTGCTTGCGCATGAAAAAACAATGAAATGCTAACAACCACCCTAAAAACATTTAGCTTGCCGCCACCAGCATGCGTTGGGCGAGCAATTTAATAAAGCGAAGAGGCGTAATGCGATATCCCAAATGTAGATAGAACCCATGTGCCTCTTCCCGGCTGATATGACTGGTCACTTCTATACGCATACAGTGGTTTAATTTAAGCTGATATTCTGCAGCTTCCAGCAATTGCTTCCCAATGCTCATGTCTCGAAAGTTCTCATCTACTGCTATCGCAGAAATTCGCCCCCATGGCATGCCATCATGAACAATATCGATAACGTGATACGTAACAAAACCCACCACCATATTGCAAAGCTCTGCCACCAAAATTCCACCAGTCTCCCTTTTCATCACCCGTTCAATACGCACTTCCGTTTCTTCTATCGTAGCCGGGTAGCCGAGAGTGTCACAGAGCGCATTAATGCGCTCTGCATCTTCCAACGTCGCAGGTCGGATATCCATCGAACGCTCCATATTAGTAGCTCGCCGTTTCCGTTGCACCAGACACCGAACGCAGACTCACTCGACGGTCAAAGAAATAGCCTTCTCTGTCTCCATCAGTTTCAATCGCCAATTGATCGCCATACGCGGTTGCACGCAATTGTGCAGGATCAACGCCTTGCTCAATCAGGTAATCAAAAACAGCCTGCACGCGTTGTTGAGAGAGTGTTAGGTTGTAGTCTTCATTACCTCGTACATCTGCATGCCCTTCCAAATCCCAGCGTACCTCTGGTTGTTGCTGCATAAAGTAGGCAATTTCATCCAATTGCTTTTGAAAGTGCGGTTCAATGTTGGATGAATTGGTACGAAATTGAATATCCATCGCCAGATCCATATCAACATTTCTTTCCTGCATCGCTACCTTTAACGCAGCCAGTTCCATTTCATTCTCTGCATACAGCGTTTTAAAAGAATTCAGACGTTGGTTTTCATCCTGCATCTGCGTGATCAACAACTCTTGGGATTTACTCTCTTCTTCAAACGTGGCGACCTGCCCAATCAAACCACCAACCACAGCACCGGCAACTGCACCAATCGGCCCACCAATTACTGCACCCAAGGCTGCACCACCACCAAATCCAATCAGTCCAACATTCGATTCGCTTTCTGTTTGAAGGCTTTGCTCCGTCGCTTGGGCTGTTGTCATTGCCATAGGGACCACAAGAGAGATAGCAAGAAGCGTTTTGTTTAGTTTTTTCATTTTTATTTCCTCATCCTGTTAGGCGTGGGTGTCATACCCATGTCTTGTTTCGATGAGGTCATTAAAGCAAGGCAAAATGGCAACCTGTGGGAGCAAAAAAGGCAATGTTCTGGGCAATTGTGGCAAAAAAATGGCTTTTGCCACAATTCGCTGAGAACCCCTTTTTCCCCCGTTTTTTTGCGGTATAGTCGTTCTATCTACTGTTTGAATAATTGAGTAAAAATGAAACGCATTGCTATCGTGGAAGACGAACCAGCCATCCGAGAAAACTATGCTGACGTGCTAAGAAAGCAAGGGTATGCCGTATCAACATATGCCAATCGACCGGATGCAGAAGACGGTTTCAAACAGCGTCTCCCCGATTTGGCCATCATCGACATCGGTCTGGCCGATGAAATTGATGGGGGTTTCCACCTTTGTCAGTCATTGCGCTCCCTGTCGGCAACATTGCCGATCATTTTCCTCACAGCCAGAGACAGTGACATTGATACCGTTGTGGGATTGCGCATGGGCGCAGACGACTACCTGACTAAGGATGTTTCTCTACCGCATTTGATGGCGCGAATCGCCGCCCTTTTCCGCCGAAGCGATCTTCTCAGTCAAGCATCTGCAGAAACGGAATCCATATTAGAACGCGGGAACCTTGTACTGGACCTTAATCGTATGCAGGTGATGTGGGACGAGAAAACGGTAGACCTTACAGTGACGGAGTTTTGGTTGGTTCATGCATTGGCGAAAAGACCGGGGCATGTCAGAAGTCGACAAGACTTAATGCAAGAAGCTCACGTGGTCGTAGATGACAGCACTATCACTTCTCACATAAAACGTATTCGTAAAAAGTTTATCTCGTTAGACAGTGAGTTCGACCACATCGATACGGTTTATGGCATGGGTTATCGTTGGGACAGTTCTAAATGAAAAACCTGTTCTCCCGTGTCTGGCATCTGTTATCCGGCATTCGTGCAAAAGTGGTTCTGCTCTCAGGGCTTTTGCTTCTTTTACCACTCATTGGATACAACTATGTCTGGGAGTTAGAAAATGTACTCAGACAGGGGCAAGAACAAACTTTGATGGGCTCGGCGCGTGCCTTTTCCATGGCGCTAAATCAACAACCTGAGCTATTTGAACGACAACTCAATACCAAACCCAGATTGGAAGAAGGCAAAGACCTTTATGCGCTGGCGTTGCAAAGCCCTATCGATTTAGATGGCTCTGCGTTGGATTGGCAAAGGTATCGAGCTCATACTACGCGCTATCGCGATGCCAATGTACTGTTCAGTCGCACACCGTATAACCACAATGACATCAACTTCAACCTCTCTCTTGGCAGTGATGGGCATGATATCTACGCACTCGTCGACGTGACGGATAAAAAACCCGTACTTCAACGCAAAAACGCGCACCGTATTGACCGAAATGACCATCTCGTTATCACACTTACAACGCCGGAAGGTGAACTAAAACGATACGCTATTACCGCAACAAAAAGCGGAAAAGCGGACGTTTATCTTATTGATGGCGATATCTCAGACGATACGCACAACTTCCTGTCAGATGCGATAAAGGCGTGGTGGCAGGAAACGGCCACAGGATACACGATTGAGGTTGCCTTGCCCGCTTGGTTAGTTGGCGAGAAGCTTAGCGTTGCTTACTACAACGTTAACGATCGTTTTAATCGTGACGTTGAAACAATTATTGCCACCTCTAACCCTCGCAGTGCAGAAACCTTAGGGACCTTCCTTGAGCCCTCGCCGCAAATTGACAATGTCTTATCTGGCATGGCTGATGGATCGTCAGTGGTATGGGTCGTAGACAAACATGGTCGCGTATTAGCTAAAGTAGGCGACCTTCAATCAGCCAATGGTGTGTGGGAAACGACGATAAAATATCAAGAGAACCCAGATGGCATGATGGGCTGGTTGCAAATGAACGTGTTGAACCCGCTCTATTACAAACTATTAGAACGCCCGCCGGAAGAAATTATTGATGAAATGCAAAACGCTGCCATCGTTCGAGGTGTTGATGTTCAACAGGCATTGCTGGGCCGCCCCTATGCGAATTGGCGCATTACGCCAGAACAAGGCGAGATGATTTTATCTGCCGCTTATCCGATCAAAGTACACGGCGAAGTGATTGGCGCGGTGGTCGTGGAAGAAACCACGAAAGGGATTAAAACGCTTCGAAACAAAGCGCTTGAACAGTTGTTCAATGTGTTGCTGGCGGTCATTTGTACTGGCGTAATTGTGTTGCTTTTGTTTGGTTCTCACATTTCCCGTCGAGTCAGGAAACTGCGTGATGATGCAGAGAGTGCAATCGATCCTCAAGGCCGGGTAAAACATCAACTTGCGCCAATTTCAAGTGCGGATGAGATAGGCGATTTATCCCGAACGCTGTCAACCATGGTAACGCGTCTTTCAGACTACAACAGTTATCTGGAAAAGATGTCATCCAGTTTGTCTCACGAACTTAGAACCCCCGTTGCAGTGGTGCGGTCGTCATTGGAAAACCTCTCTTTCGTGACACAAAATGAAGACCAGCAGCGGTATATCGATCGCGCTCAGGAGGGAGTGAAACGCCTTGCGACCATTTTATCTAGCATGACAGAAGCAACGCGCTTAGAACAAAGTTTTGAACATGCAGAAAGCGTCAAATACCCGCTAAATAAAGTGATCGAAGGTTGTGTGCAGGGGTATGAATATGCCTACCCTGAACAAACGTTCTCGTTAAAAGTGACAGAAGGCAATTACAATTCTGAGGGTGTGCCCGAATACATCGCACAACTGCTCGATAAACTTGTCGCAAACGCGGTGGAATTCAGAACCCCCGGAACACCAATTGACGTGTACCTAACTCATCGAAAAGATAAGGCCTGCATCACGGTTTCAAACTCAGGTCCCCTACTCCCTGAAAATATGGGAAATCAATTGCTCAACTCCATGGTCTCTGTACGTCATGAGCGTCAAAAGTCTGATAAGCCTCATTTAGGTTTAGGACTTTACATCGCTCGGTTGGTCGCTGAATTCCACGGTGGTGATTTGATGATTTCCAATCGTTCAAACAAAGAGGGCGTCATCGTCACCGTTCTTTTGCCACTGACCTAAACTTACCATCCAATCGACAGGGAGTATGAGATGATACTGTATGAAAAAGCACCTGCACCCAGCGCGAGACGTGTCAGCCTGTTTCTCGCCGAAAAAGGCATAGACATCCCTCGTATTGATGTGGATATCCGAGGTGGCGAAAACCTTTCTGCCGATTACAAAGCGAAAAGCATTAACGGACGCATTCCCATGCTTGAACTGGATGACGGCACGACAATCTCAGAATCTATGGCGATTTGCCGATACCTAGATGCCGCATTCCCTTCCAACCACAATCTTTTGGGTTCTACACCTTTTGAAATTGCCCAGATTGAAATGTGGAATCGTATCGTCGAGCTACAAGGTTTGTTCGTGGCATTTCAGGCTTTCCGAAACATATCTGGTATATATAGTGATAGAGAGCGGTGCGTCGAAGCATGGGGAGAGGAATCGAAAAAACGAATTCTTGAGTTTCTGCCTATTCTCGAAACCCGACTTTCCGAATCGGCCTTTCTCGCAGGCGATAACTTCTCGGTAGCCGACATCTCCGCCTACGTCTTTTGCCAATTTATTAGCAATATGAACATCCAAATAGACGACACTTACCCATCGATATCAGTTTGGATAGAAACGCTTAACCAACGAACAGCTTTTCAACACTAAATATAAGGAACGGATGCCATGATAGAGCTTTACACAGCTGGAACTCCCAATGGTTTCAAAGTCTCCATCGCACTGGAAGAAATGGGCGTACCCTATGAGCTTCATGCGCTCGATCTTATGTCTCTAGACCAGAAAAAACCTGAGTTTCTTGCTATTAATCCCAACGGGCGAATTCCGGCGATCATTGACCGAGACAACGGCAATTTTGCGGTATTTGAGTCAGGCGCCATACTCATTTACCTCGCTGAAAAAACAGGAAAGTTCCTTCCTGACGATCCCAAAAAACGCAGCCAAGTCATACAATGGCTGATGTTTCAAATGGGTGGCGTCGGCCCCATGATGGGACAAGCCAATGTGTTCTATCGATACTTTCCAGAAAAAATCCCCGCAGCAATCGAACGCTACCAAAAAGAAGGCAGGCGCCTTTTTGAAGTCATGAATACTCAGCTCGAAAGCAATCAATATTTAGCGGGTGATGAGTACACCATCGCGGATATGGCTACTTGGCCTTGGGTCAGGATTCATGAATGGAGTGGTGTCGATCTATCGGGTTTGAAGCATCTTCAGCGGTGGGTAGATGAATTAGCAGAACGACCCGCTTGTCAAAAAGGGATTATTGTACCGCCACCCTCAGAATTGTCAGACGAAGAGCGTGCCAAACAGATTGCTAAGATGGTAACGAAGTAAACAATCATCCATCTCCGATTCGAGCGTTAAAACAAGAAAAGCCATCCGAGGATGGCTTTTCTTCTATATCTCTTTGACGAACTCAATAAACACTTGGTTGTCTGAATACTCAACTTTTGAAACCGTACCGTCTACAACAAAAGAGGTTTTGATCACGATGGGGCCTCCTTGCTGCGCGGGTTTGTTATTTTTGAGGCTAGGCAATGACAAATCAGGATCGAGCCCAATCTCATTGCAAAAACGGTAAACAAACCCTTTCTCCATCGGGACATCACCGCGTAACGCCTTGGAAAAATCGAGTTGGCTAATGCCAAGCCTTTTCGCCATTTCTATTTGTGTGATGCGCAATTTGGCTTTATAGGACATCCAAGCATCATAAATTGTTTGACGATCGTGATAGGTAAATTCCATATTTCCTCGCTTAGAACCTATCTATTCAATAACAAAATAGTACGGCAGTGGCTTATCAAGTATGTCAGTAAGACGTAAGGTGACAGTAAGCTCTTGTCGTTTAGTGCAGTCTTCGTTATCGTAGCGTCGTCAAATAGAAAAGAGACCTACCATGAGCTACAACCTAGCCCTTTTACCGCCAGTTGATAAACAAAAAATAGAACTCGATAAACAGGCATCCTATGCCGTCTGGCAGGTTAAAAACTCGTTGGCCGATAGAAGTACGCTTTCCGCGCAAGCAAAAGCCATGTCGGATGAGGATGAACGTGCTCACTTTATTAACTGCGTGGAGAAGTATTCAAAAAAAATGGGGCTGTAAGCCCCTTTCTCTTACCACGAGAATACAAATTACCGTTTAGTCAGTAATGCCACATACTTATTGCTGTCGTCGCAATAAACGATGCGACAATTGAAATTTCTGCTGTCCGCAATTTGACGAAGCGTCGACATGCCAATATCAAACCAAGGCACCTCTTCACTCACTCGACCATCAAATTCAAACGTCAGATGGCGCGTACGATAACCTTCATACCGCAAATTTTCTGAGCTTAAAATCAGCCGACCACCCGGATATAGATTCCTATGGGCCAAATCCAAAAAATGGAAGAAGTTTCGAATATTCCCAAGTTGCCCAACAACACCTCTCAGCGCCAGCCAAGTGAACGTACGGTCGAACATGGGATGCTGGTCAAACAGGTGACCACAAATAACGGATGGCACACCTCGCTGGTGCATGATTGCGCATGCAATAGGCGAGTTATCAATGGAAATCACTTTGATGCCTTTTGCGACGAGAAACAACGAGTGTTCCCCGCTACTGGCACCAATGTTTAAAACACTTCGTCGGCAATATGACAGGGCTATACGATCCGTTGCCACATCTTCCGGTCTGCGGAAAAAATCAGATGTAGGGATAACCGATGTACCATTGTTTTCCCTAACAATAAGCTTTCCTGATTTGTTGCCATTGTAATAGCTGGCAAGTGCGGTTCCGAATACTTCTACTACGCTCTGCATGGCCAATCCCCCTGTTATTCAACTAAGAGAATACGCCGATGCAATACAGAGACGTGTCTCATTTTAAAAACAACCGAAACATATCAGCATAAAGTTCTAATACTTGGTTACACACATTTGTTAGCGGATAGACGAGGTGTAAAGAAGTGCGTATTGCGTCAACATGTTAGCAAACCAGTCAAATCTAGGACGAATCAAATCGATCTCATCATAGGGTAGTGATCGCGTTTGAATTTGCGTTTGTTTTCATACATTGAAACGTCCGCATTACTCAACCATTGATCCGCAGAGGCTATGTCAGATGTTAATTCCACGGCGCCAAGACTCAACGAAATTTTGACGCCTTCGGGTAAGCCCGGAGATGAAATCTCACCACTCAACCGTTCCAAAATATGGGGGACTTCTTTCTGCGCAGCATGCCTTAAAAGCACAACAAACTCATCGCCCCCTATGCGACCCGCCACATCCGTATCACGGATATTACTGGTAAGATGGTTGGCAATGGAAATCAGCACCCTGTCACCCACTTCATGCCCAAAGGTATCGTTAATCACCTTAAATCCATTTGCGTCAAAATACACCAACACGGACGGATCACCATTTTTGGTGTATTGATGATACGCATCTTCAACGTCGGACATGATTGCATGACGCGACTTAATACCCGTAAGAGAATCAAAATCCACAAGCTCTCTCAGTCGCTTCGCCATCACCATCATGGTATCGCGCTGATCAATCTCAAACGTAATATCTGTTAACGTTCCAACGCGGTAAACCAACTCTCCGTTTCCATCAAGAACACAATGTCCATTGTCACGTACATGCTTTACTCTGTTGTCCGGAAAGACAAGTCGATAATTCGCACTCCAAGAAGCCGTTGAAGGAGAAAATCGCATTTCAGCGGCAAGATCGGATGGATGGATGGATGGATGGATGGATGGATGGATGGATGGATGGATGGATGGATGGATGGATGGATGGATGGATGGATGGATGGATGGATGGATGGATGGATGGATGGATGGATGGATGGATGGATGGATGGATGGATCCGATCTAGAAATGATCGCGGATCACTGTAAAGTTTTTCGACAGGCTCCTCCCAAATCGCGTCATAACATTTGTTAACGTAGAGAAGGCGCATTGGGTCTGATGCTGAGATCCAGACGACGGAACTGACATGTTCCGCTATGGCTCGAAAACGGCGTTCCGATGTGGAAATGACTTCCTGGAGCTGTTTCTCCTCATGAATATCAACCACAGCAACAATATATTGGTGTCGTTTCCCTGCTGTCACGACCCGAGTAACAAATGAACGTACCCAAATCTGATGCCCTTCCTTGTGAATATACCGCTTTTCAACACTGTATTGATTCTTACCATTCTGGGAAAGACTTTCGAATAAAGGCTTCTCCGAATTGGCGTCAGAATTGAATGTGATGCCTTCTTCTTTAACATTACGTATCTCATCAAATTCGTAACCAATCAATTGGCAAAACGCAAGGTTTGCCCGCTCGAACCTTCCTTGATCATTGACGATCGCCATGCACATAGGCATTTGATCAATTTCAATATCAGATTCGACTGCTCCGCAAAAAGGAAAAAATGCCGCTATAAATAGTTTGTTGGGATGTGTCTGCGCTAGGGTCACTGTCATTAGGTGAACAATGCTATCGCCTTTGAAGGTAAGCGTATTGCGGTAGATCGTGTCGCAGGGATTGGCGTCAAATACGTCGAAATATTGTTTAACATCTGCCCACTGTGCACGAGAAAGACAGCCATCTAACGTGACAATTCCCTCTGCTTTTACAGAGCGAAGAAGTTTGAAACCTTCGCTATTAATATGAACGATTTCCCCTCGCTCATTCATAAGCAACATTGGTACAGGTGCCAAATCAAAATATGGCAACTGACTAGGGTAATGATGTTTGAACATCCTGATTAGCCGCATCCTGATAATATTGTCTAACTAGGTGCATGCCCTTAAAAAGACCGTGCACTCACGCAATATACTAGCGGCTAGCGAGACAGACATTTGTCTCAAATTTACGTCTTTCGCGTTCATATTAGAAAACTGACTGTTTTGTTCAAAGGCGAACAGTTACCGCATTTATGCGATGGTTTTATACATCAAACGCATAACATGTGACACTGTCATACTTTTATTTAATATGAGGACGAATACACAATTCTAGTGCGGGTAAGGCAAATGCCCCACTTTTACCCAAAGCAACGTATCTTCGACCGCATAAGGGTTGTATTCATACATATGCGGATTTCGAATCCAGGTGCCCGCAGGATAACGGCCAAATTCATCTCGATACTCACCTTTAAGCACAAACACTTCCTCGCCACAAAAGTGGGAAATCGAGAAAAAGTGCTGGCCTGCTGGCCAAAGGATCATAGCAACTTGCTCACCGTTAAATTCATGCAGCGGACGCATTTTCAACCGCCCTTGAGCATCGACCCATCCATCAGGGTCGTGGATGTTAACTCTTACGGTATGGTGGTCATTTGACGAAAATTGATGAAGTTTTACGAAGATCGTACAACCATTCTCACTATATGGAGAATGAAATGAACCCGGTGGATTACGAATATAAGTGCCTTCTGGATAGTCACCATTTTCGTCTGAGAACGTACCCGATAAGACGAGAATTTCTTCCCCTAATGGGTGCTGATGTTGTGGAAATGTACTTTGAGCGAGATATTTGACGATGCTTGTGGCATGCCCACGCTCAGCATGCTCTCTCGACAACACCTTACGCTTCACGCCTGCGCTTGGTGAAGTTTGCCACTCAAGATCATTGGTATTGATGATTATACGTTTATCAAATTGCATATTCAGCATAAAGCAGTCCTCAAAAAGGAACGCTGAATCAAAAATATAGCAACATAAAGAGAATAGATACGTCCCAAACGTTAGAACGTCAACGCATCAAACTTGATGGGAGTAGAAAAGAAAAAGCCGGCTTTCGCCGGCTTTTTGGGGATTACGCTTCAGTATGGCGACGCTCGCCACGGAATGAACGCTGATCACCACCACGGTCACGGTTGAAACGACGCTCTCCGCCGCGCTCACCACTACCGCTGTTGCTGCGTTCGCCACGTGGGCCACCACGGTTGCCTTCACGCTCACCACCACGGCCACGAGGACCACGGTCATCACGACGGCTGTTACCGTTGCGCTCACCACCGTTGTTGCTACGACGACGAGGTGGCTCCATGTTCACATGGCCTTCAACAATTTGTGCTTCAGTCGCTTTTTGGCGAATACGCAGTTGCTGAAGTTGACCCAATACTTCCTTAGGCATTTTCTTCGGAAGCTGAACATAGGTATGGCCAGTTGCCAATTTGATAGAACCGATAGAGTTCTTATCTAGACCCAGCTCGTTTGCAATCGCACCAACGATGTCTTTAACCTGAACGCCTTGGTCACGACCAACTTGTAGTTGGTAAGTATCCCAATCAGCTGCGTTATAGCTACGACGTTCACCACGATCACTGCGCTCACCACGACCGTCACGACCACCACGATCGCTACGCTCACCGCGTTCGCTGCGACGACGGCTTTCACGCTCGATAGCAGCAACCATTGGGTCTGGACCGTGATAGAACAGAGGACGTTTACCTTGCTGGCGCTGAAGCAGCATTGCTGCCAACGTCGCGGCGTCAACTTCGATCTGCTCTTGCAGTTTCTCGATCAAACCAACAAACGCTTCCAAGCTATCGGCTTCTTTCTGTTCTGCCAGATCAGCAGCCAGTTTAGTCAGACGCGCTTCTGCTACTTTGTCACGCATAGGAAGTTGGATTTCTTCCATACGCGTTGAAGTAACACGTTCGATTGTACGCAGCATACGAATCTGGTTGGTGCGAACCAACAGGATAGCTTTACCTGCGCGACCTGCACGGCCAGTACGACCGATACGGTGAATGTATGACTCAACATCGAATGGGATGTCGTAGTTAAATACGTGAGTGATACGTGGAACATCAAGGCCACGAGCAACAACATCGGTAGCAACCAGAATGTCGATTACGCCACGCTTGATGTGGTCAACGGTACGCTCACGTAAAGACTGAGGAATGTCACCGTGCAGTGCAGCAGCTTTGAAGCCACGTGCAGACAACCAGTCAGCCAAACGCTCGGTGTCTTGACGAGTACGTACGAATACGATTGACGCATCCGTTTCTTCAGTTTCTAGAAGACGAGCCATCGCTTCATCTTTCTCTACGCCTTTAACAACCCAGAACTGCTGCTCAACTTTCTCAACAGTACGGTTGCTACCTGCAACGTCGATACGTGCAGGATCACGCAGGAAGCGATCAACGATTTCTTTAACCATTGGAGGCATAGTCGCAGAAAACAGTACGCGTTGCGCTGTTACTGGTGCTTGCTCCATGATCCAAGTTACGTCGTCAACGAAACCCATCTTCAACATTTCATCTGCTTCATCCAGAACGAAAGTATGAACTTCGTCCAGTTGAAGACGTTCGCGGTTAATCAGGTCTTTAACACGACCTGGTGTACCCACAACAATGTGAGCACCGCTACGTAGTGCGCGCATTTGATCAACGATCGACGCACCACCATAAATTTCCAGAACCTTCAGGCCTTCAATTTTCTTACCAAGCAGTTTGACTTCTGCTGCAACTTGGATAGCCAGCTCACGAGTAGGCGCCATTACGATGGCTTGTGGTTTATGCTGGTTTAGATCCAGTTTGTTCAGCAAAGGCAAAGAGAATGCAGCGGTTTTACCCGTACCAGTCTGTGCTTTACCCAGTGCATCAACACCGGTTAGAAGAAGAGGAATTGAAGCCGCCTGAATAGGAGTTGGCGCTACAAAGCCAATCTCGTCAAGAGCGGAAAGGATGTTTTCAGCCAGTTCTAGCTGGCGAAATTCAGTAACAGTTTCTTGCATTGGGATCCCAATATATAGACAAAAGTAACGGGGCCCCTTCTAGCGGTTTCGCACTGTTATTTCTCACTGATGCAGGGTCAAAGTAATAAAAACAATGACGTCCTACTCTCTGCAACAGCAACTAACGCTATGGGCCTCGGCAATAAGGGTCAGCATTCTGCGCCACTAAACCAAAAAAAGCCAGAAAAAATTGAACAACTTCACAATTCTTCCTACGACCGCTGTATTTTTGACTGCAAACGATTAATAACACAACGAATCGCTGCTAATTCCGCCAGCACTAACAACTTCGGGTACTACATATCAGTCGATACAAAATCGATTTCTTCCCAGCTTCTCAGCGATCAAACACGCTTTTTCCGCTTTTTTTAACACTCCACTCGGCTTAGTAAACAGTCCAACACAGTTAAAACTAATGCCTAGACTCAGCGTGATACGTTGATAATATTGAGAGGTTCCGTTTTCGATATTGCGATGGTAAGTGTCGTCCACGATTTTGGTAGCGACATCTCTTAATAGAACTTCATCTTGGGTTTGTACAAGAAAAGCAAATTGCCCCTCTTTTATTACGCATAATAATTGCTCCTCAAATTCGCCTAAGTGCTGCTTTAAGTCATCCGCAATCATCATCATTAAGCGTCGTGCTAGTTTTGCACCATATCGCTTTTTGTAGCCTTGGAAAAAATCAATGGACACAACACCAACTGTCACCGGCATTTTATTTTTCCTTGCCGCTTTAATAAAGGTTGGCGTTGCCAGTTCTAGGTATGTGGCGTTTAACAAGCCATAGTGTTCATCGTGTACATTTAGCCACCGGATTTGTTGACGAGTGGTTACCAGTAAATTCTCTATTTCACTGTCTCGCTCAGTCTGCGCCCTTATCTGATCTTGCAATGAATAGAATCTTTCATCTGCTGCTTCTGTTTCACGAAGCTTAACGATTTTCTGACAGATGGACGCGGTTAATAGCTTAAATGCCTCTTTCTTTGGTTCATCAAGCGGCGATTGAGAAAGTAGATTATCTGCTGCTAACCAACCAATACACTCATCTCCATCCCACATGACCATCATGACGTTCCAGCCAACGCCAACTTGTTCCGTACCGAAATAAAGTGGCACGTTTTCTTTGACGATAAGCTGATTCTGGTTAGAAAATGCTTCTTCCATAAAAAGGTTGTTCGGCATTTCAGTCCGAAAATCTGACCGGTCGACAACATTACCGTCAATATCGGTTCCCCATGTCCCCCACATTTCTGACTTGTCCATATCGCAAAGAAAAATCCCCATGCGATCAACTTGCAGCTTGCTTCTCCCCAGCTCTACAGCAATTCGACACAAAGATTGAATCGTCGTCGCTTTAGTAAAGCGAAGAGATATCTCATGAAGGCTTTTCATATAGGAGAGTTGGGATGTTAGTTGGTGATTATTCAGGGCAAAGCTTAACTCATTCTGATGCTGGTCATGCTTAACTTGTGTCAGTTGTTGCCTTAGTATCAAACACCGTAAGGTTTCTGATGCTTCATCGTAAATCCAGTCAAAATGTCGCGGCGTAAAGTGACGATGTCCTGATATACATTCCGATTCGATGAAAAGATAAGCGAGCGTTCTTTTACCTTTCTTTAAACGAAGAACTGTATGCTCCCAAAGAGCATTCTCTTTTTTCCAAATGCCATTTACCGGAAACTCGCCGATCAATGAGAACTTTCGTTCGCACTTTCTCGCTTCTTGTTCCCAATCAATAGAGTAACCACCGTACTCTTCAGACGGCCTGAAGTTTGGATAAAAGTGAAACACTTGGGTAGTGAGACTTGCACATAACAACGGTTTGTCTTCGATCAGAACAAACAGGGCGATATTGACGGCACCAATCTCACTTTCCAGCCGCTTAAACAGGGCTTTGCTCCATAGCTCAAGTGATTCATCAATTTCCGTCTCTTCCGGCAAGGCAAGTACTTCAGTCAATCCCATCAAACAGTTCATCATTTTGTAAATATTGTCTGACTATTCTGTCATCAAGAATAAATTTGGCATTCAACACAGGCTAAGTTTGAGAAGCCATACATAAAATAATTAAACCACTTACATATCTTTTTGATAGATATGACTACGCCTTCAAAGTCAACTAACTAAATCACTGTCTTATCAGTATCAATTACCCTCACAACAGTGTGCTGTATAGATAAGTTAAAATTTCTGCACCTGAATGCCTTGGTTTTGACATCTTGAATACGTATAGTGTGGCGGTTCACATTCTGAGACCAGGCTAATGTTTCAAGACAATCCATTACTTGCACAGCTTAAACAGCAAATTAAAGAAAGCATCCCTAAAAAAGAAGGCACAATCAAAGCCACTGAAAAAGGCTTTGGCTTTCTAGAAGTCGACAGTAAAACCAGCTTTTTCATCCCACCTATATACATGAAGAAAGTCATGCATGGCGACAAGGTGGTTGCACTGATCCGCACCGAAAAAGAAAAAGAAGTTGCGGAGCCAGATGAACTGCTGGAGCAGTCTGTGGATCGCTTTATTGGTCGTGTAAAAATGATTCGCGACAAGCTGAATGTGGTGCCTGATAGCCCTCAGCTTAAAGACGCAATTCGCGCCAAAACGCGCAAAGGCTTGAGCCACAGTGCACTTTCTGAAGATGACTGGGTGGTAGCCCATCTTGTTCGCCACCCCCTTAACGGTGAAAACGGCTTTTTCTGTGAAATCAGTGAAAAAATCACTGAATCTGACGATAAAATCGCGCCTTGGTGGGTAACTCTTGCAAAGCATAATCTGCCAAACGTTGAGCCAGCACCTCAAGAACATTGGGAAATGTTGGATGAAGAACTCGTGCGTGAAGATCTTACCGCACTGCCTTTTATTACAATCGACAGTGAATCAACCAAAGATATGGATGATGCATTGCACACGATTGCAAATGAAGACGGTACGTTCACGCTAACAATCGCAATCGCTGATCCAACGGCTTATGTTGCCCAAGATACCGTTCTGGACAAAGAAGCACGTGAGCGCGGCTTCACAATCTATTTACCAGGGCGCAATATTCCAATGCTTCCTCGTGAGCTGAGTGATGACTTGTGTTCACTGCGTGAAGAAGAAGTGCGCCCAGCGTTGTGCTGCCGTGTCACCGTTTTGGCTGATGGCACCATTGTTGAAGATGCAACGTTCTTCGCTGCAACCATCAAATCTCAAGGCCGTCTGTCGTATGACAATGTGTCTGATTTCTTTGAAAATGGTAGCTGCGAAAAATGGGTACCATCTGACGTCATTGAAGCGCAAGTTAAAGCACTTCATGGACTGGCGAAGGCTCGCATGCAATGGCGTGAAACCAACGCAGTTACCTTCCCTGACCGACCAGATTATCGTTTCGAACTGAGTAACGAAAACGACGTAGTTGCAATCCACGTTGAGCCTCGCCGTATTGCTAACCGTATGGTTGAAGAAGCAATGATCACCGCCAACATCTGTGCGGGTCGAGCACTGCGTAACGCCTTCGGCTTTGGAGTATTCAACACCCACGCCGGTTTCTCACCAGAAAAAATTGCTGATGCGCTCGCTTTGGTTAACGAACATGGCGCAGACACGTCTATTGAGTCTCTTCAATCCATCGAAGGCTTCTCTGCACTTCGCCGTTGGTTGAATGAGCAAGACACTACGTATTTAGACAACCGTATACGTAAATACCAAGGTTACAGCGAAGTAGGCAACACTCCTGCACCACACTTTGCAATGGGCCTGGATGTATACGCGACTTGGACATCTCCTATTCGTAAATATGGCGACATGATCAACCATCGTTTGCTTAAGGCCATTGTTCGCGGCGATACATCAGCTCAAACGCCTGATGAGAAGGTTGGTGATGAACTTGCTCTACACCGTAAGCACCACCGCATGGCAGAACGCGACGTCGCTGATTGGCTTTACGTGCGCTTGCTTAAAGGTGCAGTAGAAAAGAAAACTGTCTTTAGCGCTGAGATTTTTGATATCAATCGAGCCGGTATGCGTACCCGCTTGTTGGAAAATGGCGCTATGGCATTTATCCCTGCTCCACTCATCGTTGATAACAAGAAGCGTATCGAGTGCAGTGGTGACAACGGTACAATCAGTGTTGATGGAAACCTTGAGTTTAAACTTGGTGACCAAATAGATGTTGTGCTGACTGACATCAAAGAGCCAACGCGTTCAATTGTTGGTAAGCCGACAAAAGAGTTTGCTGTCATTGCAGAAAAGCAAGAATCTGCAAAAAGCGAATAGTATTGCTCTAATTAGAAACAAAAAAGCCAGACACTCGTCTGGCTTTTTTGTTTGATTATTGCTCGAAATTTATTAGTTATTATTCGAAATCACGAATTTCAGACAATAAAAAACCCGGTCCATGGTGCCCGGGTTAGGTTACTTTAACTTTCCAACGCTAAGCGCGTGTAAAGTCCAGCTATGCAGTAACGCCAAATATTGGACCAATCATAAGGCTGTCGGCGGCCAAACCAATTCCTTATAACTGTTTTATGTCCAGTCGACCAAAATAACTGGTCTTATTGTTATGTGAAATAGATCCAATCTTTAACTTTGTTCTGTGCCAACAGGGGGAACTGTTTCGAACTCAACACAAAACATAACAAGATATGCATCGCATTTTTAAACTCCAAGAATCATACCCCTAAAGCATCTTGGTGACAACCGTCACTAATGAAGGGTTATTGTTCGTGAAGCTCGTCCAAAACTCCACATTAAGGTAAAATTAACCTTTAGAGTCATTGACTTAACTAGAGTGTAGTCATGAATTTTAACTATTGCCAAATTTTAAAGATATTTTATACAGGCAATGACTAAATTACTCGACACTCCAGTTACACAAATTAGAGCACTTATTCATTACAGCTATATTAACAACACAAAGCATTTGCACTCCATTACCCCATGAGACCGCGATATATAATTTTGGTTCATTGCGGTTTTTTTAGTCGATTATTTTTGCAATAGAGATCAAAAAAGAAAAATCCCGCACCATAAGAATGGCCGGGACTCGTAGCAGAAGAACCTGCTCAAGGACTCGTAGGGTAAATGAATGCTAATTTACAGAACGCGCTACTTTTTCGGTAACGTATCCATATAATTCTTTCCGCCTCGTTGTTTTATTCTGTCTAACTCCATTTCTACTTGCAGACGTGTCAGCCCAATGTCTCGTAGAAACAATTCATCATCTAGCCGATGCTCTAACTCTTTCACCAATTGGTATCTACGCCAAGCCGACCAAAGTCTATGTGTCGTTTTTGATACCACCTCGATTTGTACAGAGATGATCTTTGAAAAGAGTCTTTCGGTTTCAGCTTTCGCTATCGTTTTTATGTTCTCTCCCATTTCAGCTCCCTCCGCTTGACGATGTTGCAAACTTGACAGCTCAATATTTAATCAATTTAATAATTCAGAAAAGCCAATATTATTCACCCAAAACATCAAAGGTGTTGAAGTATGAAGAATTTGGATGTCGACCAACTCCGCACATTGGTGGCTATCGTTGACTGTGGCAATTTTGCTTCCGCAGCGGACAGTGTTCATCGCACCCAATCTGCTGTAAGCATGCAGATGAAAAAGCTCGAAGAAATCACCGAGGTTAAACTTTTTCAAAAGAAAGGACGCAGACACATACTGACCTCTCATGGCATGACATTGGTTAGCTATGCGCGCCAAATGCTCAGCCTCAACGATGAAGCTGTCGCACATTTTCACAATCCAGAAATGAACGGTGTCGTGAAATTTGGAGTATGTGATGACTACGTCAATCTTGTATTTCGACGCATTCTTACCGGTTTTACCGAGCGTTACCCAAATTTACAGCTTTCCGTTCAGAGCAACAGCAGCCAAAGATTGCTCAAACAAGTCCTTGATGGGCGCTTGGATCTCGCCCTTATTAATATCCATGACCACAGCTACCCAGCAAAAGAATTGTTTACAGAAAAGCTAATATGGGCGAAAGCAAAACACGTCAGTTACTGCAAAGAACGTCCCTTATCCATCGCCATTGAATGCGATTGCCGCTGGGGAAGGCTTGCACTTGAATTATTGGATCGTGCCGGCGTTCCCTATCATGTTGTACTATCTGCTGCCGACTTCCACGGACTCAATGCCGCAATCGAGTCAGGCATGGCTGCATCTTTGATCGCAGCATGCTCGATTACAGATAAAATGGATACGCTAGATTGGCTTGACCAACATTCTCATGAAACATCGATTGTCAGCGGTTTGACCGTAAAACCCGGCGCCAGTGAGCCCGCCGTGTTAGCTTTATCGAGTTACATATCAGATTGGTATATACGACGTAATCAATCCGCTGCGTAGTCCACAATCTCGGTTTTAAGAACTCGGGGGATTACCGCATTGCGGATGTCAACTCGCTGCCCTACACTAGAAACCAATGATTTCTCAGTGTATCTCTCTGTTTTATGCGTCGTTTCTACTCAGCTACGTTTTTTTGTTTTGGCGGTATTTTTTTGTCTGGCTGCGTAACGCCTCCCGCCTCTCTAGGAACGACAGTCGCCCCCTCTCCGCAAAAAAACATAGAACACGATCAGACGGAAGATCTCGTCATTTTGAAAAATGTTAACTATGCATTAAATCAATATTTTGACGAGTGGAAAGGGACGCCGTATCGCTGGGGTGGTAGCAACAAAAAAGGCATTGATTGCTCGGCTTTTACCCAGCAGGCGTATCACGCGATTTTCGAACACTCGTTGCCTAGAACAACAACACAGCAAGTGAAAAACGGAAAAAAGGTGGCGCTCACTAATGCAAATTACGGTGACCTTGTTTTTTTTAAAACAGGATCACGCCGTTACCATGTAGGCATATATATTGGCGAACGCGAGTTTATGCATGCATCAACCTCTAAAGGCGTCATTATCTCTACGCTTGACAACCCTTACTGGTCGGCGCGATTTTGGCAGGTTAGAAGCTATATTCCCTCTCCGTAAAATACCCCCAATTCGCAAAGTATTACTGATAAGACGACACAGTTAAGTCGTTATTCTTACGCTTATAACTACACAAATGATGATGAGAAATCATGCTGTCGCAATCCAGCTGTAGGAGATTGACATTATGTGTACTATTTTTGCGGGACAAGACACGACAAATTATGCGTTCCATACGCGTTCTATCAGGCTTGGCGGCCACTGTACGAGCGTAAGACTGGAAAAAAAATTTGGGAAATTCTCGACCATATTGCGCGCTCTCAAAATATGAACACAAGCCGTTTTCTTACTACCATCTATGACGAAGCGTTAGACATTAACGGTGACGTCTCAAACTTTGCCTCTCTTCTTCGGTGCAGCTGCATTCTCTATCTCAGTGATACAGAAAAAACCATGGACATCGCGAACGCACAGCTGAAAGCTGCCCATGGCGAAACATAAATTTAACATGCAGTAGCATAATACCACCTCCCTTTCTCTTTGCAGGCGTATGGTAGTTCTACACACTGTGGAGAACATCTTATGGCGAAAGCAATCCATTCAATGATCCGCGTTCTTGACCCGGATTTGTCCATTCAGTTCTACAAAGCAGCGCTAAACCTTGATGTCGAAGACAGGCTCGATTTTGAAGGTTTCTCTCTGATTTATTTGAGAAACCCAGAAACAACCTTTGAGCTAGAGCTAACTCACAATCACAACAATACGGAGCCTTACACGCATGGTACCGGCTATGGCCATCTTGCCGTTTCGGTCAGTGACATTGAAGCTACACACGCCGTGCTGGTAGAGAAAGGCTTGTCCCCCACCCCGATTAAGTTAATGACTTATCAGACCCAACCAATGGCAACCTTTTTTTTCATCACTGATCCAGACGGATACAAAATCGAATTTCTTGAACGTTCAGGGCGATTCACATCCTTGTGAATACCTGCAAACAGCAAAGGAGGATTCACAATGAAGCAACAAGCAATGTCCCGAAGACAAATAATAAAACTCGGATTACTCAGCGCTTCGACTGCGCTGGCATACTCTTCGCTGGGACTCGTCATTCCCGAAAAGAGTTGGGCGTTAACGGTTAACACGTTATCCGCTAAGCAAGGAGAAAAACTGCTTTCAGTCTGTCGACTCATCTATCCTCACCCAAACTTGTCCGACACCTTTTATGCCGCTTCTGTAGAAAGCTTGGACGGGGCAGCCAGTGGAAACCCACAAACTCGCACACTCATTGTCGAAGGTTTGGAGTCGCTCAGTGAATGGGAGAGTCAGTCACAAACCCAGCGATTGGCACAACTCAATCACATCGCCCAATCCCCCTTTTTTCAAACTGTACGTGGAAACATGGTTGTTTCCTTTTACGACAACCCAAAAGTTTGGCCTAAATTTGGCTACCAAGGCCCCTCGTTCCCCAAAGGCGGATATTTATACCGTGGGTTTGATGATATTGACTGGTTGCCAACGACAACGAAGGAGTAACGGTTATGTCTGCCAAATTTGATTTAAAGGATAGCAGTGTCGTCGTCGTTATTGGCTCAGGAGCGGGCGGTGGAACGTTAGGCAATGAGTTGGCGCAAAAAGGCATCAATGTTGTTTGCCTAGAAGCGGGGTCACGACTCGATTACAGAACAGACTTCGAAAACAACGAATGGGGAATGTTTAGTAAAGAAGCGTGGTTAGAGCCAAGAACGACCTCAGGTACTTGGCAAGTAGCCAAGGATTTCTCTGGGCTACCAGCTTGGATTTGTAAAACAGTCGGTGGCTCAACGCTACATTGGGCAGGCGCAAGTTTACGCATTCAAGCTCATGAATTTAAAGCGTTAACTACATACGGTCCTGTTAAAGGAGCCACCCTGCTCGACTGGCCTCTCACACTGGAAGAGATGGAACCTTATTACGATAAAGCAGAAGATAAAATGGGCGTAACCCGAACCCATGATATCCCCGGTTTACCCGGAAACAACAACTTCAAAGTCCTTCAAGCCGGAGCACTAAAAGTTGGATATAAGAACGTTCATACTGGGAGAATGGCCATAAATTCGCAACCAAGAGACGGACGCCCTGCCTGCCAGCAAATTGGCTTTTGTTTTCAAGGATGCCGAGTCGCCGCGAAATGGTCCACGCTATATACAGAAATTCCAAATGCCGAGAAAACCGGACATTTCGAATTGCGTCCTCTTAGCCATGTTCAGACAATCGCTCACGATAACAATGGCAAAGTCACTGGCGTTCTGTATGTAGATGGAAACGGCAACCAACAGTTCCAAAAAGCCCGCGTGGTATGTGTGGCAGGTAACTCAATTGAAAGTCCACGAATTTTGCTCAATTCCACCAGCAACAAATACCCAAATGGCTTGGCAAACACGTCTGGTCAGGTGGGACGAAATTACATGCGCCATGTTACGGGTTCGGTTTACGCAGAATTCGAGAAACCTGTCCATATGTACCGAGGGACAACAATGGCAGGGATCATCACTGACGAATCAAATCACAATCCATCGCGTGGATTTGTGGGTGGGTTTGAAATGGAAACACTCTCTCTAGGCTTGCCGTTTATGGCGGCATTTCTCAAACCAGGCGCATGGGGAGAGGATTTCGCAAAATCCATGGAGGGATACGAAAACATGGCGGGCATGTGGATTGTGGGAGAAGACATGCCGCAATCAACAAATCGTGTCACGCTAAACTCTGATGAAAAGGATCAATATGGCCTTCCAATCCCCAACGTGCACTTTGATGACCACCCTAATGACGTCGCCATGCGAAATTTTGCTTATGACAGAGGTACCGAAGTCTATGAGGCCGTTGGCGCAGTGAAAACTCACCGAGTTGTCCCTTACCCCTCCACGCATAATCTTGGGACAAATCGCATGAGTGAGAATGCCGAGGACGGTGTGGTTAACAAATGGGGGCAAAGCCACGACATTCCTAATCTGTTTATTTCAGACGGCAGTCAGTTTACGACGGGTGCAGCAGAGAACCCGACGCTCACCATTGTGGCATTGGCAATTCGCCAAGCCGATTACATCGCAGCGTCTATGAAAAGAAAGCAACTATAATCATCGCCAGCAAACAGAGTAACTTCCTGTTTGCTGGCCGCATCCTTTATTTGTATTTCTACGACGCCCATTAACGTGAAAACACGTTAAGCTCTCAAGAAAAACGCAATGCTTGTCTAGGCAGGCCGTACCTTGTGAGCTAGCCGCCATTACCAACTTCTTGTACATCGACCATACAGCGCTTCTGCTACTATTCTGTAAACCACTGATTTCAATCTTCATCAAGGTGATTTTTCTCTGATAAATCTCGTACTGAGTGAAGCAAAAAAACGCTAAAACAGGAAGATATGGAGCAAGAAACAATCGTCATCACAGGCGCGGGGCAAAGAATTGGTTTTGCACTGGCTAAACACTTCAACGCACAAGGCTTTTCAGTCGTCGTTTCGTACCGTACAGAGCGTCAGGGCGTGGCGGAGTTAAAAGCGATGGGGGTTGAGTGTATTCCTGCGGATTTCGGTTCGGACAAAGGTATCCACCAATTTTCAAGGGCTGTCGCCGAGAAACACAACTCAATTCGTGCCATTATCCACAACGCGTCTGACTGGAACTGTGAAAAAGACACCGATGACTATGCGGCACTGCTGGATCAGATGATGCAAGTTCACGTGAAAGCGCCTTATCTGATTAACCTCGCACTTGCCCCTTTCTTATCCTCACATGTTTCAGCCGATATTATTCATTTTACTGATTATGTTGTGAGAAAAGGCAGTGCAAAACATATCGCCTATTCCGCAAGTAAAGCGGCACTAGAAAACATGACACTTTCTTTCGCACAAAAACTCGCACCCAATGTCAAAGTAAATAGCATTGCTCCGGCACTGATCATGTTCAATGAAACAGATGATGATGCCTACAAAGAAAAAGCACTTTCCAAGTCATTGATGGGAGTAGCGCCAGGAGAGGAAGAAGTTGTGAATGCCGTAGATTTCATCATGAAAAGTAACTATATGACAGGCCAGAGCGTCAACCTTGACGGCGGTCGAGCACTAAAATAACAGGGACGATCATTATGCAGAATGCCATTATTACCATTACGAACCTTCGTCTGCGCACTTACATTGGCTTCAACCCTGAAGAGCAAGAAAAAAAGCAAGACGTGATCCTCAATCTGGAAATTCACTACCCTGGTGATAAAGCGTGTAGTAATGACAACGTAGAAGATGCGCTTAACTATAAAACCATTACAAAGACCATCATTGACCACGTTGAAAATGGGCGTTTTCTCTTACTTGAAAAACTCGTTTCAAGCGTACTGGAAATTACGATTGAACACCCTTGGGTAACCTTCTCGCGCGTCACTATCGATAAGCCTCATGCACTGCGTTTCGCAGATTCTGTATCACTGAGCTTAAGCTGGCAAAAAGAAGATTAAGTCCAATTTGTATTTATTACGCTTTGCTCGATTCTATCGACGACACCTTTGTTTAGGTGTCGTTTCTGTTTCATCGTTTGTTCATTAGCATCTTTGTGTATTAATCCGCCTCTAAAGTTCATTCTATTTTTTCGAACAAGTCGTTCTAGCTGCGCTGGTTATAAAGAAAATCCATATACATATA
Source organism: Enterovibrio nigricans DSM 22720 (assembly GCF_900167155.1). Lineage (GTDB taxonomy): Bacteria > Pseudomonadota > Gammaproteobacteria > Enterobacterales > Vibrionaceae > Enterovibrio > Enterovibrio nigricans. The sequence continues at coordinate 12,985 of NZ_FUXU01000013.1, read as the reverse complement.
CTTCTCATTATCAATGAATGGCAAGGACACGTTTCGCACATGGAAAACCCGGCGCAATACAATCTCACGCTAAGGCTACTACATTGGATCACCGCCATCGCGGTGATCGGAATGTTTGCAGTGGGACTTTGGATGGTCGATCTGACTTACTACAGTTCTTGGTACAAAACTGCGCCACACTGGCACAAGTCTATTGGTATTCTGCTTCTCGCATTAACAATCGTTCGATTACTGTGGCGTGCCGTAAAAGGAACTCCGAGCATCACAGGGTCGACATTTGAGAAGACAGCTGCTCACGCTGCACACCATACGATCTACTTACTGCTGTTCGTGATTTTTGTTTCCGGCTATCTCATTTCCACGTCCGATGGGAGACCCATCGATGTCTTTGATTGGTTCGCTGTACCAGCACTGGGTGAACTCTTCCCTGACCAATCAGATATTGCGGGCGCCATACACTACTACGCTGCATATGGGTTGATAGGTCTATCATCGATACATGCACTTGCGGCCCTTAAACACCACTTCATTGATAAAGACAACACATTACGGAAAATGATTGGAGGAAAAACATTATGAAGAAAGTCATTCTTGCTCTTGGTTTTGGTGCTGCAACACTCGCAACCACAGCGATCGCTGAAGATTATGTAATTGATACCGAGGGCGCACACGCGTCAATCAATTTTAAAGTGCCACATCTGGGATACAGTTTCATAAAAGGCCGCTTCAATGACTTCAACGGAGAATTTTCTTATGACCCAGAAAATATTGAAGACGCGACAGTTCTGGTGAACATTGACACAACAAGCCTAGACTCTAATCACGCAGAACGTGATAAGCATTTACGTAATGATGACTTCATCAACGCACCCAAATTTTCATCCGCTACATTTAAAAGTACATCTGTGAGCCAAAATGAGGACGGCACACTGACGATCAACGGCGACTTGACGCTGCATGGTAAAACGAACCCCATCGCTATTGAGGCCAGTTTCATTGGCGCAGGTGCAGATCCATGGGGTGGCTACCGTGCAGGTTTTGAAGGCACGACACGTATTGAACTCGCCGATTATGATATCAATGTTGTAGGGCCATCAAGCTACGTCGACCTTGAACTGCACGTAGAAGGCATTCGAAAGTAAACCTTAAGTTACTGTATTGGCAAGCATTAACCTTGCCAATTCTTTTTTCCTTTCCAAATCAATCGTATCGTGATCATGCACAAAACTGGCGAATTACAACTCTGATCTGAAACCGAAACAGATTAGATCTGCGTCACAAAAATCACCGTCTCGTATGCGTAGAGTATGACGTTTACTTTCCGCTGTTCGGTAGCGCCATGTTCAACCCCATCCTGTTCCGTCATCGTCTCCACAAATACCCTGAACTATCAGGTTTCGAAAAAAAAACCAGTGATGTGATCATCCAGACCTTGACCTCTTTTGGCCTTGCTCCTGTTTCCGGCGTTGGTGGATATGGGGTTGTCGTGAGGTTTGATAGTGTCGACGATGGGCCACACTTGCTATTTCGCGCAGATATTGATGCTCTGCCAATTCACGAAAATCCCAGCCATGAACACGGCTCGACCGTTCGTGGTGTCATGCATGCCTGTGGTCATGATGGGCATTCAGCCAGCTTGATGGCACTTGCTTACAAACTCTCTCTCACTAAACTGCAACGAGGCTCAGTGACACTGATCTTTCAGCCATCAGAGGAAAATGGTCGAGGTGCGCAAGGCATGATGAAGGACAGTTCTTGGCAAACGACACCGTTCGATTATGCCTTTGGTTACCATAATGTACCTGGCTACCCGCTTGGACAAATATTGTGTCGAGATAATACGTTCGCCTGTGCCTCCACGGGTGTCGCAATTCGTTTCGTCGGAAAAACAGCGCATGCAGCCTACCCTGAAACAGCCATTAACCCCACTTCCGCTATTCGAGAATTAATGCAAGATATCGAGGCGCTTCCATACGCAATTTCTCAAGGGTTTACCCTAACGACTATTGTTCATGTAAGCCTTGGTAAACCCGCTTTTGGAACAACACCAGAAACAGGAAAGCTTCTCGCTACATTGAGAAGTGACAGCAACAAGAGTTTTTCTGCCCTTTGCGAACAAGTGAAGAAATTGGCGCACTTTTACGCTGAAAGAGATGGGTTAGATTTGCAAATTGAATGGTTCGATCAATTTAGTGCCACCATCAATCACAGCGAAGCTAACATGTTACTGCGCCAAGCCTGCAAAGACCTCAAGTTTGATTTCGTGAATCTTGAAGCGCCGATTCGGTGGTCAGAAGATTTTTCGGAATATTCTAAAGTGTGGCCATCGGCATTTTTTGGTTTGGGAAGCGGTTCAGAACATCCGCCTTTACACGATCCGCACTACGACTTTCCCGATGCATTGATCGATGTTTCTAGCAAAATATTCGAACAAATCATCAGAGACATGAACGGGCTGAAATAAGACAGGCACGAGAGGCGACCACGCGAACATATGCTGAATAGAAAAAGCCGCCAAGATAGGCGGCTCTATAATAGAAAGGTGGTGCTTTATTTACTGGCTCGTCTTTCTTGAACCGCGTCGGCCAATCGTTGCAGCACTTGCTCCGTATCGTCCAAACCAATACAAGCATCGGTAATGCTTTGCCCGTAAACTGGTGCTTTACCGTCTACAAGATCTTGGCGGCCTTCTACGATGTGGCTTTCAATCATCACACCGAAAATTGAATCGTTACCACCTGCAATCTGATTTGCCACGTCATCACCAACGACAACCTGACGTTTATACTGCTTGCTGCTGTTTGCGTGGCTGAAATCAATCATCAGTTTGGAACGCAACTTCGCAGATTCCAACTCAGACATGATCGCAGACACATGTTCTGCCGAGTAATTTGGCTCTTTACCGCCGCGAAGAATGATATGGCAGTCTTCGTTACCCGTAGTTTCCACGATTGCAGAGTGACCATACTTCGTCACTGACAAGAAATGGTGAGGAGACTCTGCAGAGCGGATTGCATCAGTGGCTATCTTGATATTGCCATCGGTACCGTTTTTAAAACCAACGGGACACGATAGACCTGAAGACAATTCTCTGTGAACCTGTGATTCCGTGGTGCGCGCACCAATTGCACCCCAACTGATTAAATCACCCATGTATTGTGGCGTGATCATATCCAAAAATTCGCCCGCTGTTGGTAAACCCATATTGGTAATATCCAGCAGCAATTTACGCCCGATGCGTAGGCCATCATTTAGTTGGAAGCTGTTATCCATGTAAGGGTCATTAATTAGCCCTTTCCAGCCAACTGTTGTACGTGGTTTTTCAAAGTAAACACGCATAACAATTTCTAGCTTATCCGCATGCTTATCACGAAGAGCTTTCAGTTTTTCACCGTACTCCACGGCTGCAATTGGGTCATGAATAGAACATGGACCGATAATGACGAGAAGACGGTCATCTTTGTCATTAAGAATATTGTGAATAGCCTGACGAGCATTAAAAACAGTCTCAGACGCTTTTTCTGTTGTCGGATACTTTTCTAAAACCGCTACTGGCGGAAGAAGTTCTTTAATATTGCTAATGCGTACATCGTCTGTTTTATGAAAGCTCATTATCTCACCTTGCTTATACTTCCCGTTGCTTTGCCTATAGCAATACAACGTGTAATCCCTACATTCATATTTAACTTATCGTCAAACCGCATAGAGTGCAAACGTAATTTTACAACTTTGACAAGATTTATGTTTAACATAAAAATTGACAAGGGCACCTTAACGAACTATATCGCCCCAGAGCAGTTCCAGATCAATTGAGGCTTCTAACGCATCAGCCAGTTTATTTATGCTTCGTTCTCTTTCTTCAACAACATCCACGCTGCCTTGCGTATCTAGCCCTGCCCAGTTCAAAATTAATGAACATGCTTCGGGACAATCGAACAGCCCATGCCAATACGTACCAAACACACTGTTATCGTCACTGATCAATCCATCGCTGCCATTATCAGTTTCAATGACTGACTTTCCTAACGTCTTCGTGATGCCCATATGGATTTCATAACCCACCACATTTACGGACCGGGCATTAAGTGAAAGAAGACCTTCTTTTTGTGTCAGCACTTTTTCTTTTTCTATCACTGACTCCGCATCGAGAAAACCCAGCCCCAGAGCAGAATCGACGCTCCCTTCAACGTGATAAGGGTCGTTTATACATTTACCAAGCATTTGATAGCCGCCACAAATGCCGATGACCTTTCCACCGTATCTCAAGTGCTTAGCAATGGTTTTATCCCATCCGTACTCACGAAGTGCTGCTAAATCGGAAATGACATTTTTACTGCCCGGCAAAACAATCAGATCACATTCTGGAATTGCGTCTCCAGGTCCAACAAAATGTAAATTCACATTCGGATGGAGCCGCAATGTATCAAAGTCTGTGTGATTGCTTATTCGCGGAAAAACCGGAACGGCCACGTTTAACATTGGCAGGGAGTGATCAATGTTTTGTGTCACATCAATGGCATCTTCAGCGTCGAGATTAAGCCCCTGCAGGTAAGGCACTACACCTAACACTGGTTTCCCAGTTTTCTCTTCCAACCACGTCAGTCCCGGCTTCAGTAACTCAATGTCACCACGAAAGCGGTTAATGACAAATCCAATGACACGATCTCTTTCAGATTGTGACAAACATTCCAACGTCCCAAGTAAATGCGCCAACACCCCGCCTCGGTCGATGTCTGCCACGATGATCACAGGAACATCCGCTTCTTCTGCAAACCCCATGTTCGCAATGTCATGCTCTCTTAAATTGACTTCTGCCGGGCTGCCCGCCCCTTCAATGAGCACGCAATCAAATTTGTCTTTGAGGATATTGAAGGATTCAAGCACGGGCCCCATTGCCATTTTTTTGTATGACGAAAAGCCAATAGCCTGCATCGATACGGATGCTTTTCCTTGGATAATAACCTGTGCGGTGCAATCAGTATCGGGCTTTAGCAGGATAGGATTCATATGAACACTCGGCGCCACACAGCATGCAAACGCTTGAAACGCTTGAGCCCGACCAATTTCACCACCATCTTCAGTCACCGCGCTATTTAACGCCATATTCTGAGATTTAAAGGGGGCAACCGAGATACCATTACGCGCAAGGACGCGACCCAGACCGGCAACAAGAACACTCTTTCCTGCATCAGAGGATGTACCCTGCACCATCAGAGCTTTATGTGTAGGAAGCATAGAAAAGCCTAGACTGCGGCACAGACCCTCGCAACAAACCATACATCGCACGGTATCTGCGCCTAAGAAGAAATTTTCGTGCAACGATATCACATCGTGTTGCAATAATTTGATAAGCAGCGAGTTTTAATCAATTAACTTTGCCACAACCATCAAAGTTATTCGAATCTTAGCTAAATTTTTCACGCAGCAACTCTTACACTCGCAATCATGTAACTGATTGTAAACAAGGCAGCAACGGGTGAAACCAATAACTATTTTAATCAAAGTGCTGATGGTCGTGGTTGGCGTAAGTTGTACGAATGCAATGGCAACCAATTTCAATTACACCAACCTAGAAATCGGTTTCACGGCAGACCCTTCAGGTTTAGCCGGTACTGGTCGCTTCACCTTTATGGATGGCGCCCACTTTGTCGTCAATGGCAGCAGTCAGTTTGAAGGTGACTGGGTCATTTCCGGCGGCGCGGGTTTTCAAGCTCCCATCAACGGGTTTGTCGACCTCCATGGTGATGCTCGCATCTACTCGGTGAAATTTCCTGAAGACGAAAAGCATGATTTTGGTGAGTTGGCATATGGCGTTAACGTCGGTATTCGAGCATGGGTGATGCCCCAAATTGAAGCGACAGCGATTGTGGGTCAAGTCGCTTTCGATTCTGATGATACAAGAAGTATTGTCGAGCTTGGCGGGCGCTTTCATTCAACTGATGCACTATCCGTCGGTGTCATGTATCGCGCCAATGGCCTGTATAAAGAACAGTTTTATCTGAACGTCCGGTTTGAGATTTAATGAACTAAACCAGACTAGAATTTAACCCATGGTTGCAGCGTTGGATTTCGCCTCGCTAGGGGCAATTCCAAAGTAGCGTTTAAACTCTCGGCTAAATTGTGAAGGGCTACTGTAGCCTACGCCAAAACAGACTTCTGACACTTGGTACCCTTGCGACAACATCGATCTTGCCTTGTGTAGTCGTAAAGACTTCACATACTGCATAGGTGATACGGAAGTAATTTGTTTAAAATGCTCATGCAATGAAGAAACGCTCATTCCTGCCACACTCGCTATTTCCTCAATGGAGATATTCCTCTCAAAATGTTTCTCGATATAGTGCACTACTGGCGCTATTCGATTCGCACCAGCATGATGACTCACGCTGTTTCGCAACAGACCACCGCACGGGCCCTTTAACACCTGATAATACAAATCACGACAAATTGAACTTGCCATAATGTCACAATCCATAGGGCTAGACAGTATGCTCACCAAACGATCCAATGCCTTGGTGATAGGCATCGTCAGCGGCGTTGATTGGGTCAATGTGGTCTGTTCAACGTACGTAGATTCATGATCCCATCGGTTCATCTCCATCATCAATTGCCCAACGACATGTTGATCGATTCCCAAGCTGAGTCCCACATAAGGCCGTTCTTCATGTACATCAAACATACTGGCTTCCACTGGCCGTATCACTGAGTTGATAAGGTATGTATTCGGGCTGTATTCATAGTTTGCACGTCCTGCAATAACTTTCTTCTTACCCTGAAGAACAAAGCAAATTGCAGGCTGGAGAACAATTGGCATCAGTGGGATATCGTGTGATGACACGTAAACATTTAAGGCAGAAACTGGCGTCGTTGTCACACCATCCGAATGGGCTAAATCGAACACTTTATCAACCAGAGTTTGGTCAATGCTCATTCTTCACTCCCCGAGTCCTATTCGGAGAATTATGGCACCTTCGTGTTCTTAACAATGACCTATCACTGAGTTTTCGGAGTATTAGGCAAGAACTCAGGAGCATCTTTATAACGACAGAGGCAATCTAAAGTCATAGTTGAGATGCTGTGAAGCAACTGTCTTATCAAAAGTATGTCGTTTCCATTTCTCGCCATAGACATAAAAAGGAGTTTGAAATGGGCATTTCCGTGACGATAAACGGGCAACACCATAATCTCGATGTTCCCACAGACACCCCACTTCTTTGGGTGATCAGAGATAACCTTAAACTGACAGGAACCAAGTTTGGCTGTGGTCTCGCGCAATGCGGCGCCTGCACTGTCCACCTGGAAGGGCAACCTATACGCGCCTGTGTCACTCCCATCTCTGCCGTCGCAGGCCAAAATATTCAAACAATCGAAGGCGTTCAGTCTAAAGCAGCCAAAGCAGTTCAAGCAGCATGGGAACAATTCGAGGTTCCTCAGTGTGGTTACTGTCAATCGGGCCAAATCATGGCGGCTGCTGCCCTCCTTACAAACAACAACGCGCCTTCTGATTCCGACATTGACGCTGCAATGAGCGGGAACATATGCCGGTGTGCAACCTATGTTCGCATTAAGTCTGCCATTAAAGATGCAGCGCAACAGCTACAGGCAGGAGGATCGAATGCGTGATTTTATCCAACACTATGTCAATCAAACCCAATTCGACACGCCTACTACAGAGACATCACGGCGCGGTTTTATTAAGCTCCTCTCCTCCGCGGGAGCGGGCCTGACACTGGGCCTTCATTTGCCTCAAGCGCTCGCTGACGCCGAAGAGACGTCGGGATCACCGTTTGAACCCAATGCTTTTATCCGAATAGGGAATGACGATAGCGTCACCATTATTATCAAGCACCTTGAAATGGGGCAAGGTGTCACAACAGGGCTCGCCACCATTGCAGCGGAAGAGCTCGATGCAGACTGGAGCAAGGTTGTCACTCAGCCAGCGCCGGTCAATGCCACGGAATACAATAACCTCTTGTTTGGTACCGTTCAGGGGACCGGTGGCAGTACAGCAATCGCGAATTCTTTTCTCCAATTACGTTATGCAGGCGCAAAAGCACGCCTCATGCTGGTCAATGCAGCCGCCAAAGTATGGCAAGTGTCACCTCTCACCATCACCACACAAAACAACGTCATTTCCCATTTACCGTCACAGCGTTCAGCAATCTATGGCCAAATGGCTGAACTTGCGGCACTACAAACTGTCCCGACTGATGAGCTCGTGACTTTAAAAGATCCTAGCAACTTTAAACTCGTCGGCAAATCAGGGACGAAACGTAAGGATCATGGCAAAAGTAATGGCACGGCGACGTTCACGATTGATGTTCAATTAGAAGGACTCCGCACCGCCTTGGTCGCCCACCCACCCGCGTTTGGCGCAACCGTCACGTCCTTCGATGCCAGTGAAACAAAAAAATCCCCAGGCGTAATCGATGTTATTCAAATACCCAGCGGCATTGCTGTCGTCGCGGAAGATTTTTGGAGTGCAAAGGTTGGTAGAGACAAGCTTGATATCGTCTGGGATCGCTCTGGATTTACCAAAAGCACCAACGCGCTCAAAAAAGAATACGTAGAGCTTGCAAATACGCCAGGGGCGTCAGCTCGGAATGACGGGGATGCCGACAAGATTCTCGAACAATCCAGTGAGGTAGTCGAAGCCTCCTATTACTTCCCCTACCTCGCGCATGCGCCGATGGAGCCAATGAACTGTGTCATTCTCGCCGACAAAGACAAGGCTGAATTATGGTATGGGTGCCAACTCCAGACCCTAGACCAGTTTGCCGTTGCCGACGTGCTCAATGTGCATCCCAACAAGGTTATGATCCATACACTGTTTGCAGGCGGGAGCTTTGGCCGTCGTGCCAACCCACAGTCTGACTACGTCGTTGAAGCAGCATCCATAGCTAAACAAATGCGCGGTGTACCTATTAAGCTCATTTGGACACGTGAAGATGACATGCGTGCAGGGTATTACCGCCCCATGTATGTCCACAAAATCAGAGCGTCACTTGATGAAAGCGGGAATATACAGGCATGGCAGCAACGGATCGTCGGACAATCCATCGCGTCTGGCACGCCCTTTGAAGGATTTATGATACAAAATGGTGTAGACGCCAGTTCGGTCGAAGGTGCATCAACCTTGCCCTATCACATCCCAAACTTTTCCGTTGAACTCCACACCACGCAACTCCCTGTTCCCGTGTTGTGGTGGCGCTCTGTCGGTCATACCCACAATGCGTATTCCACCGAAACGTTCATCGATGAGCTCGCTACAAAAGCAGGGAGAGATCCGGTTGAATTCAGGCAATCCATGCTAGAGAAGCATCCTCGCCACAAGGCGGTACTCAAACTGGCTGCAGAAAAAGCGAATTGGGGAACTCCGCTTCCTGAAGGTAAAGGCCGGGGCATTGCCGTGCATGAATCGTTCAAAAGTTACGTTGCGGAAGTTGCAGAGGTGTCAGTCGAAAACGGCCAAATTATTGTGGAACGCGTAGTGTGCGCTGTCGATTGTGGACTTGCCATCAATCCAGACATCATAGAAGCGCAAATGCAGGGTGGAATTGGCTTTGGGCTTTCACCTGCCCTTCTGAGTCAAATCACACTCAATGAAGGGGGAACAGTGCAATCAAACTTTCATGACTACTTAGTGTTGAGAGAGCAACAAATGCCGAAAATTGAGGTGCATATTGTTCCTTCAGACGTTGCGCCTACTGGCGTCGGTGAACCGGGTACGCCCCCCATTGCGGCTGCCGTCGCAAATGCCGTTTTTGCTGCAACAGGTCAGCGCTTATACAACTTACCGTTATCTTTATCGTGACACATTAAGGGATGCCAATGCATCAACATCTCTACCATTTGCTTTCGCATTGGTTTCCTCAAAAAGACACGACCGAGTGGGTGCTGGGCACTGTCTTTTCAACCGAAGGGCCCTGCTATCGAAAAGCCGGTGCTATGATGCTTTTCTCTGGCGACGGACAGCAACTTGGGATGCTGAGCGGTGGTTGCCTTGAATCAGACATTCAGCGTCAAGCGAAAAAAGTCATGACTCAAAATACCCCCATATCGCTAACCTACGACAGTGCTGATGAAGATGATATTACTTACCAATTAGGTATCGGTTGTGGCGGAACCGTTCACATCTGCCTTCACCCTGTTGCGATGGAAAACCGCTATTTAGCATTGGATGAACTCTATATAAGTCTGAAACAAGGCATCTCTGGACACTATGTTCAGCAAATTCATGCACAATCTCACGGGGCATTTACTCCCATCTCTGATGCGCATCACATCCTAAGCGACAGGCAAAAGAAGGGCAGAATAATTCAAAAGGAACAGCAAGACTGGCTACGTACCTTTATTCAGCCTCCCATACATCTGTTGATTGCAGGAGGTGGACTGGACGCACAACCCGTTGCCACCATAGCCAAGGCGCTAGGATGGAAAATCTCCCTGTGGGATCCGAGGCCCGCAAACGCAAGATTGGAACACTTTACTGGCGTAGACACCTTTCTTAGAGGCGATGCCGCGACACTCAGCCAGTTTTGCAACGAACAGCATGTCGATGCATTGATCATTATGTCTCACAATCTTTCGCTCGATGCGTCGGTGTTAGAAAGTACGTTAGCCACCTCTTTGAATTACATCGCACTATTAGGGCCAGAGAATCGAAAGGCAGAGGTATTCACCCGCTCACGTATAATTGACACTGATCTGCCTTGTAAAGTTTACGGGCCCGCAGGCTTAAATCTAGGCGCAGCATTGCCAGAAGGTATCGCAATTTCTATTCTTTCAGAGTGTGTAGCGGTGCTCAATGGAGCCGATACAAAATCTTTGAGTGGAAAATGACTGAATGACAAAACTCGCTACAGTAATTTTGGTGGCTGGAGCAGCCCGCCGTTTTGGTAGTTGTAAATCACTTGCTCCTATCAATGACCAAGCACTTATTGCATTCCCTCTTCAGGCAATAAGTAAGATCAATGTCGATACGTACATTTATACCGGATTTTGGCATGACGCCATTCAGCAACATGTTGTTAAGAGCAATTGGCAAACCAATGTCATATTCGCACCCTGCTGGGACAAAGGTATTGGCGATGTTATTGCCCTTGTCACCTCTCAACTGGAAAGCGACTACGATGCCATCTTGTTTATGTTGGCCGATCAGCCAGCCGTTAGTGGCGACAACATAGAATTACTATTGAAAGTCTTTGACGAACATGCATGTGATGCCGTTTGTTGCCAGTATCGTGATGCGGTCGGCGTACCCGCCATCGCAGGGAAAAGTATGTTCGAAGAGTTGAAACGGCTCCACGGCGACAATGGCGCAAAACATCTTTTGAACGACGGAAAGCACGTTGTCCACATCGTTGATATTAACCAATGTTATATCGATATCGACACACCGGAAGATTTAGAAAACTACACGCACTATTTAAATAATATGTCGTCGCTGTGGTAATGCCGCCGTGGTAAAAGTGTCACCGCATGTTTGCGGTGACAACTCAAGCCTCAATCACACGCAACAGGTACGCATTTTTCACGCCACTTACGCTCATCCATCATACGTATCACCGTCATTGGCGCACACAGCAGTGTTGTCGCAATGAGCAGAGATACCGGCACTGCTGTAATAACGATAAAGGACTGAAGTGCGTCGAGACTTCCCTCACCCGCGATAAGTAAAATGGCGGCAACCACACCAAGCATGATCGCCCAGAATAAACGGTGCCATTTAGACGGCGTAGATTGTTGCGATGTAACAACGGCAATCGAAAACGCCATGGAGTCTCCCGTTGTCGCAACGAATGTGGTGGTCAGCAAAAGAAAAGCGGGGACTAAAATCACTTGAAGCGGCAACTGCTGCAACATGGCTATGAGTACTGCGGGCAATCCCGCGCCGGCTAAGGGACCTGAAATAGACCCCGGTTGCGTCAGCTCAAAGTAAATTCCTGTGCCACCTAATGCACTGAACCAGAAATTCGTCGCAATAGGTGCACAAATGCTGATGGCTAAAATCAGTTCTCTGATGGTTCGCCCTTCGGATATCTTCGCAATAAAAATCGCCATCATTGGCGCAAATCCAATAAACCAGCCCCAGAAGAACCACGTCCACCCTTGCATCCAGCCCGTATTAAAGTCCCCTACGCTTAATGCTCCAAAATTGGCAAGGTAGTCACCGAAAGCATGAGTGAAAGCGCCGAAAATAAATTGCGTTGGCCCCAATGCTAATACGCAAACCAACAATGCTATTGCACCAAGGACATTCACTTTTGAAAGCCACTGAAGTCCTTTATCCATTCCGGAGAACGCTGACATTGAGTACACAAACACAATCGCGAGTAACAAGACAACTTGTAACGACAAAGTGTTTTCAAGCCCTGTAAGAGACTCAATACTATAACCAAGTTGGCTTGCCAAGAATCCAATAGGCCCAATCGTACCCGCTGCAACACCAATGATTGAACATGCATCCACGACCGCCCCGAACCAATGATTTTCCAATCGGTCACCAAAAATGGGGGCTAGCAATGCTCTTGGGCGGAGTTTTAATCCTTTCACGTGGTGTTGCTATGAGCGGAAAACGCTATCCAGAAGAATTCAAAATTCAAGCCGTCCAGCAAGTCACAAAACAAGGTCATACACTCAGCTCTGTAGCTGAGCGGTTGGGTGTCAGTTACAAATCTTTGTGTGATTGGGTTAAAAAGTACGATAAGCCCGAGAAGCAGCGTAAACAAGAAGACGATCAAAGTGCAGAGATACGCCAGCTGAGGGCTGATTTAAAGCGGGTTACGATGGAAAGGGACGTTTTAAAGGAAGCCGCGGTGTACTTTGCAGGGGAGTCAAAGAAAAGTACACGTTCATAAGAGAGCGACTTCAGAAGTATCCGCTGTTGGTTGTGTGTGGTGCCCTTGGCATTGAGCGTAGTGGCTTCTATGCCTGGTGTCGACATTCTCTCAGCTCTCGAGTTAAAGAAGATCAACGTTTGCTC
>NZ_FUXU01000071.1 GCF_900167155.1 Enterovibrio nigricans DSM 22720 | reverse complement strand
GCCTGAAACTCAGTATATTGCTTAAGAACCGAACAACTTTAGGCTGCCATGTCTTCCAACCGAATTAAGCAACAAAGCCGCTTTCAAGGCACGTGGAAGGCCGTCTATTTTGCCTGTTTCTTTGTTGATTAAATTGGCACGTTCAGCGACGCCCATCAAGGTGCCAGCGGTGTCAAAAATGTTCACAAACAAGAAGGCGAGAATGATGCTGATCATGCCTACATTCAACGCCCCCGCGATGTCCATAGCCATAAAGGTTGGGGCTATGCTTGGCGGCGCGGAAAAAATTCCGCCGTATTCGACAAGATCCAGCCCTAAGCCAATTAAGGTCACGCTGAAAATTCCAATTAGCACCGCGCCGAAAACTTGTTTAACCGCAAGTACTGAGATGATAAAGAAACAAACAGCAGCGAGAATCGCTTGTGGTTGCGTGAAGTAGCCAAGGGTTACCAGTGTCGCTTGGCTGCCAACGACGATTCCCGCACTTTTCAGGCCAATGATTCCCAAAAACAAGCCGACACCAGCGGTCATGCCGTAACGAAGTGAGGCGGGAATACTGTTGATAATCCATTCTCTTACGCGCGAAACACTGAGCCCAACAAAAATCACGCCAGAGATAAATACCGCACCAAGCGCGACTTGCCAGCTATATCCCATTTCCCCTACAACGGTGAACGCGAAAAAAGCGTTCAATCCCATACCTGGTGCGAGGCCGACAGGCCAGTTTGCGAACAGTCCCATCATGAGGGTACCGATAGCAGCACCGATGCAGGTTGCGACAAAGAGTGCGCCCGGATCCATCCCTGAGGCTGACATGATATTGGGGTTCACGAAAATGATGTATGCCATGGTGGCAAAAGTGGTGATCCCGCCAATGAGTTCATTTTTTACTGAGGTACCGTGCTGGCTTAACTTGAAGTAACGCTCCAGAAAGCCACTCTTACCTATGGGTTGTTCAACAGAGCTTTGCTTTTCCATCATTTCATTCCTGTTGTTATGGGGCATGTACTGCACGTTACGCGCGCTGCCTTACATAAGATTCAGACAAATCGCGGCTAACACTATTTCGAAACACTAACGTGTTTGTGAAATGGCGAGGCAATATCGAAACGTCAACGCTCCCCTAGACTTACTGCGAGTTTTCCTTTTCGCATCATTCCTTTGGCATTAAGCCAGTGAGTTTGTATTCGGCAATGTTTGCCGATAAAAAGACTAACTTCCTCTATAGGTTGAAAAGCTGTAGGGCGAAACCAGTAACGGGACGTGGTAGTGCGCATCGACATCATCAACACCAAACCGAATGATCACATCGTCTAAAAATGGGATGTCACTGAGGGAAATCCCTCTGTTCCTGAAGTAGTCGGCGGTGTTGAATTGAAGTTGATATTTGCCGGGCAGAAAATGACTGCCGTCCAGAAGTGGTTCATCTGTGCGTCCATCCGAATTGGTTGTTGTGGTGACCACATGTTGCAAGGTGTCACCTTCGACGCGGTACAAGGATACGTCGATATCCGCTCCCGGCTTTCCTTGCGCGGTATCTAACACATGCGTCGTGAGTCTTCCCATCTGTGTTTTGTCCTTTTGTCGAGGTATCAAGGTAGGCATTTTAATGCGCGTTACCTTGGATACTAATACAGCCGATTTTGTCTGCCCGCTTCTCAGTTCTACTGATTCGAATGAATCCGCACAATGTGCACATCTACAATCTAAAATGTACACAATAGTTAATTGTTGTAAAGGTCAAAAAATATGCAGTTCTAATTGTGAGAATCAAGCAATAAACCACGTATATAAAGGGTTTGGCGCGTATTCTCTGTACCCATTATAGGTTTAATGGATTTCAAGAAACTTGAAGGCGACGACATTTTGTTAACTTGTTCTTGTAAATTGTATACAAAGTGTAATACTAAAATTGAACGCACGGGAGTCGAAGCTGGGCCTTTGATCTTTCAGCCGCAATAAACAGATAAGTAATAGCGGCAAATACAGACAAATTTTACGCAAGGTTTAAGGAAAGGAATGCGCGATGAGTAGTGACTATCCTCGGGATTTAAAAGGCTATGGTGCTCATCCGCCTCACCCAAGGTGGCCGGGTGAGGCGCGGATTGCGGTTTCGTTCGTACTGAATTACGAAGAAGGTGGTGAACGCTGTGTGTTGCATGGTGACAGAGAGTCAGAAGCGTTTCTTTCGGAAATACCATCAGCGCAACCGCTTTCTGGCGTTCGCCACATCAGCATGGAATCCATCTATGAATATGGTTCACGCGCGGGTGTTTGGCGGATCCTTAGGCTTTTTCGCCAGCATGAGATACCACTGACAGTTTTTGCGGTTGGCATGGCGGCAGAGCGTTACCCTGAAATAATTCAGGCGATGGCGGAGGAAGGCCATGAGATTTGTAGCCACGGGTATCGCTGGATCGATTACCAATATGTTCGAGAAGAAGACGAACGTGAAGATATGGAAAAAGCTGTCGCTGCACTAAAAGCGATTACCGGTGAACGCCCGTTAGGCTGGTACACAGGAAGAACGAGCCCAAACACACGCCGGCTGGTGGCAGAAGAGGGCGGCTTTCTCTATGACTCAGATGCGTATGATGATGACCTTCCCTATTGGCATGAAGAAGGCACGAAGAAAGGGAAGCCTCAGTTGGTCATTCCGTATTCACTGGATACCAACGACATGCGCTTCTCTACGGTTCAAGGTTTCAATGCCGGTGAGCAATTCTTCCAATACTTGAAAGACAGTTTTGATGTGCTTTACGAAGAGGGGCAGGATGCGCCCAAAATGTTGTCCGTTGGCTTGCATTGCCGTTTGATTGGTCGGCCTGGGCGTTTAGTGGCGCTGAAGCGATTTATCGAATATGTCCAACAACATGACAGAGTCTGGATCACTCGCCGTGTTGATATAGCTAATCACTGGCACACGCATCATCCGCACTCAAGTATGACCACGGAGTAGGTACATAATGGCGTTATTTTCAACGTGTCGGCCTAGCGAACAGACGAAAGATCAGTTTATTGAAACTTTTGGCGGTGTGTATGAACACAGTCCTTGGGTGGCTGAAACTGCTTTTGGAAATGGGTTAGATGCGGCATTTGACGATCAAGACACCCTACATTTACGTATGTCTAACGTACTGAATGAAGCTGACGACGCAAAAAAAATGCAGGTGGTGTTGGCGCACCCCGACCTGGCTGGCAGAGCCGCTCAATTGGGTGAGTTAACTGCGGAGTCGACGACTGAGCAAGCAAGTGCGGGAATTGACGAGTGCACACCAGAAGAATTTGCACGCTTTACTGAATATAACCATCGCTACAAAGCGAAATTCCAGTTCCCGTTCATTATGGCGGTGAAAGGTGCCAACAGGCATTTGATTCTGTCAGCGTTCGAAACACGTCTAGAAAATGACTTAACTACCGAATTTGACACTGCGATTGGCGAAATCAACAAAATCGCATTGTTTAGGCTACGTGATTTGTAGCTCTCTGGGTGCCGTGAGTGTGATAACCCATCACGTGAAACGGTAAATTCAGCGTCTCGCAAATTGAAGCTCGCCGACAGCATATTCGATGCTTTCAGCCACAGTGAAAGGGGAAAAGACGCGACCTTTTGTATCAATAATACCCATGCTAAAGGGCAATGAGGTATTGCGGATACACGTGATAAAAGGAAGCAATAATGGAAAACCGTCCTGAATTCGTCAAGCTTGTGAATCTCGCGAGCAGCCGTTTAGGCACGCAAGTGACTTACGCAACCGATGATTTCTTTGCTGATAAACAGCGTCTTGTCGATGATGAACCTGCGCAATGGAAAGAAGGTGTTTATGACGACAACGGAAAGTGGATGGATGGCTGGGAATCTCGTCGTAAGCGTGAAGAAGGGCATGACTACTGTGTTGTAAGGTTAGGCTTGCCTGGGAAAATAGCAGGCGTAGATATCGACACCTCTCACTTTACGGGGAACTACCCGCCTTCTGCATCATTGGAAGGGTGTTATTGCGCCGATGGCGAGCCCCAGGAAGACCAAGTATGGCAAGAGTTGCTTTCCTCTATGAACCTAAAGGGCGATAGCCACCATTTCGTGGACGTTGATTGCAATACGCCTTTTACCCATTTGAGATTTCATATTTATCCCGATGGCGGTGTCGCTAGATTGCGTGTTTACGGTCAGCCCGAAATTGATTGGACGCGCGTAAGCTCTGACCAGGAGTTAGATTTAGTGGCTGTCGAGAATGGTGGCCGAGCACTGGCATGTAATGATCAGCACTTTGGGCACATGAGTAACCTAATTATGCCAGGGCGAGGCGTAAACATGGGTGATGGCTGGGAGACAGCGCGACGTCGTGTGCCGGGTAATGATTGGGTGATCCTTTCGCTGGGTCATACTGCTTATGTGGATCGTATTGCGATAGACACGGCGTATTTCAAGGGAAATTACCCTGATAGCGTCTCGATTCAAGCCGCTTATGTTGAGGGCGGTACTGACGAACAAATCGCAACACAAAGTCTATTTTGGCGAGAACTTCTACCCAGCCAGAAATTGTCGGCGGATAACATCCACGAGTTTGTTAATCAAGTACAAACACTGGGTGCGATTTCTCACGTCAGAGTGAATATTTTCCCTGATGGCGGAATCAGTCGCGTTCGCCTCTTTGGCCGAAAATCAGATTAATGAAAATCTCGTTACGGTGAATCCGTAACCGCAGGATGATGTTAGGAATGGAAAAAGATATTGTGCCGGACACCACGATCACATTGACGCCAGAGCCACTGACTCAGGAAGCGTTTTCGCAGTTTGGTGATGTCATTGAAGCCGAAAGTCGTGACTATTTCATGATCAATGACGGCTCTACGCGCCGCTACCATAAGCTTGCTACAACGCAAGTGGATGAAGGGAGTGGCGTTATCATCAATATCTTTCAAACAACACCCCAGTCATATCCTTTCGACATCAACATGTTGGAGCGTCATCCAAAAGGCTCGCAGGCATTTATGCCGCTGTTGGGGAATGACTACTTAGTTGTGGTCGCGCCACCAACCGATACGCCAGCCCTTCATGCCATTCGTGCCTTTTATGCTAAAGGCTCACAAGGGGTGAATTACCACCGCGGTGTTTGGCATCACCCTGTGCTCGCTTTGTCGTCGAACGATCAGTTTCTGGTTATAGATAGGGAAGGCGAGGGTAAAAACTGTGATGAGTTTTTCTTTTCAAAACAGATGCGTGTGATATTGGCGCCTAAATTGTGATTTCTCTGTCTCAAAGAGAGTCGCTTGCTGCTTTGTTTAAGGTGAACACCAATATCTGAGAAAAACAGGAAGGGACGACGTAAGCTTTATTGTTAATAGCAAGATAAGCAACGGCGTCCATACAGGAGGTTGTTATGGATCCGTACATCACGGAATGGTTGAACCTTGCGGTACGCTGGATACACATGATCACCGGCGTCGCGTGGATTGGCGCTTCTTTCTATTTCGTTTGGCTTGAAAATAACCTAAATAGGGACAACCCAAAGGAAGGATTATCGGGTGATTTGTGGGCTATTCACGGTGGTGGTATCTACCATCTGGAAAAGTACAAACTGGCCCCGCCTAAGATGCCTGAAACCTTGCATTGGTTTAAATGGGAAGCCTATTTTACGTGGATCACTGGTGTTGCGCTGCTGACGATTGTTTTTTATTCCAACGCAGATATTTATCTCGTTAAACCGGGCTCTGGTATCTCGCCAATGACGGCGGTTGCAATAGGTATTGGTTCTTTAGTCGCTGGTTGGTTCGTCTACGATTTCCTGTGTGATTCGCCATTGGGTAAGAAGCCACTACTATTAGGCGTTGTGTTGTTTGCGTCACTGGTTGCCGCTGCATGGGCATTAAGTTTGGTGTTCAGTGGACGTGGCGCGTACATTCACGTCGGTGCGATCATCGGCACCATTATGGTGGGGAATGTTTTCCGTATCATTATGCCGGCTCAGCGTGGCTTGGTGAAAGCGATAGAGGAAAACAGAGAGCCTGATCCTGAATTACCCGCAAAAGGGTTACTTCGTTCTCGTCACAACAATTATCTGACGCTGCCAGTGCTGTTTATTATGATCAGCAACCATTTCCCAAGTACCTATGGAAACGAATATAACTGGGCAATTTTGGCTGGATTGTCAGTGATCAGTGTATTGGTTCGCCATTACTTCAACACGCGCCATGGAAGCCAAAAGTATGCATGGACAATTCCAACGGCAGCGCTTGGATTGATTTGCCTTGCTTTTGTTTCTAACCCGAATGTGTTTAAAGAGAAAAAGACGGATCTTGTTGGTTCAGCCTCGGGAGCAGAGACCGTGGAACTTGGTTCGCTGCAATCATCTGATATGGTTGCGTTTGAGACGGTAAAAACCATTATTACGGAGCGATGCACGGTATGTCACTCGCAACAGCCTACTCATGCCGCTTTTGCTACAGCGCCTGCTGGGGTGATGCTTGATACACCAGAGCAAATGCAAAATGAGGTTGCAAGGATCGTAGCGCAGACAGTGACGACGAATATCATGCCCTTAGGTAATTTGACACAAATGACCGTTGAAGAGCGTGAAGCGATTGGAAAGTGGGCTGACAACGGTGCACTTATCCAATAAGACAAGCAAGTTGTCGATGTTTATGGATATCGTCAGTAAAGAAGGCGCGTGATTTTCATCGATAACTTATTGTTGTATCAATAGTTAATACTCACGTATTAGCGTGTCTTAATACAAAATAGAGGTATTTCACGAATTTATGCATTCATAAGTATTAAATTGGCAAAAAGACAAGAATGACCAAGAAATGAAAATTGATCTTCGTTATACTCGCCAGCGTATAAAAAAACACCGCTTTAGCCTTCGATTCAGACATGAGTGAACGGACTAAAACGTAAATTGAAATACTTGTAGGGGATATAACGTGGAAACCGTTCTGGTCGTTGCTTTTCTTGTCGCTGCATTCTTCATCGTCAAGAAAGAGCGCAAATGCCGTTGTAAATAATACTAGGTAAAAACTGAATTCCTTTTTAACACCTTTTTTCAGTTCATTACCATCATGTCTTAATTTACGGGATAACGGATACAGTTCGTATCGTCGTTACTGGGAAGAAGACAAAAAAAGCAGAGCATAGCTCTGCTTTTTTATTTTGTAAGATCAATACGTTATTCGACCAGGATGACGCCATTCTTAGCAACTGATTTCATGTGCGCCATCATAGCGATTTGGGCTGCATCAGTGATACCGTAAACATCATAGATACCTTCAACAGTGCCTTCTGCTTCTTGCGTTTCAAAAAGCATACCCGAAGCGACAGGCTTACCGCGTTCCATTGCGACATAAAGAGCGACATTGATACCATCGGGAGTAGGAATGTCTGTCAGAGATAATTGGGACAGATATTCCATCATCACTTCTTTCTCATTGTCCGGCCATTTTTGCGACAGCGTGTGAGCATATCGCACCACTAATGGGTGGCAATCGACGGCATAAAAAGAGAAGCCTTCGGGTGAGTCGGTGTTTTTAACCTCTTCTACTGACGGGCAGGTTTCTGCGGCTTGATAGACGCCCAAGCCTAATTTGCTCTCAGGGGTAGGAAACTGGGCATCGCCAATATGACTAGCCATCCATTGTTGCTTTTTATGGAAGTGAGAAAGAACAGAAGATTCGATCATTGTGGCTCCTGAGCCTATGCAACATCAGCATGTGAACCCCGATAATACCGCCGTTAAGTGAAATAACAATCTCCAGAGCACAAAATGAGGAAATGTTTGAAACGAATGGCTAACTCTTAACCAGTTAGATATTGATAGCGATAGGGTTGTTTAAGTATAAAATAGGAAATCTTTCAGTAAAACATGCGATTCAGGGGTTCCTCTTTTATGTCAGGCCAACGCCTTCAAGCCCAATTTTCAAAAATCTACGCGTACTTCGGTGGCAGAGACAGTGATACCAATTTGGAAACCATGGCTGACATTCTGTGTTGTACACGGCGAAACGCACGTATGGTACTCAACAAGATGGCTGAGCAAGGTTGGTTGAGTTGGGATCCTGCCGTTGGCCGAGGAAAGCAGAGTCGTTTGAATTTCTTCCGCACTGAATCAGACCTTCAGATGCGTCGGGTTCGAAAGTGGGTGCAAGAGGGAAAACTCGATGCGGCATTGGAAGATCTGGACAATGACGCGGAAAAACTCGCAAGGTTGATTCAGGAGCAACTGGGGGTATCTACCCAAGAAGGGAAGCAGATCATCCGTCTTCCTTATTACCGCAGTTTTCCAAATCTTAACCCGACAAAACCCTTAAGACGTTCTGAACAACATCTTGTGACGCAAATTTTCAACGGTCTTACGCGCATCAATGAAAAGACCGAACAGGTTGAAGCTGATCTTGCACATCATTGGGAAGCTATTTCGCCTCAGCAATGGCGCTTTTACCTGCGTCCGGCCGTTAAATTCCATGACGGTAGCCTGTTGCATACTGAAGATGTAATCTGGTCTATCAAAGCCCTCACTGACACCCCTTACTTTTCTCATATTGATCGTATCGAAGCTCCTGAAGAGAACGTCATTGATGTGTTTCTTTCCCTAGCCGATCACTACCTGCCTGAAACGCTAGCGATTCCTATGGCAGCGATTCAGGCAAAGAAAATGGCTCAATCAAAAGACAGCGACAGGCTGCCGATTGGAACGGGCCCGTATCGCGTTGCCATTAACAATGAACGGCAGTTGGTGCTTAAAGCGCACGATCAATATTTTGGGTTTCGTGCGCTGACCGATGAAATCGAGATCTGGGTATTAGACAGTGCGGCCATGTGTTACTTGCAGCCAACAGCCTCGTTGGATCCTACAGCGTTAGACTCTCGCCAAGGGACATTACAAAGTGATGCGGGTGATAGGTTAGAGTTGGATGAAGGTTGTAATTACCTGTTATTGAATCGACAAACGGGTATTGCAAAAGATGGCCGGTGGGCGAAATACATCAGTCAGCGAGTGTCGTCGCTTTGCCTGCTACCTTATCTGGCGAAACTAGAGATAGGGGAGTATCGCTTAATCAATGCGTATGGTTTGGTGCCTGGCTGGATCCACACGAATGTCTCGTCATCCAAAATTATGGCGCCTGCTCAGAAAACGCTGCGACTCGTTCATCAGTCGGAAAATCCGCTGTTTCCTTTACTTGCTTTGGCTCTCAAACAAATGTTGGCGGAAGACGGTGTAACGCTTGAAATTGATACCGTGCCATATGAAGAAATGATGATGCCGAAGAAAGCCAAAAAAATTGATATCTGGCTCTGCGGAGTCAGTTTTGGCAATAAGCGTACAGATGCGATTCTTCCGTGGCTGACAAACTTTGAGCACCTGTCTACTGCGATGCCGACTGAGGAATTTCACGGGTTGTGCGAGAAAATGGCCGCATGGCGCGAAGCGTCTGACAGACCATTTGATGCTGAATCTGTTGGTCGCTCTCTTGTTGAAACGTCACAATTAGTCCCACTGTTCCATATCTGGCTGGGTGTTGTTGATAGCGCGGATCTTGAAGATGTATCGTCGAATCGCGTTGGGTGGTTTGATTTTAAATCTGTATGGAAAAAGCCACGTATTTAGTTCGCGTTACTCAATGTAAAATGTTGCTGCCAACAGTAAAGGTAAGGTGATGATGGTGAGTAAATTACCGAATAGCACCATCGAAGCCACTTTATCAGCACCGATTCTAAAACGTTCCGCCAGCAAGAAATTCATCACGGCTGGTGGAAGCATGGTGAATAGCAGCAGCATTTTCATGTGCTCAGCTGGCAGTGGGATCCAGTGATAAATAGCCGCAAAAGTAATGCCTCCGGTGACGAGGCTGAGCCCGGTAGAAAGTAGCCCAATTCCAATGCCTGACCAACGAATAGCGGTCAATTGCACACCCAGTGAAATCAGCATGATAGGCACTGCCGCCTGACCAACCAGTGTCATGGCTTCATAGAGTGGCTTCCACAATGTAAGATTGAATAGGTTGAATGAAATGGCCGCGAGGGACGCCCAAAGGAGCGGCATTTTGAGGACATTTTTGAACTGATATTCATCGTTACTGAGCAACGCCAACCCGACGGTGATATGCAGTAATAATGACACCACAAACAACAAAACGGCAGGTCCTTCTGCGGCTGTGCCAAAGGCATATCCGAACAAAGGGATCGCTAAGTTTCCGCTATTGCGAAACATTTGTGGTGGTGTCCAAGTTTTATAAGAGAGCTTAAGCAGTCTGCATGCGGGGATCATTAACAATCTAGGGAGAAGCACAGCAAGGGATGCGGCAAATAAGAGTGAGGATTGTTCCTTTCCTAACGGCATCGTGGCGAGGGTTGAGAATACCAAGCAGGGGATCATTAGATCGATATTGATTCGATTGATGTCCCCCATATCGGGCTTAAATTGTTTTCCCACAAAAAATCCCGCGATCACCACGGCAAAAATAGGAAATAAAATACTGATGACTTTTTCGAGCATCCTTGCCTCAAAGCAGAAATAAAGTGTGGGTGATGAATAACCTATTAGACACCACGCTACGTTAACTTTCTGCTTTCATCAAGCCTATTGGTCATACGGTAATCAAGGATACGTGGGGTGTACGTAACTTGTAATAGACCGAACTGAAATATGCGTGGCGTGATTTTTAACGAGGAATGGATATTAAATCTGATAGGTGGCGGTGAGTAGCAGGTATTTGTATAGCGGTAAGCCGTCACGCTGTCGGTGAAAAGGGTTAAACAGTCGGTGACGCCCTTTTTCCAGAGAACATTCCTTTTCGATGTCTCTGGCGAGGTTTTGCTCCGCTAAAACCAGTTTTATACCTTGTGAAATGTATTCGTCGATATGAATGGGTTGGTGACCAAGCCACCAGCTAGGAATTGATTTACTGGCACTTGAACGATCAATCCAGTGGTCTGCGACGATGATTAATCGAGCGTCTTTTGTTTTATCAATAGAGACTTCTCCAAGCACCTGTTTGATATCCCTGACGAGCCCATTTCGACAAGCAGAGCTTGCGCTGATCATACGGTGAGCAAGAACAAATACTTGGTGGCTGTCTGTTTCGATGCAATAGATGGGTTGTTTATAGCTGGAGGTTTCTTCTAACTGACTAAATTGGGTGTCGATATTAAGGTTGTCAAAAGAATGAACAATGCGCCGTGACAGAGCCTTGCCCATATGGCTGTCTTTCATGCCGCGATTGTGAATTGTAGGATAGTGATGTTCGCAGAAACTCAAACAGTCTGATTGAAAGTTTCTCAAACTTTGTGCGATGAGTTCGTCCAACAAAAAAGTCCACTCCAAAAACAAGCGTTACTACATAAGGTTACTTAAAGTATGGCAAAAAAATTGAATTTGCTATATCAAGTTTAGCTATTTGTGGTTAGAGGTGGAAAAGTGATACTAACTTCGTCTAATTGCGGGGCGAAAAACTATTCTTTTCAAGGTTTTCCAACGAATCAGTAACAATGACAGGGCCAGTGTTAGGTAAATCGCAGGTTCAACAAGTTCTGATTTTGAAGACCAATAAAAGTGAATGGGTGCAAGAATCAGCGCAATATAAACGCTGTTATGCAATTTTTGCCATTTTGCGCCCATTGACCTTTGAATCCGCGACGTTGACGTTATGGCTAATACAAAAAGTATCAGCCAGCATAAAGCGCCAACAGTGAGGTAAGGGCGCTTAATGATTTCACTGCCAAGTAAGGCGACGTTGAAGCCAAGATCCAGCGAAAAATACGTGAACATATGTAGCGTTGCCCAAAAGAATGCGTAAAGCCCGACCATCCGTCGACATCTCACCAATAGTCCTTGTTTAGTGAACCTCGCCAATGGGCTTATCATCAATGTCACGATAAGCGTGTTAAGAGCCGCGACACCGGTGTAGTGTGTTATGCCTTCAACGGGATCTGCGCCAAAGTTTCCGTTTAAAACTGTCCAGATGAGATCGGCAAGGAAAACCAAAGAAATCAGGTGAATTGCTGTTTTCACCCAGACAATTTGTTTTACGGTTAGCCTCATCAATAGTTAGCTCTCAAGTCCATATCGCGATACATGCTTGCCACTTCCTCAGCATAACCGTTAAACATCAATGTAGGTTGCCTGCGCGAGCTGAAAATGGTGCCTTCGCCAATAAATCGCTCAGATCCCTGACTCCATCGCGGATGGTCAACCTGCGGGTTAACATTGGCGTAAAAGCCATACTCATGACGGGCTAACAAATTCCAGGTGGTTGCTGGTTGCGCTTCCAATAAATGGATTTTCACAACAGACTTAATGCCTTTAAACCCATATTTCCAAGGAACGACCAATCGAACGGGAGCCCCATTTTGTGGCGCGAGTGTTTGACCATACAGGCCAACGCTCAATAGCGTTAATGGATTCATGGCTTCATCAAGACGTAGGCCTTCGACATAAGGATAATCGATGCCGCCACCGACGAACTGAGAACGTTGTCCGGGCATTTGGTCAGGGTCGTACAGAGTTTCAAAAGCCACATATTTGGCGCTACCTAGCGGGTCAGCTTGTTTGAGCAGTGAAGCAAGGGAAAAGCCGACCCAAGGAATGTTCATTGACCATGCTTCGACACAGCGCATGCGATACAGACGTTCTTCCAGTGGAAAGCGTTTGAGAAGGTCCTCATAACCTAGGGTGATGGGATTGTTAACTAGCCCTGTAACTTCAAGCTTCCAAGGATCGACACTAAAAGACTGACTGTTTTCAACAGGGTCGTTTTTCCCCGTTCCAAATTCGTAAAAATTATTGTAAGTCAGAACCTTTTTTTCCGGCGTAAGTTCAAGACCCTTACCAAAAGGCGTATTCGTTGCGATGAGAGGATCTCGGGTGAAAATGGTGGACGAATCCTCTTTCTTGTCATCACCGAAAAGACCAAAGAGATTAGCGTTTGCGTGTGTTGCGACAGGCAACGTGGCGGTGATGATGCCGAGTTTTTTTAATATATCTCTGCGCTCGCGATAAATGGATTCTGGTGTCAGCTCATTCTCTTTCACGTCTGATTGTTTTTTCCGGCGAATAAGCATGGTGTCTTTCCTTATTATTGTCAGCCTTTAAAGTTTTTTCGCTGCAATCAGAAAACGCATCCTCAAATTGCTTGGGTACATAGACCTACCAAACGTATCATTTCTTTCATTAGTTTAGGTTTGGATTAAAAAAATCGAACACTTTCGATAGTTTTGAACGGATTTGGCAAGTAGAGTGGCAGTTCTGCGTGGTTTAGGTGATAAATTGACTAAAAAGCAATCGGTTAGTTGCTTCAAGGTCTAATTACGCCGTTTAGTGACTACGCATAAATATGTTTTTGGTTTTGAAATGGATGCATACATGAAGCGTATTCTTGTCATTCTCGCATTAATGCTGCCAGCGACTGCGGCGCATTCTCAGAGTTTTTCGGCGGGTGTATTTTTAGGGACGCCAATGTCGGGAATTACCATCACACAGGCTAACTTGAGATTATCAGTGGGTCTGGATGACTTTGGCGTTGCAATTGACGGCTTATGGAGCTTAAGCGAGTGGTTGGGCAGACCTGAACTGCAAGGTGTATATGGCTACACTGGTATTCAGTGGGTCAATGATGACGTACACGAATGGGGTCCGAAAGCAGGGGTTGGGATTTCCGTTCCTGTGGGTCATGGTAATGCCGAGCTTTATGGTGAAGCGGGTTCAACGTGGTATTGGAAGGAAGATGCCGGATTTGAACTTGAAGGACTTATTGGTTTAAGGATGTACTTTTAATCCCGTCACAAGGCCAACATGTATAAAGAGCACCGAAAGGTGCTCTTTACGCTTTGTATCAATGCAGAGAAATTGACATTAAATAAGTCTATTCTTGAACCATAGACAGGGTCGAACAGGTCTGAATACATGATATCTTCGGAGGAACTCACGTTGCTTACATGAATTTGCCGCGTGAGCGTTAATAGGGTGTCTATATATAGGAACTATCGTTTTTCTTCCGACAAGCCAATAACACCATTGCCGAGTAACATTTGAAACAGTTGAGACCGTGACGCATGAAATCGAAACGGATAGCCTTTCTAACACTTCTACTTTGTTTGTCGCCATTGAGCAGCATTGCCAACGAGTATACTTGGCCAAAACCCCAAACGCGTTTATTGGGTGAAAATTCCGTTCATATCGTTAAAGATGGTGAGCATCTTGAAAGCATCGCTAAATTGTATGACGTTGGTTTTTTAGCGTTACTGTCGGCAAATCCAGGAGTAGACCCCTATCTGCCAGAAACAGGAACGTTTGTCACTATCCCTCAGCAATTAATTCTTCCTGATGTTGATTATGAAGGCATCGTTATAAATCTTGCCGAATTGAGACTTTATTACTTCGATAAAAAGGAGAAAAAAGTACACGTCTTTCCGATTGGGATTGGTCGAATTGGCCGAAATACGCCCGTCATGAAAACCAAAATCAGTCAGAAGCGAGAAAATCCAACATGGACCCCGCCTGAGAGTATCAAGAAAGAATATCTTGAGGAGAAAGGCATTGTATTGCCAGATGTTGTTCCTGCGGGTCCAGAAAACCCACTGGGAAATCGAGCGCTTAGGTTGGCATATGGAACTGGGTCTTATCTGATTCACGGTACAAACAAAAGCTTTGGTATTGGATTGAGGGTGAGTTCAGGTTGTATTCGTATGCGCCCGAAAGATATCTTGTGGCTATTCGACAAAGTGAATGTCGGTGAAAAGGTTCGGGTTATTAATGAACCCGTGAAGACCAGTTACGAGCCAGACGGCGCGGTGTTTGTTGAAGTGCATAGACCATTATCAAACGATGAGTCGGATGCGGGCACACGTATGCTAACTAAACCCGATATTCGTATTTCACATTGGTTGAAATCAAACGCGATGAATGAGACACGCTATCGAGCGGCATTGGCGGTGCAGTCAGGTATTCCTATTGAGATGGGATACGCTGCGGCTCCCGAAGGAGCCGCAGAATTATAGTATGAGCACGCGCACAATTGCTTATTTCGTGTAAGACTGTGCCATGTTGTCAATACGCTCGTTAGCTCGGGCTGCTTCGTCATAAGACAGAGCAGATGCCGCAGCTACGTCAGCAACATCGCCTTGTAGAGCAGAAACTTGGTTGGAAAGAGAATCTACTTTAGACGACAGATCTGCGACGCTTTGCTCTAGAGCTGAGTTGTTAGAACAACCAGCTAAAATTGCGGTCGAAGCAATCGCTGCTAACGTTAGGAGACGAATTTTCATAGTCAAAAACCTCTTCATTATTGTTGGGTTGCCTTACTGCACTGCTTTTTACCTGTTAAACAACTGGCTGCAGTATAACCATAGACTGCGATTAGCTATTCTGCCGCCGTGAGTCTCACATATCCGCCTCAATGTTGATACAGCTTAAAAATCTAAGCCTGCAGTCAGCATAAAAGGTTAGTCTTTTGTCAGACTAGTGGGCTGATTCATGCCCATGTTTCATTACTGTGAGCGGCATGACTTTCTTTACAGGAATGTCCAATGAAACACTTGTCTGGTCTGAGAAAAATAAGTTGAGTGGTATGGTGCTTCCTTCCTTAAGAGAAGAATGAAGATTGAAGAGCATGATGTGCAGCCCGCCAGGCTCAAGGACTGTCTTACCGTCTGCAGGAATCTTAATGTTATCGACCTGACGCATTTTCATCAGGCCATCAATCATTTCATGGCTGTGTAGTTCGACCGTTTTTGCAGCGGCAGAGGATGCACTTAATAAGAAGATATCGTCGTCGCCATTATTAAGAATTTCCATAAATGTGGCACTGTTTGGTGCGTGGGGAGGCGTCGCTCTAGCATAAGGGGCATGAACATCAATCTCTGCGATTGCACTGGCAGACATCAGTCCCAGTATTAACCCGATAGAAGCGGCTTTAAACATATCGTTTACTCTCCGTGTTATTCGTTTTAGTGGCTTGTTTTACTGTATTGCAGTGTCCGTTAGACGAAGAATGGCGTCTGACACCATGTTTGGGTTTAGTGTATGCGGCACTTTTTCTAACAACGCACCTTCTGGATTGAGAAAGTAAAAATACGAACTGTGGTCGACAGCGTACTCCATCGCCGAGTCTTCTAACTCAGTAATTTGGTAAAGGACGCCATATTTCTTAGCAAGCGTGTCTATGGACGCCTTCGTCCCACTTCCTCCTTCAATCATGGGGTGAAAGTAGCCCGCATATTCTTTCGCTGCATCTGGCGTATCCCGTTCTGGATCGAGCGTGATAAAAATGGGTCTCACTGCACTGAGAGTTTTTTCTGGCAATGACTTTAGCGATGCAGCAAGAATGGCCAAAGAGGTGGGGCAAACATCAGGACAATGGGTATACCCAAAGTAAACAACCCTTACTCGTTGGTCTGTCGTGTCAAACAGGTTTAATGACTCTGCCCCTGTTTGGAGAGTGATTGTGTTTGTATTTGAGGTTGTGGTGTCTGTATCTTGAAAATGATCAACCGCGTAGCGCGCTCCGAGGCCTGCTAACAACGCGACAGACAAAATGAGTATTTTTGTTTTCATCGCACCATTTTTATATCTACGGGTAATAGGATTTGGTTGTCAGGGCTGGATATCTGGCCTCGCCATGTCATTTCTTCATGCATGCAAAGTGGCAATAAAACGTCGCCTCGATAAGTACGAGCCCCGATGTCGGCTAACTTAAGTTTGTATATTCCCATATTCATTTCGACACCTTCCAAGGCCAAAACTAAGTGATCGGGAGCAGGTATGTTGTCGTTCAATGTGACAGTCAGACTTGAAGGTACCAGCGGTGCAACGGTGTCCTTGGCGAGGTGTGCGTTGGCTTCAGTGAAGGTACATGCCATTTGGCCCAGAGTACAAGTGGGTGCGATCGCGGTTGTCGACACTTCACGCGCAAACAAAAAATTGTCTGCAAATAAGTATCCTATCAAAGCGAACAGGGTAATAGCAGAGAGTGTTACCACTCGATTTTTAGAATTCGTTGTAATCATGCCTGAACGATAGTGGTAATAATAGCGTCAAAAATATTATCACTTTATGTTACGCAGCTGTGTGAGAAATGTCTTGAAATGAAAGGAATAAAAAAAGCTGCCCGAGAGCAGCTTTCATGAGTTACGTTCTCCGCCACGAAGAAGCGATCAGTCGATCATTCAGTCTGCCATCTTTTCTGAGAACTTTTCCAAACCAACCACCAAAGCAAAGCCGACCACCATGGCGATGATAGAAGGTACGAGTAACGAAGGTTGACCCGTTACGGATTCAAATGCGCCGGGTGTCAGCACTTTTTCAATCAGCGGAACTTGTTCACCCGAAGAGTTAATTCGGTAGCTCAATACTTCTTTCCAGGGCCACACTTTGCCAAGTGCGCCAATCAGCAAGCCGGTCAGAAACGCGATGGTAAGGTCGCGATACTTACGAAGTAACCAAGAGAGCACGTGAGAAAACGAGAGAATACCGGCGAGACAGCCCAAAGCAAATAGGCCAAGAATCGGTAAGTTGAATGATTTTACAGCGCTAAGTACAGGGCCGTACATGCCAAGCAACAGTAGGATAAAGCTACCTGAAATACCGGGAAGGATCATCGCACAAATTGCAATTGAGCCAGAGATAAACACCGTGAGGTAATTGAACTCTAGGGATACAGGGTTCGCGACAGTTATACCGTAAGCGAAGATAGCCCCTACAACAGCAAGCGTCAGCGTTGATGGAGACCAACGTTCAACTTGTTTGATCATGTGAATGGCTGAAGCGATGATCAGGCCGAAAAAGAACGACCAAATCAATACAGGGTGTTCAGAAAGTGCATAGGTTACGGCTTTGGCTAGCGTGAGAATTGCAGTCAGGATACCGGTTAGCAACGAGGCGAGAAATGTGCCGTTAATGTGTTTCCACACGGCGGTAAACCCCTCT
Organism: Enterovibrio nigricans DSM 22720; assembly: GCF_900167155.1. Classification (GTDB taxonomy): domain Bacteria; phylum Pseudomonadota; class Gammaproteobacteria; order Enterobacterales; family Vibrionaceae; genus Enterovibrio; species Enterovibrio nigricans. Next base: position 1,830 of record NZ_FUXU01000071.1, on the reverse strand, counting down.
TTGCGCCACAAAGAGAAGAGAGAAGGATTAACACGGCGAATACTTTCCAACAGCGTGTCGTAGATGCCTGTGATAAATGCGATAGTACCACCGGATACTCCAGGTACCACGTCGGCGGCACCCATCGCCATTCCCTTGAAAAACGTCAAAATGTTTTGCTTCATTTACAACTTCTGATCCTGAAAAAAATTGGGTCAATTATAACGGCTTGAATCCATACCGAAACCCATTAAACGCAAGGGATTACAATTTGTGTGCGAATTGGCTAAACATTCGCTAATGTTTTAGAGCCCATGCATAGGCTAACGCGAGTTTTTTCTTTCCGTCGAACAATATCGGGTCACCATGTATGGGTAGGATATGTTCAAAAGGCCAAGTGAGAATTTCTTGCAACGATTGCCGTAGACGCTGTTTATCATTCACGCCTAGCCTCTGACAAAAAGGGACGATTGGATGCGTTTCGCACCCGCTTAATTTTCCGACCATACGACGAGCCAAAGACCCTTCATTCAACGCGATCACATTTTCTCCCAGAATCAGGGTGTGACTGACTGGATCACAAAATACGACTTCTTCACGGTGTTCGTTTCCGCGGATGATAGTTTGAAAAAGCTGATCTTTCCATCGGGGCGATGTGGCGGAATTGAGTACACCATCAAAGCCTATGTCGGTGCGTTTGGCAGCCAAGCCGGGCGCGGAATAAAAATATGCATCTGGAAAGGCTAACCACCAATCAGAGAGATCATCGTGAAGGTCTTGGTTAGCGGTTGTGATACAGCTTACTTCACCCAATCCCTCGATATAGCGCTTGATCGATTCGGTAAGTTGGCAGGGATTGTGGATAAGCAACGACCCGTTGTTGAGTCGAATGACTGACATGCGCAGCCCTATATCTATTCCGAACTTATGGCAGGAATCTAAGTGATACCAAAAACGATTGGCTTGCCACTCTATCATTGAAATTCATCCTTGAATTACGTCTTCAGGATAAATATCAGAGATGCAGGAGATGTGAAAGAAAATAATTTAAGTGGTGAAAATCAAATTCGCTGATTTACGTCGAAGAGTATTCTTATTCGAAAAAATTGAACATGTTGATTCGGTGCCGCTCATGTTCACATCTTCTCGTTGCCAATAGACTGTGAGTAACCAAGGAGGTAACTATGAGAGCGAAGCAAATAGTTCGTGTTATTCAGTCCCACGCGTCCAAAGACGGTGATGGCGTAAATATCCAAAGAGTACACGGATTTAACGACTCGACGTTTAGCCCGTTTTTAATGATTGATGAGCTGAAAAGTGACAATCCTGATGACTACGTGGGCGGTTTTCCTCCTCACCCCCATCGTGGCATAGAAACGCTTACCTATATGTTGGAAGGGCACTTTGAGCACCGTGATCATATGGGAAATGTTGGTCAGTTAAAAAGCGGCGGTGCGCAATGGATGTCAGCCGGCAAAGGTGTGATTCACAGTGAAATGCCAATCATGACAGACGGTGGGTTGCATGGTTTTCAAATCTGGATAAATCTTCCAGCGAAAAAGAAACGTTTACCTGCCAAGTACCATGATTTTCAGTCGCCTGAAATTAACGAGTATGGTTCTGAGCAAAACGTATTAAGAATGATATCTGGTACGTTAAAAGAAAACGGTGAGTGGCGAGAAGGACCGTTGCAAGACACTGGCGTTGAGACCGTTGTTGCCGATTGGCGAGCTATGGCGGGTGAGTTGAGGACGTTGACGATTCCAGCCCATTATCAAACCAACCTTTATATTTACAACGGTGAGAGGCTTTGTTGCTTAAATCGATGGAACTAAATCTAGAAGCTACGAT
>NZ_FUXU01000062.1 GCF_900167155.1 Enterovibrio nigricans DSM 22720 | reverse complement strand
CATGCTTAATAAACGACGAGGAAGGTGACACTAGATTGCCTGAAACCTAAAACTTTGCAACGGAGCCCCCGATTCTCCATCACATGAAAATAAGGCGAAGACAAGGCGACAAACAGCAGTCGTTGAACCGACTTTCCTTCGTTCTGCTTGACGCCGTTATGTTGCGCTGTCAGATGTTGTTTCAAATCGGACGGCATCTGTGCGTTGAAAAATCGCGCTGATACTTCACGAATAAATCCAGATATATCGCCATTTTTGAGGTGAACTTTCAGCGATTCCACATCGACGTAGAGCTGTTTTCTATTGGGGGTGTCTGGGCCTTGTAGGTTCAATCTGGTGAGAGCAAATATTTGATTATGAACATAAATGACATGTGACCAGTCGATGATTTCCATCTCAGGCGCCACTAATCCTTGATTGCTCACTACACCTTGCGGAGCGTAATCGGGCTGATAGAAGTTGAAAACCGAAGGCGACCCTAAGGGATATTGATTGCACGTACGGAGATAACCAAATCGGTACCCACTAAAGGGCTGTCTCCGCCGGGTTTAGCATTTAACGCACGGTAGATATAGACCAATGACAACCACGGTTCTCGTACTTTGCAGACTAACGGCGCAGGTTTAGAATACACCTCTTTGTCTGAAAAAATTGCCCAAAAGACCGCTTTCATGTCCCCACGAACGCCTTTTCCATTGTCGACAAACACTGTTGCCACACGCTGTACAAACTCGGGAGAAGGGTTTGATGTCACCAGCTTCTGGATAAGGTTTTTGCATAGGTTTGGCGGCGTCGAAGGATGCTGGTTCAACATTTCCATCACCTTATCCATTTCTGCTTCTGCAGCGACATTCGCCGGGAAACGATGACCCAGAATGTGCTTTTCCCTGCGATCATGCACAGATTCATTCGTCGTCATCGGCTCAATGAGCTTTTTATCTTTGCTGACCCAACCCGTGAAAACCCGCGCGAGTTCTTGAATATCTTTTTCGTTATAGCAAGGCTTAAGCTGTCCATCAGCCTCCCGCACTAGGCTGCCATCCATATTGCGTTCGTTGAGTCCGATAGAGAACAACTGCATGATTTCGCGCGCGTAGTTTTCGTCTGGCTTTCGCCCTGACTCATCACCTTTTTTGTTACCAACCATGGTGAGGTAATGCCCCATCACAGACGATGTTGAGACCGCCTTCAGTAACGATTTGTAGTTGTCGAAGGCATGGAGGCAAAGTAAGTCGTTATAGGCTGCCATGGCTTCTGCATGCTTACTTAATGTCGCATCTCTGTCAGAGGCAACGAAAATTTGGCTTAGTACATAGCCTACTCGTTGCCTTAGTTGGTCTTGCCCATATAACGCGATATCCAGCCAAGCACGAATACGTGACGAGCGGGAAGGTATTTTGCCTTTATCTTGGCTTTGGAATTGTGTCAGGGTTTGCTTACGATGCATGCTGGGTGAAAGCGAAATCTGGCCTTCAAACCACGCGTAGGCGCTTTTTCCTACAAGGGTGTCAGGCTGTCCTCTTCGGGGGCCGAACGTTACGACATCCAGCCAGCGTGAAGCCTGCGAAAATGTAGAGAAGTGTAATTGCGTGGAGGTTGTCACTCGCATAATTCCCGCCATAGAAATAAGAAATGTTGGGCGTAAATGACCACTCCCAACATTCTCATTTTAATGCGAGCTTATATTCAGCGCGAATTTATCCCTAAGACTCCGCCTCAGCCCCATTAAGGCGCAGGTCTGAACGTGATCTCATGAACAGGCTCTCCGGGTAACAGTGGTGTAAGCCCCTGAGTCGCGTAGTCATCAAATCCACGGCGGTAAAAAACAGAGAGTGGATGGCCACTTTGTCCACCTGGCAACGTTAAAATCCCGTCTTTTTCATTGCCCGGTTGAACGATCAAGCGTTGTGATGCACCAAACGACCGCCCTTGTACTGCTGGCATAAATCTATCCCCAAAACCTTCAACTTCGGGCATATCCAGTAGTTTGCTGAGTACGGGCATTTGTTTGCTAAACGGGTGTTGTACGTTTAACGCATTTACATTTCCCCAGCGTAATACGCTAAGAGGCCCATTGGGGTGCCCTGTCATCTCTACCATAAGATCTTGTTTCATATCTTCGTAGGTTGAAATGAAAAACACATCCCAATCGTCAAACCCCATCGGCAGCCAACTCTGTGGCGTCTGACCAACGAGTTGCCAAAGTGCGGGCTCCAATTGACGTTCTACCACCCATATTGACACCCCGTTTTGCTTCAATAAGGTTTCAACAGGTGCAAACAGGCTGTCCATCAGCGCATCTCTGTATTTTCGCACTAATGTGTAACCCACAGAGTCTGAACAGGCGCATGCTTGCCAGTTGTTTAATACTTCAATGTCCTCAGCGAATAGCTCAGGCATTTGCTTCAATTTTTGAAGCAATAATGTATGCCATCGTGCCAAGAATTTCGCTTCGTTATCGAGCTGAATTTGGTAGAAATCCTCTCTATCAAACCGCGACTTCTCCAGCAGTCTGTCCCTGATCTGTTCACTGCGGGCACCGAGAGCATACCCGCCATTGCCGAATCGCGCATCGTCTTCCACGCTAACGACTCGGCTATTCCCTGTCCAAATACGCGACGATTTCGGGTTCAAAACATAAGGGACATCGGTGGCTGGATATTGCCATTCTTCATCATAATGTGATGCATTAATTGGCATTGCCTGCGGTGATCTTCTGTTGGGGATCGCACCCGTTGCCTGCCACGCAATCCCACCATCGCTGTCTGCCACCACCATATTTTGAACAGGAATGCCCATTTCTTTGGAACCCGCAAGTGCCTCTTCAACTGACGCCACGCCTTCCAAATTGAGCAAGTTCAAGTTAACCGCATAGTCTTGGTAAGCCACCCAAGACACCGCATACCGTTTACCGTTTACCTTGCATGTGACGAACTGGACCAAAGTCACTCATTTCCACCAGGAAAGAATGATCGCCAGATTTTGTGGGGATTTTCTCGGTAACCAAGGTCGTTTTGTCTTGGTCTGACAATATGTACCAGTCAACCGTATCGATATAGCCATTGGTAAACCCCCACGCCACTTGGCCATTGGTTCCCACTACAATCGCGGGTGCTCCCGGCAAAGTGATACCCGTGACTTGTCGTTGCTTTCCATCTTGTGGATAGTTGATTTGCGCACGATACCAGATAACGGGGACGTTCATGCCCAAATGCATATCGTCAGAAAGCATACCCTTGCCGCTAGACGTTAACGCACCACCAACAGCCCAGTTGTTACTGCCAACCAGTGGTGATTTGTCTATTTCGGTAATAACCGCAGTCTGCAGGTGTTTTTTCTCAAGGCGAGGGACAGGTGCTGGATTTATTTCAAACTCGCTGCCATCAAGCGCGGCCTGATAAGACGAAGGCTGAGAGACAAATGCCACCATGTCAGGCCCAAAGTGCGCGTTCAATATCGCCATAGTGAAATCACGATCGACACCACGCCCTTGTAAATCCAGATACATACTGAAAATCGCGAGAAGAGAATCTTCTGGTTTCCAAGGCTTTCTTTCAGCACGCGTAAGAACATATTCAAAAGAGGGGTAAGCCTGATGGCTCAAGGCATCGTTAACACCTTCCGCATACGCCTCCAGTTGTCGCTGTTGGTCAATCGGCAACTGTTTGACAATTTCTTGGCTACGTTTTCTAAAGAGATGAAACCGCTTATTTTCATCTAACGTTAACGCCGTATCGCCGAACAGCTCCGCAAGCTCTCCTGCTGCATTTCGTCTCAACAAATCCATCTGAAAAAAACGATCCTGCCCATGCGCATAGCCGAGGAGGTATGAGACATCTTTGCGGTTTTGCGCGGTGATAATAGCCGTACCTAACGCATCACGCTGGATTTTACTCTCTTCGGATACGCCATCTGAAATGGTGGTCCCCGACAATGTAGGCAGGCTCATTGTCAATATTCCATACACCACGGCTGTCGCAAGCAGCGCAAGTAATATCAGAACAATAAAAACGGCCCTGATTTTTCGAAACATTCCATGCCCCTGTTAACGATAATGATCACTGGCGTTTAAAATACAGACAAAGGTCGTAAACGCAATGTGACCCTTCCGGTCATGCGATCTTTGAGACAAGAATTTTCGAACAATCAGGATAGTTGACGTAGATAAAAGTCTACAGAAACAAAAACGCCCCCCAATTGGGAGGCGTTTACGTCTTTATTCGTAAACCTATTACAGATGCTCACCACGGCGTAGCGAATCAATACGCTTGTCCAACGGTGGGTGCGTCATGAACAGTTCACTCAGCGATTTTTTACCGTTAATACCGAACGCCATCATTGAACCTTCCAAGCGGCTCTCGTGGCTCACTTTCAGACGCTCTAGCGCAGCGATCATTTTCTCTTTACCCACCAGCTTTGCAGAGCCTGCATCAGCTTTAAACTCACGATGGCGGCTAAACCACATGGTCAGGATGCTTGCCAGCAGGCCGAATACGACTTCCAGAATCGATGACACAATGAAATACGTCATCCAGCTACCGCCTTCACCTTCACCCTCTTCATCGCTATTCATACCGCTGATTGCACCCGCAATCAAACGAGAGATAAAGATAACGAAGGTGTTCACCACACCCTGCATCAGTGCCATGGTTACCATGTCACCATTGGCAATATGGCTCACTTCGTGTGCCAGTACCGCTTCAGCTTCGTCGCGCGTCATGTTCTCAAGAAGGCCGCTTGATACCGCTACCAGCGAATCATCACGCTTTGCGCCCGTTGCGAATGCGTTAATGTCGTCTGAGTAGTAAATAGCAACCGTCGGCATGCCAATGCCCGATTGTTGAGCTTGACGGCTAACCGTGCTCATCAACCAATGTTCGGTTTCATTACGAGGGTGTTCGATCACTTGACCACCAACAGAGCGAAGTGCCATCGACTTCGACATCATCAATGAAATCAAAGAACCACCGAAACCGAACACCACAGCCATTATCAATAGAAAGGAAAGGTTCCCCTGAGGTATCCCCGTTACGGCATACACAAGATTCAATACAATGTTGAATACAAACAGAACCGCGAGGTTGGTTAGCAGAAATAAACTGATGCGTTTCATTACTTATCTTTTCTCCGAATGATAGAAGCGCTCACTACTCCGAATAGTAGGGTTAAACATGGGAAAAACAACCCTGTGTAACATTTTAAAACACAAATTCTTGCAAACAGATTTTTATTGCTATGTTTATACGGAATGCCTTACGGATGAAAGTTTAGCGACCTTAGACTTTGGTCGAGTTGAATTTTCAGCGCAGAGGAAATAGTGTGTTGGAAAAGGGCAAGCATGTCGTTGAACATGCCATTGCGCTCTCTAGAGCGCGATTTCAAGGAGAGATAAACATGGCTGACAAAGAAAATTATCGAGTCGCAATCGATATCCTTTGCTGTCACTTAGGAATGAGCTTTGATGAAGCCTGTGCAGAGCTCGGTCTTGCTGACGACGAAAACAGGAAGTTGAAACAAGTTTCGGAGATGCAGCAATCACTGATGGGTTTACTGCCAGAAGATAGCAAGTAATCGGCAGTACGCTGTAACCACACATATAAAAAGCCAGCTCTTGAGCTGGCTTTTCCTCTTTCTGGCTATAGGCCAAGCGGTGATATGTCGATGAATTCACTCAGATCTCTCGACTTCACTGAACACAGGTAAGGTATCTCACCAAGCTTAGGAACCTGTAAATGGTGTTCCAACGTCTTAACGATATCTCCGTAATATTCCGTTCCCGGATTAATGCGGTTTGCTACCCAACCAACCACTTCAAGCCCGTCTCGACGAATAGCTTCAGCCGTCAGATAAGCATGATTTAGGCACCCTAGCTTAATACCAACCACCAGAATTACGGGCAGTTTTTCTTTACGTACCCAATCGGCCAGAGTCGTATCGTAGCTCACTGGCACGCGCCAACCACCAGCCCCCTCCACCAACGCCACATCAGCTTTTGACTGAATGTTTGTCAGCCCTTTTGAGAGCGCAGTGAAATCAACACTTCGCTGCTCTAACTCTGCAGCAATGTGAGGAGAACATGCGGCGTCTAGCAAACAAGGGTTCACTTCCTCATACGCCAATTCAACATTCGATGCCGCACGCAAGCGAATCGCATCTGAATTCATCAAACCGTCTTCAGTTTCTTTGCTCCCGGCAGCAACGGGTTTGTAGCCTGCGATGCGATAACCTGCTTTCGCTATTGCTTGCATCACAGCGACCGACGCCACTGTTTTTCCAACTTCTGTATCCGTGCCTGTCACGAAATAGCTTTTAGTCATTATGAATCGCTCCAAAGCCAACCTGATATGTTGCGGGTACTGTACCGTCTTTATTCTGGAATTCACGATAAGCACTTTCTAGTGCCCTAAATCGCGCCTTACCGCTCAGTCCCGCATTTCGCCCTTCAGACAAATGTGTTGCACCAATACCCTTCAAATCACGCATCAGAGCCATTGCAGAAGGATATCTTTCAACAAGTGGCTTACATTCTAGGGTGAACGTATGGACGCCAGCTTGAGCAAGCGCAAGGTTTACCTGATTTAATGTTAAAAATTCATTAACGTGTTGATGCAGATCAACGTGTTGCCACGCGTGTTTTAATTCATGAAGGGAGCCATCAATAAGTGTAGAAAATAGTATTTTTCCGCCGGGCTTCACCACACGCTTCAACTCGCGAAGCGGAACGGACAAATCTTGACACCATTGCAATGCCAGCGAACTAAAAGCAATATCGAAGCAATTGTCTTCGAAAGGGAGACGCTCTGCATCACCAGACACATACTCCGCATTGTCTCCACAGCGCTGCTTGGCTTGATCTAACATTTGCTCAGACAAATCAAGAGCAACAACGTTAGCGTCCAGTTCAATCAATTTTTTAGTGAAATAGCCTGTACCACAACCCAAGTCGAGCACGGTTTTCCCCGCCCACTCGGTGTTTAACCCAAGCAGTTCATCCCCGACTCGGCGCTGAAATGCTGCACTGTTATCATACGTTATAGCCGCACGCCCAAAGGCTGCTTTAATCGCGGCTTTCTCGTCATTAAGCTGCTCGGCGTCGTCAAACGCGAGGTATTCCGCTTGACTCATACATCCTCCCTCTCTAACAACGCACGTAATGATGACGCAAAACCTCTCACCTGCTCTTCGCTATGATTCACTGACAATGTTGCTCTTAGTCGCGCTGTATTAACAGGCACCGTCGGGGGACGAATCGCCCCCGTCCAATATCCCATCTCTTTCAACGATGCGGACACCTTTTGCATCTGAAAAACATCACCAATCACCACGGGTTTAATCGGCGTGCATGTTTCAGCGACACCAGAGACCCCCACCAACTCTTCGTGGAACGCTTTTGACAGATCAACCAGTTTCTCCCTGCGCCAGGTTTGGGTACGAATCGTGGTTAACGCGTGTCGTAAGGTATGTGCCTGAGCCGGTGGCATTGCGGTCGAATAAACGTAATGACGCGCAAACTGTGTGAGGTAGTCATGAACGTCTTTGCTGCATAAAACAGCGGCTCCCATCATCCCAAAAGCTTTTCCAAAGGTCACAATGAGAATGTCTGGGGTGATCCCCGCTACACTACAGCTGCCTCGACCTTCATCGCCATGCACGCCAACACCGTGAGCGTCATCAACCATTAACCAAGCATTCACCTGGTTACAGAGGGCTTTAATGTCACCCAATGGTGCCAAATCACCGTCCATGCTAAACACGCCTTCCGTCACCACCAGCCTCGCAACAGATTCTTTGTCTGAAGCTAATGCCAGCCGCAGCTTCTCAACGTCATTGTGCTGAAAACGCTTCATCTTGGCGTCGGAGAGCATACCAGCCTCCATTAACGAGGCATGATTAAGCTTGTCCTGAATGAGAAGGTCATTCTTTTCCAGCAACGAAAATAAAACCGCTTGGTTTGCCGAAAAGCCACTGCTGAATAAGATCGCACGCTCAAAGCCCAGCCAATCACTTAATGCTGCTTCCAATTCTTGATGCGGTTTTGAAAATCCCGTCACCAACGGCGATGCGGTACTTCCTGCGCCATAATGAGACAACCCGTCTTGCCAAGCATTAATTAACGCAGGCTCAGATGCCAATCCAAGATAGTCATTACTCGAAAAGTTAATATAGTGCTGGCCTCGCTCATCGAGAAGACCTGCACCTTGTTGTTGAAAGGTATGCACCTGTCTGTGAAGATTTTTCTGCCGGCGCTCTTCGAGCCTTTGCCCGATACGGCGATGCAACTGGCATAGCTGAGTCATGGTTTAAGGAGCCTCCTTAAACGTTTGCTTCATAGAACAAGTCGTCTTTATCGGGACGAGAAGCAACACGATGAGCAACCTGATTCATCAAAACCTCTTCTTGCACGTCATCCGGTTTCTGGCTAGCTTGCTCTCGGTTGATACCCAGCTTTTTGAAAAGCTGCATATCTGAATCTTCGTCGGGATTAGGCGTGGTCAGCAACTTGCAGCCATAGAAAATGGAGTTTGCGCCAGCCATAAAACACATGGTTTGCATCTGTTCATTCATGTTTTCTCGGCCTGCGGATAAACGCACCGCCGATTCAGGCATCATGATCCGAGCTACCGCAATAATACGAACAAAATCGAACGGCTCTACATCATCCACCGTTTCAAGGGGCGTCCCTTTCACTTTCACCAACATGTTGATTGGGACACTTTCTGGATGGTGTGGCAGATTCGCCAATTCCACCAGCAAACCTGCGCGGTCAGATGCACTTTCTCCCAAGCCGATAATGCCACCCGAACACACTTTCATGCCTGCACCACGTACGTGTGAAAGCGTATCAAGGCGATTTTGGAAGGTGCGCGTGGTAATAATATTGCTGTAATGCTCACGAGACGTATCGAGATTGTGATTGTAGTAATCCAACCCCGCGCCAGCCAAATCATTGGCTTGATCAGGCGTCAGCATTCCTAGAGTCATACAGGTTTCTAAGCCCATACCCTTAACACCTTTGATCATGTCTTTGAGATAAGGCATGTCACGGGCTTTAGGGTTTTTCCACGCAGCGCCCATGCAGAAGCGTGTTGCACCGGAGCTTTTCGCTTTTTGCGCAGCATCCAATACGCGTTCCACTTCAAGTAAACGCTCTTTCTCAACATCAGTACGATAATGTGCACTCTGCGGACAGTACTTACAGTCTTCCGGGCATGCCCCCGTTTTGATGGAAAGCAACGTACTGACTTGAACCTGATTCGCGGGTTGATATTGACGATGAACTTGCTGCGCTTCAAACATCAAATCCATAAAAGGTTTTTCAAAGAGGGCCTGCACTTCCTCGACAGTCCAGTTATGGCGAACTTCCACCTGTAATACCTCGAATTGGTTGATTGATATACCGAAAAACACTCTGACAAAAAGTAAGTGTTTTTCGGTAACGCTTGTTCAGTCTAAAGTCCGTCCTTACAATGTCAACATAGAATGAAAATCATGGTTTACAACTGAGTATTATTTAAGCATGGACATTACTTTCGATCGCGACCATATCTGGCATCCTTACACGTCTACACTCACACCTCTGACCTGCTATCCCGTTACACATGCAAACGGTGTACACCTCTATCTAGAAGACGGCACGGCTCTGATTGATGGCATGTCTTCATGGTGGGCTGCTATCCATGGATACAACCACCCAACGTTGAATCACGCTGTGACGGAGCAACTGAGTAAAATGTCGCACGTTATGTTTGGGGGTATTACGCATGATCCCGCGATCAACGTGTGTAAAATGCTGGTAGAAATGACGCCGGAGAGCCTGGAAAAAGTCTTCTTGTGCGATTCGGGTTCGATCTCCGTTGAAGTTGCCCTAAAAATGGCGCTGCAATACTGGCATGCCAAAGGACAACCACGCTCCAAGTTCCTGACACTTCGACATGGCTACCATGGAGACAGCTTCGCGGCGATGTCGGTAACAGATCCCGACAACTCAATGCACAAGCTCTACAAAGGCTTTTTACCTGAGCACATTTTTGCAGACTCACCAACCTGTGGTTTCCATGACGAATGGCGTCAAGAAGACATTGCCGATTTCGAGCGTAAACTTATAGAAAATAGAGATATTATTGCCGCAGCCATCCTCGAACCGATCGTCCAAGGAGCCGGGGGCATGCGCATCTATCATCCCCAATTCCTAAAACGCGTTCGTGAACTTTGTGACGACTATGGTGTGTTGTTGATTTGCGATGAAATCGCAACAGGATTCGGCCGAACGGGCAAGCTCTTTGCCTGTGAACATGCAGGCATAACACCCGACATCATGTGTGTTGGAAAAGCATTGACCGGTGGCTACATGACGATGGCTGCAACCATTACCACCAAACATGTCGCAGACACGGTATGCAGTGGCGAAGCGGGCTGTTTTATGCACGGACCGACATTTATGGGTAACCCTCTATCGAGTGCTGTCGCTACCGCGAGTCTCCAACTGTTGAAAGACACAAACTGGCAAGAAAAAGTGTTGAGCATAGAAGCATTATTCTCAACCTACCTTCCCGACCTGATGTCTCATTCAAAAGTGAAAAGCGTACGTTGGCTCGGTGCCATTGGTGTTGTTGAACTTCACGATCCCGTCGATTTAGCAGACATTCAACGAAAATTCGTCGAAAAAGGGGTATGGATCCGACCCTTTGGGCGACTGGTGTATATGATGCCTCCCTACGACATTAGTGACACGCAATTGAAACAACTCATTGATGCCATTGCTTCGAGTATCTAGTCCCTTGAAGCTTTGTTGTCATCACTGTATGGCTTACCTTCATATCTTCGTCCAGCACCAAACAGCATGTTCCTCTAAACCCGACACTATCAGAAAAAGCACTTCTGGTGCTTTTTCCGGCCTCACGGAAACCATTTATTAACACATTAATCAACAATATTTTACATTACACTTTGGCTGATGATTATTATTAAATCAGGCAATTGCGATCTAAGAGGATATATTATGTTAGTTTCTGCTTTACAGATTGCTCATTGACCTGATTTAATCACTTCGATTAACAAGCGTTAACACAACTATACCGAAACATCCTCAAGCCTTTTTTGTCACGAATGACCCTTCATAGTGAGCACATTGACATGATGTCATTGCGGCGCGTTGAGGCAGTTTCAGTATAACTACACAGTGAAGTGAGAAAAATGAAGCAAACACAATCACCTTTCGCGAAAATTGCCAATACCAGTCTGGTAGTCCAGATCCTGGTCGGTATTATCGCAGGCGTCGCGCTAGCCAGCGTTTCGCCAGACAGCGCAAAAGCCATTGGTTTTCTGGGTAACTTATTTGTTAATGCCCTAAAAGCCGTTGCACCAATCTTGGTTTTTGTCCTTGTTGCCGCGTCAATCGCTAACCAGCGTAAAGGCCAGCACACCCACTTACGCCCTATTATCACGCTTTACCTTATCGGCACATTTTCTGCGGCGATCACGGCGGTAGCGTTGAATTTTATGTTCCCAACCGAACTGACACTTACGCCATCTCAAACTGCAGTCACACCTCCTGAAGGTATTGTTGAAGTGATTACGACGCTTCTTTACAGCGTTGTCGACAACCCAATCCATGCCCTGATGAACGGTAACTTTATCGGTATTCTTGCGTGGGCAATTGGTCTAGGCATTGCACTGCACCATGCGTCTGACACAACAAAAACTGTGTTTGGCGATGTTGCAGAAAGCGTATCGTTTATTGTTAGAAACATCATCAAACTCGCCCCTATCGGTATTTTCGGTTTGGTTGCCAAGACCTTTGCAGAAACAGGCTTTGAAGCCTTGCTAGGTTACGCACATCTACTTTCCGTGCTATTGGCTTCCATGGCGTTTATTGCATTAGTGGTTAACCCGCTGATCGTTTACGTTAAAACGCGCACTAACCCATACCCGCTGGTATTCCAATGTCTACGTGAGAGTGGTGTAACCGCATTCTTTACCCGTAGTTCTGCGGCAAACATTCCAGTGAACATGCAGTTGTGTAGCAAACTGAAGCTGGATAAAGATACGTATTCAGTCTCTATCCCACTGGGTGCGACCATTAACATGGCAGGCGCAGCGATAACCATCACAGTGCTAACTTTGGCGGCTGTACATACGTTGGGAATTGAAGTGGATATGGCAACGGCACTACTTCTGAGTATCGTAGCCGCCGTATCGGCTTGTGGAGCTTCAGGTGTTGCAGGTGGTTCTCTGCTATTGATTCCGCTGGCGTGTAACCTATTTGGTATTCCAAACGATATTGCAATGCAGGTTGTGGCGGTTGGTTTCATCATTGGTGTCGTTCAAGATTCTGCTGAAACAGCATTGAACAGCTCTACTGACGTCGTATTTACCGCTGCTGCATGTCGCGCAGTTGAACGACAAGCGGTGCAAGAACGTCTTGCCAAGTAAGGCTAACCCATGTTTAAAAAAGGTGCTTCGGCACCTTTTTTATTAATCTCAACTATGGTGCCAATTTACCGGCTAATTAGTGTCTATTCTGATTTACAGGATTCTTTAGACGTCTAGACTGTTAGCTTTCCTTTCTGAACGTTTCTCTTGTATAATCCCGCCTCTTTTTTGTGAGCCACTTAAAATTTTTGCATTAGATGCGGCTTCTTATTGGCCTTCATCGCATCCAAAGCAAAGGACTATTTATGAATTTCTCTGCGAAAACAGTTGTTATTATCGCCATCGGAGCGGCGCTTTACGGTATCGGCGGCCTACCTATGTTCGGTATTCCTGTCTTTGCCAATACCACGCTCAAGCCTGCGATGGCCATTCTGGCGATGTTTTCTGTGCTATTTGGCCCAGGTGTAGGATTCCTCGTTGGTTTTATCGGCCACTGGGTCACCGATCTCTTTGCTGGCTGGGGAATTTGGCTCAACTGGGTACTGGGTTCCGGTATTGTGGGACTGGTAATTGGTTTTTTCCCAATTTTGACGAGAAAACGCCTAAAGTACGGCAACTTCCCTATGTTTGATGTTGTCCTGTTTTCCATTTTGGCGTTACTCGGTAACGTTGTGGGCTACGGCTTTTCTGCGTTTTTAGATACCGTTTTGTACGCTGAACCTTTTACTAAAGTATTTTTGCAGCTTTGCATTATCGCTGCAGGTAATGCACTCCTCGTATCCGTTGTTGGCTACTTCATTCTTCAATCTGTCGCCAAACGCAACAAACAGTGCCGTAACCTGACCGAAGCGTAATATTTGCTATGACCATCGAATTTAAAAACTTCTCTTTTCGCTACGACGCATTGGTTAATCCAACGTTAAAAGGCATTGACCTTAAAATTAATAAAGGCGAAAAAGTTCTCATCATTGGCCCCAGCGGCAGTGGTAAATCAACACTCGGCCAATGCATTAATGGCCTGATCCCTCACTCCATTGAAGGTGAAACGTCGGGCTCTTTACTGATCAATGGGCTAAATGCTCAGAAGATGAACCTTGTTCAATTCACCGAACTGGTCGGCACTGTGCTGCAGGATACTGACAGCCAGTTTGTTGGCCTGAGTGTGGGTGAAGACATCGCGTTTGCACTCGAAAATCAGCGTATGCCTGTCGCTGACATGTACCCACTGGTTCAGTCCACGGCGAAAATGGTTGAGCTCGAAACGCTACTCAACCATGCACCTCAAGACCTCTCTGGCGGACAAAAACAACGCGTATCTCTGGCGGGTATTTTGGTAGATGACGTCGAAATTCTGCTGTTTGATGAGCCACTTGCTGCACTCGATCCTAAAACGGGTAAGCGCACAATCGAGATTATCGACCAACTGCATCGTGATACTGGCAAAACCATCATCATCATCGAACACCGGTTGGAAGATGTGTTAACCAAACATGTCGACCGCGTTATTTTGATGGATAGTGGCCAAATCGTTGCCGATATGACACCCAATGACATGATGGTATCGGGTCTGTTGGAAAAACACGGCATTCGTGAACCCTTGTATTTCTCTGCAATGAAGCACGCGGGTTGCGACCTCAAAGCCAGTGATAACCCAGCTTATCTCGACCAAATGGCGATTGGGTCTATCACCTCGACCATTCAGTCTTGGCACTCCTCCTATGCGATGCAGGAGACGGCTGTTGACAGCGAAATCCAGCTGACACTGGATAACATCACCTATTCCTATGACGGCGAAAAAAACGCACTGGAAGATGTTTCCTTTACGGTTTGCCGTGGAGAAATCGTGTCTGTGCTTGGCAAGAACGGTTCAGGCAAATCAACGCTGACCAAACTCATCATGGGCGTTATTGATCCTGATGTAGGTAAAATTAAATTTGACGGTCAGGACTTTGCGGATTTAACGATTTACGAACGCAGTAAAAAAGTCGGCGTTGTCATGCAAAACCCAAATCATATGATTTGTCATCATATGATTATGGATGAAGTCGCTTTCGGTTTGCATAACCAAGGCTTGAGCGACGCCGAAATCGAAAAGCGCGTTCTTGAAGTACTTGAATTCTGTGGCTTGAGTAAATACCGCCATTGGCCTATTGATGCGCTCAGTTACGGCCAGAAGAAACGCGTGACCATTGCATCAATCTTGGTCATGGAGCCTGAGCTTCTGATCCTTGATGAACCTACAGCAGGTCAGGATTATCGTAATTACACTGCCATGCTGTCATTTATCAAGCGTTTGAATAAAGAGCGCGGAATCACTGTAATGATCATTTCTCACGATTTGCATCTGGTACTGGAGTACACCACTCGCTCTATTGTAATCGCTGATAGCAAGCTGATCACAGATGCGCCAATGACGAGCGTATTCAGTCAGCCGACCCTTCTGGATGCCGCCAACTTAACCACCACCAGCCTATATCAGCTTGCAGAGAAATGCGGAATAGCCGATATCAATGGCTTTATGCAGCAGTTTATCGACGCAGAGAGCAGTGCGAAATGAAGACCTCTAAGATGAAATTTGGTATCAATTACGTTGATACAAAGTCTCCCTTGCACGGCCTCAATGGCATCACCAAATTTGCGCTCTTGATGGCATGGATTACAATTGTTCTGACCACCTTTGACCTACGTATTATCGTTGTCATGATTTTGTTGGGTTTGACCCTTTTGAAATCAACAGGTGTTTCTTTTCACGTCTACAAACCGCTCTTGTTGGGCACACTTAGTGTCCTCACCACAAACGCCATTTTTATGTTTGCCGTCGCGCCACAACAAGGCTCTGAGGTGTTAGGCACCACCACAGAACTTATGACATTGCCGGGTAACTACACGTTAACACAGGAAACGCTGTACTACCTGTGTACGGTCACGCTGAAGTACTTCAGCATGTTCCCAATTGCACTAGTATTTGTGTTTACCACGCACCCAACAGAATTTGCATCAAGCCTGAATCGTGTGGGCGTCCCTTACAAAATCGCTTATGCCGTTAGTCTGACGCTGCGCTACCTGCCAGAAGTTAAAAATGATTTTGTTAACATCATGCATGCGCAGCAAGCGCGAGGTGTCGACTTTTCAAAAAATGCGCCGTTGATGGCGCGATTTCGCGGTGTAACGAAGATTCTCATCCCGTTGATTTTTTCAAGTTTGGATCGTGCAGACGAAATATCCAATGCCATGACGTTACGTGGTTTTGGACGATACAATTCACGCACATGGTACAACCAACGTTCGTTGACCAGCAAAGATTGGACGGTACTTGCCATTCTTGGTCTCTGCATCACGTTAGCACTCATCAAGCGTAACGCAGACACTGCGCTGATGTGGTACCCGTTTGGATAAAATGACAAAAACGTAAAAAGGAGCCTAGGCTCCTTTTTTATCTTCACTTACTTGAGATGAAGCCCTCAATTACCCTTCAAGCACCTTCATAAGTAGATAGCCTTCATACATTGCACGTTTCACAAGTGCTGCACCCGGCATGGTTGCTTGGGTATAAAAAGAGGCTTCCTCTAACACCAGATTTTCAAAATAGTGCGGTACCGTCTGGTTTTTAATACGATCCATAATTGCAGGGTAAAGCACTGATCTTGCCTGGTTTAACTCTCCCCCAATCAATATTCTTTGAGGGTTGAATAAATTCACGGTAATAGCGATCGCTTGACCAAGGTTATGCCCTAATTCTGTGATCACGTTCACAGCCACAGGATCGCCTTTCACTGCTGCTTGGCAAAGAAGGTTTATTGATAACTTTCTTCCTTGCAAAACACTCTCATTTCCCTGATCCAGCAATGCTTTGGTGTCTTCCAACACAGACTGCAAACTAGCGACGGTTTCCAAGCATCCATTGTTGCCACAAAAGCAACGTTTTCCGAAAGGTTTGATTTGAATATGACCCAGGTCACCGATATTACCAACCTGCCCTTCGAGCACCTTGCCATCGAGCATGATGCCAGCACCAACACCATGGTGAATTGACACTAATATCGAGTTATCAACATCTCGCGCATTTCCAAAAAGCTTTTCTGCCAGTGCCCACGCACGCGTGTCGTTTCCGATGAACACAGGTAAGCCAGTCGAACGGTGAATCGCTGCACCTAAAGGCATGTTATGGACATTGAAGTGTGGCATTTGGATCACCACGCCCTGAGCGCTATTTACGAGCCCAGGCAGCGATACGGCAACCGCAGTAACACGGTCGACGACATTCGCATGCGCTGAAAAGAAGTGATTGATTCGGTTTTGAATAAGCGTCAGCAAGGGCTCTTGGTCGAGGATCTCTATTTCTTTCTTCTCTTCAACCAGAATGTTCCCCCCAAGCTCATGCAAGGCCAATGTGAGGTAGCCACGACCTAGACGCAGAGACAGAAACTGCCAGCCTTCGTTATCAAGCACCAGACCTATTGCCGGACGCCCCCGACTTGCGGGCTCTCCGTATTCCGTTTCTTTAACCAAATGCGCATCAATCAACTCACGCGTTATCTTCGTGATACTCGCGGGTGCTAATTGACTGCGCTTTGAAAGCTCAATTCGGGAAATGGGCCCAAGCTGATCGATCAACTTATAAACTGCTCCAGCGTTATTACGCTTTATGTGATCTATGTGTCCTGGCTGGGCGAGAATCATCCCAAAATCCTTTTTATTTTCGTTAGTAGTGAATTTTTTTACTTTGCGAACTAATTGTGAAGAGGCAGAAGGAAATGACGTGATACACATCACGAGCAATTTATTCCAATTACATGTCATTCAACCAGATAGCCAAAAATCAAGCACTTATAAGCCTATTTTTTTGGCCAGGGTGTATCAGGATGTTTCAGACCAAGACAGCCATTCACTAAACTGCCATAATCGCGCCCAATCTATGCAGAAGAACGTTTAGCAGTATGTACAACGTCAACGAAATTTTTGAAACTATCCAAGGCGAGGGCACGTTTACTGGCGTACCTTCCATTTTTGTTCGCTTACAGGGATGCCCCGTTGGCTGCCCATGGTGCGACACTCGCCAGACGTGGGACACGCTGGACACAGACCAACGTGACTTTGGCACTATTATCGCTAAATCCGGTGATAGCCCATTGTGGGCCCAAACGACATCAGCAGAGATCGTCGACCATTTAATGAAAAGCTACACAGCAAAGCATGTGGTTATCACTGGTGGCGAACCGTGCATGTTCGACTTGGTCCCCCTCACTACACAGTTAGAAGCAAATGGATACCGTTGCCAGATTGAAACAAGTGGCACTTATGATGTTCGTGCATCAGCAAGCACTTGGGTAACGGTGTCACCAAAGATCAATATGCGCGGGAAGTTACCTGTTCTGAAATGTGCCTTGGCGCGTGCTAACGAGATAAAGCATCCCGTTGGGACTGAAAGCGATATTGAAAAACTTGAGGATCTGCTTGCTGGTATTGATTTGTCAGAAAAAGAAGTGGCATTACAGCCTATCAGCCAAAAGCCAAAAGCAACGTCACTTTGCATTGAAACTTGTATAAAGAAAAACTGGCGATTATCGATTCAAACGCATAAATATCTCGATATTGCCTAGTGGTGCATCAGGGAATAAAAAAGGGCCTTACGGCCCTTTCTCTGACAGGGTCTTACTCGCCAGTATAGATACAACCTGCAGTACACGTTTCTTTAATCATGATCTTGCTTAAGCAAGGCAGTGCGGGTTTCAGCTCATCCCAAATCCATTTCGACAGCACTTCGCTGGTTGGGTTTTCCAACCCCTCGATGTCATTCAGGTAGTAGTGGTCCAAGCGATCATAAATCGGTTGGAAAGCTTTCTTAATTTCAGAGAAATCAATCACCCAACCCGTGTGCGGATCAACCTCACCCGCAACGTAAATGCGCACTAAGAAAGAGTGCCCGTGTAATCGCCCACATTTATGGCCTTCAGGCACATGCGGCAGGTGATGGGCAGCTTCAAACATGAATTCTTTAAACAGTTCAGTGTGCATTTCGTGCAATCCTGTGTTTGTAAGTTAAATCTTTGCGCGGCGATGCTACTCAAAATCGCCTAGAACCTCAAATCTAATCACCACAGAAGACTTTTAATTATTGTAACCTCAAACTGAACAATTTGGCTTTACCCTTCAATTTTCACATCACCGTTTCGAACAACCTTCATCCTTTCCCATCTCGACAAAATTTGTGTCCAGCTCATCTCTTGGTCATTGCAACTTTGCTCCCGCTTTAGCAAAGTAAATGCAATACATTTCAAATGTGGTTACCGCACCTTTCTAGACAAAGAAAGTACCAAGCGTGATAACCGAGAATACCAATAAAGTTAGGGACAAACTTTTATGTACTGTGGGCATTTTGACATACCTAGAGAGTCCATCTGCGATAGCAAAATCGCGTCCCCCCCATGCCATCGACTTTATGTCAAAGCAAAGCGTTAAAAACAACAAGTGGCTGGCAGTGACGATACGCGCATGGAAAAAGTCGTCTGCCAATACAGCAATGGTATAAGACGCGATATGGGCAACCGCTAGGGCTATCTTGGGCAAAACATGTCGATACTCAACAAAGAGCAGTTGCATTAACCAAGCGCCATAGATCAGCTTTAACTGCCAAGGAACCGCTACCCCAAACAAGTTTAATTCCGCCAAAGGTCCAACTGACGTCTGGACTCCTTTCACAATCCAGAGGGCAATCGATAGGGTCAAACATACGGAAATAAGCACAGAGATGTAAGCACGCTTCCTCAGTTGTACCGCTATAAATCCAAAGGACTGCAGAGTGAAAAATGCGATAAGGCCTGCGTCAATGAAGTCAATACTCACATATAAACTGACAGCCAAGAAACAAAGGAGGTTAAAACCCGACTCCAACAATAGTATCCGCTTTATCTCCCCACTGTTATTTACATTTTGAACGAGAGGCCAAAACAGGACAGGGAACGCAAGTGTCAACAAAAAGGTAATCACTACCGAGCTTTGAACTAGCGCGTAAAATCCCGAGCCATAGACAAGGCAAAACACAAAAAATATGACTGAAGACAGTGGAGTACGAATCATACTTCTGCCACCAACACTTTTGTATTCTGTATCTTTTCTACGCATAAGTGGACCGTTTCAATACAACGCTCCAGCGTAACAGGAACATGCCATTTCTGTTTCGGGTCTGATAGGTATTCCCCTATCAAAAAGAGGTTGTTATAGGGTTCTACTTCAATGGTTTGCTTGTTTTTTGCACTCGGATGCGTGAGGGCATGCTGGAATACCCAATAATGCTTTTCTCCTTGTTCATCTATAACAGCATTACCTTTGAACCAATCCTTATATAAGGAACGTACATTTTTCTCTGTTGTGAAATTCCCACCGAGTCCAACAGTAAATCCTAAAAATGCAGGATCATTCAGTAGTGCAGTACTATCAAAAATCTGAATAAGAATTTCGTTCATAACCTCCTGTTCGTCACAATCCATTAGAGGTCGATTGTATAAAGCACCAATTGTCTTTCTTAGCTCTGTTGCAGTCACTGATAAACATACGCGACTCCCCTTCGGTGTTTGTCTGGTTGTCACGTGGTAACTCAACCCCCAAGGAGAATCGAGTACAATCCCAACCGATTTATCTTTCAAACTTGAAGGGGTTTCAGAAAAATGGAATTGAAATCCGTGACTGAGAATATATTCAAAATCGAGCTTTTTAACATCTTCATTGATTAGCGAACTTGTAACATGAGCAGGTGTGGCGAGAATAAATGCATCAGCAAAGACCTTTTCGCCATTAACAAGTGTTAGATATTCTATGTTTGATTTATCGTGTTCTGAATGTAAGCCAGAAACCTCGCAACTCAAGTGTATCTCTACCCCATTTTCAAGTAAGTGCTTCGTAATAGGAAAGATAAAAGCATCACCTATTGGTTCTCTTATACCTAAGCTATATGCCAATGGGGCTTCAGGGTGAAACGGTCCTTTCTTGTTATTCAAAAGATCCAAAACAGCACATGCTGATGTTTTGTCAGTCGCTCCTATCCAACTAAGCAATACTGGCTTTATAAATGCCGCCAGTTTGGGTCTTTTTTTATACTCAAAATACTCACCAACCGATATATGGCGCAATATATCTAAGTCATTTTCTTTTTCTAATTGCCCTTTAAACCATAGGACGTCCCAAGCAGGAACCTTCGCGTATAGCATTGCGTACGCTGACTTCGCATCATCAAGTAGCTTTTCAACAAGGTTAAAATATCCCCGCTTAAATTGCATCGTTTTCTGATTTCTCCCCCATTGGAATTGAACCTTACTCTGAGGATAAAGAGAATCAAAGCAGGAACCAGACCCCGTCGGTATCTCTTTCAGAAAGCTGATTAAATGTGTATTCTTTGCAAAAACTTGTCTGTGTGTTAATTCATGAACTTTTCCTTCGACCAATGTCCCCATGCATTTCCCACCCGTATACGCGTCCTTTTCAAACATAGAGACGCGATAGCCTTTTTTTATGCATTCATGTGCCATGGCCAAACCAGATATTCCAGCACCAATAATCGCGATATGGGGAACATTTGAATTCATTATTATTCATCACCTTAAAAAATTAACATCACAACGAATCCATTACCTGCTTAGAGTGGCGTGATATGTTCGCCTTAATCTCTCGCCAAGTAGAATAAGTTATATATTTATATCTATCAGATGAAACAAAGGTAAGTTTATGATTGTAAACCGGCCTATTACCCCATCATAAACAATACTTAAAATACAGGTTCAACTGATAAACATCAGCTAAGTTAACCTTCACATAATGACTATTAGTAGTTAGTAGGAATGATATTAAAAGCAAGCAATAGAAATATAAACAAACGCACCATTCCATTTTAATTATAGCAATCTATTTAAGCATTATTTATAAATACACCTAACTACTTTAAGACATACACAGACTGAACGGTAAACGGTACCTCCACCTTTCAGATGTTATTAATATGCTGCACAAGAAATTAAAATAATGTGAAGTAAATAATAGTCTTTTGTTTGTGAGGTAGATTTGATCACATTTGCGCTGCGCTTAACATTTATCCATACATCAATGTTAGATTTTTAAGGCACTCAGCATATTATCGCCCTCAGTCCGTCGATAATCACGAATTTTCACGTACCTATATTTGTGTGGGTAACGATGTGACTCCCACAGATCACATACTCATATCCCCCTCAGTTTGTGTTCAATCGACACAATACGCATGTTTCTTGACCAGATTTATCCCTGACTTGACAAAGGATCAATCAAATTAGAGTCGCATCCTATAACAACGCTTGAAGCTTACCGGGATACAGGTAAACTTGCTGGTTCAAAATGCGAATTGTCCTAGCTCGATGACAATAGGTCATCGGGTAATCTTCAACGGAGTTAGATGCAAATTATGAACTATGTGCCTGTAGCAGACGTCCTGCACGGCAAAGCGGCAGTTGACACTGAAGTCACTGTTCGCGGTTGGATCCGCACACGTCGTGATTCAAAAGCCGGTATTTCTTTTCTTGCCATTTATGACGGCTCTTGCTTTGACCCAATTCAGGCGGTTGTTCCTAATGAGCTGAATAATTACAACGAAGAAGTACTGCGTCTTACTACTGGCTGTTCTGTAGAAGTAACGGGTAAAGTTGTAGAAAGCCCAGGTCAAGGCCAAGCGTATGAACTGCAAGCGACCGACGTAAAAGTGGTTGGTTGGGTAGAAGACGCTGACACCTACCCTATGGCCAAGACGCGCCACTCTATTGAGTACTTGCGTGAAGTAGCCCACCTACGCCCACGTACTAACGTGATTGGCGCGGTTGCACGTGTACGTAACTGTCTGTCTCAAGCGATTCACCGCTTCTACCACGAGCAAGGTTACTTCTGGGTATCTGCTCCACTGATCACCGCTTCTGATGCAGAAGGTGCAGGCGAAATGTTCCGCGTTTCTACGCTGGACATGGAAAACTTGCCACGTACAGACAAAGGCACTGTAGATTTCAACGAAGATTTCTTTGGTAAAGAAACCTTCCTGACAGTATCTGGTCAGCTAAACGCAGAAGCCTATGCCTGTGCGCTGAGCAAGGTTTATACCTTTGGCCCTACTTTCCGAGCTGAAAACTCAAACACCAGCCGCCACCTTGCGGAATTCTGGATGGTTGAGCCTGAAGTGGCGTTCGCGGATCTAAATGACGTCGCGAATCTGGCTGAAAACATGCTGAAGTATGTGTTCAAAGCCGTGCTCGAAGAACGTCGTGATGATCTTGAGTTCTTTGCTCAACGTATCGATAAAGAAGCGATCTCACGTCTAGAAAAAATCGTTAGCTCTGATTTTGCGCAAGTTGACTACACAGATGCAATCGAGATCCTGCTTCAATCAGGTAAAACGTTCGAGAATGCTGTTGAGTGGGGTATTGACCTTGCATCTGAGCACGAGCGCTACCTAGCAGAGCAACACTTCCAAGCACCTGTTATCGTGAAAAACTACCCGAAAGACATCAAAGCATTCTACATGCGCTTGAATGATGACGGTAAAACAGTTGCTGCGATGGACGTTCTTGCACCAGGCATCGGTGAAATCATCGGTGGTGCACAACGTGAAGAGCGTCTTGATGTTCTTGATATGCGCATGCGTGCGATGAATATCGATCCAGAGCACATGAACTGGTATCGCGACCTACGCCGTTATGGCACCGTGCCACACGCTGGTTTCGGTCTAGGCTTCGAGCGCTTGGTTTCTTACGTAACTGGCATGGGCAACGTTCGCGACGTGATTCCATTCCCACGTACTCCACGTAGCGCAAACTTCTAAGTTGTCGTAACGAACTTGATACTAAAAACCTCCGCCGCGTCGGAGGTTTTTTTATGCTTTCCCCACGCTGTTTTGCTTTCCGTAATCTTAAATTACAGCCATCTAAACTCACCCAATCTTTGTTACATTGAATACTGAAGGAATCAAATACTGTTCGACCGTTCGTCGATAAGTAGTAACAACAGAATGAGCAAAGAGAGCCATCATGAGTAAATTCAAATTAGAAGACCTGAAATATCGCGGTGAAAGTAACGGCGTACATAGTTGGAACCTCGCCCACGGTCAGCCTTACTATTGGCATCCTGATTGGTTACACGTGGCAGAAGACATTACAGGTCAAGTCCCTCTGGCTGAAGGACATTTAGATGTAAAAGAGGGTGAAAAAGCCACTCACGAACATGCCTTACGCGCCATTTTAAAACACATCAATGAATGGGTTCACAAATCCCATCACTAATTTATCCGTACTGACAAAAGGCTGTTTTACAGACTTTTGTCAGTTATATTTTTTCATCCTCCCCCTCACCATGCCCTCCACCTATCAATATCGTGACGGTGTAATACAGTGCATGTTTTTCATGACAGCACGCTCTAAACCATTTAACCGCGGAATATTGCATTTGTTTCCAAGCTAAATCTCACGGCTTCTCTTGATAATTGATAAAAATTTGCACGAAATTGATCCGACTTCGTTGAAGATGTAATTAGTTAAAATTTCCGTTTTATTACAACGAATCAAAATGGTATAAAAAAGGCTGTACCTTTTAACAACGCCATGGATGAACGAAGATGTTTGAAAAAATTGTTGCGGCTCCCGCCGACCCTATTCTAGGCCTCACTGAAGAATTCAAAGCCGATCCTCGCGCTGAGAAGATCAACTTGGGTGTAGGTATTTACAAGGATGAGTCTGGAAATACCCCTGTTCTTGCTACCGTAAAAAAAGCGGAAGCAGTCCTTCTTAACACCGAGACCACCAAATCTTACCTGAGCATTCCAGGAACACCTGAATACGGTCTGGCAGTACAAAAACTGCTTTTCGGTGACAACGCACCAATTATTGCTGACAAGCGAGCGCAAACAGCACAAGCACCTGGTGGCACTGGCGCACTTCGTCTTGCCGCTGAATTCATTAAACGCCAACTTGGCGATGTAAAAGTATGGGTAAGCAACCCAACGTGGGCTAACCACAACGGCGTATTTGCCGCTGCAGGCCTGAACGTAACTCAGTACGGCTACTACAACGCAGATGCAAAAGACATGGACTTTGCCGCCATGGTTGCAGATCTGCAAACCGCGAGTGCGGGTGATGTGGTTCTTCTGCACGGTTGCTGCCATAACCCAACAGGTATCGACCCAGATGCCGCGCAATGGCAACAACTTGCTGATTTGTGTAAAGAAAAAGGGATTCTGCCATTATTCGACTTTGCATACCAAGGTTTTGCTAAAGGCGTTGAAGAAGATGCAGCAGGTCTTCGTATTTTTGCTGACGTATGCCCAGAACTACTAGTCGCAAGCTCATTCTCTAAGAACTTTGGCTTGTACAACGAGCGTGTTGGTGCGTTTACGCTAGTCGGCACGACAGCAGCAGAGTCCGCGACTGCTTTCAGCCAAGTGAAAAGCATTGCACGTGTGATCTACTCTAACCCACCAGCACATGGTGCTGCTGTAGTAACAGAAATTCTGGGTGATGCCGCACTTCGTGCCGAATGGGAACAAGAAGTCGCTGACATGCGTGACCGTATTCAGGCGATGCGCGAACTCTTCGTAGTGACCTTGAAAAAAGAAGGTGTTGATGCAGACTTTAGTTTCATCGAGCGCCAGAATGGCATGTTCTCCTTCTCGGGTTTGAACAAAGATCAGGTTGCACGTTTGAAAGATGAATTTGCTGTATATATTGTGGGTTCAGGCCGTATCAGCGTTGCAGGAATGACCCGCTTTAACATGGGTCCTCTGTGTAAAGCCATCGCGGCTGTGATGAAATAAACCTCTGACCCGTCCTGATATGGGTTGACACTTTCTAAGCATAAAACGCCTGATGTACTTCATCGGGCGTTTTGTATTTTAACGCACTGTGTGGCCGCCT
>NZ_FUXU01000055.1 GCF_900167155.1 Enterovibrio nigricans DSM 22720 | reverse complement strand
GAAGCAGGGCGTTGTCGATAAATTCAGGTAACGGCATGAAGATGACTGCTGTGGTGGCTTTTGGCCATCTTAAAAGAAAACGCCTTTGCTGCACAGTCTATGAAGAATGGGTGCTCGTTGGCTTGTCTCTTAACAAGACAAAATCAGGAAGAGGGTTGCCCCTCTTCCTGTCTCGCTTACTTCACCGATTCGTAGACAACGAAGCGTGCCAGAATGTCGGTCTGTTCATTCTTGAACCGAACCTCACAAAGTGAGTCTTGGACTATCCATAGTCCTACCAACACAGTGACGCAAATCACCACTAATCCCGCCAAGGCGGTTTTACTTTTTGGCATTTTTCATTGCCTCCATTTGATGAAGAGGCTAATATTTGTATTGTTGGATACATGTACATTGCCTCGTTGGTTAATCACATTAACTTTCGGGGCTTTGTTCTTTCTACCAGGTGCAAGACTGGTTTTGCTCATGGCAGAAAGCCCACGAGCACCCAGCATCATTCTAAAGCCTTTCTTCTGATGCTACACGCGTTTTGTTTATCTCACTGTTTTTTGATTATTTTCTAACACCTATACACTTGCCCATGTTTTCACGCAGTTCACTGGGCGTCTGAAGCAACGCCTGCTATAACTGCATTCGCCTTCTTTCAGAACGCTCATAAGGCATTTCGTCTTTGCCGGATAAGTGCTTGTAATCGCGCCTTACCTTCTCGCCAGTCATGGCGTTTCCTCGGTGATTTTCCCTCTTCGCCTCGCAACCTCCTGTCACCATCCTCAACGCAGAACCTTATCTGCAAGGGTATATAAACGCTTCGCGCCCTTGCAGATAAGAACCCTGTTTTAGGAGTAGACAGTCAGGCGACAACGAAGATGAAAAATTCACTCAATAAGGAAACTCTGCCATGACTTACTCAAACGCTATCCACTCAACAATCTCTAATCAGCCAAAGGCGACCAAGTTATCGAACTTGGAGTCTCAGGCAACTGCCAAAAATGAAATGGGTAAGGCTCGCAAAGCGAGCAAAAAGCGCAAAGTGGTTAAGGTTGCTAAAGACATTCACCAAATCGTAACCGACCGTGTGATCGCAGCCCTAGAAAGTGGTGTGAAACCGTGGGCGTGTCCTTGGGATAGAACAAATGAATGCTCAATGTTACCCATGAACTTTAAGACGAAATCGACTTACTCAGGGATCAATATTCTTCTGCTTTGGTCTGAAACGGTCGAGAGAGGTTTTTCAAGCCCTTACTGGTTGACTTACAAACAAGCGTCTGAGCTAGGCGGTAACGTGATCAAAGGTCAGAAAGGGACGGCGATTGTGTACTACAAAACGTGGGAGAAGGAGAACGAAGACGGCGAGAAAGAATTGATCCCAATGCTTAAAACCTTTGTTGTGTTCAACCTCGATCAAATCGAAAACATCGAAAAGCCAGCCGTTAGCGTTAACGAAACGCGCACCAAGCATGATTTTGACGTGTTGGAGCATGTAGAGGAAGCGATTGCAAAAACAAATATCACGATTAAGCATTGCGGCGTTCGTGCGTTTTACTCATCAAGTCACGATCAAATCACCATGCCGAGAAAAGACCGTTTTCAATCTTCAAGTGATTACTACGCAACAGCATGGCACGAACTTGTACACGCAACCGGCCATCGTAGCCGTTTAGACCGCAATCTGAAAAATAGCTTTGGTTCAAAAGATTACGCATTTGAGGAACTTGTAGCGGAATTAGGTGCGGCGTTCTGCTGTGCTGACCTTGGGATCACAGGAGAGGTTCAACACGAGAGTTACATTGCAGGATGGTTAAGCAAGTTAGACAGCGACAAGAAATTCATTTTCAAGGCCGCAAGCCTTGCGAGTAAAGCGCATCAGTTTTTGATGGAGCAAGAGGCGTAAGCCCCTTGATAGAAAGCATGATCATCGTGAAATGGTGGAGCGAGAACAGCAAGCGTATTATTGCCAGTGGGATGATAACGGGAGCGGTTATCTCAGGGAGTCAGATATAGAGTATGAAGCGCAAAGTGGGGAAGAGGTGTGCTGGGAGTGTAGTTAGTTTTTAATCCAGCATTACGTGCTGGATTTTTTTGCGAGGTTCATTCTTCGCCTCGCAAAAAATCGCACTGCCCCACAATCGACGGGAGAGCGTGTCGATTGTGGGGCAGTGCGAGAGTGTTCGCGGCATCTTTCTTTGTAAATTGTATAGCCAGTACGAGCCTTTGGTTGTTGTTTGTGAGCAGATAGCGCACACTAAATCCATTGTGAGTGATATACGCACATCGAGGAAGCATGACACAGGTAACAGAGAAAGAGGCGTTTTCTGCCTATTGCCGAGAAAACGTTGGACTGGATGCAAAGGAGGTTGCTGATCTGGCAAACGTTCCACGTCGCACGTTTTATGATTGGTGGAGAACTCGCCGAACAGCCGTTGAGCTGATCATTGAAGGAATCAAACACAGACAAGAACAAGCTTAATGAGCGATAATCGCGCATTTTGCTTGATTGGTGTGCGGTATTCGCGCATGATGGGTTTATGGAATCGAGATTGAGGATTGAACGATGACAGCAATTCCCTTAGATACACACAAAGCTATCAAGCGTTTACAAAGTGCAGGTATGAATGAAAAACAGGCTGAGGAAATGGTCAGTTTGTTTGGTGAAATGTTTGCTAATGAAGCGGCGACAAAAAGCGATGTTGAAGTGTTGCATAAGGACTTGAAAGCAGATTTATCCGAGATGAAAACGGATCTTTCTTGGATTAAGAAGTTCATGTTTGGTGTGGGGTTAGCTGTGCTTATCGCCGCATTGAAGTACATTTTCGTTGGTTAGCAACAACGGCGAGGCAATCCGCCCTGAACCGGAAAAGTCGCGGCTCTTGATAACCATGACGCAAACCACAAATGAGATCCTCTGATGCTGGGGTGAAGCGGCGGCAGCTTGATGATCCTTGAGTTGATATTTATTGCTGGCGTTTAAGGCGGTGATTATAATTTGAACCATTAACGCGAAAGGAATGTTTGAAATGAAAAAATATTTGCTTATCCCTATTTTGATGTTGTCGTTCAATGCGTTTGCAGAAGTAACAAAAGACGATGTGAATGCAATGAGAAAAGAAGTTAAGGCCATGACCAAAGAGGAAGTGACAGCAAAGCATATCGAACTTTTTGAGGCGGTTAAAGCTGATCCAAGTGAGAAAAATTGTGATGCTTTTGGGGCTTTTGATAAAGCGTCCCTCAGAGAGAAGAAAATTGACTTGATGGATATGGAAGCGCAAAAAAGAGGTTACGATGTGAGTATGGCATGTTTATGATGTTTGTGAAAAAATCCCCGAAGAATCGGGGATTTTTTGTTACTTATTCTTCAAATTATGTTCTGCAATTCGATCTCTTAAATCTTGTGAGAGGTCATTTTTCGGTGAAGTGCCAGTTTTCGCCCCTCCTCCACTGATCTGGTTTTGTTGCTGCTGTGTCCATGTTTCTCTGTTGTTGATACGGTCTTGACTATTAAGTGGGCGGCTGTCCGGTTTGGCGTTGATTTTCGGTAATGCCAGCATCGCGGATGCAAAACCTCCTGCAAGTGAACCTGCTAGATTCGGGATTTGCCTAATGACATAAATTTGAATCGCTGCAATGATCGCGATTTGAACGATGATTGCTGCGGGGTTGGCATCGTCACCGTTCGTTAGGTTATTTATCTCTGTGTATGTACCTATTATTCTCATTAACATCATGATGATAGCGACAGCAAACACTTGTACCAGAATGTTTTCAAATACTTTGCCAAGCCAGTTATCCAGAAAGCGACGAGTAGGCGGAAAACATGCCATGATGATGAAGATTGGACCAACCACTAAAAGCATCGCCAACATGAATTTTGTACCCAACACAATGACAGCCGCATAAGCTGTGACCGCACCAATTGCAAGCATGACAACAATACCGCATACCAGCCACATCCAAGTGGACGGATCCCACCCCGCTTTCCCAAAGCAGTAATTCATTTGCTCAACACCTACTTTGAGTAATTCGTCGAGCGTTTTGTAAATATTTTCACCACCAGTTGCTGCTACCGCACCAGATAATCCATTTCCGAGAGCTTCCACGCTACCCATGACGTATTCGGTGTAATTTCCGATATTTAACGTTAGGTGCGAGATAGACAGCACGATAACGCAGGTTTTTACTACATCAATCGCTAAATCGTCTGTTTTCCCCATGATTTGTACATAACCTTGCATCATGATGTAAAGCGTAACGCTCGTATATACGATAGGTTTAATACCATCCATGATGTTTTGAGTACCCGTCACAACGAAGGTTTGAAGTAGATTTTCAAATGAGACACTAAAATATTGAAAAATAGAAATATCCATTGATTAAAACTCCACAGGCGGTACGGGTTTTCCGTAGTTGTTTGATGCGATGAGTTTTTTTGTCATTTCGTGGTTTTGTTGTGCAAGAAGACGTTGCTCTGCCTCAGCAGAAGCTTGATACAATGACAGCTTGGTTTGTTCGTTTTGGATCATGGCTTGCTCTGCTTGAATACGGGCGGTGAGTTCTGCAATGGCTTTTGGATCGTTGGTGCGGTTGATCTCACGCATGAGGCTTTCAATTTGATTGACTCGATTTTGTGATTTTTCATACGCATCATTGGCAAATGCTTGGTCTTGGGCTGGTTTTACGGCTTGCGCATTGCAAACTCGTTTTTCTGTTGGATCAGAGATGTACTCGCAGGCATCGAAAACCTTGCTTGCGTCACGCAAGGCTTTTGCTGTGCCAGAAAGCCCCTCATACCCGTTGTTGCGCACACCTTGATAAACATCTTGCCAGTTGTCAGGGAGGTATTGCTTAAACGCTGGATCGTTAAGAATATCACCTAGGTTGCGTGACCCTGTGACGGAGCTATATTCGCGTTCCATTTGTTCAAATTGACGACGCATTTCATCAAGTTGTTGCAGCATGGCGGCGTATTCTTTGAGCATTTGTGCAAAGTTTTGGGCTTGGTTTAGCATTGCTGGCGCATCGAGGACGATGCTGACAGGGATCCCCGCTTGCGTTTGGGTGATACACCCAAAGGCAATTGCGGCGGCAATAAGGAATTTTTTCATCGTTGATACCTCAGATTAAAAATAGGAACACGCAAGTTATCGAAATCAGGGCAGAAACAGCCCCAGAAAGCAGCACACAGGGCAGAAGGCTACTCATCCCTATCTTGGGAGGGTTAACGATAAGCAGTTGCTTGTGCGCGTCTAGGAGGGCTTTTTTGAGTTCGTGCTCTGCGATGTCGCGCAGTTCTTCTTTTTTTGTGGCGAAATGCGCGTTAGCGGCTTGTGTGTATTGGGCGAGCACTTCACGGCTGGCGGTCAGTTGTTCGTCAATAATGTTTTGCGTGATACCAATGCGCATCATGGATTCATCGCGCAATTCTTTAAGCTCTTTGTTGAGCAAAATGACTTCCCCCAACGTTTCAAGCAGATAAATTTCTTTTAAATCACGCGGTAGCGGTTCGTTATTCATCGTGGAGCCTCAAAGTGTCGGCGTTATGCACATATCCACATGAGGAGGGCGGGAGACCGCAAGGAAAATCTCCCGCCGATTGTGGGTATGTGCTTAACGTGGTGGTGTGCGATTACTTAAACAGTTGCTTGTAGGTGTTATCGAGCATTCGCTCAACGCCAGTTGCTAGTCGGCGTAAACCGAGACGGCGTGAGTAAATAAGTCGTTCGCTCTTGTCGTCGGTTTGTTGGATTAATGCGCGGTAATCGGTTGGGTCGTTGACCAAATCAGCAATAGAGGTGAAATTTTCGACTTCGTGCAGTCTGTTAAATAACTCGTTCTCTTGGATTACACAGTGACTATTAACAACCGCCAAATCATCGTTTTCAAAAATCGCCGCAAAATCTTTTTTCAACATAATGTCTTCGTTGATTAGGTTGAAAAGAACACGGATACGTTCTTTTTCAATCCCCATTTCTTCCAAAGCTTCGATAGTTGCAACGGTATCGGTGATTTGTTTGTTTTTGAAAATGGTTGGCACTACGAAATAATCAAATTCTTCGTGGCTACCAATGGCTTTATTCATCTGCTGGATAAAATCTTCGACGTTGGACGCGCCAACGTCGATAATTGCATTATCATGCTCCATGACTTTATCCATAATGTCACTAAAACGCTTGCCTTTGATTTTTTCATCATTTGTGCCGTCCGAGTTGATGGATTCAACGGCAATGATTTCACTTTTTTCTAATCGTGGTTTGAGTAAGTGTTGAGAAACAACAGATTTGCCCACGTTACCTGAAAAGTTGATAACACATATTTTCATTAATATATCCCTTTGTGTTTTTGTCTTAATTTGTTGCGTAGGTTCATCACCATGCTGCGTTGAGTTGATATATTTTGTTCTTCAATGTCTTCACGGTTCCCGCCAAGTACAACGTATTTATCTATTTGGTTTGTGCATTGCTTGTATTTTTCCATCATCAAATCATAAGGATTGATTTCAGATTCAGGCGGCTCCTCTGAATTGGGGGAAGTAGGAAGTATTGGAGGTGCGTAATTTTCTTTCGTGATGGTTTTTATTGGTTTTGAATTAGGTTCATTACCTCTTTCTTTTCTGATCCGGTGTAACACTAAATACAAATAATTAGGACTGATTTCTAATCCCTTTTGATTCAAGTAGTCACATAAAAGTTGGATGGTTAAACCATTGTCTAAGGCTTCTTCTAGCCGATGGTAAAGCTTTCGAATGGCTTTGATCTTTGAAAGTTGAGCGTTGGCTTGAGTGTACGATTCAAGCTCATTTTCGATCTCTTTTAAGCTTTGCAGATTAATAGTCATATCCTGATAAGCCTGTACTAAAATCTTGATATGAAACTGATATGATTCTGTAAGAACCAGGTAGGTTTTGATGAAAAGTGATAGAGTCTGATATAGCAGAGATAAGATTCTGATATAACGATGATATAAGAATTAGGACATAGGCACGACAGGGACGTATGACAAACGCTACTCCGTAGCTATCATACGTCCCCTGTGCCAAAGGGATACTCCCTTTGAAACCCTCGCCACACCCTCCGCCGAACTCGCCCCAAAATGTGACATTTTCGCCCCGCCCACAAGAGGATAGCCAAGGCTATTTCGTTGGTTATCGCTCCCAACCTTTGGTTGGTTTTTGCTGTTGATTCGCTGGTTGTTCTTTCGCTTTCTGCTGTCCTTGTTCCGTTTGTTTCGATTGTGCTTTATGGGCGTTTTCTGCTTTGGTTATGAGGTTTTCGCCCTTTTCAAATTGCGCCTTTCTGGCGATCAGTTGTTCATTTAAAGCTTTATCTTTAAATGAAATGTTTAACTTGTTGGTGACGGCAATATCAATGATTTTTTCTTGGTATTCTTTTGTGCCCTTAATGTCTAAATGATTGCCGTATTTTTCAATAGCAAGGCGCAATCCTATTTCTACTGCCTTATTGGATTCTTGCTCGACCAAGATGTTGTTACCTCTGTCCGTAACCAATTTTTCATTGCCTTGATAGTAGGTAACATAACCTTGTTTATTCGTTTCGTGAGTAATGTGCTCACCAAACTTATTAGGCTCAGGCGTTAATACCTTGCGCTCTTTCTCAGGTTCATGGCTAGGTGATAACGTTTGCTCCATTCCTTGCTGTTGTGTTTGGTTTGTTTTTTGTGTTTCATTTTTAAATTCAGATAATGGCTTTCGCTCATTATTCATGTAATTGTTTTTATATTTGATAATGCGTTCATTATCTTTCACCTGAATGTCATATAAAGGTTTGAGTTCTGAAATGATTTCTTTTGGTTTTAAAAGGTGAGTTTCTTTCATTAACTGAGTGACCGTTAATGATTTCTCGCTATATTGTATTTTATCACCTTTTTCCGTTTTGGTAATGGATTCGGTATGAATGCCGAGTTCTTTTAATTTTGGATATTGAATAAGAAGTCGGCTTGCTTCTAAATGCTTGTCATAAAATTGCGTCGTGTCTGGTGATAATGTTTTTTCACTGTTTGGTTTGTGCCCTTGTGTGTTTGTGGGCGACGCCTTGACCTCTGGTTTCACCGATTGCGTGGTGGTGCTTTCAGGTGTTTGTCTGATGCGATGCTGTTGTATTTCTGCATCCGTGGCAGTCGATACGTGCCACTCATTGCGTATTGTATCGAGCGGTTCGTGTTTGATTGAACCGTCCGCTTGCTCTTGCTTTTCTGTCACCGTGACATCTTTTTGTCCGCTCTGCGTCAGCTTTATCTTATCGCCTTGCTGAACCTGATTTTTTTCCATCACACGTTTCAGGTCTTTGCCCCATACCTCACGAACCTTGCCGTGACTCTCAAGTTCCACCACATAACTTAATGCGTTCTTCTTGTTATGCTGATACGGGGCTTCTTTGTGCGACACGACAACCCCAATTTCTTCTCTCATCGAGTGTTCCTCTTTGTTTGGTTTTTGGGCGTGATAAACCAGTTGCTCTCTGGCTTCTCTGCTTTCACGTTTAAACTGCAAGTCATGAATGACTTTGTTCATCTGAGCGATAGATAGCGCGATATTGCGTGCTTCTTTCGACAACGTTTTATCGTTGTAAATGGTGGTTTTCTCTAAGCGGTAATGCGTGAGGTACGTTTGTCGTTGTTCACGCTCACTTTGGCGTTGCGTTCGCCAAGCGGCTTGAATAAGGTTTGGCTCTGGTTTCTCTTTCACCGCTTGCCTTGGGTCAATGCCTTGCTGTGCAAGATAGCGATCTTCAAGGTACTGTTTGGCATCTTTCCAAGGGAGGTGCATTTCTTTGGTCAAAAAATCACTGACGTTGAGGTGTCGGTTTCCGCATTGAATGCGATCACCGCCGTCCTTGCCTTTTGTAATGGCATACTTATCAACGTCAACGCCGTGAGTTGTTGATAAGCGATGGAGGAGAGCCAGTGCATCAATGTGCTGTTTGATGTGTTTTACATCGGGCAGGACTTGAGTGTTTAAGTCGTAACGGATTTGGCTGAGTCTGCTGCTGGCGTGCCGTTCGATGATAGGAGGGCTTTGATCTCCTGCGTGTCGTTCGAGATTGGCAAAAGCAGCTCGGATAGCTCGTCGATGAGTGACATTTCGGACTCCTGATTCAAGGTGTCCACGATGTCGTTGAGCATTAAGCAAATGCTGGCTTGCTGCTCTGAGAGACTGGCTAATATCGTCAAAACTTGCTCTTGGAACGCTTGATTGTCCATGCTCATTCCTTTTGTCTGTGAGAAATTGCTGTTTTTGCTCAGGGGTTAAGGTTTTATACCTCTGGCGATTACGTCGATTGACGTATCTCAACTCGTCTGCGCGAGTGGTATTCCAATGTTGTAAATCGGTGTGGTGCTTTTTTGTGGCTCGATACGGACTGTCACCATTCTCTCTATAGGGGTTGTATTGGTTATCGAGGAGTTTCATCTTTTCTGCCTTTGGCAGCGCAACAAACTGAGGTTGAAAGACGTTATCTTTAAGGTTTACCCCTCGTTTTTGCTCCGGTGATTTGATGTTGAGGTATTCGTTGCCTTTGCCTTGATTGCGTATCGTTACGTCGAACCCGTTTGCTTCGAGTTTTTGAGCAAATGCCGTGGTGGTGGTGATGTTGTCACTGAGTAATACTTCAAGGGCTTTGCTTTTGGTGTCACGCTGTTGTGCGGGGAAGAGATCCGCCTTGTGGCGGCTGATGATTGTGCTTTCATTGGTGAACGTGGTTCGTACATGGTGCTTGGGGCTGGCTAATTGGTACTTTTCATTGGTGACTTCTTGGAAAGCATCAATGTAACGGTCATTTTGTTTGTCAAATCCAAACGGTTCTAATCGTTTCCCATCAACTAAGTTTTTTCTTGGAATAACCACATGAATATGGGGTTTTCGTTCGACGGTTTCTCCGGTTGATTTGTCCACATACGTTTTGATTTTAGGCAGGTGCGCTTCGGCGTAAAAGGCGTATTCTTCACCCTGGTACGCTTTCATCGCAAATGCCTTAAAATCGTGGGTGACGGCGTTTAATGTGGCTTCGTCGATATGGTCTTCTTTAAACGAGAGTGTGATGTGTAGGTACTTTTCACCCTCAGTATCCATCGTGTTGATAATGTCGTTCGCAAGCTCAAGGTCGCCACTCAGTATCACGCGATCATCGAGTTCATTGCGTGAATAATCCCGCCCGTTTTTGATACCCTCTTCAAGATACTCCTTGATACCGCCTTTTCCGCCACTCACTCTAATCAACATACTCGATCCCTGACTTCAAAAGGTTTCGGATGGTAATGAGGTTGACGAGGATTTGCTTAAATTGTTGGTCGGTGAGCGTTCCAGCTTGATTGTAGCTATTGGCTTGGTGCGCCAATTGGTTCATGTTGTTGGAGGTTTTATTGTAGAGATAGAGCAATTTTTGTTTGTCGATGCTGGCTTTTGGCTCTCTCGCCACAATGAAATATTCGTCTTTTAATACGCGTTCGCGTAACAAATCAGAAGCCGTGGTTTGTGCATCTTCCACCTTTTTTAAGAACGCTTTTTTTTCGTCTTCTGTCACCCTAAAGATGATGCGTTGATTTTTAATGTCATTTGCCATGCAAGACAAAGGCGGTATTGCTACCGCCTTTCCCGTCATCGTTGGTAATAAAATCGCTCGCCGTAGCCTTGCTTGCCCATGTAGGTATCAATGTAGTACCAAGTGCCTGTGCATTTGTAAGGTGTCCACGTAATGTTGTCCTTGTTGTAGCGTTTGTAGATGCACGGCCTTCCGTGGATATAGCTGCCATCGGGCATTTTGGCTGCAACGTTTTCCTTGTAACTCATGCTCGAACCAGAAGGGCTGTTTTTCAGCAGGCAGCTGGAGAAGTTCGGCAAAGGGGGCTTGAGTTTTTTTATGCGGCGTTTAAATGCGCTTTTCGCATCCCCACAACCGCTAGGAAAACCCGTTGGTAAGCAGAGCCAAATGGAACAATCGGCATCACTGGCGGCATAGGCGGAGGGAGAGACCGTTAATGTAGTCATGGGAATTGCCCCTATGATCAATGCAGATACGGATAAAGAGAGGCGTGATTTTTTCATAATCATTCTTCCATGCAGGTGTCGTAAATGTTGATTTCGACACGGCGGTTGTTAGCCCTACCTTGTGTCGTCCAGTTGTTATCTGCGTAGTCCGTAGACGCGGCGTAGTTGATGAATATTTTCGTCGGCTCAATGCCGTATCTGACCAGTTGATTACGCAAGTTAACGGCGCGATTTTTGGCAACCGTTTTATCGCCCTCCGTGGGGATTGCCCCATCAGTTCTTGCGTGTAGTTCGACTTTGCAGGCGGATTTCGCGGCAACAAGGGCGGGTTTCATTTGCTGCGTCGAGGCGGCGGTTTGGTTAAAGGGGTAATGGATCACAAACCGTTGTGATGGTTGGGGTTGTGACTCTTGGTTTAATTGCGCAACGTGAAGGGCGTTCATGGTAATTAATTGATGCTGAATATCTTTCAGTATCACGACGTCTTCAGAAAGCGGTTTAGGTTTAACGAGATTCACTTCCTCATATTTACCCGTGATTGACGGTGGTTTTGGCGCAGAGCAAGCCGTAAGCAGTAGCGATGCTACGACTAGGATCAATCGTTTTTTCATAGGTTATTTCTCTAGTAGATTGTGTTCTGGAGGTTGCAACGGTGGCTCCCTCTTGATCTTTTCAATCAATTGGGTGAATTCATCAATGTTTGTCCAGTCAGTGTTTTGTGTGAGGAGTCATCGAGCGTAGCTATCATGGATGGCATCGATTTCCTGTGCAGTGAGGGCGCGAGTGGGTAATTGCGCAAAGTAGGTTTGAACAATGTGTTTCTGTTTCGAGTTCATAGGCAAACCTTATCCCAATTAAACCGTCAGTTTTTTAATCTTCTTGATTTCTTTACCTACCTTGCCGTTGTCATACTTAAAGCGAGTTTCACAAACGCTGCATTTAAAGGCTTTGCCTTTCTTACCGTCGTACTCAATCGTAAATCCCGCGCAGTCTTTTTTCGGACATTTTGGCAATGTCGATTCAGGAAGTTTGAAAAGGAGCTTGCCGGATTTGAAATCGTCAACGTGGGTTGTGACGGTCTTTTCAATCACGCTCATGAATTTTTCTAAGCTGCATTCGCCACTTTCTACGACATCAAGCTGCTGTTCCCAAATCGCAGTCATGGCAGGGTCACGCAGCTTGTTTGGGAGTCCAAGAATGAGCATTTGACCGAGAGGGGTGCTGACAATGTTTTTCCCTTTGGTTTCGAGGTAGCCACGCTCTTTAAGGGTCTCAATCATGCCAGCGCGTGTCGCTTCTGTGCCAAGTCCTGCGGTTTCTTTCAGCTTGGCTTTGAGCGTCGGATCGGTCACTTCTTTTGCGATGTTACACATCGCAGTAAGCAGTGTTCCTTCGGTGTATGGTTTTGGTGGTGTGGTTTTTTTCTCAAGCAATTCTGCTTTCAATACCGCTATCGTTTGATCTTGGTTGAGAGCGGGGAGGGATTGTTCGTCTTTCTCCTTGTCTTTACCCAAAACGACGCGCCAGCCTTTGACGATTTCAACGGTTCCTGTGGTTTTAAAATCGTGCGTGCCGGCTTTTAGTTCGATAACGGTTTTGTCATCTTCGGCAACAGGAAAGAACTGAGCAAGATAACGGCTGGCAATGGCATGGAAGACATTGCGTTCCTTGTCATCCAGCGCATCCAAATCCGGTGCGCGAGTGGTCGGAATGATGGCGGTATGTGCTTTGCCCTCCAGTTTTTTGTCGTTCCAGCAAGGGCTGATAAGTGATGTGTCTGCTTCCGTTGCCCATGCTGCTAACTCTTTGTTATTGACCCCTTCAAGGTTTGCCAAAATCGGTTCAATTTCGTCACGCTTGATGCTGGCCAAGTATTGTTGGTCAGTTCGCGGGTACGAGACAATTTTGTGCTTTTCATAAAGCGATTGCACAATATCGAGCGTTTCTTTTGCACCGTACCCGTATTGGCTCGACATGGCCTCTTGCAATGTTTTGAGAGAGAAAGGTAACGGTGGTTGAGACTTGGCGCGTTTGGTGTCAAAGCGTGTTACCGTGGCTTGTGTGGCTATCGATGCAATGACAGCTTGTGCGGTTGCTTTATCAAGGCAGCGTTTGTCTTCGCTGACACTCTCAGGTATTTGCCATTTTGCTTTAAAGGCGATCCCATCGTGTTCAAAGTGTGAGTCAACATCAAAGAAAGGGACAGGCTTGAAGTTGGCAATTTCCACGTCTCGTTTAACCACTAACTGACACGTTGGGGTTTGCACGCGTCCAAATGAAAACACGCTTGGGTGTCCTTGGCGTTTGCCTAACAGGGTACAAATGCGAGAGAGATTCATCCCCATGAGCCAGTCAGCGCGGCTTCGGCATTTTGCCGCGTCGGACATGGCAATATGTTTACTGTTGGGTTCGATATTTTCTAACGCGCTTTCAATGGCTTTTGGGTTCAAGTCATTGATAAAGACACGTTCGGCGTTATCCCATTTTTCTTGTGAGATGTTGGCAAACTCCAACACTTCATTAACTAAATAAGCCCCTTCGCGGTCAGGGTCGCCAGCATTAACGATAATGTCAGATTTGCTTATCCACTCAAGCACCACATTGAGTTGGTCTTGAGTCTCTTCCTTTGCCACGTAAACCCATTCTTTCGGGACGATGGGTAAGGTATCGAGTGACCATGATTTAAGTGAATCGTCATAGTGTTCAGGTTCAGCCTGTTCAAGCAAATGACCGATACACCAAGTGACAACGTCACCGTTAGTGCATTCGATATAGCCTTTGTGCGATTTTTTTATGCCAATGGTTTCTGCTATGGCACGGCCTAATGATGGTTTTTCAGCGATGAATAAGCGCATAATATGCACTCCTTTTTGTAATTGTGAATTGAGAATATGAAATTAGCGGGGTACAACTCACCGTTTGGTAAAGCAGTAACGGCGAGTGAATTTGAGAAAGAAGCAGGGGCGAACTACAAGGAAAAAGGGGTCTTCCCCTACTGCTTTGCTTGTAAAGAAACGGTGTATACCAAAGGAACGCAAAGCCCTAATATCAATGGACATTACGCTCACTATCGATACAGCGATGATGTTGACCCCATGGATTACTGCGTTGAATCGAGTCAAGGACAAGCGAGTCATCGTTTATTAGGACTGCACACAGAGCATTGGGATATCTATCGCGCTGAAAAATTACGATGGCTGTTCTTTGAACCAGACAATGTAAAATCCGCATACTGTTTTTGCTTAAGAGCGTGCGGAAAGGGGAACTTTCCAATAACGAAGTTCGCTGAGTTAATCAAACGTGCTGATAATAAAAATATATGGGCTTACAAAAACATTCCTGTCTGGGTTGTTCCTTATATTTTACTCTTGCTTGCTGACTTTTTATTTGCAGATAGATTTGAGTTTCGATTTGTGCTGAACAAGCCAAGCCGTTTGCCACTGCAAAATTTATGGGCTGATGACAAATATTCAATCACAAAAATATTTACTGATTCGCAACGAGAAATGGCGGATGGTCAAATATCAATAAACCAAGATACATTTAAGCGTCTATCTGGTAACACGAATTGGATGGATGATGGTTTTGTAGAGCGACTTATAGCGTTGGCGTAAACGATAATGATTCAATGCGTTGCTTTTCTTTGCTCCAACACTCATTTGAGGCGTTGGGTCTTAAAGAGTGCCAAGGGTGATATTTATCAATATTGCTGATAAGGAAGTGTTTCATTGCATCAAAATCACGGTTTGCTTGTTTTCTTTCTTCTATGAAGTGCTTTAATTCTTGATTTGATATATCAAGAACGTTGTACTCAGCGCTAACGAAAGTAAAAAGAAAAGAGTTTGCCTTTATCAATGGTGAGTTTGGTTTGATAATATAATTTGCTCCAAATATCATCTGATAAAGATAGAGTATTTCTTCTTCAAACATTTCATATCCGCAATCTCCATCAAAAAGCTGTCTCAAGTAAAAAATATAAGAAAGATTTGTTTTTATGGTTTTGAATGACTCTCCATGCCATTCTATGGCGTAGAATATGGTGTTGTAGGGGTTAGTTTCATTTTTAAGTTGGATGAGATTATTCATGATTCTTCCTGTTGCTTCAAACAATGACTTAATCATTGCTTTGGATGAATGGCGGTTTAACTCGTAAGTAATTGAACGCGGTGTCAGATGCAGCTTTTTTTCCGAAGCGCAGCTGATAAAGATAAGAGAGATAATCGTCTAGAGTTTCGGCATGACCAATAGAATAAAATCCTCGTTCTGAGCTGAAATATCCTGTTTCTTTTTCAATGGCTTCTAGCAACTCTCGATGTTCATCTAACTGCTTTTCCAAACCTCTACCTACATCAAGTGTTTGAACGTCAATGAAGGTGTTTGGCAGTGCATGGATTTTTTGCAAAAAGAGAAAGAAAGTGTTTTTTGATACAAAACATCGTTTAGTCATCAATACGGCTCCTTATTGTTTAAAAACGTATGACGTTGATTTCACCTGTGCGTGTGGCTTGTGAATGAGGAACTTTCTGTGTCATATGAGGACTAATTCGGCTCTGCAATACTGAAATAACACGAGGTAAAACAGATATGTATGGTTTGAATACAGGAATAGACACAGATAAGCCTGTTGAACCTGAGCCGGAGGCGGCCCCAGCCAAGAAAACCGCCGCAGAACGTGCCAAAGTACTTCGCAAGCGTTCGGATCAAAATAGACGCTGAGTTCAAACTTTGAGTTTGAACGTTCCCCTTAAAAACGCCCTGATGAAGGGCATGGAGTTCGTTGGCATCAATCAAGGGATCAAATTCATCATCGTCAAAATGCATGAGTGCGTATTGCATGGATATTCCTCTGTCAAAAGTCGGGTAAGTCGTCTTCGTCATAGTGCGATTCACTGAGCGAAGCGAGGGCGTGTTCGTCAGCGATAGCAGGTTCAGGGGGAGTCTGAGTATGGCGAGACGGTAAGTTATCCAGTGGTGACGCAAATACTGGAATGGGTTCTACAATTTCTTGAGCCACGGATTCAATCGTGATTTGAAGCTCTTTGGCGGCAATGGCATCGTCAAGCTGTGCTTTGGTTGGAATGCCTTTGATTTGGCCAAGGGATGGCGAAATGGCTTTCAATCGGTCAATGAAAGGCGATTCTTGGTAGTAGTGAATTTTGTCACCATAGATAGCCTTCCTGCCGCGCATCATAATGATCATCTTTTCAAACGGCATTTCACGGAGTTCTTGAGGCAGCATCAATGCGCGTCGTTGTTCACTGACCGTGATAGTTTTGCCGCTTTTCCCTGTGGTTCGCTGTTCACTTTCAACCTTGACGGTTTTATCCCCCAAGAACTTTGACATTTCTTCTGCGTCTTCTTTCTCAGGGGTATAAATCAGTTGTGCTTCATGGTTGCCAATGAAGGTTGTCGCGGTATTTTGCCCGTATCCCTCTGGTTCGTTAGCGCGTATTTGTGCTGGGTTTTGCACAATGGTGAGCAATTGCAATCCGTAACCTGCAAAGTAGTTGTTGGATTTGGCGATAATGGCACTTCGACCCATTGCGGTGAACTCGTCCATCAGCAGCAACACTTTGTATTTTAAACTGCGGTTTTGCTCCGGTAGCTCCTTGGTGTTGAGGTTAATAAGCTGGCTGAAAAACAGGTTTAAAATACGCCCTGCTACGGGGATGTAGTCAGGTGTGATCCCAATGTATATGGTCATGCGCTTTTTACGCAGATCGAGAAAATTAAAATCGTTGGCACTGGTCGCCGCATCAAAGATAGGGTTGTTCCAATCTTGTAGCGAGGCTTTCAAGGTGTTTGAAACCCCTGATTGTCCTTTCTCAACGTCCAGTGCAAGAAAGTCATTTAAGGCTTCAAGACAAGAGGCAGAAAGGTCGGAACGTGCCTCAATGATGCTGGTGAGGTGTTCGTTCAGAGGTTTTCCTTTTCCCTTGGCTTGCCTTAATATTTCTCCAATGGTGAAGGGCAGCTCCGGCGTTTGGTAGACATACAGCGCAAGCCCGAGAAAGAGGTTTTGCGCGCTCGATGCGAAATATTTCGCGGTGGCGTCTCCAACGTCGGTTGGGTAAAACATTTCGGCTATCGTGAGAATGTCAGGAATAGTTAAGTGGTCATTTCGCACGTACCCAAGCGGGTTGTAGCGGTGCGTTTCACCGGATTCGTCAAAAGGGTTAAACAGGTAAACGTCTTGCTTTAACACTTCTTTGCGAAACTTGGAGGTGATCGCAAAGTTTTCTTTCTTAAAGTCAGTGACAACACAGCTACCAAACCAACGCAAAAGATTGGGGATGATGATACCGATACCTTTACCTGCTCGGCTGGCAGCAGCAAGGAAAACAAACGCATTGCCTGTGTAGTACAAAAAACGGCGGCCTAAACGTCCAATTAAGATCCCTTGCCCGTCGTCTTTGGTTTTCGCCAGTTTATAGTGGTTGAACACTTCATTGTTGTTCGCCCATCGAGCCGAGCCGTGCAACTGCTCAATCTCACGATTAGCGAACATGGCAATGAGAAGGGGCACAATAAACGCTATCCCTACGCCTCCCATTGCGGCGATATTCAATGATTTTTGGTAGGCCATATCGTCATGGTAATAACGCCATTGTTCGATAAAGGTTAACGGCATGACGCGTGATAACTCACCGTCATGCATC
Source organism: Enterovibrio nigricans DSM 22720 (assembly GCF_900167155.1). GTDB lineage: Bacteria > Pseudomonadota > Gammaproteobacteria > Enterobacterales > Vibrionaceae > Enterovibrio > Enterovibrio nigricans. Next base: position 13,332 of record NZ_FUXU01000055.1, on the reverse strand, counting down.
AAAAAATAAATACAACCCGCAAGGTAACTGGCGAGCACCGCAAGGAGAGGGGTGACAAGTATCACCCCTATGATTTTTTTTGCGTCCATCGTGTGGGTTCGCCTTATTTTTGGGTTGGGTCAAACCAAATCTCGGTGATGTGACGGCCTAGCGGCTCATTGGAATGCACATCATTGGTGACATGAATAACAATGTCGATCACCTGATGAAGCAAGGTTTTTACCACCTCATAAGGTAAGGCGCGTCCTTGCGGATTTTGCATCGCCATCATTGCCAATCGCTCAAAACTCAATGCGGCTGAGTTGGCGTGACAACTGGTAATGCTTCCGCCATGACCGGATGCGTTGACGTTGATAAAATCAAAGGTTTCTGCACCGCGAAGCTCGGCAAGCATGATGCGGTCGGGCTTCATGCGTAAACAGCTTTTGAGAAGCTTTGCGGAGGTCACCGGATCGTCAGGGAGGGCTTCACTGGGGTAAAAAAGGTGAACACAGTTGTTGTGATTCGGTAAAAAAAGCTCAGGCACGTCCTCAATCGTAATGATGCGTTGACCATGCGGGATCAATTCCATCAAGGCTTTCATGAAGGTGGTTTTCCCGCTTCCTGTGCCGCCTGCTATCACGATGTTTTTTTCACTGAGAACCGCAAGCTCCAAGAACGCCATAACATTGGTTTCTTTCAGTTCAAGCAGTGTTTCTTCTAACGGGGTGAGTCCCTCTTTGAGAGGGCGAATATGCTTAAAGAAGCCGTCTTTGTCATAGTCCTTCAAGGTTCGACTGGTGAAAGAGGGTTTACGGATGGTTAAGCTCACCGTTCCCTCTTCACACGCTGGCGGGATCACAAACTGAACCCGCTCTCCTTTAGGGAGAACGGCGGACAGCATCGGGGTCGTCACCGAGATATTATTGTTGGTGAACGCAGCGACGGAGGTGGCCATAGACATTAATCGGTCGAAGGTGAGTTCTGGGACATCAAAGCATTGCCAATGGCTGTTTTTCTCAATCCAAATCTCAAGCGGACGGTTGATTGCGATTTCCGTAATGTCATGGTCGTTCAACCACTTCTCAATCGGTTGAAATAAGAACTTAACGGATGCGTCACTTTGAACGGTATCGAAGGTATTCATCAAGGGTTGGCTCTCAGTTGGTAGACCGTCGAAAAATCGAGATCGCGAGCGACCACAATTCCAACGCGTTCACCTTGGTTTTTGTAAAACGTCGGCGGAATGTTGATGGTGTTTTGAAGGGCAATCGCCGCCATGTTTTGGGCAGCATCGGACGAACTTTCAAAGTTATTGACGTTTTGACCGCCATTTGTGGCGACGTAGGCGGCAATATCATCCACTAATGACAGCATCATTGCGCCGCCAAATCGTTTCCAGAAGTGGGTTTCAACGTATCCATCTACGCCCCCTGCCCCCAAGCTGTCTGTGGCGGGTGAAGCAAGGTCAATCACCACGCCGTGAGGGGTTTTTACTCTGTCCCACAAGACAAAGAGGCGACTTTGGCCTTGTGACACGTTCGCTCGATATTCTCCGGTCACTTCTGAACCACGCTCTAGGAGTAGCGTCGTTCCGTTGTCGCTGTAGATATTGCGCGTTAATGTGCATTTGGTCATACCTGCCACGGTAGAGTTCATGCTGGTATTTAAAACGCAATCAATGTATGCCCCTTTCGCCAACAGATAATTGCGATTGTAGAGTACACCTGCGAGTGCTTTATCGGTTTTGGTCGCGGTTAGTTGGCTTCTTAACCCCGTATTGTCTTGCTCGCCAGAAAACAGATTAAAGCTATCTGTAGTTTGTGTTCCTAGCGTGTTTGGAGATTGAGGTACAAGACCGAGTCCCCCGCCACTTCCGCTTTGAACTGCCCCGCCTGTCGATGATGCACTGCTCTTATCCAACAAGATGATTTTCTTTATTGGGGTCATATTGCTTTTGTCATTAGAGGGAGGATGTGGCGGCTCTTTGGGTGTTTCAACGGACGTGACTTCTTTTGGTGTTGGAGGCGGTGGTGTTTCTTTGGGTTGATCGTCTTCAAACTCAAAAGTGCGTCCTGCTGCATGGCTACGACTGCTGCTTGTGCTCGTCGTTGCCGTGGTAGATATGTTGTGATTCGTTTTGGCTTTTTGAGGCTCTTTGGGTGAGGTAGAACTGAACCAAAGAAAAGCGCCAATGCCAGCGATAACCAGGAGACACACCGCGACAAAGACGGCGATTTTTTTACGGTCAGGTTGCCCTTCGTTTAAGAGGTCTTCACCGTTTAACTCTTCGTTTTGTTCAGTCATGATTTTTCCTTAACGATGCGCGTGACGCCTTTTACGGTTGTCCCTGAGCGAGTATCGACAGAAAGGGTGTCAAAGGCTTGATTGGTGACGCCAACCACGGCGTTATCAAGGCGCAATACCCATTGTTTTGATATACGTTGAACCACAATAGTATCGGGGTCGTGGGCGGAGATATGGCTATTGATAAGGGTTTCTTGTCCGGTCTCAGTAACAATGAAAATGGCGGGGATTTCACTGTTTTGCGCAAAGGTTAAATAGGTGAACCTTCCATCATCAAAGGCTTTGATTGGGGCAATGCTGCGTGATTTTTTCCCCACTTGCATGACGTAATGCCAATTTTTTGCGTTCACTTCTGGTGTGAGTTGCTGGCGCAATTTGGATTGTTCTAATGCCAGAGCGTTGCGTTTGGCTTCCTCTTCGGGATAGCGAAAGGTTAAACGATAGGTGTTTTGTCGTTTGCCCTTTGTGCCCGTCCCTAAGTTCAGAGCAAAGGTGTAGTTACGTTTGTTCGTGACCACGTTGAGATTGGTTTTCCAGTCCTTCGTGGTCGGCGTGATGATGATTTCTTCTTTGACCTCTTTCCCTTCTTCGTCCTCATAGGTTTGTGTTCCTTTGGCGGAAAGGGCTTTGATGAAAAGATGGTTGCCTTTGGGGGTGATTTCCCACCCGTCAGCAAAGCCTGTAAACGTGTACTCTATTTTTTCATCCGTACTAAACACGATGTGCGTAGACATGCCGATGTACGCGGTGATGGCGACCACATCATCATGACGATACTCGGTGGCTTGGATGTTGCTGTCACGGTGTGATTGATCAGGGATATCCAGCGCGAGGGCTGGGAGCGATGCCGTGCAAAGGCAGAGCGCGAATAAGGATGTTTTCATAGACGTTTGCCTTTAGCGTACTCGTTCAGGGTCAACGCGGTAGCTGGTGATTTCAAACGCGAGTGGGTTAACTAACCGCTCTTGTTCACTCATTTCTTTACTTGGCACGTAGCGGTATCCCACCGTCGCGATCCAAACCGAGGTTTTGCCGTTGTTTTTTTCTTCCACGTTTTTGATGGTTTTCTCAAATCGGATCGTGGCGATTTGATCGGCAACATCATTGACGATACTGAGGATGTTTATCGTGGCTTTAATGCGTTTGCCCCATCTCGTGTCGAGGGCGTTATCCCCTTCAAAAATGGAGGCGTATTGGGTTTGCACATCAGGGCTTGAGAATGCCAAGGTGCTGTTGTAATCGTTTTGCAAGGTGTACCAATCGTAGACTTCACGCCAGCGGAGGTAGTTCGATAGCCAATAGCGGTCAATGGCTTCTTGCTGTGTGAGGGTATTGGTTTCTTGACTCAGCACACTGACCACTTGGGTTTGTCCTGAGTTTTTATCGACGGTGACAACGTAAGGCTCAACGGTTTTCAGCGGCATGAGAAGAACCAAGGCCAGCCATGACAGAGCCGTTAGCCCACATGCGCCTTTGGTGATGTTCCATGCGCGATGTTCAGATTTTGCCGCCATGATGGATTTGGAGGCTTCAAAATCCAGCGCATCATCAAAAACGGCGGCGTGTTCTTTTTTATTGCTGGTCATGGTTGATGCTCTCCACGGGGGCGTGTTGGTAGTCGGGTTTTTTGGGGTGCGTTGTGGCACACGCGCTCAGAGTGAGCGCGAGACAAAAAATAAGGAGTTTCATATCAAGGGGTTCCGAGATAAAAATAGGCACGTTGTTGTGCCTATTTTTAATGGGGTTGGTGTTTAGCGGCCGCGGAGCGTTTTTTCATGGCTTTCACCTTGTCGAGAAAGACTGGGATCCAGTCCGACGGGTTGTTGCCAACTTCTGCCACGGCTTCATCAAAAAAGGGTAATTCTTTAGAGCCAGCCGATAAGAGGGTTAATTCATCCCCCATATCTGGCATGGCTAACGAGCAGACTGCGGAGTTTGAACCTTGTTTGATAAGACAAAGGCGGCTTTTCTCTCCAAGGTTTTGCACCACATGGAATTCTTTTTCTGTGAGTCCGAACCCCTCCACATACTCACTGCGTTTTGCTTTGGGATTCGGCAGATAGATTTCAGTGGAGCACGATTGGACTAATGCCGCGCCTTGCGGCGAGTTAAGCAAGCTCGACGGTAGCTGTGTCGCAAACACCCCCAATCCGTTTTGTTTACGGATGGTCAATTGCTTGTTCCCGACGAAATCAGAAAACGCCTCATCGTTTACCCACTTCCACGCTTCGTCCATCACGTAGATAAAGCGGCGACCGTCGATAATGTCTTCCATGCGGTGAAGCAGATACATCGAAATGGGGGTTCGAGCATCGTCATTGTCGAGGAACTCCGTACCATCAATGCCGATGTTACGTGCAATCGTAAAGTCGAGTTCGTCAACGGGGTTATCAAACACCCAACCAAATTCACCACCTTGACACCATTTGTTGAGGCGTAACTTGATGGAGTTGGCGATTTCTTCTTTGCTTGTTCCAACGGCAATGTTTTGGTTAATCAATGAAAGTCGGCGCATGGATTTATCCATTGCCATGACCGTGTTCACCGCTTGGTCGATGGATTGTTCTTCAAAGACGGACAGCGGCATGTCAGGCCGCTTGGTAAGCACTCGCACTAAATTCTTTAAAAAGCTCAGGTTGCGAGGGGTCGCGTCCATTTGAAACGGGTTAAAGCCAGAGGGTTTCCCGTCTTGCACCCGCAAATAGTGCCCCCCCAAGGCGCGTATCATGACTTCTGCGCCACGGTCTTTATCGAAAAAGACGGTACTGAAGGGGTTATTTTGGGCGTATTTTTGCGCCTGACAGTAAAACAACCCCAAGGCAACGGTTTTGCCGGAGCCTGTCATACCAATCATGCGCGTGTTACCCGCCACTTGGTCGCCAACGTTATTTTCACCATCGACGGTGTAGTGGAAGTTAAAGAAAAACGGGTGTCCTGATAGGGTTTTGAGCCTTGTGACGGCTGCGCCCCACGGGTTGCCGTCGCGTTTGCCTATCAGGAAGTTATGAAACGGGGCAAAGCTGGCAAAATTTAAACTGGTCAATCCGGCGACGCGGGGACGGTATTGCCAGTTAGCCGGAAGCTGCGCAAAGAAGGTGGCATCGTTGGCTATCTTGGTTGGCACTGCCATGATGTCTTTGTCACTCAGCAGTTTTTGAGCGTTGCTTCGGTGTTGCTTTACCGCCTCAAGGCTATCGCCTATCACCATGATAGAAAAATGGTACTCGCCCATTGCAAACTGACCATCGGCGAGGTCGTTTTTTGCTTGCGACATGGCGGCAATTTGCGTGATTGCATCATCACCAGAGTTCGCAAGCTGTCTCTCACGGGCTTTGAGATAGCTCAATCCTTGTTTTCGGTTAAAGAAGCTAAAGCTTTGCGTCAGAACAAACTCATACGGGGTGTAAAGGAGGGAGTCCAACACACCGCAATAGCTGTCTTGGCAATACTCTTTAATATCAAGCCCCTGTAAGTATCGGGTGTTTCCCGTGGCTTCAAGCTCAATCGTCTCATGGTCGACTTTCATCCAAGCATGACCAATCATGGTATGGATTTCTGCTGAGGAGGCTTTGACGCGTTGCCACTGCGCCGTTAAGAGGTAGTTGAGAAACGTTAACGGCTCGGAGATACCGTCTGAAATCCCTAATGCGGTGACATTGTAACTCGACAAGTTGGTTTGAATACGGTCAGCAATTTGCTCAAATTCATCCAGTCTCGCCGCGAGCCTTGCTTTGGCAGCTTGAATATCAAATCGACCTTTTTTGAGTTTGCTTTCGCTTGCCCGTTGAACAACGGTGACATACAAGTGGTTGACCATCACGGCATCGCCAAACATGGCGTGGTAACGGTCATCAAAACGTTGGCTGAATGCGTCGTCAAATTCCCCTTCAATGGAGTGTTTTATTTTACGGCGAACGCAATGTGTCCAAAGGCTGACGTTGATTTCAGCGAGACTTTTATACAGGCTGTTCAGGCGTTGGTGTGCCAGCGTTAAATCGTCATTGTCTTTGGTTTCAAATGACAGGCCATCGAGCTTAAAGATGCGCACCAGTGCGCCGTCTTTTGTCATGAGCGTGTTACTGCTCACGTGTGACGAATAAGGAATAAAGTCCGCAAGGGGCGATTCGTTATTAATGGCATCAAAGAATTTGGGTATGCCGAACATGGTTAATCTCGCTTTTTAAAGGGGAGAGGGCAATAAACCGCTGCGTGATAAAAGGCATGGTTTCTATTTGTCCGGCGGCATTTAAATTTGAGCCACAATAACCCAAACATCCCGTCGTCAAATTTGGTGATTATCCGCATCCCGATATACACAGGGAGAATAAGGAATATGCCCCATATCCCCAACCCAAAGAAATTCGCCCACATACTGAGAAGTACAATCAATCCACAAGACGCTAATAGCGGTGTCATGGGGACAGAAAGCAGCATCGCGGGGCGCGTACAGGCTTTAAAAATAGGTTCGCTCATGATGTTCTCGAAAAAAGCGTTCAATGATGAACGCTTTTAGTTGAATGGCGTCGTGATTAACCGACGATATAGCGGGCGATTTCCGCTGCGCCACCGATAAGCAGGCCCGCAATGACGATTTTGCCCACTTCCATCACATTGGCATTGGTGAACAAGAATTTGTAGCCAGCCCACATGACAGCAACAGTAACGGTAATGACTGATGCCCCACGTAAGATGCCTGCAATGTTATCCATAAAATTATTGACTTTATCGAGACCCCCTGACGCATACGCCAGTTCTGGTGCCAGAAGGGTAAACATGGCGATAGCAAACATAACCATCATCGTGATTTGACGAGCAGACAGTGTGAATTGAGAATATATAGTCATAAAATTTTCTTCTACATTAGTTAAACGAAATAATCCGCTTATTGGATATGGATAGATGGATTGTGAAAAATAAAGGATTTAATCTTTTGTTCTACGATTCATTTTTCGGCGGCGAAAAAGAGGATTTATGTGTATCTTTTTTTCTTTGGAAGTAAGTCGACCAGCAGGGGATCAGGGTGTTTGTTGACGTATTCTTTGGCAATGGCCGTGATGAGATCAGACATGAAGCCGGCTTTTCCGCCGTTGCCGTGATAGCGATAGCCCCATTCTGCGGCCATTTCGGTAAAAATATCACTGATGTCTTCAGTGACGGTAATATTGAGTGTTTTGGTTCTCATGCATGCCTCGTTGATAAGCGTTATGGGTTTTTAAACGGTGTCGTTTCAGTTTTTTCTGAGTGCTTTGTTATCTCGAATGAATAATATTCATAAATAAATAGCCTCTACCTCACCGCCGAGGAAGGCGGGGCTTATTCACATATTGGGTCATTCTCACAGTTAAGCCATCCAGCAAACATACGTCCATTATCTATAGGTTGTAAGCCCGGTATCCATAGCGGTAAATAAGGTCTATTTCACGGAATTTCGGTTCCCCATCCGCGGAGCTTGGGGTGATCTCACGCATAAAAAAATACGCTTAGTCGTTTATGGTACAAATTTTTAAAGAGCGTGAATGAACCATAATTTAGGGTATTTGACTAAATAGATAAGTCCCCAAAATGGGTACTTTTTTTCTTAATCATAAAAAATGCTAGCCCACTAAAACCACCAAATAAACTCACAAAGATCATGGTTAATGGTTTTTTTATGTTGAAGTTAGGCGAAGAAATGAACGACAATTACTGAATGGGAGGTGGGTTTGTATTGCATTGTTTTATAAGATAAAAATTATTTTTCATTGGGATCTTTATCCATAAGTTGGAAAAATTGTCGTTAAAATTTACAATTGATTAGACGACAGTTTTTGAGAAGGTAATGATGAAAACCGTTATCAATGTTGTAGTATTAGTAGTTGCGATAATTATTATGCAACCTTATGCTCATTCATCTCAGGAAGTAAAAATAGCTCTAGTCATTGGCTCTGATAAAAAAAAGTCGAGCCCAAGCAATTTAGAAAAATTGTGTATTTCGAATGGTATATCAGCATTGTATGAGAATATAAAAATACGCATCATACCTAACGGACATAGCAATTACGGGACAATAGAAGCACTAGAAAATCTGGGAGATTCTCAAGGGGTCGCCATGCCTCTTTTGACGAGTGAACTGCCTGATATTGGAGTCATCCATTCATTGGTAAAAAATAAGAAAACAGTTATCACATCGAGCAGAGATATTCCGGAAGAATATGAAAATATCTACAGTATAACAACTAGCGTTAAAGAGCAGGTATCGTACTTAATAGGGCATTTAGACAGAACAAAAAAGGTACTTCTCATCACGTATAACGATGCTTATAGTAAATTGTTAACTTATTATTTCCGTCTCAAATCGCCTATCGAATTTCATGAAATGGATGTAGAAGATTTCATTAATTTAAATAATATTGAAAATCTACCTTCAACAATCGTGATAACTAGCCCATTGTCAGAATCACATAAGATATTCAGAAAAACCAATGAAGATAAGACAAGAAAATATAATCTTTTATCTTTTGATCAAGGCCATTTAATAAAGTCAGCTAAGGATAAATTTATATCTATTGAAAACGAAAAGGACATATATTCTTGGGTGAAGAATTGGGACGGAAAAACAATAGGAGACAATGGGTTTCTTGAAGTTTTTAATTATCAATGTCGTGACTTACAAGAAAGACCAACATATTTAAACATAGCTACATACGAATCAATAATGGCGGTTTTCCAATTGCTGAGAAGCAAGGAAGCAAACCCTTACTTTAAATATACAAAAGTAGATATTTTAAAAAAGATAAAAGAAAGAAATTTTGGGATGTACTTCGATGAATTCAAAAGATAAAATTATTCTTATAATACTCTTAGTTCTATTGTGTATAATTCCAATGGAATTTACTACAAATGATAAAAGCAAAATAATAGAGGGGGTCTTAAATTCAAGAACTATAAAGAATGATATTTACAATAGTAATTATCAAAACATTGAAAGCTTATTGTCTAATATATTTCAATACGAAGAATATAAATTATGCACTTCATTAAATTTGTCGAACAGAAACCATGTTGAAAAATATAATGGAGATTATATTTGTAACAAATCAGATTTCAACCCGTCAGAATTCTATTTGTTCCCACCCAAAACTGGGGCTGTAGGAATAGAATTAGATGGAGAATCATTAGGAGAGGTGAACTGGGTTAGATACATTAACATGGACGTGTATAAATCTTATTTCATAATGATGCTTTTGATTATTTATCTTTTTTTTGTTTTATATAAATTGCATAATGGAAGTAAAAAAATCGATCACTTTGACTTTAATAAAAATATTTTTATTAAAAACAAAAAAATGTTCCCAATTCGTAGTGATACATTTGCGTTTTCAGTTTATGGTGAAAATTATTGCAATATTACACTTACAAATGGAAAACAATATAAGGTAAGATGTTCATTGGAGGCATTAGAGGCTTTAATTGGTCGAAAATGTAAAAGAGAAAGGAGAAATGTTTTAATTTCAGAAAATATTGTTTTTTCGAAGAGAAACAATAAGTTCATATTGAAAATTGGAGAAAAAGAGTATGAAGTATAAAGAGGTGCTAATAACATGTGGAAACAGTGGTATCGCACAGGGAATAAAAAAAGTATTAACTGATAATGGAGATAGTATTAAAACTACTTACAAAAATGGAACGGGCGATTTTAAACTGGATTTTTTTTCCCGTGAATCGATAGACCTGTGCATAGAAAAAATGAAAAAAGAAAGTAATGGATTTGATGCAGTCGCATTTATCATACCTAGAATCGAGCCAAGTGCCGAAGTTTTTCCTAGCTCTGAAAAATGGATTGAAACGTTCGAAAAGTATTTCATTAATCCATTACACTTCCTAGAAAAAATGATAAAAAACAAAATTTTAAATAATCAAGCAAGCGTGGTTATGTTAGCAGGGATATCAAACAAACAAGCTATGACAGGCTATGCGATAAACAACACTATTAGATTGGCTTGGCTCGGGCAAATGAAAACAATGTCTTTAGCTCTTGCTCCAACATACAAATTCAATAGTGTTTCCCTAGGTGGCGTGATGACTGAATCCTATACTAGGAAGTTAGAAATAAAAGCAGCCCAAAATGACATTAGTTTAAGTGAACAATTAATAAAAGAGACAGACAACATACCATTAAATAAGTACGCTAGCGTTGAAAATGTTGCGAATGTTGTTGTGCCGCTACTTGGTTCTTTTAGTGATCATATTACGGGTCAAAACATACTGGTCGATGGCGGCTTCATAAGAACATATTGATAAGGGCATAATGCCCTTTATCATATTCATTTGATGTTGAAAGTCATATATGTCATCAGTCTACAATGGTATATAATTCTTAACTCAGACTGTTTATTTACATTAAATTTTTCAAACATCGCTATAATGTTCTTTTTAATAGTATGTTCTGTCCTGCATTTTATTTCTCCAACATCTTTATTTTGCATTCCAATACTGAGAAGGTACAAGCTTTCTGCTTCGGATTTTGTTAGCTCAGGGAACAAAGTCACCAAAAATGGTAAAAGTCCTTCAGTATGAAGGTTCATTTTACACCTCCAAGAAGAAGCTGGCGACGCTGTTTTTTCGAAATAGCACGGGATTTGATTGCAAACTGAACAATCAGTTCGCGGGGAGCGTGACATACGGGCACGCGGAAGGTACGCTTGTTCATAGCTCATTTCCTAGTTTGGTTAGGGTTTGGGTTAGCTGGTTTAACGGGCGGCTACCCGTTAAATCAGCGACTATTTCATTTCAATTAGCTCATTCGAATTATACTCATAACTTATTTTTACTTTATGTGCTTTCCTAGCAATTCTCTCTTCAATCTCCATGTTAATTTCAGTAAATTCTGTTTCATCTATAAGTTTTTTTACTGAACGTTTAAAAAATATCTTATTAAAATCTTTAAATTCTTCATAAAAAGAAGAAACTCCTAAAATATTTTTTAATGATTCAACTTTGACAATTCTATGGGTTTTATAACCCATGCTTATCCATTCTCTTAAAATCAAATAAAGCTTACCAGCATTACCTTCTGGCAATCTCAATGCACTTAGAAGAAACTGATCTGTAAAATCACCTTTAAATCCAGCAATTAAATATTTCATTTCCTCAGCGAACTTAATAATTACAAACCCTTCTCCTTTCGAATACCCTGTCCCTTTATCCGCAATTGTAAAAGGTTCTATCGAATCTTCTGGCAACTCTTTATTTTTTAACTTCACTAATGAATTATCAGCTTCTAATACGTAGCCTCTTAATTCTTTCACTCCTTCAACCATTTGACGGTATGCTGCTGAATAATCTATATCACATAATTCAGCATAATCTTTTACGCTGATTTTAAAAGGTTTATTACTATCAAACTTTAAAAAAAAATTATCTACCGTAGACTTTCTTTTTATTTTAGCCAAACACATGTAGAGCAATCTTTTTGCTGGTAAGTTCATATCTATAAGCGCAGGGCGCATATCATTTCTATGATAAATTTTTCTAGGCAAAACAAGAACATCCACAGCTTTCCAATTTGTCTATTTTATGCTCATTGGATTTATACTAACAACCTCAAAATAGGAGGTCAACAAAAAAAATAGACCACCAATCACTGACAGGGTGACCACCTTTAAAAATCAAAATTACTGATAACAGCTTGTTATATAAAGTAATTTTGGTTTTTACTCCCCAGTGGAATAATAGTCTTGAATAAGAAATACAGTCCCGTAACTCCGTTGCTATCTGAACTGAATTTCAGAAAAGAACTAACGCACTTCGTTTGTTGGCCTCACGATTTGTACAATAGGTTCGCTTTCGTGCGCAGACCAAGTTAATGACAGCTGGGTATATACATGCGCAGGTGTTCCGCTAGAACGCTTAGCATCACATCGAAACCAGTCTTATGGCCAGAAGCTGCACCTCTGCCAAACCCCATAGAACTACGAACAATCATTCGTCTTGCTCGCTCAACTGGTTCAGTTGCTGGCTCGTAGGCTAACTTAAACTCATCTCGGTTGTATGGGGTCAGGTGACAAAGCTGATATAATCGTTTGTTCTGTGTTCTGGAAAGAATGAGCAAATCCACTTTCTGGATTTTTAGCGATTTACAGGTTGTCAAAATCGCCTATTCCCCGCTATAATACGATCAGTTATTGGATTTAAAGTGCATTACATAGCACACTACTACATAGTTTTCTATGTAGTGTATTTTTCGATAACTAGAATGTGTTGGACTCTCAATCCAACTACATAGCATTCGCAAGAAGCCGTTCGCCCGCTCGTGAACGGTTTTTTTGTGCCTGAAATTCAGGAACTTGATCTTTAAAGAGATCTTCTGTAGATTGAAGACTCATTGTTTGGCGTGAGAAACCAAACAACCCTAAAATTCGAGCGGAATTCAAAGATGAACAGCATGTATCAGGCTTGCCGAGGGCAAGCACCAACCAGACTCAACACTCAGCCATTGTCCCTAGTTGATAACGTGTTTATCGATTGTCGTTTGGGAAATCGCATTGAGGGTGAGTCACATGTTAACGACTGATAACTCCCCGACACAAACCAAAGCTGAGTACGACAAAGCTTATCGAGCGAAACGCAAAGCGCGTAAGCTTGAACTTGTCGCTTTGCATCAAGAAGCACTCGCACTCAAGCACCAAAACGATCCAGATTTTACTCTTGGGTTCCGTAGCCGTCGGTTATTGCGAAACGGCGATATCGTTAATCTTCCCCATGAATACGCGTTTATCCTGAAAGGCTGTGAGGAATTCATTGAAAATCCACAGCGTTTTCCTGCCCTTTTCGCCTGGGGAGGCGAGGCGGTACGTAATATCCAGTGTCGCACTCTGATAGCCAAGGTCTTGGCCTGTATTCTGCCGAACACCGATTTGATTGGCGGTCGTATAGGTCTGGCCACAGAAGCGGGCTTAATGCCCATTAGCTACGATCAGCTACAAGAGGATTATGTGCTTCGCTGGGGTGAGTATGTCTCACCGAAAGCCTTTGGCAAGGTGATGATCTACCTTCGCCGTGCTGGTT
>NZ_FUXU01000060.1 GCF_900167155.1 Enterovibrio nigricans DSM 22720 | reverse complement strand
CTGTCACTTTAATCTGGTTCAGATAGCCCAAACCCCAATTAAAAGGCATGTGAAAATCATAAGCAAAGCTACGCCTTACGATCCCTTCTATGAACCTTACCTTAAAGAGCGTAAGCCAAAGAAACTGGGACGAAACTCGTGGTTTGATCCTGTCTTAGCTGCATTGTGATTGCTGGGTAACGTAACACGCCTTAGCGGAGGCTTGAGCCGTATGCAGTGAAAGTTGCACGTACGGTTCTTAGGAGGGCGGCACTTGGTAACAAGTGTCGCCTATCCGACATCAAGTCGGTGGCTATTCAATATCTATTAAATATCAGGGTCTTTCAGAGTGTGTCGCCTTTGATTTGTAAATCTGAGTCCTATGATATGAATAGAAGCAACCCTATAGCGCTCCCTTTTCGAATTGATAAATGTTGAAGGTAATTAAAAAGGCGAACCAAACGGTTCGCCTTTTGTTTTCAAGTTAGTTTCCAATTTAGTTATCGGTTTCCAACTCGGTTATCACAGTTTCCAACTTGGTTATCTGTGATCACTTGGTTTACTCATCCATGTAACTTTCAATGCTCGGGCAGGAGCAAATCAAGTTACGGTCGCCGTAAACGTTGTCGACGCGATTAACCGTTGGCCAGTATTTCGCTTCTTTGGCTTGAACGCTAGGGAAGCACGCTAATTCACGGCTGTATGGGCGATCCCATTCTACCGACATCAAGTCTGCTTGCGTGTGCGGCGCTTTGACCAAAGGGTTGTTCTCTAGAGGCCATTCACCATCTTGCACTTTGGCTATTTCTTCGCGAATCGCAATCATGGCATCACAGAAACGATCGAGTTCGGCCAGATCTTCACTCTCCGTTGGCTCAACCATCAGCGTGCCAGCAACAGGGAATGACATCGTTGGCGCGTGGAAGCCAAAGTCCATGAGGCGCTTGGCAATGTCTTCTTCAGAAATGCCGGAGGCTTCTTTGAGTGGACGAATGTCGATGATGCATTCATGCGCAATACGACCATGTGTGCCGCGGTACAGCACGGGGTAGTATGGGCGCAGACGCTCCATCACGTAGTTCGCACTCAAAATCGCGACTTTGGTGGCTTCTGTCAGGCCTTGCTCGCCCATCATGGCAATGTATGCCCATGAGATAGGGAGGATTGATGCGCTGCCGATTTGTGCAGCAGAAACGGCATAGTTTGAACCGTCAACAACATGGCCTGGCAAGAATGGCGCAAGGTGTGATTTCACACCGATTGGCCCCATACCTGGGCCACCGCCGCCATGAGGAATACAGAAGGTTTTGTGCAGGTTCAGGTGAGAAACATCTGAACCAATAAAGCCCGGGCTGGTTAAGCCAACCTGTGCATTCATGTTGGCACCATCAAGGTAAACCTGACCGCCCGCCTCATGAACCAGTTCACACACCTCCTGCACTGCTTCTTCATAGACACCGTGTGTGGACGGGTAGGTGATCATGATGCATGACAAATCGTGGCGATGTTTGTCGATTTTCGCCTTGAGATCGGAAACGTCGATGTTGCCGTTCTCGTCACAGCCAACCACCACAACTTTCATGGATACCATAGCCGCAGAGGCAGGGTTAGTGCCGTGTGCAGAGCTTGGGATCAGGCAAACATTACGGTGCGCGTCGCCACGGCTTTCATGGTATCGCTGAATGGCTATCAAGCCTGCGTATTCACCCTGAGCACCCGAGTTTGGTTGCAATGACATGGCATCGTAGCCGGTGATTTCACACAGCATTTTGCTGAATGAGTCTGCGAGGTCTGAATAACCTTGCGCTTGTTCTGCAGGAACGAAGGGGTGCAATGCGCCGAATTCAGGCCATGTTACGGGGATCATTTCAGCGGCCGCATTGAGTTTCATGGTGCAACTGCCGAGTGGGATCATACCGTGAGTTAGTGAGAAGTCTTTGTTTTCCAGTTTCTTCATATAACGCATCAATTGGGTTTCGCTTTGGTGCGTGTTGAAAACTGGGTGAGTGAGGTAGTCACTGGTGCGACGGCAAGACTCTGGAATGGCGGCGAATTCGTCGGCTTCAACGGAAGAAGCGAATTGGCTGACATCGGTTTCATCCGTCAGTGCTGAAACCAGTGCGTTCACTTCTTCGAGTGTGGAGGTTTCATCAAAGCTGATACCGAGCTGACCGTCTAATTTACGGAGGTTAAAGCCTGCTTCATCGGCTTTCTTAAACAGGGTATCTGTTTTATCACCTGTGTTTAAGGTGATGGTGTCGAAGAAGTCATGGTAAGCGAGAGAAATACCAGCATGGTTGAATGCGGCAGCGGCCAATGCGGTCAGGTGATGCACGCGGCGGCCAATTTTCTTCAAGCCTTCAGGGCCATGGTAAACCGCGAAGAATGCGGCCATGTTTGCCAGTAAGGCCTGAGCAGTACAAATGTTCGATGTCGCTTTTTCGCGGCGGATATGCTGTTCGCGCGTTTGCATGGCCATGCGAAGGGCTTGGTTGCCTTTTGAGTCGACAGACACACCAATCACGCGACCAGGCATGGTACGTTTCAATTTGTCACGTGTTGCCATAAAGGCAGCATGTGGGCCACCGTATCCCATTGGGACGCCGAAACGCTGTGAAGAACCAATCACAACGTCTGCCCCCATCTCGCCTGGCGATTTCAATAACGTCAATGCGAGCAGGTCGGATGCTACCGTTACCAGAATTTTGTTGGCATGTGCTGCAGCAATCAGATCGGACAGATCGCATACTTGGCCCGTTGTTCCCGGATATTGAAGCAAGGCACCAAAGACATCGTGAGAAGTCAGAGTGTCTGCAGGGCCAGTAATTACATCAAAGCCCATGAATTTGGCGCGAGTGTTAATAACATCCAAGGTTTGTGGGTGAACATCGTCCGCAACAAAGAACGCATTGCTTTTGCTCTTACCGCCGCGCTTACACAGCGTCATGGCTTCTGCTGCTGCCGTTGCTTCGTCAAGCAAAGACGCATTCGCAAGCTCCATGCCGGTCAAGTCCATGACCATTTGCTGGAAGTTAAGCAGTGACTCAAGGCGGCCTTGCGAAATTTCCGGTTGGTAAGGCGTGTATGCCGTATACCAGCCTGGATTCTCTAACACATTTCGAAGGATTGGGTGTGGCGTATGCGTGCCATAGTAGCCTTGGCCAATCAGGCTGCGTTTGATGACATTTTTGCTGGCAATCGCTTTCAATGTTGCCAGCATGTCCACTTCGCTTTTCGGGCCTTCGAGCTTCATCGGCTCGGGTAAACGAATCGCTGCAGGAACAGTTTCTTCAATCAGGTGTTCAAGGCTGGTGGCGTTGATAGCATCCAGCATTGCCTGTTGGTCGGACTCTCTTGGTCCGTTGTGGCGTGTTACAAACTCATTATCGGGGAGCAGTTGATCCAGTAAGCGTGATTCTGTCATGATCGTCTTCCTGAATTAGTCTTCAATGGTTTCTTGGTAAGCGTCAGCACTCATTAGGTGATCCAGATTGCTGTCTTCGGCCAGCTTTATTTTTGCTATCCAGCCGCCCTCGAAAGGTTCTTCATTCACGAGTTCAGGGCTATTTTCGAGGTTTTCGTTGACCTCAACCACTTCACCTTTAACCGGACCGTAAATGTCGGATGCTGCTTTTACTGACTCTACAAGCGAAAACCCTTCACCGACTTCGACTTCGCAGCCGACTTCTGGCAGGTCAACGAACACAACATCACCCAATAGTGATTGTGCATGTTCTGAAATACCGACAGTGACGGTTCCGTCGCCGTTGTCTTTTACCCATTCGTGACTCTCTGCGAATTTCAAGCTTGCATCCATTTTTACTTCTCCGTGTGAAACGTAACAGTTGTTACCACCCCTTTAGGGGTGGATGAATCCGTCCTCAAAACGCAATGGGCGTTTTAGGTGTGTTCTGTTTTAGCAAGCCACCACATTGATAGGGATAGCATTTGTCGCCAAGCCCCCTTGCGATGTTTCCTTGTACTTACTCATCATGTCGAGACCTGTCTCGTGCATGGTTTTAATCACGCTATCGAGTGACACATGGTGCTCACCGTCACCGTTAAGGGCCAGCCGTGTTGCGTTAATCGCTTTCACTGCCCCCATTGTGTTCCTTTCGATACAGGGTACTTGAACCAGCCCGTTAATGGGGTCGCATGTCAGTCCAAGGTTATGTTCCATACCGATTTCTGCGGCATTTTCGATTTGTGCCGGTGTTGCACCCATTGCCGCGGCGAGTCCGGCTGCGGCCATTGAACAAGCGACGCCGATTTCACCTTGGCATCCGACCTCTGCGGCAGAAATGGACGCATTGGTTTTATACAAAGAGCCGATCGCCGCAGCAGTCGCGAGGAAAATGCGAATCCCTTCCGCGTTGTTTGGCGCAACAAACTTGTCGTAGTACGCCAATACGGCAGGAATAACGCCTGCAGCCCCGTTTGTTGGCGCAGTAACAACGCGGCCACCGGCTGCGTTTTCTTCGTTGACCGCCATCGCAAACATATTGACCCAATCATTAGAATCAACCGGTAGCCCGTCTGAATCTTTTCTCTTGATACAGTCGTGTAGCTTTTTGGCGCGCCTTTTAAGCGATAAGCCTCCGGGCAGTACACCATCTTGCTCGATGCCGCGTGCGATACATTCGGCCATGACGTGCCAAATGGCATCGACATTGTCATCTATGCTCTTTTTCGTCGCCTGTTTGTCATGGTGTTTAGCGCGTGCTAACTCATTGATAAACATCAGCTCCGAGATGGTTTTGTTCTCGTTTTTACAGTGCGCGAGCAGGACAGCAGCACTATTAAACGGGAATGGTGGGGTAAAATCCGAGGCCAATGCATCGGTTTCACCTTTTTCTACGACAAAGCCACCACCAACAGAGAAATAGGTACGGCTGAACAGGGAATCACCGTCTGTCCCAAATGCGGTCAGTGTCATCCCGTTCGGGTGTTCGGGAAGCACGAGTTCGAAATGAAAGACGACGTCCTTTTCCCAATCAAACGGAATGAATCGATGTCCATCCAGAGGAAGCTCTTTGCTTCCTTGAACCATGGCTGACATGGTGGGTATGTCATCAGGGTTGATACTATCGGGCCATTCGCCCATCAATCCCATGACACACGCCACGTCGGTAGCATGGCCTTTTCCAGTTAAAGCGAGTGAACCATAAAGTTCACACTTCACGCTCTCCACACCATGGAGTAACGCTTTTTCACGTAATTCAGCAGCAAATCTGGCACTGGCAACCATGGGGCCCACGGTGTGTGAGCTTGAGGGTCCAACGCCAATTTTAAAAAGGTCAAACATGCTATGACTCATTGCACGTCTCCTTGTTTTGTGAAGATACGCCCTCCTACCGAGAGGGTAGAAGTGGCAGTTGTTGACTATCTAGGCCTGTAATTTGAAGTATTGGCGCTTTGATAAATTTGCGGTCAACATTTGCGTAACATACAAAACTCATTTGCGACCTGCAAAAGAAAATTTCCTATAGGAAACTCTTGATGTGATCTGGTCGTCATATTTGGAAATAGAGGTGCTTTGCAACCACGATGTTAACCGCGTATTGCGCAAACGTTTGCTTTTTTACTCTTTTAACGATCGCATTGCAAATGAAGATCTGTCATGTTGTATTTAACATATTTAACATATTTAACATATTTAACATATTGAATGTAATGAATAAAAAATATTTAACGTGGATTGGACTTAGCATGCTTTGCTCAGCATAGAATAATGGCTTCTATTTCGGGGTGATGGAAAGGGAAGCAGCGCACGATGAAAAGCATGCTAAGTTTCTTATAGGAAATTTTCTGTTAAAAATGTTAACTTGCGCTTGTCAGTGCAGGGGTTCTTTGTGTGAGAATATCTCGAAATCAACGCCGCTTTGGATGCTATGGGAAGGAAATATGTCAGATTCAGATGCACAGGAAGTGTATCCGTCATTGAGGGTTGAGAGAGCGACTGTTCAAGCAGGCGCTTCGATATCACCGCTAAAACTGGGCGAGCGTCTCAAAGAAATCAGAACCAACAGCGGTTTGACGCTTGAAGAGGCCAGCAAGTTAACTGGGCTTGCAAGATCAACCTTGTCCAAAATTGAAAACGAGCAAATATCACCCACCTTTCAGGCGATGCAGAAACTCGCCGTGGGTTTGAAAATCGACATCCCCCAACTGTTTGCGCCACCTAAGCAGATAAAAGCCACAGGGCGTAGAGACATCACCCGTAACGGGGAGGGGAAAGCACGTCCGACAGGGACGTATGAACATGAACTGTTGGCGGCGCAGTTAACCAATAAAAAGATGTTTCCCTTTAAATCTCGGGTTCGCGCGCGATCGTTTGAAGAATATGACGAATGGATTCGCCATGATGGGGAGGAGTTTCTTCTTGTTCTGTCGGGCAGTATTGCGTTCTATTCAGAATTTTATGAAGCGATTGAACTGAATGAGGGAGACAGCGTTTATTACGACGCAGCAATGGGTCATATGCTTACCTCTGTCAGTGAAGATGATGCGCTGATTCTATGGGTAACCGCATCGTAACGTTTAACGACTATCCCGTCAGATGGCGGAGTGTTTACAACACGGCTTGTGCCGACATCATGGAGTGAAACATGTCACAAGAACTACTGAAAACCCCTCTACACGCGCTGCATGTTGAAATGGGCGCAAAAATGGTGCCGTTTGCGGGCTATGACATGCCAGTTCAATATGCGTTGGGTGTACGCAAAGAACATATCCATTGCCGCGAGCAAGCGGGGTTGTTCGATGTGTCTCATATGGGGCAACTTAAACTTCACGGCACAAATGCAGCAAAAGCCTTGGAAGCTTTAGTCCCTGTCGATATTGCGGATCTGCCGGTAGGTAAGCAGCGTTACGCGCTGTTTACCAATGAGCAGGGTGGGTTGATGGATGACCTGATGGTGACAAATTTTGGTGACCATCTGTTTGTTGTCGTCAATGCTGCATGCAAAGAGCAAGACATCGCACACTTAAGAGCCAATTTGCCGTCAGACGTAGAACTTGAAGAAATTGAAGACCGTGCACTTCTCGCATTGCAAGGTCCGAAAGCAGCCGCAGTATTGTCTACGCTCAATCCCAACGTGGCGGACATGGTGTTTATGGACGCTGCCAATATTGAGTTGGCGGGCATACAGTGTTTGGTGAGCCGTTCAGGATACACGGGTGAAGACGGTTACGAAATCTCGGTTCCTGCGGATAAAGCGGAAGAGTTTGCACGCAGATTACTGCTGAAAGATGAAGTCGAATGGATTGGCCTTGGTGCGCGTGATTCGTTACGCCTTGAGTGTGGCTTGTGCCTCTATGGTCACGATATCGACACCACCACCACGCCAGTTGAAGCGAGCCTTTTGTGGGCGATTAGCAAGCCGCGCCGTGCGGATGGTGAACGTGCGGGAGGTTTCCCAGGTGCCGATATTATTCTTGATCAAATCGCGACGAAAGATGTTTCACGCAAGCGCATAGGTTTGGTCGGAAATAGTAAAGCGCCCGTGCGCGAAGGCGCAAAACTGTTTGATGCTGATGATAACGAAGTCGGCATTGTAACCAGTGGCACTTTCGGCCCAACAAAAGGTCAGCCTGTTGCAATGGGTTATCTAAAAACCGAACTGGCGGTGCTGGGGACAGAGGTCTTTGCTGAAGTCCGTGGTAAAAAATTGCCGATGACGGTTGAGAAAATGCCATTTGTGCCACAACGTTATTATCGTGGATAAACAGCACATTACGGATATGTGTATGCAATACATTGCCCGCTTGTCGTACGGTATAAACTGAAATCAAATTGCTGTCGAATAAAGAGCCTATGAAACTTCATAGGCTCTTTTTTTTTTTAATCATAGCCATAGTAGCAATGGTTACCTGACTGCCGCAAAAGCGCGCGCATTCATTGCCAATTTTGGCATCGCTTATGCAATCGCTTTAGTTGAGTTATATGTCAATAGTTGTTTGTCCAACATTGAAGGTAAAAAGTCAGAGCGTGAAATAGAGCATAAGAATGGAAATTCTCAGGCAGATCACGCAATTATGGATTAATGTCTTATATGTACGACATGAGGTCGAAAGGAGATAAGGTTGTATGCTAGCAGAACAACGCGATGAAATTGATAACCCTCTGATCTGGCCAATTTTAAGTGTGCTGGAAGCATCTACCCAAAGTTGGAAAGTGCATTACTTGATGGCGGAGCTAAAAAAGAAAACCATCATGGATCACCTCGATGATGATCCCCAACTTGATTTGTTCAAACGCAACTTTCTCATTATGAATGCCTTATACCAACTTCAGGAAACGTTGTTACCTCAACAGTGGCTCCAAGTTGAGTCGATGGACATTAAGCTGATGTTGAGAGGAGTAGGCTCAGGATTTGTTCAACATGAAGTTAATCGCGAAGACCCTCTACGTGAATACTACATGGATTGGACAAATTACGATTCTCAAATTGAGGATGTCAGGGAGCTGCTTGCGTCTTTTGGGAAGCGCTATCAACGTCATGTCGGTCACTGTAGTGAAACAACGGTTGAGCGTCGGAATGCTCTGATTGCCCTCGGCCTTTCAGAAAAAGCATCCGACAACGAAATTCGACGCCAATGGCGCAAAATGGCCTTGAAATGGCACCCCGATCGTCCGGAAGGCGACGCTGCGAAATTCAGAACAATGTGTGAAGCGTGGCAGAGCTTAAGGATGTAGATAGAACCCACGTTTTATACGAAAAATTATTTGTGCGACATGTTTAAGCCTGGCAATTAGCCGGGCTTTTTGTTTAATCGCTTTTTGGTGTGGGCGGCTGACATTGTAAAAACCAGCAAGGTAGCGAAGATGATCCCACCTCCAATCAGAACGTTTTGAGTCGGGACTTCCCCGAGTGCAATCCAAACGAACAATGGACCGAGAATTGCCTCTAGCAACATAAACAGGTTGGCGTGAGCGGCTGGGAGATAGCGGGGGCCTGATGAAATAAGCATGAACGAGATGGGAACAACCCCAACACAGAGAATCAAGGTATATATCCATTCTTGTGACGTGAGCTCAAACGGTTTCGCGCCAGCGAAATAGGAAATGAGCGCAGTGCTCAGTCCGCCAAGAACCAAATACATCGCGGCATTTTCACTTTGGTTTTTTCTCAGTACGACAAAATAGGTCGCGAGCATAACCGCGGTGATCAGTGCCATTAGGTTACCAAACGACGCCGATGGCATAGTTTTGCCTGCAAAAACGAACATCACACCAGCGACTGCAGCCAAAATGGCGACGAGGGTTTTGACCTCCAATCTCTCCTTTAAAAACACAAATGCGAGTGCGGCGCAAATTAAAGGACTGATATTGATAATGATTAAAGTACTAGCAACCTGAGTGTGATCGATGGAGAGAACGAAACAGATTGTTGATATCGAAAATGCAAGCGAGCCTAAAAGGAGAATAGGGGAAGGGTTCACTATGACTCTGCGGGTTTCAGCGGGTTGTTTTATGAACATCACGAGCAGGATGACGGCGGCAGATAATAAACCTCGCCAAAACAGCAATGTCCAACCAGACGACTCGATAAGCCGGATCAATAGACCATCGACGCTGAGAATGGACACTCCCACAATCATTGTGATAGTGCCTTTGTAAATGGGTGACATCCGTATCTCCTTGACTGTGCGTAGTTTTGATCTTAATTGGCGATTTTTCGTGATGTGTCTCTCCATACAGTACGAAAAGGCCATTTATACACTTCCAGCAATTAAAAATAATAAAGTGTTGTAAGCCGTCGCTGCAATGGGAACAGAGGTGAGCGCGAACAGGCTTTTGCTTTTTCTCACTTTATCAACGAGAACTCCCGGTCTACGCTTATTTGATATGAGTGTCACTATTATGGGATCGTGGAGACGAAATGAGATCTATTCGCCATGTCTTTTTTGCTTTGATGGGTTTTATTCTTGTTCTTGGCGTTTCTATCATCTTTGCAAATCTTCGTTCTAGCGCACTGAGCAACGACATTAAAAATCTGTATGAACAGCGCCAGTTGCAATATGCGCTCGCTATCGAACTGAAAACCAGCTCGGATTTGCTAACGCGCTTCGCACGGAATTACTCGATCACCACGAACAAGAAATGGCGTTTTCTCTACGAGCGTGTGAAAGGCATTCGTGACGGTAACTTACCGCCTCCGCAAAGCTATAATTTCGACTATTGGTATGAAATTTCTGATCCCGGCTTTGATGTGCATGAGCCTGATATCCCAATTCGCCCCGAATACCTGTCAATTCTCAGTCGATTACGTGATGCAGGGACGAGCGAGTCCCATCTTGCATTTTTAACGCAAGCGATCGTTCGTTCGCAAGAGCTTAGCTCGATTGAAGATACCGCGATGAATATTATCCAAGGGAAAAAGAAAACGGCCCGTGGTATTGAGCGTATTATCCCTGACCCCAAATTGGCACAACAAATGCTGTTTGGCCCTGAATACATTCATGAAAAAAACAAAATAATGGGTCCGATAGGTGCTTTTTACGACACGATTGATATCGACACCCAGTCAAAGTTGGATGCACTGAATCAAGAGAAGCGAAACATGGATGGTATTGCCATTTTCATGGCCTTTGCATTAATCATCACAGTGATGACAACTACCGTATTGCTTTGGTATCGCTTCCTTAAACCACTGGATAACATTCGCAGAAATATAGTCAGCAAGGTAAAAGACAAACAATTCGAGTTCAAATTGGATGTTGAAAGCCAAGGTGAACTGAAAGACTTGGCAGCCGCACAAAATGAGGTGTTAGCTGAAATTGCCGAACGCTTTGAATTCAGTCGCCAAATTAAGGCGTTCTCTGACTTGATCCGAGGCTGTGTTGATACAAAAGATTTAGGCCTTCAGGTAGCGAACTTCTTTTCTCAACGTCTGGAGCTACCTTATGTGGCGATATACGTTAACCGCAACGAAAAGCTTAGTCTTGTTGGCGGTGTAGGTATTGATGAGAAGTCGAAAGAAATGGAAGCGGAAGCCGTCTCCCTACACCGTACGATAATGCTGACGAAAAAATTCCTACGGATCCGCAACGAAGAAGAGAAATTTTCGCTTTCTCTGCCTGTCGGAAACCTCATGCTTGGAGAGATGTATTTTATTCCGCTCATGGTTAATAACGACATGGTCGGTGTCTTGGAGTTAGGCTCTGTACGCAGTTTGTCGGATAAGGAAATTGATTGGTTAACAGAAGCGCGTGAAGATTTGGCCGTCGGCATTCAATTGACGATCAATGCTGAATTGCAATTGGAGGCGGAGCAACGCGTTTCAGAACAGTTGAAACTGAATCAACAGATCATCAACGCAATCCCTAACCCCACCTATTTTCGTGATACCAGTGGTACGTACATTGGTGTGAATGACGCCTTCACCGATTTCCTTGGGTTGTTTTATGTCGATGTTGTCGACAAATCACCCGTAGAGCTTTTTCCTGAAGACGTTGCAACCATGTTTACTTATAAAGAGAAGGCGTTGCTCGAATGCCCTGGCTCTCAGGTTTATGACATTGAACTGAACAACGCCAATGGTGAAACACGTAACATCACAGTCTATGAAGCTACGTATTACGGCGGGGATGGCGAGCCATTAGGTATCGTTGGCTTGTTTGTTGATGTGACAACGCAAAAACGATTGGAATCTGACCTTATATCGGCGAAAGACCAAGCAACCGAAGCCAGTAAAGCAAAAGGCGAATTTCTCGCAAACATGAGTCACGAAATTCGGACACCCATGAACGCTATTTTGGGGATGTCACATTTAGCGTTATTAACGGAGTTGAATGACAAGCAGCGTAATTATGTGTCGAACATTGAAAAAGCGGGTAAGTCCTTGCTTGGCATTATCAATGACATCTTGGACTTCTCAAAAATTGAAGCGGGCAAGCTGACGGTTGAGCATATTGAGTTCAAGTTTAGTGAAGTGCTGGATAACATCAGCAATATCATCTCTGTCAAAGCGAAAGAAAAAGAACTGGAGCTGATTTTCGATATTGATCCTGATTTACCGGATGACTTGGTGGGCGATCCGTTACGCCTAGGGCAAATTATCATCAACCTGACAGGTAACTCGGTGAAGTTTACCGATAGTGGCGAAATAATTATTCGTGCGCGTAAAGTGACCAGTAGCGATGATATCGTCGAAATTCAGTTTGATATTCAGGATTCGGGTATTGGTATGTCGGAAGACCAACTGGGGCGCTTGTTCCAGTCGTTCTCTCAGGCGGATGGTTCTATCACGAGGAAATACGGCGGTACGGGCTTAGGTCTAACGATATCTAAGAGTTTTGTCGAACTCATGGGCGGGCGAATTTGGGTAGAAAGTGAACCCGGAAAAGGTTCAACGTTCTCGTTCACCATTCGTTGTGGCCGCAGTGAATCCAGCATCAAAGAGCAAGTTGCCAAATCTACGATACTCAACAACAAACGTGTACTCGTGGTTGATGATAATCAAGCCTCTCGCGACATTATGTATGCACTGTTAGATAACCTAGATCTGCGGGTAGCCGCCGTGTCGAACGGTGAGGAGGCCGTGTACGAAGTAGAAAGTGCAGACAAAGGTAACGACGGCTTTGATGTGGTTGTCATGGATTGGAAAATGCCGGGCATAAATGGCGACGAAGCGACCATGCAGATTCAAGAACTCAACCTGAACAAGGTTCCGAAGGTGATACTTGCCAGTGCCTATGGCGAAGATGCGGGGTTAATTAGCGACGACATACAGAACTTGTTTGATGCATCACTCGTCAAGCCCATCAACCCTTCTTCTTTGTTTGATGCATTGATGGAAGCATTTGGGGAAGAAGAGTTGAAACTGCTGAATGGCAGAGAGACTGAAGATGAAAATCAGCAAGACAATAATGACTTCACTGGACTGAGAATCCTCTTGGTTGAAGACAATATGATTAACCAAGAGGTGGCGAAAGGTATTCTGGAACAGTTTAATCCAACCATTGAAGTGGCAGATAATGGCCAAATTGCGCTCGATATGGTGCAAGCACAATCTTTCGATATTGTACTGATGGACATGCAAATGCCTGTGATGGATGGCGTGACCGCAACCCAGAAAATTCGGGAAATTGAGTCCTTAGCGGGTATGCCGATTGTCGCGATGACCGCGAATGCAATGGAACTCGATGTTAAACAGTGCAAAGAAGCGGGCATGAATGACCATGTATCCAAACCCATTGATGTTGATGAGCTGATTTCTGCGATAGCGCGTTGGACGACAGCATCGAAAGAGGCGGTAAAAACCTCAGTGGTGTTGAACGGACAAAAAGCGGCTGAATCAAAAGCGCAGAGCATCACTGATATCGATCCACTTGTTCTGGATGCCAATGAAGGTATTGGACGAATAGGCGGTAACGTTGAAGCCTATTGGAAAGTGATTACTGCGTTCACAGAATCAAAACTGGCTGCGATAGACAAAATGAAGAAGGCCTTAGAGAACCAAAAGCGTGGTGAAGTGGAAATGTTTGCCCATTCTTTGAAAGGTGCAGCAGCGAATGTGTCTGCGAAAGGGTTAGCGGTACTCGCGGGGAACCTTGAAGACCAAGCAGGCAGCAGCGACGTGAAAATGGAAGCCAGTTTACTGGATAAAATAAAAGAATGTTTGGTGGAAATTAAAGGATACATTCCCACAACGGCAGCAAAAGATGAGAAGTCGAGGGGCCCGCAAGGCTTCGCCGGCTATACGCCACGAGAGTTTAGAATTGAGCTTGAACAGTTGAAAATATTACTCAGCAACTTCGATACACAGGCGGTAGATTTTATAACCGGTATAAAAGAAAGCTCGAAAAGCATGGACGTTGATTTATCCGATGTCGAAAATGCCATTCGTAAATTCGAATACGAAATTGCAGCGAAGAAACTTGATGTGGTGTTAACGTCTTTGGGTGCTGAAGAAGAAAACACATCGACTTTGTACTGATAGATAAAAGAATAAACAGACGTTAAAAAGGCCGCAAAGCGGCCTTTTTCAATTATTTAGCTAAAGAGCGGCTGCGCAGTTCGAAAATCAGCTTTTCTGCGCTGCATTCGAACTTTAATCGTACTGTCAGAGGGTCAACAGAAAACTCGGCACTTTCGTTCAAGTCATGCTCCACGTTCTCATTCACTTGTTTTGCTAGTGCGAGGTAGTTCTTGAATTCTGCGATGGCAGATTCTTTATCTGCTGCAAAGATGGAGACTTCAGCGACTTCATCACCTTCCCCGATCACAAAACCCATTTCAGCGGTAACGCCGCAAGCTTCACAAACTTGGTTTTCTTCTTGGCTCATAACTTACTCTCTTATTCTCCAGCTTTGAATTGGAATGCTGGCTGGATTTGTAGGAATTGTTTGTAATATTACTACAAATAATGGTGCAAAAAGTAGGGCTACTTAGCAAGCTGAAAATGATGAATTTGAATATTAAACGTAAACAACGGCAATCCGAATACTTTCAGATAGTCTGGGTTTATCGCTAAACCGCTGAAATCTTCCCACAAAAAAGCGGGCTTGAAGCCCGCTTTTCTCAAAATAACTCTTTATTCTTCCCACTGCACAAGCGTGCCAGATGGCCAATTAACACCAATGTCGTGATACTTTTTCTCCAGTAGGTGTCTACGTATTTTTAGCGTTGGCGTCAGTAAGCCATTCTCGATGCTCCACGGGTCTTTAATCATGTACACGCCTTTAATTTTCGCGTGTGACTCCAACTCACTGTTGATGGTGTCGATAACGAGTTTGACTCTTCGTTCATATCGCGCCCGGTCAAAGTGAGGGAAGTGGTGTGGTAATGCGAGCAAAATAGGGCCGGGCAATCCCGAGCCAACCAAGCACATCATTTCGATATTACTCAGTTCGAACAAGCGTTTCTCTATGGGAACAGGGTTGACGAACTTACCCTTAGCGGTTTTAAACGTGTCGTTTTTCCGGCCTTGAATGGTGAGATAACCATCATTGTCTAAGCTGCCAATGTCGCCTGTGTGCAACCAACCGTCGACAATGGTTTCCGCTGATGCTTCTGGGTTTTTGTAGTAGCCGTTAAATAACCCATCGCCTGCAACCAATATCTCACCGTCCGCAGCAATTTTAAGCTCTATACCGGGGCCGGCATTGCCAACAGAGCCAATTTTGTCGCTACGGAAAGGGTAATTCAGTGTGCTGTAGGCGAATGATTCGGTCATTCCCCACGCTTCAGTGATGTTCAGCCCTATGCGTTCGTACCAGCGGAGTAGGGCCGCAGAGACGGGGGCAGAGCCACAACCCAACACTCTTGCCTGATCCAATCCTAAATTAACCGCCACTTTCTTTTTGATCACGCCGGACAAGATAGGGATCTTCATTAGGATGTTGAGCTTTCTGTCAGGCAATTTCTCTTGGATACGTTGCTGGAAGAGAGTCCAAAGGCGAGGCACAGAAATAAACAAGGTAGGTCGCTGCATTTTAACATCGTCGATGAAGGTCTCCAGAGATTCAGGAAACGCCGTGCAGATTCCGGCCATCATTGCAGAACCCATGATATAGACACGTTCGGTGATGTGCGCTAACGGCAAGTAGGAGAACAAGCGTTCGCCTTCTTTCATACCAATATGGTCTATTAAGCGTTGCGCAGACCATGCGTAGGCACCGTAGGTTAACATGGCTCCTTTAGGTAGCCCGGATGTGCCCGATGTATAGACGATAGACATTAAATCATCATCCTGATGATCAGGGTTCACTTCGGCGCGATCGTTTTCGTTAACCAAATCAGCCCAATCGTAACCGCAATTGATGGTTGGATAAGGAAAGGCAATGGAAGGAATTTTGTCGCGTGTCTCTAGGGTCGCTTTCAACGCTTTGGTGTCGTCAAGCTTTCCAACGAATATTGCTTTGGCTTCGCTGTGGTCTAAACAATGACCAATAGTCTCATCGCCGGCGGTCGGGAATACTGGAACGCTAATATAGCTGCCTAGCATCATGGCGAGATCGGCGATAAACCATTCTGCACAGTTTTTGGAAATGAGCGCCACTTTATCTCCGGGCTGCAACCCCATACCCCTAAGCGCCGTCACAATCCGTAAGGCTTGATCAACGACATCTGAATAAGAGAAGTCCTGAAACTGTCGGTTGATGATTTGTCTGAGGAAAATCTCGTTTGGGCGCTCTTTCGCCCAGCGGAGCATCTGTTGGTATGGTTTTGATTGAGCCATGTAGGACTCCATATAGCTGTAGGGAAAAGTACGATAAATCTCGAATGTTATTAAAGTGTTAAATTAGGTGCTGAATAGGGCTTGGGTCAAGATAAATATTCAAACACGTGTTCAAATTTTGACGTGGGTAGCGACACGCACACATTACAATTCAATATGAATTACAGGATAACATCCTGTATTTGTTGAGTTATTGCGCGATGTAACAAAGTTTTTTTAACAAACCGAACCCTGTTCACGGTTCTTACAAAATTGCCAAACACTTACTCGTAAAATACACACTTGTACTATCTTTAATATTGCTGAATTGAGGGAGCGGTGGTCGGTAAAACTCATTTATTTATCAGCACCACGTATCGCTGATTCAGTAGTAAAAAAACGAGTGGATAAACTCTAAAAGCGATCAGCGTGTTTAATCACTGAACTTGCAGTTGCAGGTGAAGGAAGCCAGGAACCAGGGATATTGTTATGCCAAAAAGAAGCAAGGAAGATACAGAAGTTACGATTCGGTTGATTCTTGATGCTGTGGTCGATCAGTTAGTCACGCTAGGTTACGACAGAATGTCATACACGACATTAAGCCAACAAACCGGGATTTCGCGTACAGGCATTAGCCACCATTTTCCCAAGAAAACGGATTTTATCACCCGTTTAGATGACCGTTTGTTGGGGATTTTAATTGAGAAGTTAGATCTCGAAGGAGATCAGCGCACATTTATTGAAAGCTGGCTAACGGCGCTGCGTTCAGACAATCGATTTACTGCGGTTTTACGTCTGTTTTTCTTGCATACAGTCTCATCAGAAAATGCAGCAGATTTCACCAGCCACGCAAGCCGAAAATTGCATGATGTGTGCTGTGATCGGTACGGTGAAGAGTTCGAAAAAGACCTAGAATGGTTGGTCGGAAAATCCCTTCTCACCATGGCATAAAGACGTGCTACAATCCCCCACAATGAAAGCGCCTTCTCGGCGCTTTTTGTCTCTATAGAGCCGTGTTCCCATTTTTCAGTTTGTCCCACACCCAATGCGTTTTTGATCTGAAACAGTAAAACGATAAAAACTGTTTAATCTTTCAATTAATTGTTGAATTATTCAAAAATAATTTAATAATGAGCAACTGAACTCTAGTTACCCCCTTTGCCAACGAGATTTTTCATGAGCAATTCACTAGTACTTGTCCTTAACGCGGGCAGTTCCTCTCTTAAATTCGCATTGATGGATGCACAAACGGGCGAAGCCATTCTTTCTGGTCTTGGCGAGTGCTTCGGTCTTGAAGATGCGCGCATTAGTTGGAAGCGTGACGGCGAGAAGCAAGAACTGATGCTGGAAGAAGGTGGCAATCACCACGAGAAAGCCGTCGGCATCATTGTTGAACTGGTTGAAAGCATGAACGTTGGCGAACAATTGGTTGCGATTGGTCACCGTGTGGTTCACGGCGGCGAGAAATTTGCTGATGCAACCTTGCTAAACGACGCTGTTATCGAAGAAATTGAAGCGATGAGTGACTTGGCTCCTTTGCACAACCCAGCAAACGTAATGGGTATCCGTGCTGCGATGACCGCTTTCCCAAGTCTGCCTCAAGTTGCTGTTTTCGATACGGCATTCCACCAATCTATGCCTCAAAAAGCGTATACCGGTGCTATCGCCAACGAGCTATACACGGATTATGGTATTCGTCGTTACGGTTTCCACGGCACCAGCCACTACTTTGTAAGCCGCGAAGCGGCGAAACAACTGAACAAGAATATTGATGAAGCAAACTTCATTTCTGTTCACTTGGGTAATGGCGCGTCTGTTTGTGCAGTACGCAACGGCCAATCTGTCGATACGTCTATGGGCTTCACACCACTGTCTGGTTTGATGATGGGCACGCGTTGTGGTGACCTTGACCCAGGTATCATTGAGTTCTTGCTGAAAAAAGGCTGGAGCCAAGAACAAGTATTTGATGCACTGAACAAGAAATCAGGTTTCTTGGGTGTGTCAGGTCTGACGTCAGATGCGCGTGGTATTCTTGAAGCAATGGACAGTGGCCACGAAGGCGCGAAACTGGCGTTTGAAGTGTTCACCTACCGCGTATCAAAATACATCGGCTCTTACCTGATCCCACTTGATAGCTTAGATGCAATCATCTTCACTGGCGGTATCGGTGAAAACTCGCTGCCAATTCGCCGTGAAATTCTGAAGAATCTAAAATTGCTGGGCTTTGTGGAAGATGAAGCGGGCAACGAAGCGGCACGTTTTGGTAACGGCGGAATCATCGCGAAATCTGAAATGCTGGGCGCAGTGGCAATGGTTGTACCAACCAACGAAGAATTCGTTATTGCATCGCAAGCAGAAGGTTTTGCTAAGTAATTAGCAACCTCAATATTTGATATTAAGAAGCCGCGGGTGAAAACCTGCGGCTTTTTTACTTTCTGCCGTTGATTCATGGAATCTGCAAAGTTGCTGCGAGATATCTCTTAGGCATTACCCAATAAGCGAGCGTGCGCGCAGATACTAGGCGTAAGAAAGCCTGGGCAACTTGATGAGCCGCAACTAATTGAATTTAAATAGAGAAGAAAGGTAGACGTAGCGTATTTCTCTCAAATATATTGGCTGGTGTTGTGCTCGTCGGATTGGCTAAAACCAAGTATAGAGAGATTATGGAAAAAGGTTATACACTTGTCGCGTTCACCGATAGTTGGGGTTATACCAAAGGTGGAATTAACGCATTCAATACAGATTTTTTGGTGGGTTTAAAAACTGCGTACCAAGATTCACTCACTGTAGTATGCGTTGTTTTAGATTGCGAATCGAAAGAAGTTCAAGACGCAGATAGTCAAGGTATTCTATTACTAAAAGCTCACTATAAACCCGAGTCTCACGACACTGCACAAATCGTACTCAATAAGCTGGCGGAGGAAAAACACCTATCGTTAGATGAGGAAAGAACCGTCTTTCTGGGCCATGATAGGATCAGCGGTGAAATCGCAAATTTGGTCGCTGAGCAGGCACGTGGCAGATCTGCTGTGATTCATCACATGAGTTACGACCATTATGAAAGCGTTGCTGAAAATGCAGCATCACGCGATGCGAAGATCAAGCAGCAAAAGCGGATTTTTAAAGCAGCGAGCATTAAGCTTGCGATTGGTCCCTTATTAAGAGATGCGCTTGATGATTTAACCGGGAGTGACGATATTAACATGTTGATCCCCGGCCTTGCAGATATCGATCCGAGAAATACCCCGCCAAAAACTTTTTCTATGTTTGTCAGTGGGCGTCTAGATAAAGACGCATCCAAGATAAAGCAGGGTCAGCTAGCTGTTGCTGCATGTGCGGCAGCAGTGAAACGCGCCGTTGATAGTAAAGAGCCCAAAAATCTCATTACCTCTAAGTTGCTACTGAGAGGCGTGAGTTTTGAAAACGACGCCGATGCATACGCGCAGTCAGAATTCGCATTAAAACAATTTGCAGAAGAGTATGCTGGCAGGGTCATTAATATTAACCCACTACCTTACACCACTGACAGAGATGAGTTGTTTGATGAGTTAAAGTCGACATCAGCAGCGGCGATGCCGTCTTGGCATGAAGGGTTTGGTTTAGTCGCTTGGGAGGCAATCGCCGCAGAAATTCCTCTTATTTTGAGTGAGGGGAGCGGTGTATATCAGCTTCTAGAAGAAGCTCATCCGGGATGCGCTAACGGGTTTACATGGCCTGTAGATATAAGCGGTTCGACTCAAGCGCCATATTTTTCAGACAGTGACCTTGAGTGTGTGAATCGAGCGATCACTGAGATTGCTCGGGACACGATAAGTGCAAAAATCAAAGCAAAAAAACTAAAATCAAAGTTAGCCGCATACACATGGGCACATTGTGCAGAAACGGCGGTTCAGGCATTTGGCTGGGATCTTAAAAAAGGGGTGGTCAATAGTACACCTCCTCATGTTACCTCTTCTCCAACTGAATATAAAACACCTTCTGACATAGCAACACCGCAACAAAAGCCGCGATTGACGACCCTGACATCCGTGTGGCAACCCGATGCAGGCAGGGCCGTGTCGGTGTTATTGCGCGCGGGAGAAGAAATCGTTCCGTTTGACACCCATCGAGAGCCCGAATTGGAGCAGTTGGTGCACTGGGCGCAGGAAAAACCGTACTCATTGGCGGTACACTTGTTGCGCGGAGCAGGGGGTGTCGGAAAAACCCGCCTTGCCAACGAGTTGGCTAAACGCCTCCAACAACAAGGGTGGAACGCCGGGTTTTATACGTCTGAGCTTGCCACCAAACTAAGCAACAGTGCTTGCCTCGAACCAGATAAACCTAATTTGCTGATATTCGATTACGCGGAGACCCGAACGGATGAGTTGATCGGGCTCTTGAAACATGTACTAAGCGGGCAGTATCAATCGCGCGTCCGAATATTGTTGTTAGCACGTGACAGTGGTGAATGGTGGGATAACCTGCCGACAAAAGATACGGTGACAGAGCCTTTACTCCTTGGGCAAGCGACGACAGGGCCAGTTACTATCCATTCTCTTTACGAAGCAGTGCAACAGAGACAAAGTGCGTTTCAAAGTGCTTTGCAAGCCTATGCCAACGTCTTATCGGTAAAAGCGCCCCGCAGTCAGCCTAGTCTTACTGCAGCGCATTTTGCCAAGCCGCTGTATATCCAAATGCTAGCATTGCTGACACTGCACGGAGAGCAGCCAAGTGCTGCCAGCAGTATTACCAAAGCGATACTGAATCATGAGCAGCGCTATTGGGCTGCAGCACTCAATAGTAATCAGTCCGTGGCCAACAGCAAGCAGGCAAAAAAGCTATTGGCACTGGTGACACTGGCCGGAAACTTTAGGACTGCCCGAGAAGCATCGAGTTTTTGGCGGGGTGTCGATGATAGCAACCTCTCTCCTAGAGAGTTTAGCAACTTGTTCGATTGTCTGGCACCACTCTATCCTGGGGCGCAGGGGTTGCAGGCTATAAGACCGGACCTATTGGGTGAAGAGTTGGTATCAGGAGCCATCGTTCTCGCTGGCGGGGATACCTTGCTGGATGTGGTGCTTGGCGCAAATTCGTCCCAACAAATGAAGGAACATGCCCTGACCATATTGGCTCGGGTAGCTGACTATCGAGCGGAAATCCAGCCAGCGTTAACACAGGCCTTTACCAATAACTTTTCAGGCCTGGTGCCTTCGCTCATCAAAGTGGCGCAAGAAGCAAACAGCTGTCTGCCTCGTTTGGCGGAGCAGGCGTTTTCCCATTTAGCGAAAAACACCCAGCATTCTGTGGCAGCACAAATTAAAGACTTGGTGACCTACGACTCAACGGCACTAAATTATCTGGTTTGTGCAGCAGACAAGGTACTGTTTGACCATGCTTTAAAAAAGGCGAGCAAGGTCAGCCACAAGAAAAGAGCCCAAACCCAAAGCGAACTGGCTCGAACTGCGACTAACTTTTCCGCCTCTTTGGCGAGAATTGGCCAACATCAATTGGCAAAGCAGCACACAGAACAAGCAGTGGCAATATATGAACAACTGACAGAGGAGAGCCCGCAGCGCTATTTACCGGATTCAGCTACGTCTTTAAGTAATTGTGCCGGCCATTTGTCTGAGGTTGGTGAATATCAGGTGGCAAAGCAGTATGCCGAGCGCGCTTTGGCGATAAGAGAACAACTGGCTGAGGAGAGTCCGCAGCGCTATCTACCGGATTTAGCCACGTCTTTAAGCAATTATGCTGGCCATTTGTCTGAGGTCGGTGAATATCAGATGGCAAAGCAGTATGCCGAGCGCGCTTTGGAGATAAGAGAACAACTGGCTGAGGAAAGCCCGCAGCGCTATTTACCGGGTTTAGCCACCTCTTTAAATAATTATGCCAGCCATTTGTCTAACGTTGGCGAATATCAGGTGGCGATAGAGTCTGCCGAGCGCGCTTTGGAGATAAGGGAGCAATTGGCTGAAGTAAGCCCGCAGCGCTATTTGTCGGATTTAGCCACGTCTTTAAGCAATTATGCCAGCCATTTGTCTGGCGTTGGTGAATATCAGTTGGCGATGGAGTCTGCCGAGCGCGCTTTGTATTTATGTGAGCAGTTGGCTGAGGTGAGCCCGCAGCGCTATTTGTCGGATTTGGCCGCGTCTTTAAGCAATTATGCCAGCCATTTGTCTGGCGTAGGTGAATATCAAGCATCGTTGACCTATGCCAAGCGTGCGGAGAGTTTGCTTCAGCCTCTGGTGGAAGAGCTGCCTCAACGCCATGCGTTTGTCTATTGCAACTTACTAGTGTCATCCCGACTTATCGGTTGGCTGAATTGCGAGGAGGAAACTAGCGTTGACACGGACGTTTCGCGTTGGGTGTCGTATTTAAATCACGAACAGTCCGAGAAATTGGCTTTTATACAGCGCTGGATGAGTAATTTCATCGAAGGAGAAACGGAACTTTCAGAGCTGAACATACTGCATGCCAACTACCAAAGCTTCAAAAGGAACCAGCAGGTGAGCTTGGAAAGCTACTATCATCTTCTGTGTGCAAGGCTGTTTGCATTGGGCTGCCTACCAAATGCTGAACAATGGCAAAAAGAGTGGCATCAATACCAAGAAAGCAAGAACCAGAACCTTCCCAAATGGCTATATTCGGTGGCGGAAAGACTCGGTTTTGATTTACTTCATTCCTAGATTGAAAAAAGAATGTTGGGCGCTGTGGCAATGGTTGTACCAACCAACGAAGAATTCGTTATTGCATCGCAAGCAGAAGGTTTTGCTAAGTAATTAGCAACCTCAATATTTGATATTAAGAAGCCGCGGGTGAAAACCTGCGGCTTTTTTACTTTCTAGAAAGTCAGTCAGTTGCCTAACGTGTGTATTGAATTGAGTGCGTCAAGTTCCTCGATGTCGCGATATCGATAGTAAACGTGTGCAGTGCGACACTGCACTGGTTTTTGTCCTTGGTCACGCCTACCATGCAGAGAATCAACAAGCGCGATTTATCATTCGTAAAGGTGTGCGACAGACGTGAGAAAACAGCGAGGGAAATTGAAAATTCTCTCAGGCAATCACGCATGCAAACTTGTGAAATTGCAGCATTGAGTGACGCACTTTCATACGCAGACAAAGCAGTGAATACCAACCGTTCAGCGAAATGATGCGAGAACCCGATATCGGTGTTGATGGGCATTAAATGGCTGATGAAATCGATTCTTCATGAACATTGGCAAGGGAGTGGAGTGAAATGGTGATAGATAACCTAACGATCTACCTCGGTACGGTCAGTGTGGTCGGTATTGTTGTTATCTGGTGGGCTGCATCCGCGTTATTGAAGTCTAAATCGAACCGGGAAAAACGGCTGCGACGCTTGAAGAGCTTCAACAGTGTTCATACCTCTATCCCGAAATCAGAAAGCCAGTTCGGCGAGATTGATGCGGCCGTAGAAAAAATAGAAAACCGCTTTTCGATTATCCGAAAGATCACCTTTTTCTTCATTTTTATCGTACTAGGTCTCGCGTTGTCGCTTCCCTTTCTGAACGCTATGCCCGCCGCGATGGTTTCACTCGTGGTTGCTGTTTCCACCACGGTACTTGGTTTTGCGGCAAAACCTGTTATCGAAAATATCATTGCGGGTGTGGTGCTTTCTCTTTCCAAGGCTATTCGGGTTGGTGATACCGTCGTGGTTGAAAACCAATACGGCACAGTAGAGGACATTAGCCTGAATCACACGATCATTAAGCTCTGGAACTGGAAGCGGTTGATCATACCGAGTAGCAAAATGCTGTCGTTGGAATTGGAGAGCTTGACCTATAACGACTCCTATATCTGGGTGCATGTAGAGTTTTATACTTCCTTCGATAGCGACTTAGAGCTCGTCCGGCAATTGGCGATTGAATCTGTGCAGAACAGTAAGCACTTTATCTCCCAAGATCCGCCAGATTTTTGGGTGATGGACCTCAATAAAGATGCTTACCAATGTTGGGTTGCTGGTTGGACAAATTCCCCTTCTAGGGCTTGGAACCTTGCCAGTGATACCCGAACCGGTATTGCGATGCGCTTTCAGGCGGCAGGGATCAAAACCCATCATTTCCGGGTTCATATGGAACCCTATCAAGCAGGCTCTGAGCAGGCAGCCAGCGTGCATGCGTTTGGCAGTACGGCACAGGTGTAGTCTCCTGACTGTGGATTAGGTCGATTTTCTGCTTTCGCAGGTGGAACAGAATGGCCAAACGAAAAGCCGCGAGTAACAGCGGTTTTTTCGTTTTTTCGTCTTTTCGAAAATGAGTTGGTCGATTTTTTGTTGTTTTAGAAGTGATAGGCGATGGTCGCACCAACCAGCCACTGATTTGCGCTGTCGACAATCGGAGAGTCAGCAACTTCGCTGCTTAAGCGTGTGTATTGAGTTGACTGCGTCAGGTTCCAGTTTTCATTGAGCGGATAAATCAGTTTGTACCCCAATTCATAAGCTAGACTGGCTCCCCCTGTGTAGGCTGGGCGATTGGCACGCACTTCGTTTAGGTTGACGCCAAAATAGTAGTCGACAAAGTCTTTGCTTTGAAGCATCACGCCGGCGAAGGAGACCAAGTCTGCATCACCAATGGTAGTAATATCGAAGTATCTTGCGCCAGCCAGATACCCTTTGTAGGCACCCGATATATCGTGTTGGAAATAGGTAGAAATCACGCCAGTGCCAAGCCTAAAATCAGCGTTCAAGCCGAGGTCGATACTCAAGTCTTTGTCATCCATGCCTTTTAACGCATCTGAGGTGTCATCGTCATATGCGAGCCCTGAGCTTGTCAGAAGGACGCCGATATTTACCCGATCACTGTCTGTACCGTAGACGCGATAGTTTGCGCCACTAAAATCGATGTTGAAGTCATCACCGTGGTAGCCAAAATTCAAAAGTGGTACGACCGAGTCATCTTGTTCTTTATAGAGATCACTGGTGCCAGCAACGCCTGCTTCCACTATCCATGTATTTTGTTTGGTGTAGATATTGCCGTTTAAAATATATGCTTCTCCCGCGGCATGAACAGCTGAGGCTGCGGCAAGCGTAGAGAATAAAACTGCAATGTTCTTCATGATGCTGTCCTTAGTTGTGCGTCATATGAACACCGTACAAAATCAATCAGACTGACAAAAGGGTCAGTGTGTCATTGGCTTGTGATTGCTTTGTGGTTCTTTTGTCTTTGCTTTGTCACTGTATGTCAGCGTCTTGGCTTGGAACGGTAAGAACGAGCCTGGCACCGCCGGAGGGGCACGCTTCGAAGGTTACCTGACCATCATGTTTCTCTAAAATCAGTTTAACAATGGCCAATCCTAACCCGTGTCCCATATTGGCTTTGTTTCTTGAAGGGTCAACGCTAAAAAAGGGTTCAAAGACGCATTCACGAAATTGCTCTGGAACGCCGGAACCATCGTCTTCGACTAGGACCTCAACGGTTTTTGCGTGTCGATAACAACGCACTGTCACTGACGAGACGGAGTATCGCAAGGCATTGAGCAACACGTTTTCAATCGCCCGCTTTAGTAAGTTTTTATCAGCCCAAAACGCGATGTCAGGCTCAACCATTACGTCTATTTTGCGGTGTTGTGGGTTAGGGAGGCGACCAACCAAATACTCGATAAATGGCTGGGCCACAATATCTTCTTTGTTGAGCGGTACGTCCTGACGGCCAACTTTCGCAAAATAAAGCAGTGCATCGACCAACTGCTCCATTTCCTCAGTGTCTTCGATAATGCTCGCGATTTTTTCCTTTAGCGCAGGGGTGTTAGCTTCTTCATGCATAATTTCTGCTTGCCATTGAATACGAAATATCGGTGTCCGAAGGTCATGTGCGACGGCTTGGGTCAGAGAACGGTTGCTGGTAATGAGCTGGGATATTTTGTCAGCCATATCATTGAAGCTTTCGTTCATCTTGCCCACTTTGCTACCACTGTTGGTGGGTGCTCGCACGTTTAAGTTTCCCTTGGCGAATTCCGCCGTCACGCGCTGCAAAGCGCGCATCCTGCGCCCGATAAACCAGATAAGCCAGCTTGAATAAACTAAAAAGCCGATTGTGATGAAAACGAAAAACAGTGAATCACTAAATTCAATATTCTGCCGGACCAAAGCCGTCTCATCGGGGGCGATATGATAGAAGACGTCTGAGTCAGGAAAGGTGAGCCAAAGTGCCCGATCGTCGTCGTTAAAGGAATAAGGGTTGGGGGGTGGATTCAGTGCGAAGTGGTTCTGCACCTCTTTGGGGACCACATTCACTGGCACAATGTTCAAGGTGCTGGCGGTGGATTCGGCATAGTTGTCCAGTAATTGTGCTCTAAACTCGCTGTCCTGTGGTTCAGACAAGGTGCTTATTACATGCTGAAAGGCGGCGGCCTGCATGTCTTCCAGTATATAGTCATAATCCGGATTGAGTTTGTAGACAAAGAAGTCAAAGGCAAACAGACTGACAATGAAAAGAAAAAGCAGCCCAACAAATGATTCGATATAAATTCGCCACATAGTTAAACGTTGTGTTTAAAGTCGTACCAGACGTCAGGCACAAAAAGGTAACCCTTCCCTCTGACAGTAATTATGCGACACGGCGAGGTGGGGTTGTCGCCAAGTTTTTTGCGCAAACTGACCACTTTGTTGTCAATGGTGCGATCCAATCCATCGTATTCAATGCCTCTCACTGCACGGGTTAATGTGTCTCTGGATAACACCTCATCCGCCGATTCAGCGAGCAGCCATAAGAGATCAAATTCACTGTCTGATAAGGGGATATGCTTATCTGCCAATGCACACCATTTTCGAGATTTATTTAGCGATAAATTGCCATAAACCAAAGTGTTCAGCGCGATTGATGGCGAGTGTTCCGCTGTCTTGGGTTGATGGTGTTCTCGGCGTATCAACACGCGTAACCGAGCAAGCAAAACTCTCGGTTTTATCGGTTTGGTAACAAAGTCATCGGCGCCGATTTCCAATGCAGCTACGTGGTCAAAATCATCATCACTGGCTGTCAGCATGAGTACTTTGCCAGAAAATTGTGGGCGGATCTGTCGGCATATTGTCAGGCCGTCAATATCAGGCAGCATTATATCTAACATCACGATGTCGGGCTGTTCCGATAAAAAGGCGGGGAGTGGGTAACATTTGACGTCCTAAATGCTCTTGTAAACGATATGGCCTACAAACTGTTGTAGCACAGCATCAGCAATAAAGTGGTCATTAAGTTTGAATGCGTGAATCAAAAAAGGTAAAGCCGACACGCGAAAGCGCCTTTTCGCACGCTATCCCCGTTTTTGATTGTTTCGACTGAGGTTTCGATACTGCTTGGGTGTCACACCAGGGTAGGTTTGGAACGTTTGATAAAACCGACTGGAAGAATTGAACCCGACCGTAAGGGATATATCCAAAATCGTTCGCTCGGTATCACTTAGCAGGGCGCGTGCGTGGTTCACGCGCATGGCGGTGATGTATTGCTTGATTGTCATCTGCATCACGCGTTGAAACAATCCCATTGCGTAGTTCGCGTGCAAGCCGACATGTGAAGCGATTTGATTGACAGTGAGCGGGGTATCATGGTGGGAAGCGATGTACTCCAACATTTGGCTGACATAAAACTGAGAATGCTTAGATACGCCATTCTGGTTAGCCCGCTCAGCATGTCCATTTAATAGTGATGACCAACCGTCTAAGCAGATACGCTTTAGCATTAAACATATCTCGTCGGCAGATAGCTGTCTGCGGTTGGCATCGGGCAGTTTCGTTTCTCTCTCCCAGCGTTGAATTTCAAACTCACTGACAAGGCACGATGAATCTGATTGAAGTACAACACCATGCGTTACTTGGTTAATGAGTTCTCGGCTGAGAGGCCAGGATAAAAATATATGAATGGGAATGTTGATAATGCCCATATTGTGGCTGTTTCCTGCATCTGTGAGCCTGTGGGGTACGGATGCCCAAAACAATCCCACATGCCCATTGCGAATAGTCACGGTCTCTCCGTTGATGATGTAATCAATATCATCGCCAAACGGAATGTTCATCTCTATCTGACCATGCCAATGTGAGACTGGCATGCTATGCGGTGTACGCAATTCGATATCGATTTGTTCGTAGGAAGAATAAAGCGAGAGCGGACTTACCGATACGTTGTCGTCGGTATAGTGCATCTGTGGGGCTTTGTTGCTTAATTCGGTTGGAAGACATGGCAGCCTAAAGTTGTTCGGTTCTTAAGCAATATACTGAGTTTCAGGCATACCCAGTCCTGTAAGCTTGTTCAGCGCTTTGAT
>NZ_FUXU01000025.1 GCF_900167155.1 Enterovibrio nigricans DSM 22720 | reverse complement strand
TATCCAGTCAGGCTCACAGCAACGTTGCAATATGGCTTCGAGCATGGCCTCGGCATCCTCTTGTGTGTATTTTTCCCCTACACCGGAAAAATCCAGCTCTGGCGGGTCAATAAAACATTCTTTCAACAAGCCACTGATACGCTCATAGGCGGTCAGAAGGTTGGCGAAATAGGCGTTATCTGCGTCAGCATCCCAATGCAGGGTTTGGATGATGTCAACAAAGAGGCTAGAGAGTCGGTGCGCCAGATTGTCACAAGCGGCCTCATTCATTAGCACGTCATGTGACAAGAACACTTGCCCTTTTTGGGTGTGGTCAGTGGCGGCGAACGGGAACGCCCTGACGATATGCTCCGTCACGTCTTTGGCCTTTTCCACAGAATCTTGTGCAAAGAGGGACAAGGCGCGGTCGTCTGCGCCGTCTCGGGCAGTGCGACAGCGCAACTTAAAGCGGACATCATTAAGTACCACGCGGGGCAGACCGTCACAAAGGTGAGTGACGTACTGCGCCAGTGACAGGCTATGAAGGGGGCTAGCGTGGTGCAGGGCTTGGCTCATGATGCGCACTGTCTCATGGAGAAGCAACGTCGAGCTTCCGCGTAAAGCGCAGCCACTTTTACGCCTTTAAAGTAGGCTCTACGGCAATAGAGCTTGGCGTATTCAAGTTCTTTGGCGTTATGCTTTTGTGTCTTCATTGCGAATTTCCTTTTTGAGTTGATTGGGCTTTATCTAGAGGTGAATACACTTTTCGTATTCTTCCCTGGGCGTGATACGCGGCTCGTATGTGTCCCAGGGCAACTAAACGATGTTGATAATGCTGAGCTGAACAAGCACGTGAAGCGGCGGTGATTGCCGTCCACTCTCCCAGCGAGAGAGTGTCGCCTGAGAAATACCCAACCTATGCTTGCGAATAAAATAATCTTGAGGCCAATGATTGCGCTTTTTCTGAATAGCCTTTCCTACCCTCAATAAAATTTCTTGTTTGCTATTGGCTTTCTGCATCGCGAATTTCCTTTTTGAGTCGGTTAGCTTTGCGTGCAAAGCGTTCTTTGCCCTCGTTGCTCACCAGCTTTTTGAATTGGCGGTGCATGATGTTGAGGCGAAATATTCGCATCTCTCTAAGTACGTCTGTCATGCCTTACGCCTCTCCTTACATGGGAGCGGGTATTTGAGCATCCGCACCTAGCTGTGCTGCTGCATTTAAAATTGAACCCGCCAGCTCAGGTTCTCCGAGGTCATGGGCGAAGTGCGCAAGGGTGTGGAGCTTGAACGAGGTACTTTCACGGTGCTTAGCGTTCATGAAGTAATGGGTGTTATCTGGCGTGTTGTTTTCACGTAAACAGGTCACATCGTATTGATATTTCTGTACCAACCCGTTGTAGATGTCTTTGATAGAATCCGCGTGTGTCATACCTCCCCCTCCCCATACAGCTCCGAGAGGCTGAATTGCTTAGTTCGGATACGTATTGCCAGTTCGAGCATATCGATATAACGCTTACCGCCATCATCGTTATCTATTTCTGGGATTTTTCCGATGTCCATTAGCCTCAACACCTTGTCACGCCCCACACGGTGGGACTTTGCAAACGTGGTTACATCGGTAAAGAAGCAAGGCATCAAAGGCATGCCCTGCAAGGCCTCCATCAAGTCCAGCTCTTTAGGTGTTGGTATTCCAAGCATGTGATATCCTCGAAGGTTTAGGTAAATGGCCTTAAATGGCTTTTTATGACTATGCGCCCTTGGGCGTACATTTAGATATTACGCCGAAGGGCGCATGGTGATCAAGAGTGATTATTGGAAAAAAAATCAAA
This sequence comes from Enterovibrio nigricans DSM 22720, assembly GCF_900167155.1. Lineage (GTDB taxonomy): Bacteria > Pseudomonadota > Gammaproteobacteria > Enterobacterales > Vibrionaceae > Enterovibrio > Enterovibrio nigricans. The sequence continues at coordinate 54,804 of NZ_FUXU01000025.1, read as the reverse complement.
GCGATTCGAATTGCAGAGGGCTTAAGCCAATCTGAAATGTCACAACTAATTGATATTCCAGTAGGAAGCCTTAGAAATTACGAGCAAGACAGAAAAGAATTGAAAGCAGATAATTTAATGAAAATTACAAAACATGAGCGGTTTAAAAAGTATGCCTATTGGCTAACTACCGACGAAACCCTTCCAGAATCTGGTCAAATTGCTCCGGACTTTTCTATCCTATTAGAGCTCGGCATTGTCGAAAAAAGCACCGACGACAAGAAGACTGCTTAACGCTTTGTTATCGCTCGTTTTATAAGTTCGGAAAGGTGAATACGACATGTTGCTGAAAAATGAAAATGGCTATTCATCCAGCTATGCGCCTGAACGAGTGTTTAAGTTGAGGCGAAAAGCCGTGCAACTGGATATGCAGCTTAAATTGGAGTTAGAGCGCAAAGGCGCACACCAAGATAACCGGACGCTTGATGAGCTTATTGATGTTTGGTATCGGCTTCATGGAAAGGTACTTAAAGATCACGTTAGGCTGCGGAAGCTGCTATATCGAACATCGGAAAGGCTTGGCAATCCAATAGCCAGCCAACTGACTGCCTCAACCTTTTCGTCCTACCGTGAGGAAAGAACGAAAACGATAAGTACCACGACTGCAAATCGTGAACATAGCTACCTTCGAGCCATGTTTAATGAGCTGGAAAGGCTCGGTGTGATCACCTTCCCTAACCCTCTAGTTAAGATCCGCCAATTTAGGGAAAGAGAAGGCGAATTGCGGTACTTATCCCATGATGAAATTGACCAATTACTGGAAGCTTGTGCCGCCTCCTCTAACCGCTCATTGATTTATGTTGTTAAGGTATGCCTTGCTACGGGCGCAAGATGGGACGAGGCCGAAAGCCTAAAGCCATCACAAATCAAAGATGGAAAGATCACCTTTCTAAACACCAAGTCTGGCAAGAACCGAAGTGTCCCAATCCAACCATGGCTTTTTGAAGAGCTACACAGTATTGAGCCTGTCAGTGATAGCAAAATATTCCTGAGTAGCCTATCAGCATTTCGTAAAGCTGTTTCACGAACGGGTATCGTACTGCCTAAAGGACAAATGACTCACGTTCTACGGCACACCTTTGCTAGTCATTATGTCATTAATGGCGGAAACATAGTAAAGCTGAGGGATACGCTAGGTCATAGCGAGATAACAACAACCATGAGGTATGCACACCTAGCTCCTGAGCACCTAGAAGAAGCACTAGAGCTCAATCCACTCAACAAACATAGATAACCATTCAGCCCAAAATTAAGGCGACCGCACAGCAAAGGTCGCTTTATTTTTCTCATATTACTCACAAATAAAGCCAAAAGGAGTACGGAAAAAGCTGAACCCCTATTTTTAATATAGTTAACATTTTGTTTTTAAATTGATTTTTTCGGTTTTCCAAATCCGCGTGTTGGGGGGGCGAATCCCTCCCCCCGCTGCCATATTCATGCTCTCCACGATAACTCGGTGACGCTGTTGGATAAATGGGTCTACGGTACAGACTTGTTGCTAGACCTATCGCAAGCGGTGCTCACTGGCATTAGCTTATTCCAGCAAGAAAGGGCTTGGTCTACACACTGCTTGATGAGGAAGAAACCAACGATAATCTCATTGAAATGAAGGTCTCACCTCAGGCTCGAAAAAAGAATCCAAGCTTGCCTGAGACGTGGCAAGATCAGAGCGGTGACTTATGAGAGAGAAGACGGTGTTTACCTCACTTCCATGAGAGAAGTACAGCGCAAAACAAGTGGCGACGCTTTATCATGAACGGTGGGAAATCGAGACATCAAAGCTCTATGCAGCACAATGCGATTACATTGAGAAGCAAGACAGTGGAGCTATTTATCAGGAGTTGTGGTCGGCTGCTTCTTGGATACAATCTAGTGAGACGGGAGGCCAGCCAAGCAGCAGTAGCTCATGGCCGGGCACCGAATGAAATAAGCTTTAAATACGCATGTCAGTACATCGCGAGTCAACTGAGGGCAATGAGCAAAGCCTTATCTCCGGGCAATACGCCCAAGAGGCTCCAACCCTTAAGAGGAGACTTGTCAGTGCTCTTCATAGAAATACGCCCCAGGGCATCAAGTCCTAGGGCGGTCAAAATATCAAAGACCCGTTATCCGGTTAATCGCAATACCGTGAACGGTGTTGCACGACTATCGCGGGCTTTTTTGGTTTTTTGATAGATCAATGCGCCATAGGCTTGTCTACTATTCCGTTCTTTTTCTACCGCTTGTCTCGATAATTAGTCAGCTAAGTGACTGCGAATACGTTATGGTTAATTTAACTTTATCAAAAGCCCTTGAAAATATTTTTTCGACCAGCATCTCTTGTATGAGTTCTGTCATTTACTTTCGTTTTGCATGTAAGCCAATGCTCAATGACCATACGTAATATGTGCCTAAAGCCAAAGGTATCGATATAAATCATGGCCAGTACATACCAGTAGTATTACCTAAAATTTGGGATATAATGGAACTCAGTCATGTCATAACATAAGCGGTGTAAAAATGATTGATGGAAAGCATTGTAATCAGCCTGTACGCAAGAGTGGTCTATGTGAGAGAAGCTTTAATACGATCGGTGGGTCGATTGTTGGTGCTGCTGTCGCAGGGGCTTTTGCTCTTAGTCCTATTGGCGTTATCGTCGCTGGCGTTTTTGGAGGTATAGTGGGTTGGAAAATATACAATAGGGATGATGGCCATAATAAGGAGCAGTGATGAATTACGAATTACTCGTTTGCTTTGTACTCTTTATTCTTTTTGCACTGTTATATCATCTGTTCATTGATGATTTATCTCTCCAAATTTCTTTTTACCTCACGATTTTCATGGCATCCGCAGATTCATTGTGTTCCTTTGTCTATCGATCTACAGTCAATTATGAGGTGATCAGTCAATACCTTTCTTTTAACGACATGCTCAGTTGCGCCCTTGCTTTGTTCCTTATCTGCTTTTTTTCACTTACTATACTATTACCTGAGCACTTTTTAGACAAAGTAAAAAAATGAACTTTCGACGAAAATGGTAAAACCGTTTAGCTGAGTGGTTTTGTGCGTGTTATTTCCGCTTACGCGATGTCTTTTTTCTTGGTCGTTGAGACTCTCACCGTCCCGCCTCCTTTCTTGAGTTTTCCGTTCGTTTTTAACCTTGTCTTTGCCATGGTATTATTCCTTGTTAATCATTGTCATCGTAGTGGAGAGATATTTTGCATCGCACTTGGTCAAACAAGGTTTCGACGCGTGTCTCTATTGTACCTGATAGACACGTGGTCAACTTATGGAAAGCGTGTATATCATAATGCTTTAAAACAAGCGATTACATCGAGATGTAGAGCACCCGACGGTGCTTTCTCTTTTCTTGCTATATACCTGGCTCTTCTTCAACGGAAAGATACGAGGGCTGCAAAGCCGCCTTCCCATCAGGTGTTTGCTTTAGTTCAAAAACCATCATGCGAAGTTCGTTGATCATCCCTTCATATTTGATGTTTTGCCTTTCGACTTTTGTTAACTCTGCAGACAATGCGTCCTTCTGAGTATCGCTTTCAGATAGATTTGAATTAACCGCATCGAGTTTAGCCATCAACGTCTCTAGTCTCGGATCAACAGCAGGCACTTCACTCATGTTGCCGACGCGCAAAACCAACTCTTCTGCCTGTTTTACCATCGGCTTACTACGAAGATCCAGCTCGCCAATTGCCTGAGCAATGCTATGAAGACGGTTTTCCAACTCCAGTACCAAAGGTTCAAACTTCCCGTCATCAACGCTTCTGAAACGCTTCACTTCTTGTCCCACATGTTTCAGGTGGCTGATTTCAAATGTAACGTTTTTAACAGCCTTATCAATCGCCACCCTATCGCGCGGATTTAGCCTGACAATAGCTTCTGCCTGTTCTAAGGTCGCACTCGCTTTCGTAAAACTGATTGGCGCTACAGATTTGAATCCTTCACGTTTAAGCAATGCCAATTCTTTCGCCAGAGGCACGAAATTCACTTGCATCGCGATGTCGCTCTCTAATGATTTTGCTTTGTTTAAAAACGCCGCCTGTTTGACCTGGGCATCATCAATATCGTTATCAGCAACATAGCCAAAGAGTCGGCTGTAATCTCTATTTATACTTTTATATTTACTTGGAAAAACAGTGCTTGCATTAATAGAGTCCAAATATGCCATTTCAGCGATCGCTTCGGCAAGCAACACGTCTGCCGTCTCTTTCAGCGCCAATAATGAAGTATGTTGTGCAGCAACTATCGCCAACCTTTCGTCAAAAACTTCACCGTAACTGCCTGATGAAAACGATGAATAATCCTCTGATATTTTTCCTGGTTCGACAGAAAAGTCCTCATAGACATCAACGCTGTCATCCCTGGCATCAAAAAGATCATCGACCGCATCGTCATCGTATAAACGAAGTGCTTTGCTGCCTTCCATTTTCGCAAACCATTCCACGTAATCAGCTTTCGCTTTATCGTACAACGCCATCGTATTTTGACTTTGCTGTGAAACCGTATTGGTTTGGGATGCCACTTGGCGTGGTTCAGATGTAGATTGGCAAGCTGTAATCAGTGTCGCCATCGTCATCATGACGATAACCGCATTAAATCTTTCCATGTCAACCCCTTAGCGCTCCAATGAATTTTTAACCTATTGTTTTAATTATTTTTTATCGACAAATGACATAAAAATCATTTCCGTCGGCCACCTAGCTTTTTTAATCGGATAAAGATCAATTTAGTCGATCAATGGCGGACGAATTTAGGAAGTTGGAGTGACACTGATCCCATATTTATGAACAAGGTTTACAGGCATTCATTCGCTAACCTCATCTCAACGCGTGGCTACGCTTCGTGATCTGCCCGAAGATTTTAAAAAGAATCTTTCTTGTTTTAAGGCGATTAAAACAACCCTCACTCTTTCAAAAAACAAATGTGTTTATATTTATAGACACAGCAGAGATTTCGCCCGACAAATAAACAAACATCGAAACACAATGCGTTTACATTATTAAAACAAATAACAACGTTTGAGTTTGTTTTGGCTGTATTTTAATCGCTTTATTACATTACTTATAACTTAGAACTTTTAGATATATAAATTACGTTCTATATACGTATTTAATTCTATTAATATCCACGCATTCACTGATTCCTTGAGGTCAGGGCTGTAGCCGTGTGTCTACACGTATGCGTGAAAGATTATAGATATTTTTGTTAACAGCATGTTTTAAATAAACCTGCAGCAATCTTTATTTCTTTTCACCCTACATTTAATTTGCCCCTTAAAGGCATGCTATAAAATAAGGAATAAAATAATGGCGATGAGTGTTATTTTTAACCTCGCAATATTTATTGCTCTAATATATTTTCTATACCGCCTTCAAGCGAAATACGTTCCTTTCACTAAACGTGTATTCGCGGGTTTAGGTTTAGGTATTGTCTTCGGTGGTATCCTCCAACTTTTTTACGGTGCTGGCTCAGACATTATTGCCTCCAGTATCGACTACTTTGATATCGTCGGCCGCGGTTACGTAAAGCTGCTTCAGATGATCATCATCCCGCTTGTTATGGTGTCTATCATTAGTGCCATTCTCAAACTCAACGGCGGTTCTTCTATCGGCAAAATCAGCGGCATCAGTATCGGTGTGCTTGTCGTGACAACCATGATTGCAGCCCTTGTCGGCATTGCATGGGCATTGATGTTTGGTCTGACGGCTGATGGTTTAACCGCAGGTGCTGCCGAGGTCGCAAGGGGTGCATCGCTCGAAACTAATCTGGGTAAAGTAGAATCCATGTCGTTTGCAAACATGGTGCTTGAATTTATTCCAGCCAACCCATTCTTGGATATGACGGGCGCACGTAAAACATCGACCATCGCCGTGGTGATCTTCTCCATCTTTATTGGCTTGGCAGCAACAGGGATTTCTAGCAAAAAACCAGAAATCTACGCATCGTTCGAGAACTTCATCAAAGTTGCACAAGCAATTGTGATGCGCATGGTGACCATGGTTCTACGCCTTACGCCTTATGGCGTACTCGCCCTGATGACTAAAGTTATCTCTGGCTCAAACTATGCGGATATCGTCAATCTGGCTAACTTTGTGTTGGCGTCATATGGTGCCCTGTTTACCATGTTCGCCATTCACTTAGCGATCATTGCATTCATTGGCCTCAACCCATTGCGCTACCTGAAAAAAGTTATTCCAGTGCTGACGTTTGCGTTCACCTCTCGAAGCAGTGCCGCGACCATTCCATTGAACGTGCAAACGCAAGAGAAAGCACTGGGTATTCCAAATGGTATCGCTAACTTCGCTGCGTCATTTGGTGCGACAATTGGCCAGAACGGGTGTGCGGGTATCTACCCTGCCATGCTGGCAGTCATGATTGCGCCAACACTGGGTATTAACCCATTGGATATTGGATTTATTGTCACTTTGGTTGCCATCATCACCATCAGTTCTTTTGGTGTAGCAGGTATCGGTGGCGGGGCGACATTCGCGGCACTGATTGTATTGTCCGCAATGGACTTCCCTGTTGCCCTGGCAGGCCTTCTTATCTCCATCGAGCCGCTGATCGACATGGGCCGTACTGCGCTTAACGTTTCTGGTTCAATCACTGCTGGTGCAGTAACCAGTAAAGTTATGGGTCAAACGGACATGAATGTATTCAACGACGATTCACCATTAACCCTTGATGGCGAAGACGCAACGGCGTAATCACAGACTCACATTGTTTTTGGGGAGCCTGTGCTCCCCGTTTTTAGTTTGCTGGATATAACTATGAAAATTATCATTATCGGCGGTGAAGCTGCTGGCATGAGCGCGGCAGCAAAAGCACGTCGCGTTAACCCAAGTGCAGACATTACCGTTTACGAAGCGTCTGACATCATTTCATTCGGTGCTTGTGGCCTGCCATATTACGTCGCCGATGAATTCCAAGACTCGGGTTACATGGCTGAGTTCACGCCTGCCCAATTTGCAGAACGCGGCGTAACAGTTAAGACGGGCCATCGCGTCACCAAAGTAGACGCTGAAAACAAGAAACTCGAAGTCGCAGCAAACGGTGAATCGTTCGTAACAGAGTACGATCGCCTTATGATTGCAACGGGCGCAAAGGAAGTCTTGCCTCCTATTGCAGGTTTAAACAAAAAAGGCGTACATACGCTTCGCGTGATGCAAGATGGTTTAGATCTTAAAGCCGCGATTCAAAATAAAGATTGTCGCCATGTTACCGTGATTGGCTCCGGCTTTATCGGCCTTGAAGTTGCGGAAGCCATGATTCATCAAGGTAAGTCTGTACGTTTGATTGAACGTGCTGACCGTCTTATTCCCGATGCGTTTGACGCTGAAATCAGCGTACATTTCTACTCAGAACTTGAGCATGCAGGAGTTGAGATTCTGACGTCTGAATCCTTGCTCTCGGTTGAAGGCGAAAATTTTGTCTCAGGAATCATCACTGATAAGTCCCACTACGAAACCGACCTTGTCGTTGTTTGTACCGGCGTAAAACCAAACACAGACTTTCTCAAAGAAATAGGCATCAACACCTTGGAGAACGGGGCCATCATCGTAGACCGACAAGGCCGAACGTCTCTGCCTGATGTTTGGGCAGCGGGAGATTGTGCAACGATTTGGCATGCTGTTTCGGGTAAAGATGTTTATATTCCCTTGGCAACAGGTGCGAACAAGCTTGGCCGAATGATTGGCGACAATATTGCACAAGTTAACGGCGAGCCACTTGAGTTCCCTGGGTCTCTGGGTACGAGTTGTGTTCGCGTTCTCGGCCTTGAGGCTGGTCGCACGGGTTTATCTGAACGTGAAGCCATCGATGCTGGATTTGACGTTAAAACCACTGTAATCAAAGACAAATGCCACACGAATTATTGTGCAGGCCAGTCTGATATGCATATGAAGCTGGTTTACGAAGCGGACTCTAAACGAATTCTAGGTGCACAAATCATTGGCTACAAAGGCGCAGTACACCGTATTGATGCCATGGCAGTCGCTGTTTCGATGGGTGTGACAACGACACAACTTGGCATGATGGACTTTGCCTACGCCCCCCCTTTTGCACGCACATGGGACATTATGAATGTCGCAGGTAACGTTGCAAAGTAAGCCGCTTTTCAAAATAGAAGAAGGCCAGCATTCGCTGGCCTTTTTTATACTTATCACACTCTCGCATTGCATCCCTCAACACGCCTCGCTAGTCTGAACAAAATCAAACAAAAAAATTGGAAGAAAGAACCATGGAAAAGATTTCAAACATGTCTCTGTTATCCTGCCTTTGTGAGAAAACAGCCAGTTCTATTCCAGTCACAAACCCCGCTACAGGCGATGTGCTCGGATTTGTCGCCTCTTATGACAAAACGAGTATTGAGAATAAAATCCAGTTAGCGAAAGAAGCCCAAAAAGCTTGGGCAAAAACAACCGCAAAACAGCGTGCTGACATAATGCATCGCTGGTATCAATTATTGATGGCTAACCAAGAAGATCTGGCGCGAATCATGACGCTGGAACAAGGTAAACCCCTTGCAGAGTCTCGCGGTGAAGTTGCCTACGGTGCGTCGTTTGTTCAATGGTTTGCTGAAGAAGGCAAACGTGCATATGGCGAAACGATTCCAACCCCACTAGCAGACCGACGTATCATGACCATATGCCAACCTGTGGGCGTTGCCGCAGCGATAACCCCTTGGAGCTTTCCCATTGCAATGATCACGAGAAAAGCCGCCCCTGCACTGGCTGCAGGTTGCAGTTTTATCGTTAAACCTGCCGTGCAAACACCACTTTCAGCTTACGCCGTCGCTGAACTCGCCAGACAAGCAGGCTTGCCTGAAAACCTCTTGATAATCGTGACCACAGAAGAAGCAGTAATGGTCGGTGAACTGTTTTGCCACAGCCCTGATATTCAGAAAATTTCGTTTACGGGTTCCACCAACGTAGGCCGCATTCTGATGCGCCAAAGTGCAGACAGCATTAAGCGCGTATCCATGGAGTTGGGCGGTAACGCACCCTTTATTGTGTTCGATGATGCAGATGTCGACTTGGCGGTCAAAGGCGCCATCACGTCTAAGTTCCGCAATGCCGGACAAACCTGCGTCTGCGCTAACCGCTTCTATATTCATGAGGCTATCTATGATGAGTTCACGGAAAAATTCGCCAACGCCGTCGCCGAACTAAAAATTGGTAATGGTTTAGATACAAACGTGAGTATTGGACCGTTAATTGACGAAAAAGCCAAAGAGAAAACACTGCGACTTCTCAACGAAGCCGTCAGTGAAGGCGCCGAGATATCAGTGGGTGGTAAACCACTCGACGGTCAGTTCTTCGAACCGACAGTAATAAAAAACGTTTCTCACACCATGTCCATCGTTCAAGAAGAAATTTTTGGTCCAATTGCACCTGTCATTCGCTTTAGCGATGAAGCTTCACTGATAGAGATGGCAAATGACACAATCTACGGTTTGGCCAGCTATTTTTACAGCCGAGATATCAACCGCGTTTTCCGTGTTGCTGAAGCACTGGATTACGGAATGGTTGGCGTAAATGAAGGCATCATTTCTACCGAAGTTGCCCCATTTGGCGGTGTTAAACAATCAGGTATTGGGCGCGAAGGTGCTCACCAAGGACTTGATGAATACCTAAACACCAAATACATCTGCCTAGGAAGTATGTAAACGTCGAAGTCACGCTGTTTCAGAAGCAAGCACGTCACATGTTGTCATTGTTTTTAACAGTAAAAACAATGACAACACATGGATGATTCATAAAATAGTGTTCATTATTCAGTCAGTTAATTGCGGTAAGGTTTGATGTGCCATTAATACTGCGCAAATTTGCATAAAAAGTCAGCGAACGCACTTGCATCCGTGCCCTAGTTTCACTTAATGTGAGGTCCGACAGCGTTTTTTCGTGCAACAGTGCGACACTACGCCTCATTAACGAGAACACTAAGGTAATATTGATGTCTGACGTACCTTCTGCTGCCATTGAAGTGGCGGCAACTGCCCAAACTGCTGCTGAATCTTCTGGTTCAATCTGGCCATATGTCGTTGGCGGTATTGCGCTGGTAGTCGCTGCTGGTTACTGGGGCTTCAAGCGGATGAACAAACCAACATTTATTATTAATCAAATCCGCAAGCGTAACCTGAAAGCAATGAAAAAAGCGGGCATTGAAAGCAATGAAGCAACGGTCGACTTGGACAAGCTTCTCACAGCAATCGAAGAGCATGCGAACACGAAAAATCTGACTGGCGCAGATATGCTTAAATTGCTGAATCCTTTGAATGACAAAGGCCGTATGCAAACAGCAAAAGACATGTATACGACTATGCAACATATTGCTCGCGAAATTGGGAACACCAAACTTGCAGGTGAATTCAAAGGCAAATCATCTGGCGTAAAATCAAACTCACGCTTGATGGCTGGTCTTTTCAAACGCGCAGGCATCTAACACCTTCAGCACTGCAACACTGTTGCAGTGCTTCTCTCACCGCATTACCGCTTTATTCCCAATTATTTTAAACGCAGGTGCGCCCCTCACGAGGGTGTCTCTCGCGAACACGCTTCCACATGATGGACATTCGCACGGCTGAGTTGTGAAGTCATCAACAATCCGTTCTTTGAAACACTTAACCAAAGCCCCTTTCCCACCCTTTTTGTATTTAAAAAGCAGTGTCTTACACTTTCCGCATTGAATATCTACCGATCGCTCCGGCAGTTTCTTGTTCGGTTTTGCCATGTTTTATCCTGTTGTTTTTCAAACTTTATAATAACGGAAGCGTTTTTCTGGCACCAACTGACATTATTCGCACTATGCCTAAGCTGGCTAACGGTGCGAAGTTTTCGATGGAATGGGGATATACACCAAGAAAACTGAGAGCACCATTATATTTATACACCGAAGCGCAACATGCCATTTACATTCTCGGCTATCCCACTGTTGAAAATTGAACACGGGTTGACGGGCTAACTCTTCGTGCTACATCAAAGAGATACGTTAACTCCCTGACCATGCAGTACCTCTCTTACACTGCATGACGACACAATGCCCCTTCCAACATTGGAGAGTTGTATGAAGATCAAGGCTCTTGTTAAAACGCTATCACTCGCCACAGCGATTTCACTGACCGGTATTCATTCTGCAGCCGCAGAAGACAGAGATTATATATTAGCAACGGCATCCACAGGCGGGACGTATTACCCTGTTGGTGTTGCACTCGCCACACTCAGCAAAGTGAAGCTAGCACCAAAATATAAGTTTTCTCTTTCCGCAATTAGCTCCGCAGGTTCCGGTGAAAATGTCAAACTGTTACGTGAGAACGAAGCACAGTTTGCAATTCTACAAGGCCTGTATGGCGCGTGGGCGTGGAGCGGAGAAGGCAAACTGAAGCAAGCCGGCCCTCAGAAGGAATTACGCTCAGTTTCCATGCTATGGCAAAACGTTGAACACTTTGTGGTACTGAGTGATTTAGCTAAATCCGGCAACATGGATGACATGAAACAGCTGGATGACAAAAAATTCTCAATCGGTAAGAAAAACTCGGGAACGGAAGGCTCAGGCCGTCAAATATTGGATGGTCTAGGTATAAATCCTGACACGTTTAACCTTGCCTACCTTGGATATGGTGCAAGTGCTGATGCCCTCCAAAACGGTACGATCCAGGGTATGAACACACCTGCGGGCGTTCCAGTGAGTGCGGTGACCCGTGCATTTGCCTCTATGGGCGACAAGATCACCATCCTTAACTTCACGGATAAACAGATTAAAGAAGCAAACGGCGGCTATAACCTTTGGACGCGTTTCGTCATTGAGCCGAACACTTACCCAGGCCAAACCGACGCTGTAGAAACCATCGCACAACCCAACTTCCTTGCTGTTCGTAAAGATATCAGTGATGAAGATGTATACCTACTGACGAAAACCATTTATGAAAACCTCGCGTTTTTGAATGGTATTCACAAGGCAACCAAAGCCATGTCTTTACAGAAAGCAATTGATGGCTTGCCCGTGCCACTGCACCCCGGTGCAGCACGATTTTATAAAGAACAAGGGCTGACTATTCCTGAGCATTTGGTTGCTCAATAAGCCTTAACCCATGAGATGGGTTTCTGTGCGCTGACGGATGTCGTCAGCGCATAGCCTGCCAGACCCCAAGGAAGTAGTGCTAAACGCACAGTAGAGGGCACAATGAACGAAAACTCACCCACCAAAGCAACCATTGATGACAGTCTCGAAGAAGGTCTATCCCAATTTGAACTGACTCAACGCACTGACTTTCCACTGCTCACCCGATGCGTCACTGTTATTGGTATCCTTTTATCGCTCGTTCACATTTGGTTCAACACGCTCGCTACGCTTCCCGAGTTATGGGTATCTGCCGCGCACTTCGCCGGCTTTTCTGCGATGTGCGCCCTCACTTATCCGGCAGCCGCAAAATGGCGCAAAAGTCGATTTGCTTTAGCTATCGATATCGGTATCGCCATCGCCGCTGTCGCTTGCCTTGTCTACATCATATGGGGTGAAGACGCTCTCTATGACAGAGGCGTGACCTTCGTGACGACCGATTGGATTTTTTCCATTCTCGCCATCGTGATTGCTTTGGAGCTGATTCGGCGCACCATGGGCTGGTTCATCCCTTGTTTGATTATCGTTTCATTAACTTATGTCATTTGGTGGGGAAGCTGGATTGACGGAATTTTTTCGTTCCCGGGTCTTTCAGCAGAAACTATGCTTTACCGAGCTTTTTATAGCTCAGAAGGCATGTTCGGCCCTATTTCACGAATCTCATGGAGCTATGTCTTCATGTTTATATTGTTTGGGGCTTTTCTCGTTAAGTCTGGGGCTGGTGATTACATTATCAATGTGTCTCGTGCTGCTGCGGGTAAAATCATCGGTGGGCCGGGTTTTGTTGCCGTGCTCGGGTCGGGGTTGATGGGATCAGTCTCTGGTTCGAGCGTCGCTAACACGGTATCGACTGGGGTGATCACCATCCCTTTAATGAAGAAAGCGGGATTCCCACCCAAATTTGCGGCCGGGGTGGAAGCCGCTGCGTCAACCGGTGGTCAGTTAATGCCGCCAGTGATGGGGGCTGGTGCTTTTATTATGGCCTCTTACACCCAAATCCCCTACGTTGAGATCATCGCAGTTTCCTTTGCTCCCGCGCTGATTTACTTCCTGTCTGTGGCGTTTTTTGTGCGTATTGAAGCCAAACGTTCCGGCGTTCATCACGTAGAAACAGAAAGCCTGCCCATGTTTAAAGTTTTGGTCTCAGGTTGGCACTATTTAATCCCACTCGTGGTTCTCGTGACACTGTTAGTCATGGATTTCACGCCTACCTATGCAGCGGGAATTTCCATTATTTCAGTCGTCGCGGCATCTTGGCTTTCACCAAATCGTATGGGCGTCGCAGACATTTTTGATGCCTTGGCACAAGGTGCAAGAAATATGGCTACCACAGCTGTTTTACTGACAGGTATCGGGTTGGTGGTGAATGTGATTAGCACTACGGGCATCGGTAACACATTTTCATTGATGATCAATGATTGGGCCAGTGGCAGCCTATTCATCATGCTGGTATTGGTCGCCCTTGCCTCGCTAATTTTGGGGATGGGTCTACCTGTCACCGCCTCTTACATTGTACTTGGCACGCTTTCCGCCCCCGCTATTTACGGCTTAATCGCCGAACAACAATTAATTGAACTTCTGGTGACAGGCCAATTGCCGGAGGAGGCCAAAACCATCTTCATGTTAATTGCTCCTGACCAACTTGCTGCGCTGGGCTCTCCCATGGCGTTTGAGTCGGCACTAGAGCTTCTAGGCAAAGTGCCTGATGATTTTAAAGCAACGCTGCTCGAACAAAGCTTGGGTCCGGTGACCGTTGGCTTGTCTCTCCTTGCTGCGCATTTGATCATCTTTTGGTTATCTCAGGACAGTAATGTTACCCCGCCCGTTTGTCTCACTGCTTTTGCTGCAGCAACGATTGCGAAAACGCCCCCTATGGCAACAGGATTTAAAGCATGGAAAATTGCAAAAGGGCTTTATCTTGTTCCCCTATTGATGGCGTATACACCTTTGGTTGCAGGGGATTTTGAACAAGTTATCGTCGTCACACTGTTTGCGATTATCGGTGTTTGGGCATTAATTGCAGGCATGGAAGGGTATCTCGAAGGCCCTATCACGCTCCCTCTACGTGCGCTTTGTTTTGCCCTAGCTGCTGCAATGATGTGGCCGGGGATCGATTTATTCATTCGCCTCGCTGCGGCTGCCATCTTCTTCGGTCTGTTGGTTATAAGTAAGCGAAATTTCACCACTGAAATGGCGTAATGCGGCAGGATGAACAAATGAAAAGAAGATGGTCGAAAGCAACGCAACTGTAGAGAGTAAAAATTAAAACGGCACCGATAAGGTGCCGTTTCACTAAGAGTCTAAAATACTATTCCTTCAACACAAAGCTGTCCATCAATCCGACCATTCTGCCGATTTCGGGCTTGGTAATTGTGTCATTTGCACCAAGATCTAACGCTTTCTGTCGATTGTCATCACTCATTAACGACGAGAACATCACAATAGGAATCGTTTGATACTCATTGATTTCTCTAACCCTTTTAACCAGGTGCATACCGTCCATTTTTGGCATTTCAACGTCACTCACCACACCATCCACAAACTCCGAGATAGGCAAGTTTTCCTCTGAACAGAGGCGGACGAACTCAATCATATTATCAAGCCCTTCCTGCCCGTCTTTGGCGGTAATGACATTATACCCCGCTGAACGTAACGTATTTTCGATCAAGCGCCTTATGAAGGCAGAGTCATCAACAACAAGAATGGTTTTCGCTTCGCGCTTCGCGACCATTGCATCATCAATAACGACACGCTTGTCCTTGGTAACATCATATTTTTCCATACTTAATTCTGGATTGATGTCAGCAATTATCTTCTCGAAGTCGAGGATCATGATCAGGTTTTTCTCTTGTCGCACTACGGCAACAACACAGTCTTGATCTGACGCTTCTAAAAATTGACTGGGCGACTCAACTTCCTCCCAGGAGATACGGTGGATCCGTGACACGCTGTCGACAAGAAAGCCGTTAGACATGCGGTTAAAATCTGTCACGATAACCACTTTGTTTTCAATGACGGAGTTGGTGTCAACGCCTAACCAACCAGCCAAGTCCACCAGCGGGATAAGCTTACCACGCAAAGAAAACACCCCAAGAACATTGGGCTGAGCATTGGGGTAATCGGTTGTATCTGGTACACGAATCACTTCGCGTACTTTTGCAACGTTGATTCCGTAAAAACACACTTTGGTACCACCGTCAGGAAGACGCTTTTCCAGACGAAATTCGATAATTTCAAGCTCGTTGGTACCACTTTCTGTCAAGATTGAACTTTTTTGTTCTGTACTCATGCCAAATCTCGATACGGTTAAGAGGCAAATTGAAATTTTTCTCTTTCAGCATAGTCTCTTTATTGAGACTAATGACAGATTGTTCGAAAATTGTTTTCATGAATTCAGTGTTTTGATGCGTACTTAATCAAATTTAAACGCCTGTTGGTCATATAAGGCATTAATGATATCGCTCGTTTGCGCCCCAGCAGCCAGATCCAATCCTGACGTGGAAATATCCATATTCTGCATCACAATCGTCTGCTCATGGGTGCCGGAGAGAATTTGCAAGGTGATCGTGCCGTTACTGTCGACCTCTGCGTCATCAAAGTACGGTAACAAGTCGTTGACGGAAGGTGCAGCCCCCAGATCAGGAAGCAGGTCAAGGATGTCGATTTTGTCCTGTCCCAACTGAAAATCAGTGACAGTGTCACTGTTGTTTGGTGTGGAAAGCGATGACTCTAACCACTGGAATATGTCGTCACCTTCTCCGCCAGTGAGTATGTCATTTCCTGTTCCACCCCGAAGCGTATCATCGCCATCCATACCAAAGAGACTTTGCCCACCAGACTCCGCAATCAAAGAATCATTTGCTGCGGTTCCGATATTGTCGCCAAGATGGAGGACACCGCGATTTACTACTGCTGCAAGCTGCTCGGACTGAGAAAGGCTTGACGCATCACCATTTACAAGTGCATCCATACTGATGCCTGTCAAAATGATTTTTTGGACAATATCGCCACCGCTTAAAATATTGAGCTGGGCGTTCCCCTCTTGCTCACTCAGAGAAAGTTGTGAGGTTAAGTCATCAAACGAGGCGAGATTTGACACATTGACTGCCTGACTCACGTCCAAAACATCGACAATTCGAAGTCTTGAACGGTATCAACAGCGGGAGAGCCCACCGTACCAAGATCTGCGGTGACCCATACAAACGAATCCTTTACAGCATCCGCGCCCTCTTTCCCACCATACAATTCGTCATTCCCGCTACCACCTATCAAAATATCGGCACCCAAACCGCCAATGAGTGAATCATCTCCTGCACCACCTTCCAGAGTCGCGCCTTCATCTCCAGACACCACGATATTTTCTACGCTTGTATCTTGCGCCTGAATGGCTTGTTGGGCGGGGTCTTGTACATTGATAGACAAGGATATAGACGGTGATTCTGCATCTTCATTCAATGTTGTCGTCGAGACAGCAACAACACTGACTGTCGTTGTGCTCGGTGATGTTCCCATAACATGAAGCTGTGCCAGTTCTGCAGCAGTCAGTGTCAGTGTACCTGCCACAGGACCTGTCCCAATGGCTACGCCATCTGCATCCACAAACGTTAAGGAGGATGGGATACTTCTTATTTCAACCGATAAGGTTTCAGAAGGATCCGTCAGTGCAGCAGCCAATCCCAACAATGGAATCACCGCTGAAATGCTCCCTCCTACCGCTGCAGTCTGTGCCGTACTCAACGTAAGAGTGGGAATATCTGGTTTTGGCGCCACATTAATAGCCACGGATTCCGTGTCGGTTTTCGCACCGCCAGACCCCGTATTGCCATTATCGTTAACGGTAACGGTTAGTAGGTCTGAACCAGAGAAGTTCGTATCACCGGTATAAGTCACCCCAGCCGTGAGCAAGCCATTAATCGCGTCAAGGGTACCTTCTAGCGTCATGGTTTCAGAACCCGCACCGGTGACCGTTATCCCTGTCGTTGGAGAGCCCAATGGCAATGCGACTGCGCCATCTTTTACACTGAGCCTCACTTCAATAACACCCGTTGGTGACTCACCGGCATCCACGTCTTTCACTCGGATTGACTCAATAAGTAATGCCGTCTCCTCTTCTGCAGCAAGAGGTGTGCTCGGTAACGTCAATTCGGGCGCATCATTGACAGCGGAAACCGTCACAGTGATGGTTTGATCGTCCCAAAGTGCACTAACGGCTTCTACACCGTTATCAACGGCACGAACTGATACCTCCAGCTTCCCATCCCAGTTATTTTCATTTGCATCGCCGGGCGTGAAAATTAACTCGGATAACGTTTATCCGTTGATGTTGGCGATCCAGGAGCCATCAGGCTGCTTCTCGATCGTGCTTCCGGCAGGTGCATTTGGCGGTAAGCTGAGCGTTGAGCTATCAGGGACATTCGTCAACACAACACGCACTTTTTCCGGGCCATTTTCAATAACAGCAAGGCCTGTGCCATCGTATGTCGGCGAATTGTCTATAACGCTGATATCAAGTGGTAAGATAATTTGCTCATCTTCCGTACCAGACACTGCCGTTGTAATGTCGGTATCTACACCATCACCAATTGGGTTGACCACAACGGTAATGCTACTTTCATATTGATTAGGTACATCCAATGCTTGCTCTTTCGCATACACCACTAAATCAACGTCTAGAGATCCGCTGAAATTTTCCGGTGGAATAAAAGAGATGTCATCCAAACTGACGGATTGGCTCCCACTGGGCACACTAATCGTCCAAATCCCATTACCACTATTTTGAACCAATTGGCTCCCTGTCGAAATCAGTTGGAAATCATCAGGCACACCTGTGATCTGTAAAGACACGATCTCTTCCGAGCCATCGGTATCCTGAACACTCGCGGAAATACCCGTCAACGCGATCTCGGCGTCTTCATTACCATTGATTGGCGTTGTGTTCCCTGAAAACGTGATGGGGTCATTAACAGGGATAATCGTAAACGAAACTTGGGAATCGACACTGCCAGAAACTGTCGAGTCTGGTTTCCCCGTATCGTCATTTTTTGCCGTATCTGTGATAAAGGTTTTTACATTCACATTCACTGGCCCACTGTAATTTTCAGTGGGCTTGAAATAGATGTCTGACAGTTGAGCAAGCGTGACGGTATACACACCGTTTTGATCCTCCACGACTTGTCCTGATGCGTCTACAAACTTACCGACAGCTCCTTCAACTGAAAGCGCTACTGAGGTAATGCTTTCCACACCACGAGTTGGGTCAGTATCAGGGTCTAACAAAGAGTCCGTGATACTCAGCTTGATAATGCCATCTTCCAACGCCTCACCGGGAAAGACCGTGGTACTGCCACTGTCCGGCTGTTTGTCGCTATCAAGGCCACTTGTTTGTATCACAGTAACACTTGTCTTAATGCCATCGACTTGAGGTTCAATGAGCACATCAACTGTCGTGGTAATCTCTTTGGTATCACCGCTTTCTTGGTCGGTGGTAACCAGCTTTATCGGTAACGTGAAATCCCCTGCGAAGTGCTTGGGTAAAGAGAGAGAAACGCCTGACAGATCGACACTGCCATTCGCGGCGACACTCACCTTTGCAACGTACTCTGCCGTGACACTATTAAATTCCATGCCGGAGACGCTAACGCCCGCAGACGAAAGAGATGCAGCGCTGATCACCAGCGTCAATTCATCATCAGGTGCATTCGTTGGATCCACTGAAATGAGACCATCCAGTTGTTGACCTAGGTTGAGTGTTTTGTCTTCAACACCAGTTATGTCACCAGCGTTGACGGTGATGGCTCCGGCCTCTTGTGTATTGGTATTGTGACCACTAAAGTCCAGGGTAATTACAATAGGATCTTGCTCTTCTTCGGCACTTTTATCTCCTTCACCCGCATCGCCCTGATCTTGTACAGTTCCCACAATTTTCACGAATACGGGTGTGGTGATCGGCGAAGACGTTGAAATCGTCAGATCGGCCAATGACGACTCGGGGACTGTCCAACTGCCATCGCCATTGTTTATCCCGCCTTTAATATAAAACTGGTCAAAATAGGCTTGGTTTTCACCAGTAAACGGGTCGCCCTGTGCATTTTGAACAAACGAAACAACGACTTCAGTGATTAGCTCTTCACTGCTTCCATCAGTATTAATACCCTCTGCAGTTTTGAATACCAATCGGTGATCAGAATCCGACAGCGAGATTGAACCCGTTCCGCCATCGCTGATCGTCGTTAAGGCTGTATCAGCAGCGTTGACTACCTCAATATCTCCATCTTCCACCGTCGCAATAATCCGCACATTCAGATCGCCGGTTACATCAACTCTGTCGATAATCGATGGGTCATCTTCATCTTTCTGTTCAACGGTCAGCTTCACACTGAGGCCAATATCTTCATCCACATCGCTGTTTGGCGGCGCTTTCATCGTGAGGCTCGATCCATTGACCAAGGCTGTCACTTGGGCAGCCGAAAGCACCACTTCTCCGCCGGAAAATGTCAATGGAGCAGATTCACCTTCAATGGTCAGTTCGTAACCCGCAGCAATCGCGATAGAAGACATCGAGAAAACGATGCCAACAATTTCTTCTCGGTTATCTGTAAACCCACTGTTTTCATCGGGCCGCCAGTTGATATCAATGGGTTGGTCTTCATAACCAAGAGAGGACAATGCGTAATTGGTCGCGTCAATCTTAGGATCGATATGAATGATCACATCTCGATTTACCGTTAATGAGTCACCGTCATTTTCCGTCACCACAATGCTCACTGTGAGTGTGATGTCTTTCGTGCTCCCTTCCGGTGGAATAAGTTTAATGTCAGACAAGCCATCAATACTTGCCTGATATTGCGGCTGCGGTGGGTTTTCATCATCCATGCCTGCATAAATCAAATTCACTTTTTGATTATTGGTATCGAGCAGGGTGACCCCTTCTGGGATTTTGGTCAGCAACGTCGTCAACGTTTCGGAGTTATCATCCGGTAACTTGTCACCGTCTTCGCCGGACTTGATATGAAATGAAAGGGAAACTGAGCTGTCTTCTTCAATCGTGGTTTCAATACCCGTTTCTTTCCCGCCTTCAATAACAGGTTGCCAAATATCACCAAGATCAGGCTCGATATCCGGCTCATCAGCCACCCCTTTCAACGCTACATTTAAGGTTTTAGGATTACTTGAGTGACCGTTTCGTCCACGCCTGAAGCGTTAGTGATGATAGCGGTATCTTTCACTACTCCCCTGATTGAAATAGCAAAGTCCACATTGCTTTCCGGTGGTGGCTCAAGTTTCAGGTTCGCGATATCCGCATACAAGACCTCATACAAACCATTGCTGTCAGGCACAACCTTATCGCTGCCAAGAAACAGGTTCGCCCCTTCAGGTAACCCTGTAATCCAAACATACAAGGTTTCAGATGCATCGGTATCAACCGTGTCGGTGAGCTTTATACTGCCCCCTAGCGGGATCAGGGTATCTTCATCGCCGCTCACTCGGGATACTTTCAATGTCGTCGAATTTGCTTCAGGGCTCACTGCAATCGTGATGGTTCTAGGCGCGGAATCTGCGGTTTGTTGCCCCGCCACGAAGTTGGAGGTTTCTTTACTTTGTGCGATGGCGGTAAGCGTAATATCTCCCGAATAATTAGCATCCGGCTTCACCATGACATTATTGATGTCAGCGGCAGAAATTTCGTATTTCCCATTACTTGGTGTCAGTGTATTGCCGTTTAGAAGCAACGTGGCGTCACCGCTGTCCAGAGTAAGAAAATAGGTCAGTGTTTCGGAGCCGTCGCTATCTTGTAAATCCGCTTCGATGGCGAGATTTGCACCGTCACTGTCTTCATCGATGTTGTAATAAAGCGTGGTGTTTTCAGAATCCCACTGAGGAACGTCCGCAATGCCCTCAACCGTTATAGTAAAGCTCTGTGTGGCCAACGTTCTTTCTGTACCATCCGCATTTTTCACGAACCCCGTGACCGAGAATGTGGGGACTCCGCTGGCAGCGGAATAATCTTGATTGGGTACGAAGGTAACACCTTGCAGTGTCCATATTTCGTTTTGAGCATCAGGAGAGAACAAATTTGCAGGTAGCACTATTTTTCCGTCAGTTACCGCGAGTTCAGCGCCGTTGGCATAAAATGTTCCTTGCGCATTAGCCGGCAGGGTGATCAACACTCGATCAACAACCTCTCCCTGATCATTGTCACCCACATCAATAGAGATATTAATGGGGATACCGTCCGCAGGATTATTCACCACATCATCATTGGGGTCGCCTTCCCGCCCCTGATCTTCAACACCCGCAGCATTTTCAACAATAAGTTGAGGCTCTCCATCCACAACAACGATTTGTGTGGAGCCAACAACAATATCTCCATCACCGTCGATGATTTCGTAGCTGAACGTTTCTTCTATACGGTTATTTGTGCTTCCACTGTGGTCAACATCCTCCGCAGCGGTAAATTGAACATTCCCTGAACTTTGGATCAGCAATGTGCCAAGGACTTGCCCTCCCGGCCCTTCTCTGACAATGAAAACATTATTCAACCCGACATTCAACTCATGCTGCTCACCATTGATTGTGACAGACTTGATATGGGCGTCGTCCGCCCCGCGGTTCCTTGCAGGCAGTATTGTTAACCTCGGAGAATGATCCCCTTCTTCCGTGACCAAAGCACCGCCACCTACACCCACACCATCGGTTTCCAACGAAAATGGCACATCATCGGCTACATTAACGTTCAAAATGCTAGTCGCGGTGTCATTATCTGAATCCATAACGACGACGGGCAAATTGATGGTTAAGGTATTTTTTTGATCACCCTGAGGGTGATCTAACGCACCGAGCAACGTAAAGGTATAGTTCCCCTGTGAATCTAAGGTAATGGTGAACACTTCTCGTGTTTCCGCTTTACCCGTATAGGTTTTCACTCCACTCACATCACTAGTAAGGTGCAAAGTGACAGGTTCACCTTTCGAACTTAGCGGTACATTGTTTCCTGATGCATTTTGACTGTTAGACGCGTTGTTTGACGCAAAAGCACTAACATCAAGTGAAATGTCTTTAATATTGTCGCTACCCGAATCAATTACGAGCTTTCCGCTGTCGGTATCCTGATCGGTACCTACTCCTCCGGGCGTCGTACCAGGACGGTTGGTGTTTCCTCCACTGCCGTTTTGGTTGATATCACTTTCTTCCACCGCTAAGGCTGGGGTAGACGTAATGGACGGGCCTTCACCGTCTTTTATCACCACATCAACAGATGCCGCCCCACTGACAATATCACCGTCAGAATCCTTCACCTGTATAGGCAAAGCTATCGAAATATTGTCTTCATTCACTGTTAGCGTGTTATTCGATACACCACTGTCCAAATGATCCAGCGGTTTGTAGAGCGTCAACGTAGGCGTGATATCAACGCTAAATCCATTGGCAGCTTGTGTGCCTTCGAAACTGACGGCAATGACCTTTTCATTGTTTGCCATCCCCACCAAGGTGTGTGTACTCGTATCGTAAGTAAACACAACGCTCACACCATCACTGGTTAAAGAACCATTGAGGTTGGCGAGAATGCTCGCCAACTGGGTTTCTTCCAACCCTGCACTTTCTGGAATTAAGCGATCATTGAGTGCAGTGATAGTCACGTCGGTATCCGCTGAATCGGGGTAGCCTTGCTGCCCTGAACCTGGTGTTAAATCAGGCTCACTTAACGTAATGTCACCAGTAACTCCGGTAGTAGGTAATTCACTGCTGTCTTTGATAGTGACAGTAAATTCAGCGGAAACTGCATCGTTATCCGTGTCTATAGCACGTACGCCAATGGGAAGATTGATGAGCTCATCAGGCTCATCGATAGCCAATGACTGAGAGACACTGTAAGTTCCATCAGGTATTCCGTTGGCGTCCTTGTTTAGAACAATTGAAAGCGCCGTTTCTCCATTATTGGGAGAGTTGGCATCATCGATGACAATACTGATTGTGTCCGAAAGTGACGAAAATGGCTGAGGTATCACTTTCGTTTCGTAGCCACTGCTCGTCATTGCATTTAATGCGGCCTCTAGTCCTGTAGGTGCATAAAACACTAATGTTTTCAGAGCATCAGCGCCCAGCGTTAACCCGAGACTCAGATTCTCTTGCTCACTGACACTGCCTATGTTGGGATCAATAATGGTGGCGTTGACGGGAGAAAGTGATAAATTATTGCCATCAAAAACGGTGACCGTGAAATTGTCGGATGCGCTGTCATCATCAAAATCGGTCACTTTAACACCCAAATTGAAGACAACACTTTCACTGTCCGGTTGGTCAATAGACTCTCTCAACGTCACACTGTAATCACCCGTATCAGGGAGTAATGTCAGCGTCAGAACTGTCACTGTTGTGCCGTTAGCGTCTTGATAGCCGATATTAATGGGGGCGCTAGAACCATTAATTTGTGCGTTAGCTGGAATTAGAGAAAGCGCGTTACCGTCGCTGCTTAACGACGCCACAAACGTATTAAAGCTACTCCCTACTTGCCACTCTAACGATGCAATCTCATCACTGCCCAAAGAAAGACCAAGCGACGCTGTTTCAGTAGAAGGTCCCGCATTTTCATCGGGATCGGTCACCTCAATATCTGCGGTTTTAATTTCAGGCCTTGAGCCGTCAACCACCTGATAATTGAGAGCAACTGGCTTATCTAAAATATCGCCATCAGTGTCTTTAAGTTGCAGTTGGAGCTTTATATCAAACGCCAAGTTGCCACTTGACGGATCACTTAGAGTCACCCAGCGATTCCCAACAAATTTCGCATCGTCTTGGTGGTCCAATGGCTGGTAAAGCACAAACGTAGAAGCAACGGAAACTCCCGCAGCGCCATCGCCAGGTACTTGAGACGCCACAAGCGTAAAAGAAACCGCGATCGAGCCATCCGGTAGCTTCCCTTCGATGAGAATTGTGTTCCCTGTGCTACTTGGAGACAGCTCAAATACCAGCGCTCGACCTTCCGATGTCAGCTCATTGAGTTCTTGTATGAGTCCGGGAATACCCGCTGAAGTATTTAGGTTTGAAATGGATAACGAATCAGGCAACAGTCTGTCTGAACCGGCGTCGATAGACACCGAACCTGTGGCAGTTTGTACGGGAACAGCTCCCCCATCGCCAATTTTACCTTCCGTAACATCAAACTCTCCGGAAAGAGAAGCGCTTTCTCCCGTTCCGTTATTACCATCATCAATCGTGATAGAAAAACGGCCTTCCACAGTATCATTGTCGTAGTCTGTGACTGCAACCGTAACCGGTATCAGCACAGACTCGCCATTTACCGATTGATCTACACTGGCATTTTCAGAAAAGACGTAGTTGTATTCTCCATTTTTCTGTTCCAACTGAATGCTAAACACCACAACAGAAGGCTCAGAGGCGAGTACAACCGTGATCGCTTCATCTGAAATTTCAAACGTTGTGGCTGATCCGTTACTTGTCAGGTTATCTAACGCCGCACTGAGTTGATCGGTGGCGACGAACTTCACCGTCGATATTTCATCAGCGTTCGCTTCTACATTGAGTGGGATAGGTTTGGAAACAAAATTTAATTCGTTTTCATTGTGAGTGATACTGCTCGGCTTTATCGTAGGAAGCGCGCCGTCAGTAATGGTTATCATAACATCCACAGGCTCGCGCAGCGCGTTACCCGCAGTGTCTGAGCCCTGAACAGAGAGATCAATTTCCAAGGCATCATTGACGACCCTAACCAACCCTGAGGCGTTCGAAGGAAGATGGTCAATGGGTTTAAAAATCGTCACTGTTGTTGTCAGTTCGATATCTCTGCCAAGCAGTGATGGCGTGAGTACTATCGTGACAACGGTCTCACCCTCTGCTGTTTTCCCGACGATTTCTCTCGCATTTTCACTCAGCGAATATTCAACAGACTGACCCGATGTGAACGTCTCTTTTGAGAGTTCTGCGATAGCCGTAGCAACTGACAGTGGTTCAAACACAAAAGACGACGCATCGAGTCCCAAAGACCCCGCAGATACAATCAGTGTTTTACTGCCAGAAACGGGGTAACTCTCACCCTGCAACGGGTCGCTTAAATCGCCCTCTCGCACCGTAATAGACAAATCCCCGCCGCCCAAAGCAGCAAGTAACGGAGCATCATCTTCGTTGAAAAACGATCGCGACTGGCGTACGTACGATGTTTCAAAGCCCGCCTCCGCCAATACCGCAGTGTAGTCGTACTGAATAACTGCAAATCCACCGATAGACGAACTCACTGCTCCACCTGCCGCAGGAGTCTCTTGTATTTCCGAGGGGTCAATCCCTTCCAGTATTGCGCGTTGTAGCGCCGTGATATCGTCTTCTAGCAAAGTAAGCGCCACGTCAGATTCACGGAATCCAATATTGGTCGCGAGACCGATTACCTCAACGCCCTCTCCATCAACGCGAATACACGTCGCACAAGGTTCATCAACTAAGGTAGGAATGCCATTTTTTATGACAACAAACTATGCTGAAGGGTTAGCGACAACCAAATCGTTTGCTTTTACATCAGAAGAGAAAGGTACTGGGTTCGCTACGCCATCTCGAATAACAAATACTTGACCATTTTTAATGGTCAGATGCGCGTCTGTATGATCACTTTCGCCCTGATTTTGTCCATCTGCATCGTTGTGCTCCGTCATCGCTTATACCCCTTAATTAAGCAAAAACAGGAGGTCGTGAAATTCTAATCAGAATTTCAACACTCCTCCTGTGTCAGTCATCATTGGTCCAGTATCTGGCTGTGGGCAAACAAATGTCTCAAATGGCAGGACAAGCGACGACGCGCCACAAATGCACCTAGAAACTGTCTTTGCTTCTATTTTGGCTGTCACTTATGCGTCTCAATCTGTCTCATTTCCAATAGAAAGGCGATAAACCTTGGTTTAGGGGGTCACATACGCATCAACTTGCCCTACTTTTAACGGGCAAAGGCGACGAGAGGTTTCTTTTGCTTCATCACACAATTTTTGTCCGGTTATGACGTACATACCTCCCGTTCGTCGTAAAAAGCCCCTTGTCGGGTGGTTTTTGCCTTCACTGGGTAAATTTGTCGTGTTTTATCAAGTTTTATGCAGCAACAGACAATAATAACGCATTCAGGGAGCATTCATGAGCAAGTCAACATCCCATAAGAGACACCGGTTAGCTAATGTGCAATCTCACTTATTACGCTTAAGCCAACAGACGAAATATTTATGCAAATTCTTAATGCTCGTCGCTTTGTCTCTAACAACCACGGTATTTTCATTATCTATCAATGCACAGTCGTTAGAGCAAGCAGTTGCGACAACATTGACACTAAATCCACTGATTAAGGAAGCCTATAACGAGTTTAAAAGCCGACACGAAAACATAGACGCATCAACGGGAGGTTACTTACCTTCTCTCGATCTGGAAGCTGGTATTGGCTACTCCGATTACAACAATGACAGCAATAAAGGGGACTATCACCCTCAGGACGTGCGATTGAGTCTCAGACAATTGATTTGGGATGGCGCCATTACCTACAACGACATACAACGCACCAAAGCAGAAGCAGAAGCCCAGTGTTATCAACTACTTGCAGACATCCAAGATACGGCATTGAGTGTTGTTGAAGTCTATTTAGACGTGCTCAGAGCACAACAAATTTTAACGCTCACACGCTCAAATCTTACGACTCACGAAGAAATCACCGCCGACGTTAACAAGCTCGCCGAAAGTGGTGTAAGTTCATCTTCAGACCTCACCCAAGCGCAAGGACGTCTTGCCCAGGCGCACACCAATGTGCTTTCCGCACAAAGCAACCTAGAAGATAAAATCACTGAGTTTGAACAAATTGTTGGCACGTCACCCAACGCCTTGGTGACGCCAGAAGTTGATGCGCTATTTATTCCTCGTTCCCTTGCTGAGGCATTAAACATCGCGAGGAAAAACAACCCCGTTATCCACGTTGCCCACCATGATGTAGATGCAGCCAAATACCAATACAATCAGGCTAAAGGTGATATGTACCCCACCTTTACCATTGAGGCTTCGCAGGAATGGGGGGAGGAGTTAGATGGCACGCCTGGAAACACTGACGAATTTCAGGCGATGTTGCGAATGCGGTATAACCTTTTCAATGGCGGCACTGATGCAGCCGAATCACGTAGCGCGGCCTATCAAATCAATAAAGCGAAAAACATACGCAATAATGCCCACCGATTGCTGAATGAAAGCACTCGCCTTGCTTGGTCTGCAAAAGAGCTGGCAGAGAAGCAAACTTCCTTCCTACAACAACATGTTGATGCGGCTTCAGACACCCTAATTGCTTACGAAAAACAATATCTTATTGGCCGAAGAACCTTGCTGGACCTGCTAAACACGGAAAACGAGTTGTTCGACGCACGTCGTTCCTACCTCGATGCGTATTTTTCAGGAATTCTGGCGCGTTACAGAGTGTTAAACGCCACTGGCTTGCTGCTATCTGAGCTCAGGGTAGAGACGCCGGAAGAATGGCAAACCTCTGTGTATAGCTCAAATGATGAAGGAGATAAAGAATGACGAACGCAGTTTGGCTCTCACGAGTCAAGTTCAAAAAAGCTGTAGTCTTGCCCATCGCGGCATCTGTTCTTTTTGTCGCTGGCTGTTCTTTAGCTGTCGATCCCCCGCCTGTCGCTCAACAAATGGCAGATTTGAAAGACACTGACGGCGACGGTGTCATCAATCAACGTGATGCATGCTCGGGTACACCACCAGGCGCGGATATTAATAACGATGGCTGTGCTGAAGTTCTCGCGTTAAATGCACGCGATAACCTTCATATATTGTTTGCGAATAACTCGGCGCGTATTCCCGCGTCGTTTTTACGCGAAGTCGATCAACTTGCGCGCTTTATGAAAAGCTTCCCCCAAACACACGTCGAGCTAAAAGGCTATGCTAGCCCAATTGGCAGTATCGACGCCAACCAGGCACTTTCAGAAAGACGCGCAAATGCCGTTAAACAAGCCCTCGTTCGCAAGGGCGTAACCCCAGACCGCATTATGATAGTAGGGTTTGGTGAAAACGAACCAGTGGCAGCAAATTCAGAGCATCAGACAGAAATACTCAGTCGAAGAGTCACGGCGAGCGTAGCTGCCTCAGATGAGAATGTCGTGATGAAGTGGACCATTTATTCCACCGCGGCTAAATAAAAAGCCGTGAAGAAGTCAGTTTCTCCTAACAGGTAAGCTGACTTCTTCGTATTAGTGCAGTGTAATCGGGTCGATGGTTCCTTGATTTGTTGGCAGCGCAAGCAGCAGCCAAAAATCCAGATCTGTCTCAGTGCATTCTGCCGCTGACACTTTAATCACGCCTTTGCAGCGTTTGCCACCAGGGTGCTCCAATTTCGCTCCCGGGCGACGTAATGCCTCTTCCAGACACTCCTCACCAACAACAAGTGCAATCCCTTCTTCATCGACAATACCGAATAGTCGTCCGTATTGAGAAAAATAGAAAATGCCATTGTCAAACTCTTCACGAATGCCTGACAAGCCCAATAGTGCTTTGCGAACAGATAGCGACAAAGGATATTCAACCACGCCAACCTCACTTTTATTAATGACATGATTCGCCAATATAGAGAAAGTTGACGCAAGCTTCAGTCTATCCCTACCACTATCCCTCTAAAACCGTAAAAAAGGCTGACAAGACACCAACACATTACTCAGAAATTGACACAATATTACCCAAATATGTATGACCAAGAGTCAATGAAAAGTATCAAAAGTCGAATCCGTGAAAAGTACTACATGTTGATCTAAGTGCCCAGAAATCCACAATCAGTTTGATCTCGTACACATTTCATATTTTGGCAATCTTGCTTACCGTACTGTAGTGCTACGCTTAACTTGTGAGTCACTTGTCTCTTTGCAAAACACTCACACCCGCTTTCTCA
The DNA here is from genome assembly GCF_900167155.1 of Enterovibrio nigricans DSM 22720. GTDB lineage: Bacteria > Pseudomonadota > Gammaproteobacteria > Enterobacterales > Vibrionaceae > Enterovibrio > Enterovibrio nigricans. Next base: position 25,740 of record NZ_FUXU01000025.1, on the reverse strand, counting down.
CCCAATTTACGCTTTATTGCGTAATCAACTAAGGGAGATATTGTCCCAGTTCGAAGCTACATCCCGCGCTCATAATCACTCATCGTTTTTAAGGAGAGACTGAATGAATGGGCTATATTGGTTTAGACACGACTTAAGACTGGCAGACAATCCGGCACTCGTCGCACTTTCCAAACGATGCAATCACGCTCTGATGCTTTTTGTTATCGATCCCTCATGGTTCAAACCATCCCACTTTCAATCACGTCATTTAGGGAGGTTTAGGGAAGAATTTCTCTACCAATCACTTCGTGCGCTTGAAAAAGAACTCAAAAAATCGAAACAACGACTCGTTGTCAAAGTCGGGAATCCGTTGGAAATCATTCCTGAACTATGTAAAAAACACAGTATCAACCTCTTGGCCGCCACGGATCACCCTGGTGTGAACGAGAGAAAACAGATGGACTTTCTCACCAAAACATTGCCTTGTGAGGTCATGGTAAGCGAGAGTTTTAATCTGTTCATTCGAAACCAAATCAGTTTTACCAAAGAGAATTTTCCACAAACGTTCTCTCAGTTTAAAAACAAAATCAGTGCACAAAACCTTTTGCCTTGCATCCCTATCGCAAAGCCTGATTCCTTACCACCCGCAATTTATGAACGTAGAGATTTATGGGGAGGCCAAGAATTTATCTATGATCTGACGCCTTACCATGGTGGTGAAGATTCAGGGCTAGTCCAACTTAATCAGTTTTTCTGGAAGACTCAGGGACTAAAAAACTATAACAATGCCAAAAATGGATTCGATGGTTGGCAGTTTTCATCTCGTCTTTCTGCTTGGTTGGCAAACGGCGCGTTGTCGGTAAGAACTGTCGCAGCTGAACTGGACAACTACGAGTACCGCAACGGAAAATCGCCTTCCACGGAAGCAATGTATTCCGAACTGCTATGGCGAGAGTATTTTCAGTGGATGATGCACTTTCACAGCACGAGAATGTTTGCTTTTGATGGGATAAAGAAAAAACGACCTCTCACCAGTTTCTACAGTGAAAACTACAAAGCGTGGGAACAAGGAAACACGGAATTCCCGCTAGTTAACGCCTGTATGCGCCAACTCAACCAAACTGGCTACATGTCAAACCAAGGGAGAAAAATTGTCGCCAGCTGTTTAGTCAATGAGCTAGGGGTCGATTGGCGTTTTGGTGCCGCCTATTTTGAACAACAGCTGATCGACTTTGATGTCGCGACAAACTATGGAAATTGGCAGCATCTTGCAGGAGTTGGCGCAGACCCTAAACCCAAGCCGCATTTCAGCATAGAAAAGCAAGCACGTGACTATGACCCTGATGGCAGTTTTGTCGCAAAATGGGCGGAGTCTTCTCCGTCAGAAAGTTTGCTGAAATTTTAACAATGCCACTAAACGGCAAAAGGCGGACAGTTCGTCCACCTTTTGCCGTTATTCATTCTCATTTTATGCGAGGATCTCTTCAATACGCTCTGTAACGCGTTTGGCAAAGATCAAGGCCGTATGGGTTAAAGGAAAAACTTCATGGCTGTACATCCCATCTATCTTTGTTTCTTCTAACAAAACGGTTCCATCAGAAGGCTCTCCACGGTTTAGCACTGTGGCTGGACCGATAGCAAGCTCGCCTGCAATACTGTAAAGCTCGGAACCTTTAGGCCAAATCGGCTCATTCTCAGGAATCAGGTACTTACTGGATTCCTGAAACATAAAATCACCAATACCCACTTTCTTAAAAAAGGCGGCAACTTGTGAACCTTTATGTGGTGTACCTAAGGTCACCACTTTGGAGACAAAGTGACTCATTTCACTGTCCGCCTCCAAATAGGTTCGTGCGATCACCCCACCCATAGAATGTGCAACAATCGCCGTTTCTTCACCTTCGATGAAATCATCCATTTCAGAAAAAAGCTTTTGAAGGTCAGGGCTTACGGTGTTGTAAGACAAATTCAGCACGTGGTGCCCAACATCTTCTAGGCGGCCACAAAGTGGCTGCATCGCAATGCCATGCATGTACAAGCCGTGGAGCAAGATTATTTTCATTGTTATTGTCCTTCCTGCATAAGAAGTATGTTTACAACATCGCTCGCAGTTTATACCAGACAACACAGAATGAAATACCACCTCTTTTCACAGAATCAATTTATTGAAGTTAATACGCCACGCTTATTACAATTACCAATGACAAGTATCCCGAATCGGGCCTAACGCACTTTCCAAACCTGAAGTATTAAAAATCGCTGTAATGGGCGTTTCGTTATATGGCGTGATTTGTGCGACAAGCTTATCTGAGGTAGAGATCGTCTTCAGAAAAGCCATTGGCCGGGAGTGAAATGTCGTACGCTTGTCGTTCGAAAGACGCCAATGTGCGCCGACGGCTTTTTCATTTCCTACGCGGGTTAACACATTTCCCTCGCCGCCCAGAAAGTTGTTCCAAGATATGAACAACTCCGTTCTGCCATTACGACAACGAGCAACAAGATCAATAGGTTCGCGCCATCGATTATCGCTGGGCATCTCTCTTAGACGAATAGTGACAGTTTCGGTGTCATCAATGGGATTCACGATCTCTGTCACCTCCCAATTACCCGCCTCGATAAGCTCGTCATGAGATGTCTTTTGTTTAGCGAGATCAAATTTACTCGCCAAATTATCGTAACACGTTATTCGCGCGGATTTTCCTATAACGGAGGCACATTGTGCGACCTCTTTGTCCAACCCATGAGGGCTAACAGGGGAAGAAACCAGCAAAATGCCAACCATAAAGAACTTTCTTTTCATTAATCTACATCTCGAAACATCGACGATTTTTTAGCGAGTAACCCGCAACCTCTATTCCCTACAACCTAAATCTGCTCTCACTTACTGCTAAGGAGAACATCGGGATCCTTGCCTTTCAAACGCTATTTTTTAGTGTCGATCTGACGAAGTTCGATTTATATTCCGCCCCAAATGTAACAACCCTATATGGAAAAGCTGTTCTTGGAGACGGATTTCTTTTACTAAAATTTTACAAATACAAGGCGCATCTTGATAGGCACATAATGTGCAATGACACGCATATTTTTGAGAGAGATGCTGAAAGGGAAACAATGCGGATACATCGAAAAGAGAAATTGCGTGATATCAATAAAGGATAGCGACGCGCGGACATAGGCAGAGTCCCTGAGTGCGAAATAGGCTGAAAATGCTTGATGAATCTGATTAAGCGATATGAAGGAATAAAAAAAGCGGCCGATGGCCGCTTTTAGAATGGCGTGTCGTTTAGAAAATCAAGTGTGCGACGCCAGCGATAACAGGCAGAGTTACCAATGTACGCAAAATGAAAATCATCACCAGTTCCCATACTTTTACAGGGATTTTACTGCCAAGCAGCAACGCACCTACTTCTGACATGTAAATCAATTGCGTCACTGACAACGTTGCGATGACAAAACGAGTCATTTCGTTATCAATGTTCGCCGCCAGTACGGCCGGAATAAACATATCAGCAATACCAATGAGCATGGTTTCTGATGCTGCCACTGCCTCAGGGATTTGCAACAGTTCCAACAATGGAACAAATGGCATGCCCAGAATAGTGAAGATTGGGGTGTATTCAGCGATGATAAGAGCCGACGTACCAATTGCCATTACAACAGGCAGTACACCAAATACCATGTCTGCAGCGTTTTCCAGACCTTCTTTCAGCACATCAGACAGCGAACGGATGTGAGAAGCACGCTCAATCCCTGATTTGATGCCATAAGAGAACAGCGTCTCGCCTTCTGGCAACGCTTCATGTTCAAACGTTTTTTCTTCGCCATTAACCAGAGTATTCTTCTTCCAGCAAAGTGGAGGCAAACGAGGGACAACGATAGCCGCAACAAAACCTGCCAAACAAACCGTCAGATAGAACGGAACAAACATATGCTCTAGGCCTACTTGCGCAATGACCACCAAGCTGAAGCTGATAGAAACAACCGAGAACGTCGTACCGACTACCGCAGCTTCACGTTCTGTGTAGTAACCCTGCTCATACTGCTTGCTCGACATTAGAATGGCCACACTGCCATCACCTAGCCACGAACTCGCACAGTCAACCGCAGAACGACCAGGTAAACCAAACAACGGACGCATCACGCGTGTCATGAAGGCACCAATCATTTCTAACAAACCAAAGTTGGTCAGTAATGGCAGGAAAAGACCCGCGAATACGAATACAGACAACAGCGTTGGCAGCAAGTCACCTAATACGAACCCACCAGTTGCTCCGCCCACAACGTGTTCAGGGCCAAAGCCGAAGAACGCCATAGAAACAAACACCGCACCAAGCAGTCGCACAACCAGCCAAACAGGAGAAGGTAAAAAGAGGCCAGTCAGGAATTTAGAGTCGGTAATAAAGCGCGGTTTTATCACCAGTGCCAACAATGAACCCACAGCACTGATTAAGACAATTGAGGTAACAATAAGCGTAGAGCTATCACCCATCACATTGCGGAACGTTTTTGCCAGAACAGCAATAGGAATAGTGAAACCACCACTTGTTACTACAGGCGTCATGAACAACAAAATGCCAAGTAGTGATGGAATAGCGAACATCAACACATTCCGTGTCGACGATGAATCTTTAACAATATTAGATGTCTTCTGCATGGCGATACTTCCTGAGCGATGCGAGGGCAAGAAATAGATATTCACTAAAAGTGACTAATTGAGCGCAAGATTAAAGCATCAAAAAAGCCATGTAAACAATAATTAGTCACTTATATTGAATAAATTACTAAAAGCAGTCCAAAACATCTATTTCTGTCGATTATTTACTCAAAAACCACCACGAAAATGTTAACGGCGTGTTATTTCTGTTTGTTTGTCACATCCAAATATCAATGAGTTAGCTTGATAAATATGTCCGAAAACTTCTAGGACAAGAAAGTGAATAATTACCCAATTTTTCGATCTGTTTTCGCGTATTCTTCGCTTACCCATGCACCAAAGGCATCCATCAGCGCGACAACCGCTCGCTTTTTAACAGGTTTACGTTGAATGAGATAAAAAAGTCGCTCAATTTCTAGAGATTTATCGGGGTAATGCTCTAAGAAGGCCGCGGAACATCGCTCCACATTTTCTTCCCAGGCATGGGTTTTATGGGCAACCAAACCAAAACTTGCACGAATGAGCCGTTTAGCCACTTCTTCTGCTGCATCGAGTTGGGTGCCCCACTTTGTAGCAAGTGCGATCTTTTGCCTTAACTCTTTTAACCTTGGCTGCAGATCGTCGTTCATGGCTTTGGAGACCTCCCAACTCACTTCAAAATGCCCAAAGCTGTCAGCTAAGTTGTCGCCTTTTAAGCAAATAGCACAATGCTTCAGGAAAAAGCCCCAACGAAAAATATTGGCAAAGTTAGTGATCTCTTTCAGTGGAACCACATTGAAAGAGACGCTTTTTACCGCTTCACCGGATTGTTCTACACGCCAACGGATGGTATTTAGCGAGGAGTATTCCTGGACGTTGAGTACTCTGTTGGTGACCAGCGTAAACTCCAAGTCCGCAGAGTTTTCCGCCGTTCTTTGCGCCACATCGCCAGAAAGATAAATGCTATGAATCACGTCTTCCAATACGGCATCGATTTGACGCAGACCATTCGCAACAGGTGCGATAAAGTCAGCTTGAAGAGGTGCTTGGCTATCGAGTTCTGGCAAAAGACCTCGACGAGGTTGCGCTTGGTACAAATTAGGTTCCTGCGTTTAAAATTACGATCGGCTAAGGCTCTATTTTAATGGCTGTTTATTCAGTCAACCAGATCAGAAGCCTAAAAATTCACGCATCACACAATAAAAGCAGGTCGTAAGCCGATAATGAGCATTGGGAAAAGCCTTTTTACATGCTCTAATACAGGGAAATGAACCACTCGGTGACAATCATGGAAACCTCCCTACTTTCAATTGACGAAACGCTGGAAATTGCCTTCGATATTTTCTACGAAATGGCGGAAGACAATCTGGATTATGACGACCTACTCGCCTATCAAGCACGCTTTGATGAAGACGGTGCAGGTATCGCGCTGGAAGCGCTTGAAGACTGGGAAGGCCATGTAGGTTTTGATGTTGATCGTGATGTATTCATCGAAGTTAGAATAGGCCTAGCGACCGATGACTCATTGAACGACGTTTTACTTCGTATGCTAATCAGTCGTGATCCAGAACAGAAGTTCTGCCACATGCTTTGGAAGCGTGCAGAATAAAAAAACAAGGCCAGCATAACCGCTGGCCTTATTTCTATTTCGCTGCACATTTCTATTTCACTGCACGTAGAGCGTTAAAAACCAAACTCTTTTCCTGCGTCGAAGTTCTTCGGCAATTTGTGCGCAATACCCTTGTGACAATCTATACACGTCTGTCCTGCTGCTTCCGCTTTGGAATGTACAGACGCAGCGACTGTCTTCTGGGTACTAAAGTCCATGTACTCGAAGTTATGGCAGTTACGGCACTCTTGTGAATCGTTTGCTTTCATACGATTCCATTCGCGCGTCGCCATTTCTAATCGGTGATCTTCAAACTTTTGTGGCGTATCTACAACACCAAACGCTTTTGCATAGAGCTCTTTGCTGGCTTGAATCTTACGAACCATTTTCGGGCCCCACTCTTTGGGCACATGGCAGTCTGGACACGTTGCGCGTACACCACTGCTGTTCGTATAGTGAATCGTCCCGACGTACTCTTCATAAACGTTGTCTCGCATTTCGTGACAACCAATACAGAAGCCTTCTTGGTTGGTCATTTCCATGCCAGTGTGGAAACCACCCCAGAAAATGATCCCACCTGTGAAACCAACGATGAGCACCGTTCCTATAGCAAAATGGCTCGGCGTTCGAAACCATTTCCACGAACGCTTAATGAAATTAGGTATTCTCATTCTGCCCCCTTACTGGCCAAACTTGCCTGCAGGCACAAAGTCATTTTCCACCAACGCTTCTGTCTGCGCTTGAGGCACATGACATTGCAGGCAGAAATAACGGCGCGCGGATACTTCCGTCAAAACGCGGTTGTCCCTATCCATAAAATGGGTTGGACTGATTCGAGGTGCACCTGTTTTACGGTAAACGTCCACATCATGGCACTCTAAACAAGAGTTATTCGCCTGATTCACCTGATACCCATCAATAGAGTGAGGAATCATTGGCGGTTGATTAACATAGTTCAGTGCAAAACGTTCCTGATTTTTAGGAACGCTCTTAATTTCCGGCAGAACATTGGCCTCCTCGATACCCGTTGTACCTCTCAACGATTCAACAACAATCGCTTCTTCTGTCACTCTCTCAGTATTCGCGCTCACAACATTTGCATACACGGCTGCACCCAATAGTGCAGACAACAGCAAAGAAACCGCTTTTTTACTCTTCATTTTCGGCTCCAAATCTTTTCCTGAATTCCAAAACTTGTTCGGCACACACGTCGATACAGCGGCCGCAACTCATACAGTTTCTGTCCATAACTCGTACGTCACCGCCCTTTAGCCGCTGTCTAAGTACCTGAGGTTCAGGACAGACGTTGAAACAATCCATGCATTTCGTACAGGCACTGCGCTTTACAGCCGCAACACGCATAACACTCTGACTACCAATCACGCCGTAGCTGGCACCCAATGGGCAAAGGTGACCGCACCAACCATGCTCGACTAAAAGCAGATCAAGTACGAATACCGACGCCACCAACCATATCCCCCCACCCACGCCAAATATCAGACCACGGTGTAACGCAGATACGGGATCCAGCCATGTCCACAGCAAGGTGCCTGACACACCGCTGCCGATAACTAATAATGCAAGCAACCAATAACGAACTGACGCTGACATCTGAAAGCTTGCTTTCACATTGAACTTGCGTCTTAGCCATGCAGCCGCATCCGTCACCATGTTCATGGGACATACCCACCCACAAAAAGCGCGGGGGGCAACCAATGCGTATATGACAATGACGATGGCGAGACCCATTAAGCCCTCTGGCTCAAGCAGGTGCCCTGTTGCCAGCGCCTGGGCGGCAATGAGGGGGTCAGTGAAAGGCACAATGTCCAACAATACGCTTGCTGACAAGTTTCCTTTCAACACCCACACCCCCCACATCGGTCCCGCAAAAAACGCTAACAGAACAGACATCTGCGTCACTCGGCGAAGAAACAAAAAACGATGTGAGCGCCACCAGCCCAAGCGTTTCACCGCTTCTTTGCCCGCATCTTTTGCGAGGTTCTTTGCCATTAGTTGCCCTCTACCGGTGCACGCGTTGGCAAAGTCAGTTGGCGGGGAACTAGACTTTCGCCTTTATTCGCCGCTTTCTCTTCCCAACCCAAGCGATAGTGTTCTCCGAGTTTTCCGCGCGCTAAGCTGATTGGCACCACCTTGATGGCAGTCTCATCCAACACGCAGGCGTGTTCACACAAGCCACATCCGGTGCAACGAGCTGCATTGACCATGGGTATTAACTTTGCGTGTTTACCCGTACGTTGGTTATGCATCGGCTCAAGTGTTATCGCTTCATCAATCAGCGGACAAACGCGATAACACACATCGCAGCGCAGACCCTGCCAATTGAGGCAATTTTCGTGGTCGATAAGCACAGCCGTTCCCATTCGTGCTTCTGTGATATCGGTAAGGCTGCGATCCAACGCGCCACTTGGACACGCTATGACGCAAGGAATATCCTCACACATTTCACAGGGGATACTCCGAGCATCAAAATACGGCGTTCCCGCCGCTACCGGCGACAGTAGTGTTGCCAATTTCAACGTGTCGTAAGGGCAATCACGAACACACAGACCACACCGTACACAGGCATTGAGAAAATCACTTTCCTCCAATGCACCGGGGGGACGAATGGGTATGCTGCTTTGTGCTTGGCTCTGCTTTGATTGCAAACCCAATACCGTAACGGCAATTCCCGCCCCTGCAGCAGTGCGCGCAGCATCCCGGAGAAAACGGCGACGGCTTGTGCCAGACTGACCAACCTTCGTTGCCGCTGTCTCTGTACATTGGGTGACGTTTGTGCGTTTAGTCATCGTGTGGCCTGCTAATCCATTAAGCCTTTACGACTTTCACGGCACATTTCTTGTAGTCAGTTTCTTTTGACAGCGGATCCGTCGCATCCAGTGTCAATTTATTCACCAACTGGCCTGCATCAAAGAACGGCATAAACACCAGCCCCTTTGGTACACGGTTGCGACCACGCGTTTCCACATGTGTCGTCACCTCACCGCGACGCGATACCACTTTCACCGCATCACCACGACGTAAACCACGGGCACGTGCATCCAACGGGTGCATATACACAACCGCGTCAGGGAACGCACGATACAGCTCAGGGACGCGACGTGTCATGGTGCCTGTATGCCAGTGCTCAAGAACACGTCCGGTGGATAGCCACATGTCGTATTCTTCATCAGGCGCCTCTGCAGCTGGCTCATAAGGCAGTGCAAAAATAACGGCTTTCTTGTCGGGTTTACCGTAGAACGCAAAGCCTTCGCCGGCTTTCACATAGGGGTCATACCCTTCTGCGTAACGCCAAAGTGTCTCTTTGCCATCCACGACAGGCCAACGCAGGCCACGTGCTTGGTGATACATATCAAACGGTGCAAGATCGTGCGCTTTACCGCGACCAAACTCTGCGTATTCTTCAAATAGACCTTTTTGGATATAGAAGCCCGCGTCACGAGCATCATCATTCAGTCGGTCAGCTGGAATCTCATCAAGGCCATATTTGTCCGCTTTTCCGTTAGCAAACAAAATATCGAACAGGGTTTTGTCAGCGAATTCAGGTTTCTTGGCGATCAAATCTTGAGGCCATACATCTGAGACTTTTATCCGCTTAGACAGCTCAACAATTTGCCACAAGTCCGATTTAGCCTCACCTGGCGCTTTAACCTGTTGATACCAGAATTGTGTTCGACGCTCTGCGTTACCGTATGCACCTTCTTTTTCTACCCACATCGCAGTCGGTAAAATTAGGTCAGCGGCCATTGTTGTTACTGTTGGGTAAGGGTCAGAGCAGATGATGAAGTTACGTGGGTCACGGTAACCTGGCAGACGCTCCTCATTGATGTTTGGACCCGCTTGCATGTTGTTGTTACACATCACCCAGTAAACGTTAAGCTTGCCGTCTTTCAGCATGCGGTCTTGTAAAATGGCGTGATAGCCTGGTTTAGGTGGAATCGTGCCTTCGGGCAGTTGCCATTTAGCTTCTGAAAACGCTCGGTGTTTCGGGTTCGCTACTACCATATCTGCAGGCAGACGGTGTGCAAACGTACCAACTTCACGTGCTGTACCACATGCAGATGGCTGACCCGTCAGTGAGAAGGGGCCACAACCAGGCTTGGAGATTTTGCCTGTCAGCAAGTGAATGTTGTAAACAAGATTGTTAGCCCACACTCCACGAGTATGCTGGTTAAAGCCCATGGTCCAGTAGGAAACCACATTCACTTTCGGGTCAGCATACAGCTCGGCAAGTGCGTTAAGTTGATCTTCTGGTACTCCAGAAAGTTCAGACACTGATTTAACGTCGTAATCAGCCACAAATTTCGCAAAGGCATCAAAATCAATCGGATCAGATGCACCACTTCCCGCATTTTTTGCCGCTTTTTCTAACGCATGGGTAGGACGAAGGCCATAACCAATGTCTGTCGCGCCTTTGCGGAAGTTGACGTGTTTTTCGATGAACCCTTTATCGACTTTGTTGTTTTGAATAATGTAATTCGCGATAAAGTTCAGGATCGCCAAGTCGGTCTGCGGCGTGAAAATCATGCCGTTATCAGCCAGCTCAAAACTGCGATGTTCAAATGTTGAGAGCACCGCTACTTTTACGTGTGGTGCAGACAAGCGGCGATCGGCTAGACGAGACCATAAGATTGGGTGCATTTCGGCCATGTTTGAACCCCAAAGCACAAACGCATCGGCTTTTTCGAGGTCGTCATAGCAACCCATTGGCTCATCCATACCAAAAGTACGCATAAAACCAACCACCGCCGACGCCATACAGTGTCGCGCATTCGGGTCGATATTGTTGGTGCGGAAACCTGCTTTCATCAGCTTAGCTGCCGCGTAGCCTTCCCATACTGTCCATTGGCCAGAGCCAAACATACCGACGGTTGTTGGGCCATTTTGTTGAATCGCGGTCACGTACTTTTCTGCCATCAAATCCAGTGCTTCGTCCCATGAAACGGGCACAAATTCACCTTCTTTGTCATAGACACCGTTGGTTTTACGCAACAAAGGCTGAGTTAAACGGTCTTTTCCGTACATGATTTTTGGCAGGAAGTACCCTTTGATACAGTTCAAACCACGGTTAACAGGTGCATCAGGGTCACCTTGTGATGCCACAATACGACCATTTTGCGTCCCTACCAGCACACCACAACCCGTACCACAAAAACGACACGGTGCTTTATCCCATGTGACTTGGTCATCGTTCCCTGCTGCTTGCGCAACAGCAACGGGCAGTGTGATCCCTGCAGCACTTGCGGCCGCGGCGGCTGCGTTGGCTTTGAGGAACTTTCTACGCGTTAAGTTCATTGCCCTCTCCTTCCATTACTGATTCAGGTTCTTCGTTCTCGACCTGATGAAACACGAGCGTCGCCGCCAGTACACCCGGCAACGCTTTAATTTGGTCAAACACTTCCAGCAGCATAGAGCGGCTGCTTCCTTCAACGACCACGATGAGCTTTCCTGCTTCTGACGCTGCAGGCACTTCTGTACCCTCAAACGCTTCAATACTCGATTTGACGGTCTCAATTTGGTCGGCGGCAGCATGCACAATCAAGCTGCTAACGTGGTACTCATTCAAAGTGATTGCTCCATTGAAATTGCAGAAACTGGACAGGGTGAGACGCAAGCGCCACACCCTGTACACGTTGATGTGGAAAATTGGGGTTGAGCAACATTGCCCAACGTCATGCGGAATTGAATAGCACGAGGCTCGCACACATCCGCGCAGCTTCTGCATTCAACCGCGTTCTTTGCTAAGCACGTTGTTGCAATCGAGATGGATTGTTTCCAAGGCTGTTCAGATTCAGGAAGAAAGAGTGACTCAGGAAGAAAGAGTGACTCAGGAAGAAAGAGTGACTCAGGACAGGCCTCAGCACAGTCATAGCAGAAGGTACATTCACCCAATTTGAAATCTAGGGTCGGAAAACCACCATCACCTGACACAATAATATTTTCAGGACAAGCCCGCTGGCACTCTCCGCAACGTGTGCAGTGATCCGAAAATGCCGCCGCATCCTTCAACCAAGGAAGAGGCTGATGTGCGATTTTCTGTTTGCTTCTAAGGAAAAAGCGACGGTGTGTGTCTACCATGAGCAACCTTACGTTTCTCTTTGATTCGCCAGTACTTAGCGACGATGGAGCCACGTTAAGAAGAATTGAGAGGTGGATATATACCTCTAAGGGGGTAGATCGGGGGTGGTATTGTTCTAGATCAATTTCTTATATTGTCGCAAATCACATTATGACGAAAACCGTGGAAATACTCGTTTGAAGGGCAGACCCAATTTGAACGCAACCGTTAAGAAGTCCGTGACAACCACTGTCGCGCGAGCCCTGCTGAGCATTTTGACTTTGGCTGTCATTATTACCGGCTTTTCTATTATTACCTTGGCATCCAGTCTCAATGACGCTGCGGCGGTTAATACCTCTGGCTCGTTGCGTATGCAAAGTTATCGGCTCGCTTATGACATCGTAACCGACTCACCACGTTACACCGATCACATCAGCATGTTCGAAGCCTCACTTTTTTCACCTGAATTACAGCTACTGGATAACCTTGCTGTGCCGGAAGAAATTCGCGTCAGGTACGATCTCCTTATCGCACAATGGTTAAAACTAAAACCGGAGCTTGAAGGGCCAGACAGGCAGTTTTACCTCGAACAAGTCGGCCTTTTCGTCAATGAAATTGACCGTTTTGTGTTTGCATTACAAACGCATTCGGAGAACAAGTTACAAGTTCTCGCCTTAGTAAGCAGTGTTGGCCTAGGCCTGATACTTGCCATTGTCATTTTCCTCATTCACTACACACAAAAACGCATCGTTAGCCCTTTGAATCAACTGGTACTAGCGAGCAAAAGCATCCAAAAAAGAGATTTCGAGATCGTACTACCCGCAGTACGAAGCAACGAACTGGGTGTCCTGACGGAAAGTTTTGGTTTGATGACAAACGAGCTAAAAGAGCTCTATGCCGATTTAAAATCCAAAATCGAATTGAAAACACGAAAGCTCACTAAAGCCAACCACGCGCTGAATGTTCTCTATGATTGCTCTACTCAGCTTTCTTCCAGTTTTCTTACCCGAGACAGTTTTAAAAAAATGCTCGCCACGACGCTGCAAATTGAAGGCGTTCAAGCACTTCGACTCAGTGTGAATAATCCCAACTTGTCAGAATGGGCGATAGAAACGGGTGATTCCACAAACCAGGGCTGGTATACACAACCACTAAAACTGGATGGTGAAACGTTAGGGACACTAGAGTGGCAAGGTGACATTGCGATGACGGATACCGTTCTCTTATCAAATTTAGCGTCCGTCATGGCGCGTGGCATTTATTACAACCATGCGCAAAAACAGGCAACACATTTGGCTGTGATGGAAGAGCGTGCCACGCTAGCACGGGAGCTTCATGACTCTATCGCACAGTCACTTTCGTACCTTAAAATTCAAACGACGTTGCTAAAACGACACCTAAAGCTTATCGACAACCAAGATTGCGATGACATCACTCAGGAGATTAGTGAACAATTAGGCATTGCCTACCATCAACTACGAGAATTGCTCAATGCGTTCCGTTTATCACTGACAAACAGTGATTTCGGGCTTGCGCTACACGAACTGGTTAAAACACTGCAAGCACAAGTTGCTGCCCCCATAACACTTTCCTCGTCGATTGATGTTATGTCTATGGATGCACAACGCCAAATGCATAGTTTGCAAATCATTCGAGAGGCCTGCTCTAACGCCATTAAACATGCAGAAGCGAGCGAGATCTTGATTGAATGCCGTCAGGACAAAGCGTTTGCGTATATCGACATCACTGATAACGGTAAAGGCTTTGTTTTAACAGAAGAAAAACCCGACCACTATGGTTTGAATATAATGCAAGAACGAGCACAGTTGCTGGGGGGGAACCTGCGTATAGTTTCTTCACCGGATCACGGTTGCAAAGTCTGCCTAAAATTCTCATTGAAATAGAACATTGGAGTTTACAGTGAGTGAATGGAATGTACTTCTGGTTGATGACCACCCTTTAATGCGTAAAGGGCTTGCTCAACTTTTAAAATTTGAGCCTGAAGTTAGCCATGTTTCAGAAGTCAGCACGGGAACAGACGCTATAGCTGAAGCCGCAAGACACGAGCCCGACCTGATCATTTTAGACCTCAATATGAAAGGCTTATCGGGGCTTGATACGTTACGGGCACTACGCTCTGACGGCTGCACATCGATCATTGTCATATTGACTGTTTCAGACAGCCCAAATGACATTCATGCAATAGTGCAAGCAGGTGCTGATGGGTACTTGCTCAAAGACAGCGAACCCGAAGAAATCGTTGCACAATTAAAAATTGCGATGACTGGTGAAAAAGCCTATAGCGATACCGTAAAAGCGTTTTTGGAACGAACACAGGACCAAACTTCCCCTCTCAGTGTTCTTACTGAACGTGAACTGCAGATTTTGCAGCAAGTGGCCAAAGGGTTTCGCAATAAACAAATTGGCGAGCACCTATACATTTCGGAAGCGACAGTTAAAGTCCATTTGAAAAACCTGCTGAAAAAGCTAGGTGTAGAATCAAGAATGGCCGCCACGCTTTTATACCTAGAGCATGAAACCATTAACTAATGGTTATACGCTGATTGAATCAGGCACAGGACGCGTCATTCATACGTAGACAAATTGCTCAACAGATTATCAACGCTGACAAAACACGATGAGAATACAGTAGCGTCAATAGAATAGATGGCAAAAAGACTCACCGAAGTGAGCCTTTCCTTTTTCAATGTAATGACATGTTAGTGATTTAGAAAATATCATCACCATTTAATGTGACACTTTCTGCATCCGTCCATACGGTAATGGTGCGATCTTGCGTATCGTGAGTGAACACATACGCAGTCAACTCGCCAACTTGTGTATTGTTTAGCCCCATGATACTGATCATTTCTGCGGAAAGCGGCGCGTTTACGGTCGCATTTTCGTCATAGCTCCAAGGCAAACCAGCAAGGTTAAACGAATCATCACCCCCACCTAAGTGGGCAACAAACCCATCCCAATCATCCGGCTTCCCCAGATCTTCTCCAAATGGCATATCTGATTGTGCCCAGATTTCATTGGGATTAATCGTCACATCTTGATCGCCGTCATCACCGATAACCGCTTCAATTTGCGCCATGACGTTGCCTTTAATATTTGGGTCAGACTGATAAGAGGCACCCGTAAAATCAACGTTAGCATCGCCATTAACCAGCATTCTGTCGAAACCATTATCCGCATTGTACATGGACTTATTAATGGTTTGGCCCGCTGGGTTTGTGGTGGTCAAACCGACAAAATCATCTTCTCCAAACACGAAGGTGTCATCACCGTTGCTACCAATATACTGGTCATCGCCCGCACCACCGTACAGCTCATCCTTGCCCGGACCACCAAGCAAGGTATCGTTACCTTCACCACCGTGGATGATATCGTCGCCTTTACCACCGAAAAGGGTGTCATCACCCGCATCACCGTATACAACGTCATCATCGTCACCGCCATAGATAGTATCGTCCCCATCCCCACCGTGAATGGTGTCTTTGTCGCTGACTTCTACCGTTTTGGTCGTTTCCGCAAACTCAGAGTAATTCAATTCAGTGATATTACTGTAGGAGTTTGCAACCAATGTCAGATTGGTCGATGCCGTGATCTCAGGGCCTTCTATTTGAAGTAGAATTTTGCCGTTTTCAGCAACATTACTGTAGTGGTGAGCATTGCCATCCAAATCCACATCGATGATGACGAATTTGTAGGTATTGGTCCCGTCAGTGTATTGCAAGGTGTAATCGAGGTTCACTGAGTAAGTGTTTCCACCAATGGTCACGGTTTGTGTTTTATCATCTGAATATTCGTTACAGATGTTATCGCCATTAAGGACACCGTCATCGTCTTGGAACGTCACTTCGGTACGATCACCGTCAAACGCTAATTCTTCCGGGAAACACCATGTATGGAATTCACCACCTTTAGGCATGGTAAAGTCATCCCCCATGATGAACACTTTCGCGGTTGGATCACAATCAATGGTCTGGGTACCTATTGTTCCCCCATAGATGGTGTCATCACCGTCTCCGCCATGAATTTCATCATCACCCCATTGACCGTAGATTGTATCGTTACCCGCACCGCCGTCGATGTAGTCTTCATCATTGGTCATTTGCGTTTGCTCTTCAGAAATATCGTCGTAATTCAAAGAATTAATATTACTATAAGAGTTTGAAACTAAAGACAAATCGGTTGTATCGGTAATTTCTGGGCCATCAATTTGCAGAAGAAGGTTTCCGTTTTCATTCAGGTTGTTGTAGTGGTGTCCATTGCCATCAAGATCTACGTCAATAATGGCAAAGGTATATATGTTGCCATCAGAGTCACAATACTTAAGGGTGTAATCAAGATTTACAGAGTAAGTGTTGCCGTCGATAGTGACTGTTTGTGACTTATCATCTGAGTACTCGTTACAGTAGTTGTCACCGTTTAGCACGCCATCATCATCTTGGAATGTAACTTTGGTTGAGCCGCCATCAAATGTCAGCTTTGGTGGAAAACAAAAAGAGTGAAATTCACCACCGGAAGGCATAGTAAAGTCGTTACCCATTTGGAACACGGTTACACAAGGATCACCGCCACCAAAGTTAGGCGACGCCGTGTTGCCATAAATGATGTCATCGCCATCACCGCCGTATAATTTGTCCTGACCATTATCGCCTTCGATGTAGTCATTCCCACCTTGGCCATGAATAGTATCATTCCCGCTACCACCCGAAATCGTGTCATCGCCGCCTACTGACGGATCAACCGTCGTTGGCTCTGTGATATCGTCATAGTTCAGGCTGCTTACGTTCTGGTAGGAGTTTGGTACGAGGCTGAGATCGGTGCTTGATGTAATTTCGGGGCCATCTATCTGAATCAGAATTTTGCCATTTTCACCGACATTGCAATAGTGATAACCATTAGAGTCTAGGTCTACATCTACCACCGCAAAGGTATACACGTTGCCGTCGCTATCGCAATATTTGAGGCTGAAGTCCACGTTTACGCCGTATTCTTGCCCGTCAATTTCCACCGATTGCGATTTATCGTCAGAATATTCATTGCATTTGTCATCACCGTTTAATTGACCATCATCATCGTTATAGGTCACTGTCGATGTTGAACCGGTGAAGTTAAGTGTGGGTGGGAATGACCAAGTGTGGAAATTGCCACTGTTCATAGAAAAATCTTGGCCCATAACAAATACTGCGCCAGTTTTTGTAGAGCTGCCGCCCGAACCAACATCACCATATATTGTGTCATCACCATTTTTACCCGTAATGGTGTCGTTTCCCAACGTGCCATTTAGCGTGTCTGATCCATTAGTACCTGTAATTGTTGCCATGAGTTATATCCTCGTTTGCTAACCAGCTCGAGGTAGCTCAGCCATCTGTCCATGATTGATTAGAGAGATCTGAAGCTTTCCGTCCCAACCTCGCGGTAGGTTTGGCTTTTTATTCTACCTTGCGTCCTATTGTTTATTTTTTTTAGGGCCCCTAAAACAACAACTATTTATACCACCGCCCTGTTTCATATGGCTCTCAGACTGGTTGATTAGCCACATAGCATCAAGGCATTTCATGAGAATTAAGGGGATTTTCAGGACAAGGGGGGGAGTTTTTTTAGTCGGTTATGGCGAAAGAACCAAATGGTATTAGAAAGTAATGAGATTTCATTCAGTACGGAAGGATGACGATAGCATTAGTTATTGCATCTCTCGTATAGAAATAAATGCACAACAAAGTGGCTATATCAAAAAAGCCATCACGATGGATGGCTTTTTCATTAGTTCAGTTTCTAGTAAAACTTATGCCGTTGCTGGTGTAGGTTCTTCCGCTTTTTCATTTTCTAGCGATTTTGCACCTTCTGCGCCATGCATCCAATCAACCAGTTTGCTTGAGCAAAGTACTAACAGTACACCGGCAATGGCGGAAGTCACTGCGATACCACCGAAGATTGCCAACGGGCCCGCATCGCCAACATGGCTACCAATCAAACCTGCCACATAGTTCGCGACGGCATTGGCACAGAACCAAGTTCCCATCATGACTGACATTAAACGTAGCGGTGCCAGTTTAGTGATCAATGACAAACCAATCGGAGACAAGCAAAGCTCACCCAGTGTATGGAAGAAATATGCACCAACCAACCACCACATGGAGGCTTTCACTGACATATCCCCCCCTTGCTGAAGTGCCGCACCAACCATGCAGACAAATCCCATCGCAAGGAAGCCCATTGCCATTGCAAACTTGATCGGCGAACTCGGCTCATTCGCGCCTAGTCGACGCCAAAACACAGCCAGAATCGGGGCAATCAAGATAATAAAGAACGGGTTCAATGATTGAAACCAAGCCGCTGGTACTTCAAATGCACCGATCATACGGTTTGTATACTCTTGCGAGTAAATGTTCATCAAACCGCCAGCTTGCTCGAAGCCTGCCCAGAAGATGATAACGAACAAACTCATTACGACGATAACTTTCAGGCGATCACGCTCTACTTTCGTCAATGGCTGTTTTTCTAACGAACCCGATTCACGAAGTTGCTTTTTAGCCGCAGGCTCAATACCAATGCTGCCCAAGTATTTATTGGCAAAAACCATCTGAATAACAAGCGACATCAACATACCGATACCGGCACACAAGAAGCCTGCTTTCCAACCGTATTCTGAAGATGCAGTGCCCGCAATGATACCTGCAAGCAGTGAGCCTAAGTTAATGCCCATATAAAAGATGGTAAACGCGCCGTCACGACGGTTATCACCTTCATTGTACAAGTGGCCAACCATCGTCGAAATATTTGGCTTGAAGAGGCCATTACCCACAATAAGGAAGGCCAGACCAACATAGAAAGCATTCAGCTCATAAGGGTCAATGATGCTATTCGGCAACGCCAGTGTGAACTGACCGATCGCCATTAATGCACCACCAATAAGAATAGAGCGTCGTTGACCAAGGAAGTTGTCGGCTAACCACCCACCCAGCACAGGTGTCAGGTAGACCAAACCGGTATAGATACCATAGAGATTCAGTGCGTCTTGAGTCGTCCAACCAAGGCCACCATTTATGGTTTTGTCTGTGAGATAAAGCACCAGAATGGCGCGCATTGCATAGAAGGAGAAACGTTCCCACAACTCTGTACCACAGAGCAGGAACAATCCGCGAGGATGACCAAGCCACGTTGCCTGAGTGTTTGCATTCATGTTTGTCTATACCGCCTATTATTATTAGCCTGGCGGGGCAATATCGGGGCCTCCTTTCCTCTCTAGTCTCCGCCGCAGGCCGTAAAGACTGCACCAAATCGGTCTTTGCCGCAAATAATAATTGAACGAAAACTTAAGATTGCATAGTTGATAAATGGGATTAATTGTCTATAAAGCACAAAAACCGCAGAAATATCTTATGAAATTCCTGCGGTTAGCTGGGAGGAAATAAGCAGATTAGTTTACGCGGTGACAGGTAAGTCAGGTGCCATTTTTCTATTTCTACATAGGAGTAACCCTAATCCAGTTACAACGGCCATCGCTAATAATATGGCGCCAAGCGAAAACTGGTCATTGACACTCATTTTTGCGGCGATCAGTGTAAAAAATCCTGCCGCCATGTTCTGAACACCGCCCAATACTGCACCAGCGGTGCCCGCATGGTGAGGAAAGGGTGACAATGCACCTGTCGTTGCCGAAGGAAACAACACCCCCGCCCCGAGAAAATAGATAAACGCACCACCAATCAATGTTTCAACGGTCACCACGCCTTCAATACCCGGAATGAAAACCACCAATGCACCAATAATGAGTACCGCGGTCCCGATGATCAGGGACTTTGCCACAGACAAACGTTGCTCAATCATACTGGATAGCCAAGAGCCAAGCATAAAACCCGGCAGTGGCATTACGAACAGCAAACTTACCGTCGCAGCATTCAACCCTAACGTACTGCCTAAAATCACGCCCGCTGCCGCTTCAAAGACTGCGATACCCGAAAAAACAGCAATAAGACAAATGAGATAACCTTGAAACTGGCGGTTACTCATCACGTATTGGTAACGTGCTAGCACCGAATCATTTCGGCGAGATTCAACGGGTAGCGTTTATTCAAAGTAAAGCGACATGATCAGGTAAACCACCGCCGCCAATACCAGCAAGAATGCATAACTGGCCTGCCAGTTAATATAAGTGCTCAGAAGACCACCGATCACAGGTGCAGCCAGCGGCGAGAAAATAAGACCTACGCTGACAAGACTATTCGCACGGTGCAAACGACTACCGTCGAAACAATCGCGTGTCAGAGTACGGGCCATAGCCCCACCACAACCAATACCCGCACCTTGGATGACACTCGCAACCAAGAACAGATTGAATGAAGGTGCAACCAACGCAGCGATGGTGCCTACAAGGTAGATTGCTAAGCCAACCAAAATAATGGGTTTGCGGTCAAAACGATCCGACAAAGGGCCATAGATAAACTGCGACAAACCATAAGGGATGAGATAACACGCCATCACCGCTTGCAGCAAAGCTGGAGACACACTGAAGTCTTCCGCCATCAAAGCCATAGACGGAACATACATAGTTTGAGTCATCTGACCGACCGCAGCCAGAATGATGATCATCATGAGAATTTTGGACAAAGGCGTTGTCGACGACATCACCAGGTCTCCCTAAACAAGCAAATTAACTAAGTTTCTTTTATGCGAGGGAGAGAAGCGAAAATGGATTCTAGCGGAGAAAACTGCAGATAATTTCTTTCCCCCTCGGGTTTTGCGCAGATACTAATGGCCGAGAGGAAGTTAAACAACATAAAAACCGTGTTTCATACACGATAAGAAATCATAGAAAGGATTAGTTTTTGTAATGCGAAGTATTTGAGCAATAAGAAAGCACCCAATGGGTGCTTTCTTTTCGTCATCAACAAGGATTAGTGAACAATCGGTGTGCTCACGTGCAATGTGGTTCCCAGCGTGGTTGTTTCTGGTGCTAACTCGAAGTTCCAATTACCACTGCTCGTCGTGTAGTGACCGCCTTCTACGATAAAATCGACGGATGTATTGGTACGCTGCCAGATGCGAACGATACCTTGAACATTGGAGGTTTTAATAATGCTATGTGCAATTGGGTCTGCACAGCCAGGCAGGAACTGCCCTTCTTTCAAGTTGATTGTGAACACTTTCCCAGAGCCTGATAGAAAGTCTGTTGCTTTCACTGACGCATCCTTCAACTGTGCAACCTTGTTTGCCTCCTCGTGTGGCGTATCAGGAGCCGCAATATCTTGGTCAACGGGCAGAGTTAACGTCAGGTCTTGCGGGATAGTGAGTACGCTTGAATCAACTGTGAAATCAACAAAATTTAGTGCACGAAGATCGAAATCACCTGACACACGGAATCTCACTGAGTTGGAGGTTGCGCGATATGGCACCAGACGGTTTTCGCTCGACACACTCACCGCATTACGAAGCACATTGATGTCAGAAGTATTGAACTTTGCCCCTTCCAACTTGATTTCAATCTGGCCACCGTAAACAAGGTAAGAGTATGGGATCTTTTCCATATTTGCTGTCAACGTTGGCATCGTTAACCCATAGCTGGCGGCCATTTCAGGTGTCACCACATATTCATGTGCCAATACAGGTTGCGACACAGCAAATGCCAAAGCAGAAACAGCGAACAGGTTCATCATTTTCTTATTATTTTTCAACATAGCAAAGCCTCGAATCTGACTACTAAAACTCTGCGTAAAATCTTCGAAAAACGTTTTAATAGCAACAGGTTAAAGTGTTGAAAATGCAGTAATGAGGCGTTGCTGCAAAACTCTAGATTGGCTGTCAAACTTATCTATTCGTCATTCGGAAGCAAGGTTGGGTTTTTAAATCATCGGCCTGTTGTTTAGCTATAGACAACCGATCTTTGCCAGATGTGATATAGAGCCAAACAAAAAAGCCCAGCGAAGATGCTGGGCTTTCTAAATGTTTTTAACGGCTGCGGATTAACTCAAACGTAGCTTATGCTTTCCGTGAGAAATTTTAGCTTTCAAATACAGCTTATTGCCGTCTTTAAGATGCGCTTCGGTGCCTACCACCGCTTCAAGCTCAATGCCGTGGTCTTGAATATCTTTAATTTTCTTAGGATTGTTTGTGATCAGACGAATCTTTGTAACACCCAGAGCTTTCAGCATATCTGCTGCATCCTCAAAGGTCCGAAGATCGTCGGCGAACCCAAGGTGATTATTTGCTTCGTAGGTATCCATTCCCTGACTTTGCAATTCATACGCATCCAATTTGTTGTAAAGACCAATACCTCGGCCTTCTTGGCGCAAGTACAGCAATATGCCGCCTTGCTCACCCATTTTCAGGATGGTTTCTTCTAGCTGCTCACCACAGTCACAACGAGACGAATGGAAAACATCACCAGTAAGACATTCGGAGTGCATACGAACGAGAGGGGCGCCTTGCTGTTTGTCAGCGCATTGGAAGATGATTGCGACGTGCTCTTGATTTGAGGTCAAACCTTCGAATGACAGGACTTCTGCAGGAACCTTACTTCCCACTCCAACATTCAACGGGACTCTTGCTCTAATTTTTGCCATCGACTGTAATACTCTGTTATGTCGGCGTTAACCGAGGTGTACTGCCCTATACTGCAACACCGATTGCGACAATTGTTATATTATAACAACTCAATCAATGCGGCGGGCAATCGTAACAGAAGTCCAGCACCACTGCCAATAACGAATCATCGTAGGCGTCTAACTACGGCAGCCGGATTCCCCGCGACAACGGAAAATGGCTCAACATCGCCTTCCACCACTGAGCCTGCATCAATAACGGCTCCTTCGCCAATCGACACACCAGCTTTGATGACACTGTTACCACCAATTACTACGTTGTTGCCAATAATTATAGGCAGTGAGATCTCGTTATCGCCATTTTGCTGTTCAAGCGGCAGTAACGCTTGTGTGGTTGTATAAAGCCCCACTGCTGGACCTATCAATACATTATTGCCGATTTCAATATGGCTACTATCAATAACCGTGCAATTGGGGCCAAACGCAACGTTATTTCCAAGATGCAAATTCATGCCATAGGTACAAGTAAAAGGCGCTTCTACGACAACGCCCCTGCCCCGCCTTGCAAACAGTTTGGTGATAACCATATATTGCTTATCCGTATCGGCAGGATCGACAGCATTAAGCTGCTGACAGAGCCTTCTGGAAGCAAAACGAAATTGCATCAACTCTGAATCAACAGGGCTGTATGGCAGCCCCTGCTGCATTTTTTCAAATTCAGTCAAAAGTACGTCCCTGATAAAAATCGACTCTATTTACCAACCGTAGAAAGAGAATTTAGCGCTGAACCATATTGATTTAAAAATGCCCGTCCCAGCTCATGGCCTTGAAAGTAATCAAGCTTCAATTGAAATGATTTACTCAATAATGCGCTGCTTTCAAGCGGAGCGTCGGGCGCAATTTGCATAAGTAAAGTCCGTGCTGGAGGACGTGCCATAAAATCAATCGCATCGTGGTAACTTTGATAATGTTTCGTGACCATATCAAACATAACAGCATTGATTTTGTGCCCGCTCATTGCCTGTAAGCGATATATCGATTCACCGCCAAACAGCCACCTACCGCCATTTTGGTTTAACTTGTCGGGCACCATGTCTCTGAGTTTATGCCATATCGGCTCTTGATGGTTCTCTTTATAACGCGCTTTTAGCGTTTGGACATGCTGTTGAACATGACCATGAAAATCTTGCAGCTTATCAAGCCTGTCTTCCACATTAAACCGTTCAAAGTACTGCGGTAATCGCTCTTCCATCCGGCTTTTCAGATTATCCAAAAACGCGGGTGCGACAGGCAGCTCTTTTTCTTGTTCTTCCACGGGTTCCGTACGAATCACAACAATAACATCGGCGCCACGGTTGTAGGCCTCTCTCGCCGGGATTGCGCCACTCACCCCACCATCAACAAAGTGGTGGTCACCAATTTGTACGCTTTCAGGATAGAGCAAGGGAATAGCACATGTTGCTTTCAACACGTCCAGGTAATTATCTTCCAACAAATTGAAATATTCGGGTTCTAACGTGCGGGTATTAGTAACACACGCATACGCCCTTCGGTTTTCAAGCAAAGAGCGTGCATTCTCTACTTGGAGGCCATCTGGAGAATTTGGTCCTGCGGCTTCTAACGCCCAGTCCAAATCCATAAACTGTTGACGGCGTACGTATTTCATCAAATTGAAAAATCGGTCGTGCGTCGTATATTGCGTAATAAAACGAAAACCAAACCCACGTTGGCGAGTGATATAGGAGGAAAGATTGAGTGCCCCTGCGGATGTACCTATGTACAACTCGAACGGGTCAAATTCAGCTTCTAGAAACGCATCAATAACGCCAGCGGTGAAAACACCACGCTGCCCCCCACCTTGCGCGACGAGTGCAACTCTGAGCTTTCTATTTTGCGTTGAGGAAAGAAACGGATGACGCTTGTATTGCTCATCCAGGGATAACAATGAACCTTTTTTTACATTGGAACTCTGCACACCAACCTCTGAGAGAATGCTGTTCTATATTCAGAACCATTCTACTCAAGGTCGCCATTGCAGAGCCAACAATTTGTGCAACGAGCGTTCAGGAGAACACAATCGCTACAGTTGCAAAGGTAATGATGCCTGCAAGAGCTGCAAACGCGGTGAATAAAGCGATTCTTAAATTAGTGTCCATTTTCTTAGCTCCAATCACATGAAATACAACATTAGCGTTACATATACATAATGTAGAGCACGTAACTGATCAAGCAGTAACATTCACTATTTGAAACTATCTCGTCCTAGTTCTGGTGATTATGTTTCAAATTGTGACTCAAAGCATAAAGCCTGTCGTTACTTGCTAGATCAGGATTTTTTGCTGCTCTACGTTTAAAAACCCGCCAAACAACAAAGCCTCCTTTTAGGAACCACGTTTACACAATCACTTCAAGAATCCGCAGGCTATTACCTGCCACCAACGCAAGAGATAACGTTCAAAATAGAAGGTATTAATTCACACCAAGTTAACAATGCAATTAATTCGAACTCTAAATATATTCAATTTTTTATCATTATTATTTAAATAGTTATGACAACAACCAATCTGTTCTCATATGTTGATGTGTCTAGAAAACAGGCTACAATTTAATGTTATGGTGCTTTTTTGAGCGCTTAATCAGAAATTCGAACCAAAACACATTTTTGTACAAATTAAAGACAGTTAAACCATAATTTCAAATTACTATTTTTCACCAATCAAAATATTTTAGTCAGTGTAATACACCATACATAATCTGTTTACATTTAGAATACTCCGCTCAATTACGATCACATAACATCATCACGGCTTTGTTGCTTAATTCGGTTGGAAGACATGGCAGCCTAAAGTTGTTCGGTTCTTAAGCAATATACTGAGTTTCAGGC
>NZ_FUXU01000056.1 GCF_900167155.1 Enterovibrio nigricans DSM 22720 | reverse complement strand
CACGAAAGAGTACTGTCCAATCTCTTTCCTACTCTCGTGCCTTTTGGCCACAGCGTATTAACCACTTCCGCTGATCCTCGTATAACGCACCTTACATGGATTCACTTACGTTCATCATACCGACACCCTAGCACTTACCCGATTTGTGGTTATCAGGAGGAACGTCCTCTCACGATTCCATTCCCGTCCCATGATTTACTGGACTTCGTTACATTGTCGGATCCGCTGCTTTATTCAGGATCCTAGGGTCATCTGGTGATACAGATGGTTCACTCTTATCGCGGTGAACAGCGCTTCATACGACTTCAGGTCGCACACACATTACCGTGTTATGACAAAGCGTTCCCGTGAAGAGTTCATAAAACAGTCAACCTTAGCGGCGGAAATGTTAATTCTGTCCCATGTTTCGCTTTATCGATGCCGTTCGGTGCAATCTTTAAGAAAGCGATTGCATATTAATCAGTGGGGCTGGTGAGGGATGGCCATAAAAAAGGCCGCATAGCGGCCTTTTTTGTCTAAGCGAGAAGGTTAAACAACGTTCGATTTCTCGGCGATGAGTTTATCCACAACGCTTGGGTCGGCAAGGGTTGACGTATCACCCAAGGTTCCTGTGTCGCCCGTTGCAATCTTACGTAGAATACGACGCATGATCTTACCCGAGCGCGTCTTAGGCAGCGCATCCGTCCAATGAATGAAATCTGGCGTCGCGATAGGACCGATTTCTTTACGTACCCAATTTTTCACTTCTTTGGTTAGCTCCGCACTTGGTACTTCACCTGCATTCAGCGTGATATAAGCGTAGATAGCCTGACCTTTGATGTCGTGAGGAACGCCCACGATTGCGGCCTCAGCAATTTTGTCAAACGCCACCAGTGCAGATTCTATTTCCGCTGTACCCATGCGGTGGCCGGATACGTTCAGTACGTCATCCACTCGACCTGTGATCCAGTAATAACCGTCTTCGTCACGGCGTGCACCGTCACCGGTGAAGTACATGCCTTTAAAGGTTGAGAAGTAGGTTTGCTCAAAACGCTCATGGTCGCCATTTACGGTACGCATTTGGCCAGGCCAAGAATCCAGCATCACTAGATTACCTTCCGCTGCGCCTTCGACGATATTACCCATGTTGTCGACCAGCGCAGGTTGCACTCCAAAGAACGGACGGGTTGCTGAACCTGGTTTCAGGGCTGTCGCTCCTGGCAATGGCGTGATCAGAATGCCGCCTGTTTCAGTTTGCCACCAGGTATCAACGATTGGACATTTGCTGTCGCCAATCGTCTTGTAATACCACTCCCATGCTTCTGGGTTGATTGGTTCACCGACCGACCCCATGACACGCAGTGAATCACGTCGAGTGCCTTCTACCGCTTCATTGCCCTTCGCCATCAGTGCACGAATGGCCGTAGGTGCGGTGTAGAGAATGTTAACCTGATGCTTGTCGACTACCTCACTCATACGTGCAGTGGATGGGTAGTTTGGTACACCTTCAAACAGAATGGTCTTTGCGCCGTTTGCCAATGGTCCGTAGATCAAATAGCTGTGACCCGTGATCCAACCGACGTCTGCTGTACACCAGAAGACTTCGTCTTCTTGATAGTCGAAGACATACTTGAACGTCATGGTCGCGTAAACAAGGTATCCACCCGTGGTGTGAAGTACACCTTTTGGCGTACCTGTAGAACCAGAGGTGTAGAGAATAAACAGTGGATCTTCCGCGTTCATTTCTTCTGGCTCACAGTTGTCAGACACAACCGCGGTGGCTTCATGCCACCAGACGTCACGTCCTGAAACCCATTCGATATTGTTGCCTGTGCGTTGATAAACAACGACTTTCTCAACGGAAGAAACAGAAGGATTAGCTAGTGCAGCATCGACGTTTTGTTTCAGTGGAACGGCACGGCCGCCACGTACACCCTCGTCTGCGGTGATAACGACCTTAGCGTTTGAGTCAACGATACGGCCCGCCAGCGCTTCGGGTGAGAATCCACCAAACACGATAGTGTGAACAGCACCAATGCGGGTACATGCTAGCATTGCGATAGCGGCTTCCATAACCATGGGCATGTACAGACATACAACGTCGCCTTTACGCACGCCTTGGCCTTTCAAAGCATTGGCAAACTTACACACTTCAATGTGCAGTTCGTTATAGGTGAGTGTCTTATCGTCAGACGGGTCGTCACCTTCCCAGATCAGTGCGACTTGTTCACCTTTGGTCTCCAGATGACGGTCAATACAGTTTACAGAGACGTTCAATGTGCCGTCTTCAAACCATTTGATGTCAACATGGCCGGTGTCAAAAGAAGTGTTCTTCACCTTGGTAAAAGGTTTGATCCAATCTACGATCTTGCCGTGCTCACGCCAGAACCCTTCAGGGTTAACGACAGACTGTTGGTACATCTCGCGATAGTTGTCGTTGTTTACGTGGGCTTTTGCTTCAATTTCCGGCATGACCGGGTGCAGGTGAACCTCACTCATTCTCTTTCTCCTTGTGTTCCTGCGTTGTGCTTTTGAGCACATCTATTATTCTGATAGCAGTACTTTATACGGGGTACGGTAATCCGATTACATCCTAATAAGGTCGGACAGTTGGGGTTTCTCGACAATTAGACTTTAGGATGACACTTACGATTTCTCTGAGAATTGTGAACCCACACAACTGTTCTCGTGGTGTGGCTCGCAATTAGATGAAAGCTAATGCCGACTGCTTAGTAATAAATGGGAATTGGGACATCACCATATTTTAAACGGACGTATATCAGTGCCGCGCTGATGGCATCCTGAAGTGCATCATGTCGTCCAGACAGTGGTAAATCCAAGTGGTGTCCTATCGCCTCCATACTCAAATCATAGTAGGCATTTGGCAGAGCTTGTTCTAAACGCTTGCGATACATATTGCTGACTTCAATTTCAGCGTTAGGCAGTTTGAATCCCAGCAGTCGTTTGGTGTATCTGCTGAGGACGGTTTTATCGTAATGGATGTAGTAGCCAACAATGGGGCGATTTCCAATGTAATCAATAAGACGCAGCATGGCGTCTTTCTCCTCAATGCCATTGACCAAATCCTGATGGCGAATACCGTGCACTTTGATGGACTGTGCATTTAACGACGTCGGGGCACGTAGCGACAGAAGTAAAGGCTCACTGGTCACAAGCGTGTTTCCGCGAATTTTGATTGCAGCAATACTCACTAACTCCGCTTTGTCGGGATCGAGGCTCGTGGTTTCACAATCCAACGCAACAAGTTCGTCATCGGATGGCTTATTGAACAGCGGCGCGTAGGAGGTTTGGCGGTATTTGTAGCGATACCAGTAGCGTGACAGCGGGTTCATATTAATCCCTCACTTGGTAATGCGCGGCAAGACGCTCTTTAAACTTTTTCACGACAGACAGGCAATCACGCAGCAAATCTCTTTCACTGCGTGAGAGGCGGGAGACATTCAATTGGTTACTGCCATGGCTGTCGTTGTCTAATTGCTGTTGTAGCCGCGTTTTCACAAAGAGTTTTAATGCTTCGGCCAAGTTGCTCGCGGTCTCTTCATCTAGCGCGTTGCATTGGGTGAGGGCGATTAGTCGCTCAAAGGTATTGGTTTCTTCTAGTCCGTTTTCCAGTGCAAGCGTCCGTACGCCATGAACTAAGGGAAAAATGCCGCCTTTTTTGACATCTAACCCTTCTTTTTCCGTTTTTAGGCTACCAAACAAGGTCAGAGGTACCTGAAACGCCAGGCAAGGGCGGACAAAGGTATTTAATGTGAGCCTGTTGCCAGTGAGCGTCTCCCTCAAGCGCAGTAAGACTGGGGCTAACAATGCTTTGTTTCCGGCCACTGCTTTGCTGTCTGCAATAATGGCAAGATCCATAAGGCTTCGTTCGTCCGAGATGCTACAAAGCGAGCTGATGGTTGATTTCCAATCAGCTTGAGACTTGACCCAGCGAGGGTTATTGACCATAACCCCCCCTTTGCAAGGTGGATAGCCTAAGCGATTCAATACTTCACTGAACCGATTCATGTAATGCGCTATGTCTGGCCAGTGCACCCCATCAGCAAGCACTAAGCCATTATCTTGGTCAGTTTTTAATATCTGCTCGCCGCGCCCTTCAGAGCCCATCACAAATAAGCAGCATGTAGATTGAAAAGTGTCTGGCATGGTCAGTTGAAAGGCTTTTTCAATGATCTGCTCATTAATGGTAGAGATGAGCTCCATGACAAACGGAGTGTGAATGCCATTGTTGGTGAGGGTCGCGACCAGTTGCTGCTGATTGTTGGCGGCAAGGGCCAATTCTTCGATGGTATGGGCGCGGTTGATCTGTAAGGTGAGTACGTGAGAGTGGGTAGAAAAAAGACTAAGGACCTGCGTCATGTCGAGCATGCCGACGGTGTCACCGTTTTTCGTCACTCTTACTCGTTTTACACGGTCACGGGTCATCAGGATCATGACATTGAAAAGGTACTCGCCAATTTCCACGCTGATCACTGGTGAGGTGGCGATATCGCCAACCGGGTCGGCTAAGGATTTGCCATCTTCTACTAGCGCGTGCAACAGGTTCGTGCGGGTAATGATACCTATTCGGTGATCGTCGCTTTCAAGTGCAACCAAGGCGCAGTCTTGTCGCAGTTTTCTCAATAGATGGGTCGCGTCGTGAATGGATGTTTGATGTGCAATGGTCTGAATCGGCTGAATGTTGCTTTCGTCGACTTCTGTGAGAATGAATTCTGCCAGATTTTGCTGTTGCTGCGCTTTTTCCATCAGGCGTTTACGCTGGCTGAAACTGGTACTGAAATAGTCAGAAAATGCGGAGTTCTCATGGTAGAGCGTCATGAAAACCTGCTTAGGGAGCACATAACACAAGGTATCTTCGACGGCGCGATATCGATGATGCGCAAGCCCTGTAATCAGTGCGTTGGCATCAAATAGATCATCTTTTATGTATTGTGCTTGCACTTCTTTAGTGTCTGGCTGGCTTTCCTGAATTCGACCTTTAATAACCACGAACAATGCTTCATTCGCTTCGCCTTTTTCGATGATCATATCGCCACGACGAAAGTAGGCCACATCTAAAGATGATGTCAGTAGCTTCGCTTGTTGCGTGTTAAGACGGTCAAAAGGTGGCGAGGAGAGGTCAAGGGGTTCAGGCATAGGTATTTCCTTTACAGAAGTACACAGAGTAACGTCAATGTCATCATTCAGTGTGTCTTAGCACGCTACGCCGCGCCAGCATACTTTAGTCTATGAAAATGGACATGAGTGAGGGTGATTTTGGCGTAAACCGTGCTGTATGTTTGCCCGTTTCGCTGTCAAAATAGCCGGTACTTTTTCAGTGTTTTTCTAGGGTGCAATCCGTTGAACATGTTTCGTCCCTCTCCCTTTTCGTGGTTATCGATTTATTACGGGACATTTTTCTTTGCCTACGGTGTTTACTTACCATTTTGGTCGGTTTGGCTCGCCTATATGGGGCTGTCTGCGGATGATATCGGGATAGTTATTGGTGCCGGTGTCATGACGCGTTTTGTTATGAACTTGGCTGTAACACCGCGCTTTCATTTACCGACCCATTTGTTGCCCGCCCTTCGTGCTATTTCTTTTGTCGGTGCCCTGTTCGGTTTTTTACATTTAGCGGCGACCCCAGATTTGCTATGGCTGACGGTGTTGTCGGTATTAATTAACTGTTCAATCGGGCCGTCTGTCCCGATTTCGGATGCTTTAGCGAATCACTACAATCAGCGTAACTTGCTCGATTACGGCAAAACTCGCTTGTGGGGGTCGCTGGCGTTTGTCTTAGGCTCGACCGTGACAGGACGTGTCGCGGAGCATTTCGGTCCTCAATCAATTATTGTGCTTGCGGCTGTCGGGTTGTTAGCCACGGGGTTCTGGACGCTGCTATCACCAAGTGTATTGCCGCTCAATGACACTGCCAGCCAACCGGTGCGCCCGAAACTCTCTGTGGTCATTAAATCGAAAGAAGTGCTGACCTTTGTGCTATTGGTGTCTTTAATCCAAGGGAGTCATGCCGCGTATTACGCATTTAGCTCGGTGCATTGGATTAAATCGGGTATTTCAGATTCAACCGTTGGTTACCTATGGAGCATTGGCGTGGTGGTGGAAGTGACCATGTTCGCTTTCAGTCGCCGTTTGTTCGGTCATTGGGCTGTACAGTCACTGTTCCGCCTTGCAGCGCTTGCGGTTATTGTTCGCTGGGGATTGACTGGGTGGTCGACTGACGTGGGTGTGTTGGTGTTTGCGCAATCACTTCACGGTGTGACGTTCGGTCTCGCTCATATCGCGGCGATGCGCTATATCCAGCATCAACCGTCAGATAAGCTAATGGCAATGCAGGCGCTGTACAACGCCATCCCGCTGGGGGCAGCAATGGCCATTCTTACAATGGTCAGTGGCATGCTTTATTCATGGCTCCAAGGAGATGCTTTCTATGTGATGGCTGCACTCGGTATACCGGCTTTGTTTCTGACTTTGCCGAAGAATCAGGAGCAGAATGTGGGTGTTAGTGCGAAATCTGAGGAAACAGCGCAAAGGGAGTAGAGAGATCCATCACGACGCGAGGGCGTGGCGTTGTTGTCATTTGAGTGACGTGGTAAACAAGCATTTGAAACGTCAACGTACCTCGCGTTAGGTGCATGTCAGGGAAGGACTTATGTCGGTAGGATGGATAGTGGTGCCGGTGGCACTGGCGTATCTGGGCGTTCTGTTTCTCATCGCTTGGTATGGGGATAATCGCCCACGATGGCTTAGTGGTTGGCGACCTTGGATCTATAGCCTGTCGATAGCCGTCTATTGTACGTCCTGGACGTTTTTCGGCACGGTAGGACAGGCGTCGAGTCAACCCTGGTCCTTTTTACCCATCTACCTCGCACCCATTCTTGTTTTCACCATTGGCTGGCGATTTCTCGCCCGTATCATTCTCATCGCGAAACGCGAACACATTACCTCCATTGCTGACTTTATTGCGGCGCGATATGGAAAGTCGCAAGGGTTAGCTGTGATGGTAACCATCATCGCTGTGCTCGGTATTCTGCCTTATATCGCATTACAGCTTCGTGGTATCACCATGGGGCTGGATGTGATTGCCCCTAACATTGGCAAAGAAGCGGGACTGAATCAGGGACAGATAGCTTGGTTAGTGTGTGTGTCGCTTGCCATGTTTACTGTCTTGTTTGGCACGCGGCACATTGATTCGACCGAGCACCATAGAGGCATGATGATGGCGGTAGCCTTTGAGTCTATCGTCAAGCTGGTGGCGTTTTTGGTCGTTGGTATTTTTGCGGTGTCACTACTTTGGAATGCGCCCGTGCCATTGCCCTCGCTGAAGGAAGCCAATGTGGTTGGCCCGCCACAGTGGGGCTCGCTTTTCGTACACACCATACTGACAATGGCGGCAATCATTTGTTTGCCACGCCAGTTTCATACCATGGTGGTGGAAAACGCCCGTGCGCAGGATTTGCATACGGCACGTTGGGTGTTTCCCATTTATCTACTCCTGATGGGGATGTTTGTTTTGCCTTTGGCATACGCCGGACAAGTGTTTTTGCCGGGGGCGTCAGCCGATACCCATGTGATCCAATTGCCCTTAGCGATGGGCAGTGAAGGGATCGCGCTATTTGCATTTTTAGGCGGTGCTTCAGCAGCAAGTGGCATGGTGATTGTGTCTACCATCGCCCTTGCCATCATGGTTTCTAACGATTTGGTTTTGCCGCAGCTTCTGCGTCGTATGCGTATTTCCAACCGTAATTTCACCCAATTCTCTGGTTTACTGCTCAATGTGCGTCGTGCGCTGATTTTCCTCTTGTTGATTGCCGCGTGGGGTTTCTATCAGCTCATACTCGAAGTGCCTTCACTGTCCGCCATCGGTTTTCTGTCATTCGCAGCTATTGCGCAGTTTGCTCCGCCCTTAGTTGCGGGCATTTATTGGCGACAGGCGAATAAGAAAGGGGTTTATGCAGGTTTGTTCTCGGGGTTTGTTGTTTGGCTGATGACGCTGATGATGCAAACAGGCATGCTTGCAGGCGATGCCAGCAGCAACTTGATGCTGTGGATCCTAACGCCCCCCGATGTGCCTTTCTTCCGCTCACTCAGTGCGGTGGATTGGGGGATGGCATTGAGCTTAATGGTCAACACAGCGTGTTTTGTGGTGGTCTCAATGGCAACACGACCATCCTTGAGTGAGCGTTTACAAGCTGCAAGTTTTGTTGGTACGCCTTTGCCTGAAGGAGATGATTCTAGCCTCTACCAAAGTCGGGTAACGGTGGCGGAGCTTGAAATGTTGGCTGCCCGTTTTGTCGGGCGTACCCGCATGCGACAAACCTTTCGTATGTTTGCCGAACAACGCGGCGAAGTTCTACTGCCGCAGCAACAAGCCAGTGCCGCCTTGATCCGCCATACCGAGCGTGTGCTGGCAGGCGTATTTGGTGCCTCTTCCGCCAAACTGGTTTTGACGTCAGCCCTGCAAGGGCGAAACATGCAGTTGGAAGAAATTGCCACCATTGTGGATGAAGCTTCGGAGCTGTTCGATTTCAGCCGTGGCTTGTTACAAGGTGCAATTGAGCATATCAGTCAGGGTATCTCGGTGGTTGATAAACAGCTTCGGCTGGTGGCGTGGAACCAGCGCTATGTGGAACTCTTTAAGTTTCCGCCCGATCTGATCCAAGTGGGGCGTCCGATTGCCGATGTGGTGCGCTACAACGCGGAGCGCGGACTATGTGGGCCGGGCGATATCGATGTGCACATAGAAAAACGCGTGTCTTTTTTAAGGCAAGGTTCGCCGCACACATCGTCGCGTGTTCACCCCGATGGGCGAGTGATTGAAGTGCAGGGTAACCCGATGCCAGGCGGCGGATTCGTTATGAGTTTTACCGACATCACCGCGTTTCGTGATGCAGAAGAAGCCTTAAAGCAATCCAATGAAACCTTGGAGGCCCGTGTTATTGAACGTACCCAAGAGCTTGAAACACTGAATCGACGATTATTCTCCGCCACGGCCAAGGCTGAACAAGCGTCGCAATCAAAAAGTCGATTACTGGCTGCGGTCAGTCACGATTTGATGCAGCCAATGAATGCCGCGCGTTTATTTGCGTCTTCTCTTAATGAAATGGCGCAAGATAAAGACGTGCAGAAAATGTCCTCGCACATTGAAAGTGCATTAGGGGCGGCGGAAGATTTGATCGGTGATTTGCTCGATATCTCTCGCCTAGAGTCGGGGAAAATGAAAGCGAAAGTGAGTGACTTTTCATTGGATGACGTGTTTTCAACACTTGCAGCGGAATTTGGCATGATAGCCAAGGAACAAGGAGTGGACTTTCGTGTTCAGCCGACGGGCATTCGTATTCGTTCCGACAAACGACTGCTTCGCAGGGTTCTGCAGAATTTCCTCACTAATGCCTTTCGTTACAACCCGAAAGGGCGTGTACTACTCGGGGCACGCAGAAAGGGCAACAAATGCC
Organism: Enterovibrio nigricans DSM 22720; assembly: GCF_900167155.1. GTDB lineage: Bacteria > Pseudomonadota > Gammaproteobacteria > Enterobacterales > Vibrionaceae > Enterovibrio > Enterovibrio nigricans. The sequence continues at coordinate 20,792 of NZ_FUXU01000056.1, read as the reverse complement.
GAATTGAAGTCTGGGATAATGGCCCGGGAATTCCAGAAGATCGCCAACAGGACATTTTCAATGAATTTACCCGCATAGATCGCAAAGGCGCAGAACTGGGGCTTGGACTTGGGCTTGCGATTGCCCGAGGGATCAGTCGCATTTTGACACAACCGCTGGGGTTGCGATCTTGGCCAGAGGAAGGGACGATATTTTCCATCACCGCTCACCGAGCAACGGTCATGCCTCTACAAGGAGACACGCGCGTTGAAGATGAAGCGTCGATAAAAAATGCCGAACCTTTGGCTGGGGTGCATGTGCTTTGTGTGGATAATGAAAAGGACATCCTGACTGGGATGGAAAGCCTCTTGACGCGCTGGGGTTGTCAGGTCGAGGTGGCGGAAGACATGGAACAAGTTGTAGGTTTGCTTGAGCGTGGTTGGCGTCCTACTGTCATACTCAGTGATTATCATTTGGCGCCGTCATTAACCGGGTTAGATATTTTACAGCGGTGTCGAGAGTTGCTGGGTGATGATTTTATCGGCGCGATTATTACAGCCGACCGAACGCCTGAAACTCGACTTATGATCCGAGAGCGAGGATTTAGTTACATCGCTAAACCGGTTAAACCTATAAAACTAAGGGCGTTGCTTCAGCAGGGGTAAATTGATCATGGAAGCTTTTTCGATACCACGATTAGACACAGAGGCTGGGTTGATTCGAGCGGAAGGTTTGTGGGATCCACTAACCGCAGACATACAGTTTACGGAGCTGGCCATGATGGGTACGGATGGTTGGATGGATGTCAGTTTTTGGTTGACCGAACAAGAGCATGAGACAAGAGTGGCAGCGGTGCTCAAAGCTGCCAAACTCTATCTCGTGTAAAGAAAAACAGGATTGGTGCTTTACTGACTTTGCTGCTCTTCGGTAAAGAAAGTTTTGTATTCCACAAACGTGGTTGGTGCTTCACCGTAGTACAGTGTCCCTTGAGATTTCACCACAAGCTGGAGTCTACTTTCTTCTGTTGTTGGTGCGGGCAGATCGACCATCCATTCCTTACCTGACGCGTTGTTTTTTTCCATATTGATGGGAGATCCCGCCTGTTCTTGGTTTTGCATCAGACTGATCTTTGCGCCTTCAAGTGGGAAATCCGACGTCAATTTGAGGATAACAGCGTTCTCTGTCAGAGTTTCTGAGCGCAGCTCGATTTTGAAATCACCATTTACCATTGCACATAGTCCGCTGGTGTAACGACAATTTGAACGCGCGGCGAGTTTGTAGGTCTCTCCTTCTTTGGCTGCTAATGGTTTTTCACTGACCGCAAGGTCGATTCCAAAATACGCGATGATGGCCAATATTGGCGCTACGATCATCGCTAAAATCACATGCTTGTTTTTAAACATAATTATAGGCGTAGTACGCTTCCATCCTTGGGCTTACAGCTAAACAATACCCTAGCTGAGAGATAAAAAAAGCCCCGTGGCGGGGCTTTTTAGCGGTTACGTGACGCTTAGCAAAGCCAACATCTTATTAGTGCGACTGAGCGTCACCTGCACCTGTAGGTACACGTACGTGCTCAACCAAGTCTTTCACTTCTTGTGGCGTTTCTTCGGTTACACGAGAAACCAGGTAAGCAACACCAAAGTTGAACAAGGCACCGATTGCGCCAAAGGCATTTGGCTCAATACCGAAGAACCAGTTGCTACCCCAATCTTGCAGGAATTTCCAATCTGCAACAAACAGGATGCCTTTGTGTTGGAACACATAGAACAAGGTAACACTGATACCAGCAATCATACCGGCGATTGCACCTTCCTTATTGATGGTCTTCGAGAAGATACCCATCATGAGCGCTGGGAAGATGGAGGATGCAGCCAAGCCGAAGGCGAGAGCCACCGTTCCTGCGGCGAACCCGGGTGGATTGAGGCCGAGATAACCAGCAAGACCTATCGCGACTGCCATCGCTATCCGGCTGGCAAGTAACTCGTTCTTCTCAGAAATGCTTGGACGTAATACCCCTTTGAGCAAATCATGAGATACCGCAGAGGATATCGCCAATAGTAGACCTGCGGCTGTCGAGAGTGCGGCTGCAAGCCCCCCAGCAGCAACCAGCGCGATGACCCAATTTGGCAGTTTCGCAATTTCAGGGTTCGCAAGAACCATGATATCGCGGTCAACTTTCAGTTCGTTCGTCGCAGAGTCTGATGTGTACTGGATTTTTCCGTCGTTGTTCTTGTCATCAAAGCCAAGTAGGCCGGTTTTTTCCCAGTTCTTGAACCAGTCAGGACGTTCATCGTAAGCGAGATTCTGGCCTGAGGCAGGATTAACGGTATCCATAAGGTTCAAGCGAGCCATTGCAGCAACAGCGGGTGCTGTGGTGTACAAAATCGCAATAAAGAACAGTGCCCAACCCGCGGATGTACGCGCATCACGCACTTTGGGTACGGTGAAGAAACGGATGATAACGTGAGGAAGACCCGCAGTACCGATCATCAAAGACATGGTGTACACAAACATGTTGAGTGTGTCGCCACGTACTGATGTCGTGTACTCGGTAAAGCCAAGCTCTGTCACCACCTGATCAAGCCGATCGAGCAAGTATTGGTCTGTGCCTGTCATGGTCCCGCCAAGGCCAAGCTGTGGCAGAGGGTTACCCGTCAGTTGCAGAGAGATAAATACCGCTGGGATAGTGTATGCCAAGATTAGTACACAGTACTGTGCGATCTGGGTATACGTGATCCCTTTCATACCACCCATTACGGCGTATAAGAATACGATCGTCATACCAATATAAAGGCCAGTGTCGTAGTCCACTTCGAGGAAGCGACCAAAGGCAACACCCACCCCTTTCATCTGACCGATAACGTAGGTAATAGAAGCGATGATCAGACATATTACAGCTACAACACGGGCAGTATTGGAGTAGAAGCGCTCACCAACGAACTCTGGTACGGTGAATTTACCAAATTTACGCAGATAAGGTGCAAGTAGCAGAGCCAATAAAACATAGCCACCAGTCCAACCCATCAGGAATACGGAGCCGCCGTATCCCATGAAGGCAATAAGACCAGCCATTGAGATGAAAGATGCTGCAGACATCCAGTCGGCAGCGGTCGCCATGCCGTTAGCGATAGGGTGCACACCACCGCCTGCGACATAGAATTCCTTGGTTGATCCTGCTCGTGCCCAGATAGCGATACCGATATACAGGACGAATGTAAAGCCTACGACGAGGTAGGTAATCGTTTTAAGATCCATCTTCCTTTCCCCTTATTCGTCGTCTACGCCAAATTCGCGGTCAAGCTTTCGCATTTGACGCGCGTAAACGAAAATAATGCCGAGGAAGACGTAAATTGAGCCTTGCTGGGCAAACCAAAAACCAAGTTTGTAGCCACCGATCTGAATGGTATTCAGAGCGTCTACAAACAGGATTCCACAACCGAAAGATACGACAAACCAAATAGACATCAGGATGACCATTAATTTGAGGTTTTTGTTCCAGTAGGCCTGTGACTGTTCCTTTGTTTCGAACGCCATTGCCATCTTCTTATCAGACACGTTAACGGATTGTTACGCTCTGACAGTAGCAGTCTTACGTCAAGGAAACACTGCAACTTTAGTCGATTGGGGTTTTAGTATAAATGCTGCCAACTCAGTGTTTTATGTGACGGTATACAATTAATTGGGCTGTTAATGGAATGTTAAGTTAGCCAAAGGTCTAATAACCTTTAGGCTAAGGTGAAAAGCGCACGACGATAGAGTGCAAGAGATTTTTTGCAACGAGTGCAATGCGTCATTCAAAACAGGTAAGACAGTGTATTTTTAGGATTAGTGGTGCATCGTTCGGTGGGGTTATCTAGAGAAGAATAAAAACGATTTTTATGAATTTGAATCGATCTGCTGCAGCAAGATTACCGCCTGAGTTCGGTTTTTCACGCCTAACTTTCTGAAAATAGCCGTCATATGCGCTTTGATGGTGGCTTCTGATACTGCTAATTCATAAGCAATTTGCTTGTTAAGGAGGCCGTCAGACAGCATGTTTAACACTTTGTGTTGTTGTGGGGTCAACGACGCGATTTTTTCTAGCAAGGTTTCTTCTTCACTGGCTTCGCTGAAATCGATGTCTGCAGGGAAACAAGGTTCGCCTTCAAGGATTGTATTGAGAGAGTTCACAAGCTCACGCATATCACTAGATTTGGGTATAAAGCCAACCGCGCCATTATTTTTGACTTGGCGAACGACAGATGCTTCTTCACTGGCAGACACAACCACAATAGGCAGTTCAGGGTATTGCGCGCGAAGTTGGACTAGACCGGACATACCGTTAGCGCCGGGCATTTTTAAATCCAGCAACAGGAGATCGATATCAGCTTCTTTCTCAAGCAGCGCTTTGAGGCTGTCGAGAGAGTCAGCTTCTAACAGATTGGCACCACTAATCGCCATATGCACGGATTGAAACAGTGCATTGCGAAACAACGGATGATCATCAGCGATGACAATGGTGTAGTGAGCGTCCATAGCGAATTCGTTAATACCTCTTTAACAAAAACGCTAACACTCAGCGGTGGATTGATCAATTTGCATAAGCGGGAAGTAAGAGCTTGATCCCCCGCCATTTGTGGGCAATGTCGGGGGGATCAAGTTTGTTTGCAATTAGCCTTCAGATTTAATCAACTGATTTTGTTCAAGATGCTTGAGGAATGGGTTGGCTTTCATAAAACCGGTCAGCCTTGCTGCTGGAAGTGGCTCGCCGTTGGCATCCCAAAAGTCCAACGTTGGAAGCCCCAGCACGTTGAGTGACATGAGAAGCTTGATGTCTTGAGGGCGGTTTGCCGTGACATCTGCTTGAAGTAATACGAACCTTTGTAGCTCTGGGGCGACGTTTGCATTGTGGAAGGTATATTTTTCAAACTCTTTACATGCCACACACCAGTCCGCGTAGAAATCTAGCATGACGGGCTTTCCCGCTTCTTTTGCGGCGGCTAGCTCGCGGTTTAATTCGTCGATTGTTGATATCTTGATGAAGTCTACCGAGGGCACCTCTGCTTTCGCGCTGGTGGTAAACAGGGCGTTATAGCTATAAACCGCGCCTCCGCTCAAGCCCAGTATCGCGATGATGCCCAAAGCACTGGCAAGTTTGCCTGGCTGGAGTGTACGGCTGATATGATACAGCCAGCCGAGAGATACCAGCATCCACGCTGCCCATAGCCAAACACTGATTGTTTCTGGAAGCAGACGTTCGAGCAGGAAGATAGGCGCGGCCAGCAGAATTAAACCAAAGAAGGTTTTCACGCGATCCATCCAGGCCCCTGCTTTTGGCAAAAGCTTGTTTCCGAACATGGCCGCCAAGATCAGCGGAATGCCCATTCCCACAGCGAGTGCGTAAAGCGTGACAGCTCCTGTCAGCAGGTCGCCACTTTGTGCAACGTACAGTAATGCACCTGAAAGGGGGGCGGTTGTACACGGAGAACAGATTAAACCGGAGATGGCACCCATGGCGAAAACACCAAGGTTACTGCCGCCTTTTTGCTGGTTACTCATTTCACTCAGTTTGGTTTGAAGGCTGGCAGGTAATTGCAGGCTAAACACGCCAAACATCGACATTGCGAGCAGTACAAACAGCCCGCTCAACCCGATCAGTACATATGGATGTTGGAACGCGGCCTGAAATTGAAGCCCCGCGGATGCGACCACCAAACCCAACAAGGTATAGGTGAGCGCCATACCTTGCACGTAAAGCAATGAGAGCCGAAACGTCTGGCCGTGGGTTTTCTTGCCGCCACCCAACACAATCCCGGTCAGGATGGGGTACATGGGCAACACACAAGGGGTGAAAGCAAGGCCAATGCCGAGACCCAAAAACAGCAGAGGTTGCCACCAATTTTCGCTCAGGCTGCCTACCTCTGTTTGTGAGCGATTGTCTGTCTGTGTTGATTTGCTTGTAGTGATTGACGCGGCTTGGCGTTGTTCATTGGCGGCTGCAGGTGTTGCTTTGTTTGGCGCCTCTCCAGAATCAGATGCTGCGCCAGAGATTGCGTATAACGGTACTGTGATTGACTCTGGTGGGTAGCAGAATCCAGCTTCGGCGCAGCCTTGATAAGTCACGGTAAGCGAGGCGTTGTCTGTCGATTTCAGTAAAGGAACCGTGACGGTCAGAGGCTGTTTGTAGATGGAGACTTCACCAAAGAATTCGTCGTGATAAGGCTGGCCATGACGCATCTCCAGTGCCCCGACTTGAGCATCTGCACTTGGGGCGACGTTGATTTTGTCTTGATAAAGGTAGTACCCAGGTAAGACCTGCCAGTCTAGGTACACCCTGTTGCCTTGCTGCGTGAAGTTAAAGGGAAAAGCCTGATCAACAGGCACGAATGCGGGGGCATTTCCTACCTGAGATGCGGAGCTATTGAACAGCGAAAACTCAGCTTTCGCAGGGAGAGCACTACACAGTGCCAGCGCAAAAATCGCGAATAATCGTGTGCCTATTGTCGACATAGCCTTCTTCAAATTGGTTTATACAAAGCGTTAACGGAACTATATCATTGAGACCGGAGTAGCCCGAAATCGTTTCCCGAAGAATACAAAAAAGCAGAAAAAGAAAAGGGCTCGCGTTGTAAGATGGGGTAACTGAGATTACAAGACGAGACCACCAACCACAAAACCTAACGCAACGGCTGTCGTGATAGTCACGACACCTGGCACAAAGAACGGGTGATTGAAGACCAAATTGCCGATACGCGTTGAACCGGTGTCATCCATTTCAACCGCAGCCAGCAAGGTTGGGTAAGTGGGTAACACAAACAGTGCGCTGACGGCTGCAAACGAGGCGATCGCCGTCAATGGTGCTACCCCAATAGCAAGGGCTGCGGGCATGAGAGCAACCGTGGTTGCACCTTGTGAATACAACAGCATGGACGCGAAAAACAACACCAGCGCCAACATCCATGGGTAGTCCTGAAGCAGTGAACCTGCTACGTCTTTGATGCCTTCAACGTGACCATTGACGAAGGTTGAACCCAGCCATGCGACACCCAGTACACAGACACACGCGGTCATGCCTGAGCGGAAGGTTGGTGCCGACGGGATCTTTGACGCATCGATGCCAGTCAAACCTACGATCAAGGTTGCCGCCGCCAGCATAAAGGTCATGATGGCTTCGTTACGGCCAAGCGTCGGGTTATCAATCAAACCGGTAGAGTCCGAGATAGCGGCAGCATAGGCGACAACCAAGATGATCGCCGCCAGAAATATGAAGGTCGCTTTTTTGGCTGTTGGCGCGATCTCTCGCTTAGTTTCGCCTTGAAGTTTGATAAGCCCTTTCGCTAAACGCTCTTGATAGACGGGATCATCTTTCAGTTCACAGCCCATGAAATTCGCAACAAAAGCACCAGCCATACATGCAATGAACGTGGTTGGAATGCAGATCGCCAATAAGGTCAGGTAATCCACGCCCATTGGATCAAGGACACCTGAAAAGAAAACCACGGCGGCAGAAATTGGAGAAGCAGTAATCGCAATTTGTGATGCGACAACAGCGATAGACAAAGGGCGTGATGGACGAATCCCTTGCTCTTTGGCAACTTCAGCAATCACGGGAAGCGTGGAAAATGCTGTGTGGCCTGTTCCGGCCATCAAGGTCATCAGGTAGGTTACGATAGGGGCGTAAAACGTGATGTGTTTTGGGTTCTTACGGAGAAAGTTTTCTGCTTTTTCTACCAGCCAATCGAGACCACCAGCAACCTGCATTGCTGCAATAGCGGTGATCACTGACATGATGATCAGGATGACGTCGATGGGGATGTAGGTTTGGCTGGTGGGCATGCCTAAAAATAGCGAAAGGACGATGACGCCTGCTCCGCCCGCAAGACCAATACCGATACCGCCGATACGTGCGCCAATAAAAATAAAGGCGAGTACGACGAACAACTCCAATGCAATCATGGAATACTCCTGTTAAAGCTATAAAAGTAAAAAACAAACGGAGCCACTATCTTCAAAGCAATGCGGTCTTATTCATCATGAGATATGTGTGGATTTTAGAGCGCAAAAACGTCGAAAAAAGTCTCTTCGTTTGGACTTTCGGGCTTGGGGGTTCTTTGTCAAAAAATGGGCGCTTAATGTAACACGGAATGGGTGTTGCACAGAGGTAAAAAAATGGGTACTCATTGAGTACCCATATTGTGTCGAATTAGTTGTAGCGTTTTGCTTTGTATTGCGGGTGCATCAGGTTATCGATAGAGAAGATGTCATCTAACTGCTCTTCAGTCAGTAGGCCGCGCTCCAGCACCACGTCGCGTACGTTCTTGCCGGTTTCTGCGCAAATTTTACCGACGATATCACCTTCGTGATGACCGATGAATGGGTTTAGATACGTCACGATACCGATTGAGTTGAAAACAAAGCTCTCGCAGATTTCTTTGTTCACAGTGATGCCGTTAACGCACTTCTCTCCGAGGTTCACACATGCATTGGCCAGAATCTCGATAGACTCGAACAGTGCCTGACCAATCACTGGCTCCATGACGTTCAACTGAAGCTGGCCTGCTTCTGCTGCGAAGGTCACAGTGGTGTCGTTGCCGATAACTTTAAAGCAAACTTGGTTAACCACTTCTGGGATAACAGGGTTTACTTTCGCTGGCATGATAGAAGAACCCGCCTGCATCTCTGGCAGGTTGATTTCGTTGAAGCCTGAGCGAGGGCCTGAAGACAGTAAACGTAAGTCATTACAGATCTTCGACAGTTTCACCGCTAAACGTTTCAGCGCACTGTGAACCATCACATACGCACCACAGTCAGAGGTGGCTTCGATCAGATCTTCTGCTGGCGTGCAGTTTAGGCCAGTTACTTCGGCCAGGCGTAAAACCGCCAGTTGCTGGTAGCCAGCCGCTGCATTCAAGCCTGTACCGATAGCGGTCGCACCCAAGTTAACTTCGAGCAACAGTTCAGCGGTGTATTTCAGGTTTTTTACTTCTTCTTTCAGAAGTACAGCGAAGGCATTGAACTCTTGACCCACAGTCATAGGTACAGCGTCTTGCAACTGCGTACGGCCCATTTTCAAGATGCCACTAAACTCAGTGCCTTTGGCTGCAAACTCGCCTTGCAAGTAAGTGATAGAATCGACCAGTTTCAGGATGCTGTTGTAAACCGCTACACGGAAGCCAGTAGGGTACGCACAGTTGGTTGATTGGCTCTTGTTCACGTGGTCATTTGGGTTAACCACGTCATAGTCACCTTTCTCTTTGCCCATCAGCTCAAGCGCAAGGTTGGCAATGACTTCGTTTGCATTCATGTTCACCGACGTACCTGCACCACCTTGGTATACGTCAGAAGGGAACTGATCCATGCACTTGCCCGTTTCCAAAATCAGGTCACATGCTTTAACAATGTAATCGCCCACGTCGGCAGGGATCACCCCTAGCTCTTTGTTTGCCATCGCAGCCGCTTTTTTGGTAAAGACCATGCCGCGAACAAACTCTGGTACATCAGAGATAGTGGTGTTTGAAATATTGAAGTTTTCAACAGCGCGAAGAGTATGAATGCCGTAATACGCATCTGCCGGTACGTGGCGTTCGCCAAGCAGGTCTTCTTCAATACGCGTAGCGATAACAGGGTTTGCCAGATTTTTTTCGAAATCAATTGTTTGTGACATGATATGGCCCTAAAATGAATCTTATATTGGTTATTTTGTTAGCCAACAAATTCGCTGTAGAGTCCATTCATCAGAGAGTTTGGCCTGGGTATCCAGTTTTTTGTACCCGACGTAATGAAGGCGATTCTACTCGTACGTTACAGCAAAAACATGAGTGAGATCACCATTTGAGATTAATAAGCACGATTTGCAAGGATCTGTGATCACGATCTTTATCTTACTGATTCGGCTCACGCATTGTTAACTGTCTAATAATATTCATACACTTATCCTTTCACGCTGTGACACATCTTCACACCAAAGCTTCCTCAAAACTGCACAAACCAATGGTATGATGCAAAGGAAGATTAAAAGAGGTATTGCTGTGTTTCCTATTTTGCTACTGATGTTCATCACTGTTCCTGTTATTGAGATTGCCTTGTTTATCCAAGTTGGCGGTGTGTTAGGGCTTTGGCCTACCGTGGGCTTGATTTTGTTGACTGCAGTCGTGGGGGCATCATTGGTGCGGAGCCAAGGTTTACAAACCTTGCTAACAGTTCAACAACGCCTTCAGCAAGGCGAGTTGCCAGCGCAACAGATCGTTGAAGGTATTATGCTGGCGGTAGCGGGTGTCTTGCTGCTAACCCCTGGATTTATGACTGATGCCATGGGGATGGCAGTGCTCTTGCCTTGGCCTCGTGCTTGGTTGGCGAAACAGTTGATGAGTAAAGTGAAAGTGGCGAATTTCCAAAGCGGGTTCCAACAACAGGGACCACAGGGCAATGACCCCTTTAATCAAGGGCCATTTCGCGATAGCTCTCAAGGCGGCAATACCTTTGAAGGTGAATTTGAGAAAAAGAACGACGATGATCGTAATCGCCTGAAATAAGAGATAAGTAAAAAGCCAACCGACAGGTTGGCTTTTTTGATGGGTCAGTCAGTTATGTCTTAAGCTCTTGGCGGTTTTTGTATTGCTCCAGTGACTCCGGATTGTCCAGTGCACTGAGTTGTGCCACCTCTCGGCCATGCACCACATCCCTCACCGCGAGTTCTGCTAGCTTGCCCGATTTGGTTCTCGGGATGTCGGTCACTGTCACTATCTTGGCGGGTACGTGTCTTGGCGTGCAACTTACCTTGATCGTTGAACGGATTTTCCGTTGTAGTTCTTCGTCTAGCGTTACACCTGATCGTAGTTTTACGAACAGCACGACGCGAACATCACTCATCCAGTCTTGTCCAATGACCACTGAATCTAAGATTTCATCAAGCTGATCCACGTGGCGGTAGATTTCCGCTGTTCCAATGCGTACACCGCCGGGATTCAATATGGCATCTGAACGTCCGAAGAACACCATGCCGCCTTCTTGAGTCAGTTCGACATAATCGCCGTGGAACCAGATATCTTCCATCTTTGCCCAGTAAGCGTTGTGGTATCGCTCACCACTGTCATCATTCCAAAAACCCACAGGTTGATTCGGGAAGCTGTTACAACACACCAACTCACCTTTTTCTTCCGTTATTGGCAGCCCGTCAGTGTTAAACACGTTGACGGCTAACCCGAGTCCACGAACCTGACTTTGGCCACTATAAACTGGGGAAATAGGGCTACCTAAAACAAAGCACCCGCAGATGTCAGTGCCGCCGGCAATGGAACTTAGCTGCAAATCCTGTTTGATGGTCGTATACACAAAATCAAACTGCTCGGGCGCGAGTACTGAGCCTGTAGAGCAAAGTGTACGAAGCGTAGAGAGCGAATGTTCTTTTTCGGGGCAGTAGTGTTGTTTCTCCAATGCCTCTAGATACTTGGCAGATGTGCCAAACAAGGTGACTTTTTGAGTGTCTGTGAGCCGCCAGAGTACGCCGGCGTCAGGATAGAAAGGTGAGCCATCAAACAGCACTAGCGTGGCACCACTTGCTAGAGCGCTGGCAAGCCAGTTCCACATCATCCAACCACAGGTAGTGAAGTAGAATACGCGATCGCCGACTTTCACATCGGAATGTAATTGGTGCTCTTTAAGGTGGTTAAGTAGCATGCCCCCGACGCTATGAATGATGCATTTTGGCTTGCCTGTTGTGCCAGAGGAGTACAGAACATATAAGGGATCGTTGAAACCAACAGAGGTGAAACGAAGTGGCGGAGCGTCGGTGTTGAGTAAATCCAGCCAATCATCTTCATCAACAGTAAGTTCAGCGCCACCGACATAGGGGACGACCACCATGTGAGTTAGGTTTTCCACGCCCAGTTGAACAGCGCGTGCCTTGGTGAGGTTGTCGTGTGACTTGCCGTTGTAATGATAGGCGTCGGTGGTGAAAAGGACTTTGGGCTGGGTTTGGCCAAAACGGTCGAGCACGCTGTCGATACCGAAATCGGGCGATGTTGATGTCCAGATCGCCCCCAAAGAGGAGGTAGCAAGCATTGCAACAACCGTTTCAGCAATATTTGGCAAGTATCCAGCAACGACATCGCCCTTTTCAACACCCGCGGCTCGTAAGTAGTGGGCAATACAACCTACTTGGCGAACCAGCTCTTGCCAAGATAAGGTTGTCGCAATCTCATCTTCGCCAGAAAAAACAATGGCGTCTTTTTCTGGCATGTCATTGGCCCATTGCAGCAAGTTTTCGGCGAAGTTTAACTGCGCATCGGGAAACCAACGACTGTGTTGGTGCGGGTCACTGTCTGGGATATCCACAATGCGTGCGCCACGTTCACCCACGACGTTAGAAAATGACCAGAGTTCAGACCAAAAGAGTGCGTTGTTAGAAATAGACCAATCATACAGCTGGGCGAAGTTAACAAGCTTTTCGTTGTATTGACGGTTTATCACATCCATGAAGTCCGTCAGGTTTGCATTGGCGAGTCGTGTTGAGCTCGGTCGCCAAAGTGGCTCTTGTGACATGCTTTCTCCTAAACATTGTCTGGGTGCGCTTTTGCAAACTCGGGCAGAGCTTGGCAGCGCTGTTCTATTTCTATTAGGGTAGGGTAAGGGGTCAGGTCGATGGAGAACCGACGCGCATTAAACAGTTGAGGTACCAGGCAGATATCGGCGAGTGTTGGAATCGAATCGCAACAATACGTGTTTTGGGTGCTTTCCAGTTTCTTTTCCAAAGCGTCCAATCCGATAGATACCCAGTGCCGATACCACTGCAATTTTTCATCATCGCTGTGGTGTAATGCGCCGGTCAGGTGCTGAAGAACTCGAAGGTTATTGAGCGGATGGATATCGCATGCGATATCCATCGCGATGGCGCGACACCTAGCACGAGCGACACGATCGGCGGGTAAAATCGATGGGGAAGGGTAAGCCTCCTCCAGATATTCAATAATCGCCAGTGATTGCGTGAACACTTGCCCGTTGTCGACCAAGGTAGGCACCAATCCAGAAGGATTGAGTGCGCGGTAGTTGTCTTTGCCTTGTTCGTTATCCAGCAATGAGATGGACTGGGCTTGGTAGCACAGTCCTTTCAAATTGAGGGCGATCCGAACACGGTAGGACGCGGACGAGTTCTTATAGTCAAAGAGCTTCATCTCGCCTCTCCATTGTTACTCGAATGGGACAACTTCCTGCTCAATGCGTCCGAAAATCGAACGTCCTTGTGAGTCAAACATTTCGATGCTGACCCTATCACCGTAGTGCAAGAAGGGGGTGTTAGGCGAACCTACTTCCAGAATTTCCAACATCCGTCTCTCTGCTATGCAACAAGATCCTTTTGAACGATCTAAATTGGAGACAGTACCGGAGCCGATAATGGTACCAGCCGACAGGAATCGACTCTTTGCTGCATGCGCAACGAGTTGGGCAAAATTGAACGTCATATCAATGCCAGCATCTGGGGCTCCAAAGTGTTCACTGTTAAGGTGAACGTGGAGTGGACGATGTACTTTGTGGTGTATCCACGTGTCATCAAGTTCATCTGGTGTGATAGCGACCGGAGAAAACGACGATGCGGGTTTGGATTGAAAGAAACCAAAGCCTTTTGCCAATTCACTGGGAATAAGATTTCTTAGTGATACGTCGTTGACCAGCATCAGCAGTTTGATGTGCTGGCCAGCCTCTTGCGGCTTGGTTGCCATTGGTACATCGCCAGTGATCACCGCCACTTCCGCTTCAAAGTCACAGCCCCAGGCTTCATCACAAAGTACGATGTCATCGTTAGGGGCCAGAAAACGATCTGACATGCCTTGATACATCAAAGGATCCGTCCAGAAACTCTCCGGCATGTCTGCGCCGCGGGCTTTTCGCACCAGTTCAACATGGTTGACGTACGCGCTGCCGTCTGCCCATTGAAACGCGCGGGGCAAAGGGGATGCACAGTCTTTGGGATTAAATGGAAATCGTCCGGCTACTTTATTGTTATTTAACGCGTCATATCGGGCTTGAAGCAGCGGGGAGAGCGTATCCCAGTCATCAAGTGCATCTTGCAAGGTGAAAGCAATATCAGACGCATCAACGGCTTGCTGTAAATCGCGGGATACCAAGATTAACTTTCCGTCTCGGCGATGTTTCAATGAGGCCAGTTTCATTGTTCACTCCTTGTTTCGTTATTCGCTGTCAGGCGGTAGGGGGGGGCGCCATGACAGGACATAGTCCTTCAATTCTGTTTGTTTGGCTGCGTCACCTAAATCAAGTGGCATGCGTGTATCAATCATCACGGCGACTTCATCGGTCTCTTTCTTCACGGCTTTGGCACCAGCGGCAAAAGCTTTGGGATGAGGGCCGTGCGGAAATCCGCAAGGGTGGTGCGTCACCATACCGGGATGAATATTGTCGCGGCTGAAGAATTCACCTTTGTGGTAGAAAGTGACTTCATCGTAATCGTCGTTGTTGTGGTAGAAGGGCACCTTGAGCGCACTAGGGTCGGATTCAATGGGGCGAGGAACAAAGGTACAAATGACAAAGCCCTGTGCGACAAATGTGGTGTGTGCCGAAGGCGGAAGGTGGTAGCGATGGCTCATAAGCGGGCGGATATCGCGCCAATTGAGCTTAAAGACAGTGAGATTTCCTTTCCAACCGACAGCATCGAGCGGGTTGAAGGGATACGTTATGCGGTTGAGTGCATTTCTTGATTTTAAGTAGACGTTCCAGCTTTTTACTTCGTCTCGCTGGGCGATAAAGGCATCGTCGATCTTTGGGTGCGCTAACACGGCGGGATCAAACATGGCATGATCGCCGACGATCCCTTTTTCTGCAGACAAATACGATCCATGTGTGGCTTCAATCATCAGCAATATTACGGGCGAATCGGGTTCCAAACGCCAGTTGGTAGAACGGGGAATAATAAGGTAGTCCCCTTCAGTGAAACGAAGATGGCCGTAATCACAGTAAAGAGATCCTTCCCCTTGATGCACGAATAGGCAATCGTCACCGTCGCCGTTTCTGACAAGATAATCCATTTCTGTTTCACATCGCCATATCCTTACTCGGACATTGGAGTTTGAAAGCAAGACGGGGGCAGTCATAGGATTGTCAGTGATGCATTTCACTTTGTTTGTGTCGAAGGCATGAGGACGCAGTTCGCCCTCCCACTCAGTCCATCCCGTTGGCGCATGCCGGTGATACATATGGGTTGCGGGGCCGAAAAACCCTTCTTTTCCGCACTCCCTCTCAAACGTACCGTCTGGCAAGTCACAGTGGGCTTGTCGGGACGCTTCTCCCTCTACGAGTGGGAATGAAAACCACTTTCTCATGTTGCTCTCCTGCACAGATGAAGTGAATAAATCGGCAGATAGTTTCAAATGTAACTATATTTTGAGTATTGGTTAGATTGCTCAGAATGCAAATTTCAGAGGAAAACAAGGAGAGCTATGAGTTTACAGTTGCTGTCGCTGGATAATTTTTTACCGTACAAGTTGGTGCAAACTGCGGAGCTGGTGGCGGACAGTCTGGCTTCTCGCTACGAGGGGGAGTTTGGTATTTCACGCCCAGAATGGCGCGTGATAGCGTCGTTAGGGGCGCGTGATGGTGTTATATCAAGGGACTTAGCGAAGGAAACACGACTGGATAAAGTGAAGGTGTCGAGAATATTGTCCCGATTGGAAGCAAAGCGTTTGGTTGAAAGAGCGGTACATGAAGACGATCAACGCGCCGCCATTGTCAGATTATCAGAATCAGGTAACGCGCTGTATGCGCAGGTGGTGCCAAAAGTATTAGAGTGGGAACGCGCCATGCTGGACGGATTGTCCAATGAGCAGTATCAGACACTGTATCAAGCATTGGATGCGCTACAAGCTCGCTCCTACGAGTTAACTTAGGTCTTTTTCGCGATTGCTTTATCAACAAGCAACTGGCGTCTAAGGGATACTGCGACCGCATAAGCAATAATACCAGCAATGGTATTGGCAACAGCTATACCGATAAACATACCTTCGGTACCATCAAATAAGCTACCCAGCCATGCCATAGGCAAAAGCAGGATAAAAAGGCGCATCAGGTTCATCACGAATGCGGTCACAGGCTTTTTCATCGCGTTCAACGCGCTCACTAACATCATCATCACACCCTGCATGCCGTAGCTGGCGGGAACCACAATCAGGTAGTGCCAGAGTTTGTTCTGAACGACAGTTTCTTGGCTAAACATCGAGGCGATCGGCAGACTAAGTGGCACCATTGCGATAAAGATCATGAGCTGGAAGACAATGGAGAAGCGCATTGCGCGAAAGAGTGCCGCAAAAGCGCGGGTTGGATTTCCTGCACCAAAGTTTTGCGCCATGATAGGGGTTAACGCTGACGTCAGAGCCATCATCACTATCAACAGTAATGACTCAACACGCTGCGCCGCACCATAGGCGGCAACACTGGTGGTACCCTGGCTCGCAAGCAGCGCCATGAGAATGGCGCCGGAGATTGGGTTCAGTGCATTCGACATCGCCGCAGGCGTACCTATCGACAGTATGTCTTTCCAATCTTGCAAAAGGCTGCGAGGTGAAGGCCAAGCCAATAACCTGTCGCGTTTGATAAGCACATACAACGATCCCACAAGTGCACCAGCCCAACTGATCGCGCTGGCAATTGCAGCACCTTGAACGCCTAATTCGGGAAATGGGCCAAGTCCAAAGATGAGTAACGGGTCAAGAAGTCCATTGATCATACCTGCGAGTACCATGATCTTCGCGGGGGTTTTGGTATCGCCCGTTGCACGAATAGCAGAGTTACCAGCCATGGGAATAACCAAAAGCGGGATGGTTAAGTACCACACGCTCATGTATTCGTGGATCAGTGGTAGTAACCGCTCATGTGCGCCGAGTAGGGTGAAAAGTGGGTCGATCGTGGCAAGGCCGATCATGCTGGCGATAACAACAAGGAGGATCGCCAGAATAACACCATGACCAGATACGCGCGCCGCTTCTCGTTGTGCGTTTTGACCGAGTAGTCGGGCAACGCCTGTTGACAGGCCTACTCCTATCCCCATCGTGATACAGTTAACTGCAAAGGTTATTGGGAAGGTAAAACTGATGGCGGCCAGTGCATCTGTACCTAGCAAAGAAATAAAAAAGGTGTCGACCAGATTAAAAGCAAGAATGGCAATAAGCCCAAAGACCATTGGGATCGTCATGTTTTTAAGCGTCTGATCTATTGAGCCTGACAGCAGGCCGTGCTTGTCTTTCATACCACTCTCAGCATTGGCTTCTATGAGAGGAAGTGAATATAAATGGTGTTGTACCCTGCATATTTAGTTTGCTTGGGGATATGACAGAATAGATCCTTGAAAAACCAAGGCACGGCTACCCTAATCCATAGAATGTGATGGAGCAAAAGGTATTGGCCAAAAAAAAGGAAAAAATTTGCTTTATGCCCCTTGGGATTGAGATAACCCATCCCCACTTTATACCCAAATTGCTTTAAGCCCATCAGCGAATGGTTGATAGGGTTATACAGATTTCGGAACACTGCAAAACGTGGCAGTTTCCTTTTCTATTTTTCACATGGATCACTACATTTATTCAGGAGACGACCAATGAACATTCGTCCACTACACGATCGAGTAATCGTTGAACGCCAGGAAGTTGAATCAAAATCTGCTGGTGGCATCGTTTTAACTGGTTCAGCTGCAGAGAAATCAACGCGTGGCGTTGTACTGGCAGTAGGTAAAGGCCGTGTGCTAGAAAGCGGTAACATTCAGCCATTGGACGTAAAAGTTGGCGACACCGTCATCTTCTCTGAAGGCTACGGCACCAAGACTGAAAAAATCGATGGTAAGGAAGTCCTGATCCTGTCTGAAAACGACATCATGGCTATCGTTGAGTAATTACTATTTCATCACTGAAGAACAGATTTAAAAAGGAAGAGAGAAATGGCAGCTAAAGACGTTAAGTTTGGCAATGATGCTCGTACAAAAATGCTAGAAGGTGTAAACGTTCTGGCTAACGCAGTAAAAGTAACGTTGGGTCCTAAAGGCCGTAACGTTGTACTGGACAAATCATTCGGTGCTCCAGTCATTACTAAAGATGGTGTATCTGTTGCGCGCGAAATTGAACTGGAAGACAAATTCCAGAACATGGGCGCACAAATGGTTAAAGAAGTTGCGTCTCAAGCAAACGACGCAGCGGGTGACGGCACCACAACCGCAACTGTACTGGCACAGGCAATCATTGCTGAAGGTCTGAAAGCTGTTGCTGCAGGCATGAACCCAATGGATCTTAAGCGCGGTATCGACAAAGCTGTTGTTGCTGCTGTTGAAGAGTTGAAAGCACTGTCAGTTCCTTGTGCGGACACCAAAGCAATTGCACAGGTTGGTACGATCTCTGCAAACTCGGATGAAACTGTCGGTAACATCATTGCTGAAGCAATGGAAAAAGTAGGCCGCGACGGTGTTATCACCGTAGAAGAAGGTCAGTCTCTGCAAGACGAGCTGGATGTGGTTGAAGGTATGCAGTTCGACCGTGGTTACCTGTCTCCTTATTTCATCAACAACCAAGAATCAGGTTCTGTTGATCTGGAAAGCCCATTCATCCTGCTTGTTGATAAGAAAGTATCAAACATCCGTGAATTGCTGCCGACGCTAGAAGCCGTCGCGAAGTCTTCTCGTCCACTGCTGATCATCGCAGAAGACGTTGAAGGTGAAGCACTGGCAACGCTGGTTGTTAACAACATGCGTGGCATCGTGAAAGTGGCTGCAGTAAAAGCACCTGGTTTCGGTGACCGTCGTAAAGCAATGCTACAAGACATCGCGACACTGACTGCAGGTACTGTTATCTCTGAAGAGATCGGCATGGAACTAGAGAAAGTGACGCTGGAAGATCTAGGCCAAGCGAAGCGCATCTCTATCACCAAAGAAAATACCACCATCATTGATGGCGCTGGTGATGAAGCGTCAATCAAAGGTCGCGTATCTCAAATTCGTCAACAAATCGAAGATGCAACGTCAGATTACGACAAAGAGAAACTGCAAGAGCGCGTGGCTAAATTGGCTGGCGGTGTTGCGGTAATCAAAGTTGGTGCAGCAACTGAAGTTGAAATGAAAGAGAAGAAAGACCGCGTAGAAGATGCTCTGCACGCAACGCGTGCAGCAGTTGAAGAAGGCGTGGTTGCCGGTGGTGGTGTTGCACTTATTCGCGCAGCAAGCAAAGTTGTTAACCTGCAAGGTGACAACGAAGAGCAAAATGTAGGTATTCGTGTTGCACTGCGTGCAATGGAAGCTCCTATTCGTCAAATCGCATTGAACGCGGGTGACGAAGACTCTGTTGTTGCGAACAATGTTAAGGCGGGTGAAGGTAACTACGGTTACAACGCCGCAACGAGTGAATATGGCGACATGATCGCAATGGGTATTTTGGATCCAACCAAAGTTACTCGTTCTGCACTTCAGTTCGCGGCATCTGTAGCTGGTCTTATGATCACGACTGAAGCCATGGTAACTGAGCAGCCAAAACAAGACGGCCCTGCGATGCCTGATATGGGCGGTATGGGTGGCATGGGCGGAATGATGTAAGTATCCACCCCAATTTGCAGTCCATTAAAATCAATCACTTAAGGTGCTGCGTGACACGTTTTGTTGAACGGAATGTATCACGTTTAATATCTCGATAATACAGCCTAGTTTTACTTGATTGTGGTCTGCATAGCTCTACCGTTGAGGACTACTGAGTTTAATCGCTTGGTAGTCCTCAATTGTTTTATATAAAAAATCTTCCCTACATCACTTTCTAAGGCTTTCTGAAGCCCATTCAAGGATTCTATTGGCCCAAGCAGAGAAAGCCTCACAGTGCTTCTTTCCGCGCGTTTTAGAGCTACCCTATAGCCTTGCTTTACCTAACTTGACTTCGACTATTACAAAGAATCGCCAAAAACGTCCTGTGATACGTTCTAGGTAAATTATGAGAATGTAGTGAGATAGGTTGGTTTGTAGCTGACCAGAGAAAAGCAGAGCTCTTAACGCGAACTCCGCTTTTATGTCTACTCTTTAGAGTTGCTGAGTCGTTTGATCAACCTCTTGGATTGCTTGAGCTCTTCTGCTCTGCTAGCAACGGTAGACTTGTAGTTTTGTACTCTTAAGCGAATGTTCACTAGAAAAGCGAATATGCATACACTACAGCCGATAAAAAAACCGATACAACTCAGTGCAAGCCGAGCTTCTAGCTGTTGGATAACGACGAGGTAGAGCATCGTCCCTGTCGTTACGCCAAAGAATAACAGTAGGTACGCGCTGGTTTTGAGGTAACGCTGTGCATCATTGATGAGGCTGCGTAAGCGAGAACGCTCTGTTTGTGTGATAGTACCGAGCTCTTGGAGTTCTGTAAGGTCTTTGAGGAGAGGCCATATAACAGCTATCGGAAATATGAACATCGAGACAAAAACGTATGGTACAGGCCCGCCAGCAGGTATCACCGTCGACATGTGACCAAACAGATAAGCACACAGACTCCCTACCAACAACAAGGGTAGTGAATACACAGCGGCGTGACCTTTCTGTTTAGATAATCTCAATCTCTATGCTTCCGTGACAATGTCGTGTAAGTCTGGAGACACTTCTTTAGTAGCAATTTTAGCCGTGAGCCATTGCTTCATTTGGTGGTATAAATCCACTTCATCAATCTTCCCATTGAAGAAGTTCAGGTTAATTTGGTGACTCAGTTTGAGCTCGTCTCCTTTGATTTCCCCTGGTAAGACCCCAGAACTCTATACACTTTCAAGCTTCTGATAATACTGTCTTTCGTATTCATTCGGTGACAGTCCACCATTAGTACCATGAT